>JAMXLO010000103.1 GCA_024280945.1 Acetobacteraceae bacterium
AGGTCGCGCGAGGCGCGCCGCAAGGCGCGTCCTAGAGGAATGGCCGTCCCGCACCAAAACGGTGCGGACAGAACCCGGCTTACAGGCCGTCTGGCATTTCGCCCCCAAATTGATCCACAGGAACAAAAGCACAACAATCATGCGCTTAACCCGCTGATACCTAGGCAAAATCTCCAGCCGTGGGGAGCAAATGTCCTTGCTGCCCACAATCGCCCATGCTATCCCATGCCATCCCAAACAGGCTGGCGCAGAGGGGCGTCGGGCCGGAAAGGCACCAGGTACGGATGGCGAGCTTCCTTGGCACCCACCAGAACAGGTTGGACGCCAAGGGCCGCGTCTCTGTTCCGGCTTCGTTTCGTGCCTCATTGCGCGCTCGCGACGACAACAACGGAACGCACCTCGTGCTGCGGCCATCGCATCAGCATCGCTGCATCGAAGCTTGGCCAACCGTTGAATTTGAAGCACTGGCCAAGCCATTGAACCGACTCGATTTGTTCAGTCAGGCTCACGATGACTTGGCAGCATCACTTTATTCGGATGCATTCCCGGTCGAAGCCGACAAGGAAGGTCGAATCCTCCTGCCCGATAACCTCGTCAGCTATGCTGGACTTGGTGAGACCGTGGTATTCATGGGTCTCGGCCGCATCTTCCAGATCTGGGAACCCGAGGCGGCAGAGCGCCGGCGAGCCGAGGCACGCGAGCGGGCGAGGACCCATGGGCTGACGCTGCCCGGGAGCGGTTCGCAGTGACCCACATTCCCGTCATGTTGCCGGACGTCGTTCGCCTGATGGCACCGCACGCCGGTGGCGTGTATCTCGACGGCACGTTCGGCGGTGGCGGTTATGCGGTCGCCCTGCTTGAAGCGGTGCCCTGCACGGTCTGGGCGATCGACCGCGATCCTGATGCGATCGCGCGCGGTGCCGCGCTCGCCGCGCGATATTCCGGCCGGCTGCATCTGATCCAGGGTCAGTTCGGGGACATGCTGGCGCTGCTGGCCGAGAATGGGGTCGCGGCGCTGGACGGCGTCATGCTGGATCTGGGCGTCTCGTCGTTCCAGCTCGATGACTCGGCGCGCGGCTTCTCGTTCCGCACCGACGGCCCGTTGGATATGCGCATGAGCCGCAATGGCCGAACGGCGGCGGACCTCGTCAATACGCTGCCCGAACGCGAACTGGCGGATCTGCTGTACGAACTCGGCGAAGAGCGTGCGTCGCGGCGGATTGCACATGCCATCGTTGCTGCCCGAGCCGAGGCGCCGATCACCACGACGGGCCGCCTCGCCGCCATCATCCGCGGCGTGTTGCCGCCCGACCGCTCCGGCATCGATCCGGCGACGCGCAGCTTCCAGGCACTGCGCATCAGCGTGAACGATGAACTCAGCGAGGTCGCGCGCGCGCTGGCGCAGGCGAGTGAGCTTCTGGCCCCTGGCGGCCGCTTGGTCGTGGTCTCGTTCCACTCGCTGGAAGACCGCATCGTCAAGCGGTTCATGACCGAGGCCGCCGGTCGCGCGCCATCACCGTCGCGGCACGATCTGCGCGGCCTTGCTGCACGCCCGGCCCCCCGGTTCCGTTTGCTCACCACCCGCCCGCTGCGTCCGACTGCGGCGGAGACAGCAATCAATCCGCGCGCCCGTAGCGCGCGGCTGCGTGCAATGGCGCGCGTCGTCGCATGATCCGGCCGTTCACCCTGGTCTGTTTTCTGCTCGCCTGCGGATCGGGCCTCTACCTCTACCAGGCCAAGCACCGCGTGCAGGTGCTGGATCATGCAATCGAGAAGATCGTCCGCGAAACCAACGAACGGCGCGAGCGCATTCGCGTTCTGCATGCCGAGTGGACTTTGCAGAACGACCCGCAGCGGCTGCAGGTCCTGGCGGATCAGTTCCTGGCATTGAAGACGGTTGCGCCAGGGCAATTCACCAGCCTGGCAGATCTGAACAACCGCCTGCCCCCCGTGCCGCCACCCGAGGATGCTAGTCCGCCGCCTGCGCCGCCCTTGCCCCCGGTGGCCGATGCGGCGCCGCCCGAAGAGCCGAAGCCAGTCCCAGTCGCGGTCAACAGGCCGCCGCCACCCCCGCCGCCGGCTCCGGTGGCGCCAAAGCCCGCGTCGGTGGTGGCAGCAGCGTCGCCACCGCCGCGTCCGCCGGAGCGCGAGCACGAACCGGAGCACAGGTCGCCGCCATCGCCGCCGCGCCCGGTGATCGCGGAAGTGCGGACAGAAGGGCGCGCACCGGTGCGGCCGACGCCGGTGCCGACGCGCCCGGTGCTCGCCCCCGAAGCACCACGACCCCCGGCGGCGGCGCCCGCTGTCACTAGCGGCTCGGCCCTCGGCATGGCGCGCAACGGATCCGTGTCGCTGCCGCGCCCGATGCCAGTCACCGCATCGCAGTGGGTCTCCAACGGCGGCGGCGGAGGCTGACGATGACCGACGCCCCGCCAGCGAATGCAATCCCCCGCGAAACCCCGGCCTGGCGCCGTGGTGCCGCCACCGGCGATGCCGTCCCGCGCATCGAAATGGTGCGCGTGACCCAGCCGGACCTGCAGCGTCGTGGCGCGCTGGAGAAGACCCGCGGTCGTCTCGTCTATGCGGCGTTCGGTTTCGGCCTGCTGTTTCTCGCCGTGATCGCCAAGTTGGCGGACGCGACGATCCTGCAGCCGCTCGCGCCGCACCGGCCAGAGAAATCCATCGAAGCGCTGTTCACTGCACCGAAACAAAGCAACTCGACGATGGCTGCCGCTCAGCGCGCCATGATCACCGATCGCAACGGCCAGATCCTGGCAATATCGTTGCCGACCGTCGCGGTGTTCGCCGATCCCCGGCAGATCATCGATCCGGCCGATGCTGCACACCGGTTGAAGCAGGTGCTGCCGCGACTGAACGAGGACGAGGCGCGGACCCGGCTGTCGGACACCAACCGGCAGTTCGTCTACCTGGAGCGCCAGATCACCCCACGCGAACAACTGGCGATCAACAACCTGGGCATTCCCGGCATCGATTTCCGTCCGACCGAGCAGCGGCACTATCCGATGGGCCGCACCGCATCGCAGGTGCTCGGGGGCACCGACGTCGATGAACACGGCGTCGCGGGCGTGGAAAAATATTTTGATCGCCGCCTGTTCGACGACAACACGCCGTTGCGACTGTCGCTCGATGTGCGCGTTCAGGCGGTGGTGCGCGACGAGCTTTCCAAGGCGATCGACTTCTTCCAGGCGATCGGCGGCTGCGGCATTGTCATGGATGTGCGCACCGGCGAAGTGCTCGCAATGGTCAGCCTCCCCGACTATGACGCCAACGACTATCGGAAGGCGATCGACGACCAGAAATTCAATCGTGCGGTCACCGGCATGTACGAGCCAGGCAGCACTTTCAAGCTGCAGACCGCATCGATGGCGCTGGACTCCGGCATCGTGCACATCTGGGACAAATTCGACGCAGCGCACGACATCCACATCGGCCGGTTCACCATCAGCGACTTCGAGGGCAAGCACCGGATCCTGTACTTGCCCGAGGTGCTAGCTTACTCCTCCAACCTCGGCGCTGCGCGCATCGCCGAAACGGTGGGTGGCGAGCGGCAGCGCGCGTGGCTCCGGAGCATGGGCATGTTCGCCCGGGTCGGCATCGAGCTGCCGGAGGCGGGATTGCCGATCATTCAGCCGGCATCGGCCTGGAAAGAGATTGTCACGATGACGGTGGCGTTCGGCCACGGCATTTCGGTCTCGCCGCTTCACGTGGTTCGCGGCACGGCCGCGGTGGCGACCGGGGTCCTGCAGCGTCCCACCATCGTCGCGCTGCCACCCGGTGATCGGCCACCTGCGGGCGCGCCGGTGATGGAGCCAGCCGTAGCGGACACGATGCGCAGGCTGATGCGCCTGGTGGTCACTGACGGGTTTGGCAAGCAGGCGGAAGTTGCCGGCTACTATCCGGGCGGCAAGACCGGCACTGCCGAAAAGGTTGGAAAGCACGGCTACAAGCGCGGCTTCAAGGAGAATTTCAACGTTGCGGCGTTCACCAGCGTGTTTCCCATGAACGGGCCACGCTATGCCGTCTACATGATGGTCGACGAGCCGCACGGCAATAAGAGCACCTATGGCTACTCAACCGCGGGCTGGGTGGCCGCACCTGCTGCCGGCCGGGTGATCGCCCGCGTTGCGCCGATGCTGGGCATGTTGCCTGATACCCAGGACGCGCCGCAGATCAACCAGGCGCTCTACATTCCGTTGCAGCCGGCGCGTCCGCCCGCCGCGCCGCGCGGTCCGGTGACCGCCGGATCACCTCCTGCTCCGGCGCCGCGGCCAGCGCTGACATTGCCGGTAAGTCCGCTCGCGCCAGCACGCCCGATCGCGCGTGATCCGCGCCACGAAGCTGCGTCGTCCCCCGCACCGGCCGCGGCCGCTCCTTCCCTTGCGGCTCGCTGAGATCATGCGATCGGTCCCCGCAGCTTGTGGTGGTCTGGACATCGCTGGCGTCACCGCCGACAGCCGTCGCGTCGTGCCCGGCTTTCTGTTTGCCGCGATCCCCGGCAGCCGTGACGACGGCCGCCTCTATATCGCCGATGCCGTATCACGCGGCGCCGTTGCGGTGCTGGCGCCGGAAGGCACAAGCTGGCCACCTGGCGTGCCGCCGCGTCCGCTGCTTCAGGACCCGGAGCCACGCCGCCGCCTCGCTCAGCTTGCTGCAGCGCTCGCCGGCATCCAACCGCGCGTCCTGGTCGCGGTCACCGGCACCAATGGCAAGACCAGCACGGTCGAATTCCTCCGTCAGCTCTGGGCGGCCAACGGCCGGCCCGCCGCCAGCCTGGGCACGTTAGGACTGGTCGCGCCGGGCTTCGATCCGGGGCCGGGCCTCACCACCCCGGACCCGGTCAGTCTGGCCGAGACCCTGGCCGAGATTGCCCGCGCCGGCATCCAGCACGCAGCGATGGAGGCATCCTCGCACGGTCTCGACCAGTTTCGCCTGGACGGCGTCCGGCTGACTGCCGGAGCCTTCACCAATCTCACGCGCGACCATCTGGATTACCACGGCTCGCTTGACGCCTACCGCCAGGCGAAGCTGCGTCTGTTCGCCGACCTGTTGCCCGCGGGTGCACCGGTCGTGGCGAGCAGCGCTATGGACGCGGCAACGCTCTCGGTCCTGGCCGATATCGCCGCGCGGCGCCGGCTCGACCTGCGCACCGTTGGCGACGCCGGCCGCGCGATCCGGATCGTGGCAGTGCAGCCACGATCCGATGGTCAGCTGTTGCGCCTGGATGCGGCTGGCATACGGCGGGAGGTCATGCTGCCGCTGCCGGGCCGCTTCCAGGTGGACAATGCATTGCTGGCCGCCGCGCTCGCCATGGCCGTGGGCGAGCGTGACGTGCTGGACCAGCTGTCAGCGCTGCAAGGCGTGCGGGGTCGTCTGGAACTCGCGGCGCGGCTCTCCAATGGGGCAGCCGTCTACGTCGATTATGCCCACACCCCGGATGCGCTGGAGCGCCTGCTGGTCGCGCTGCGCCCACATACGTCGGGCCGGCTGCATGTGGTGTTCGGTGCCGGCGGCGATCGCGACCGTGGCAAGCGGCCTCTCATGGGCGCCGCCGCCGCGCGCTTCGCCGATGTGGCGATCGTGACCGACGACAATCCGCGGAGCGAAGACCCGGCCGACATCCGCGCAGCCATCCTTGCAGCCTGCCCGGGCGCACGCGAGATCGGCGATCGCAAGCGCGCCATCGCCGAGGCGCTGAATGGCCTCGGGCCCGGGGACGTACTGGCCGTCGCGGGCAAGGGCCACGAGCAGGGCCAGACAATCGGCAACACCGTCATCCCGTTCGACGACGTGGACGTGGTACGGCGGCTGGTCGGCGCATGACCACGCTCTGGACAGCGGCGGATCTGCTGGAGGCGACCGGCGGCAGGATGGATACGCCGTTTGCCGCCACAGGCGTGTCGATCGACACCCGCACCCTGCAGGCGGGCGACCTCTTCATTGCCCTTGCAGGCGAGAATGGCGATGGCCACGCCTTTGTCGCCGAGGCGCTGGCGAACGGCGCGGCCGGCGCCATGGTGCATCGCGACGTCGCGGGTGCTGATCCCTCGCTGCGGGTCGATGACACGCTCGCGGGCCTGCATCGTCTCGGAGGCTACGCGCGGCTGCGCTTCAATGGCCGGCTGGTCGCAGTGACCGGCAGCGTCGGCAAGACCACGACCAAGGAGATGCTGCGGACGCTGCTGTCCGCGCTCGGTCGCACGCATGCCGCCGTTGCCTCCTACAACAACCACTGGGGCCTGCCGCTGACATTGGCGCGCACCCCGTTGGACACCCAGTACTGCATCGCCGAAATCGGCATGAACCACGCCGGCGAGATCGCCCCGCTCGCACGTCTTGCGCGGCCGCACGTCGCGGTGATCACCTCAGTGGAAAAGGCGCATATCGGCTTCCTTGGTTCGCTCGAGGCGATTGCAGACGAGAAGGCGGCCATCCTGGAAGCATTGCGGCCCGACGGTGTCGCGGTGCTGCCGGCGGACACGCCGTTGCTGCCGCGCCTGCGCGCGGCTGCGGGCAACGCGCGTATCGTCACCTTCGGTATGACACCCGAGGCGGACGCGCGTCTCCTGCACCTGTCGATGGATGCCGAAGGCAGCGACGTAACCGCGGAATTCGCGTGTGAGCGGCTGCACTTCCGCCTGCGCGCACCAGGGCGGCATATGGCGATCAACGCGCTTGCCGCGATCGCTGCCGCGGCAGTGCTGGCGGATGCCGCACCCGAACCCATCGTCCGCGCGGTCGAACGATTTGCGCCGGTGGCAGGTCGTGGCGCGCGCCGGCAAATCGATGTTCCCGGCGGCGCAGCGCTGCTGCTGGACGAGAGCTACAATGCCAATCCCGCCTCGATGCGCGCCGCGCTTGCCGTGCTGCGCCTGCAGCCCGCGCGTCGCCGTGTGGCTGTTCTCGGCGACATGCTGGAACTTGGTGATTCGGCGCCCGCCGAACACAGCGCGCTTGCCATCGATGTCGCCGCCGCAGCCGACTCTCTGTTCGCCTGCGGGCCGCTGATGCGGGGCCTCTACGACTCTGTTCCAGAATCCATCCGCACCGCTTATGCCGCCGACTCTGCCGCGCTGGCCCCCATGGTGGTCCGGGCCATCGCGCCGGGCGACGCTATCCTGATCAAAGGCAGTCTCGGCAGCCGGATGAAGCTGGTGGTCGATGCCCTCCCATCACATGCAAAGGCTGCCTGATGCTGTATGATCTCGCGCGGCCGTTTGCCAACCAGTTCATCCTGTTCAACCTGTTTCGCTACATCACGTTTCGCTCGGGCGCCGCGTGCCTGACCGCACTGGTGGTCAGCTTCATTCTCGGCCCACCATTGATTCGTTGGCTGAAGTCGAAGCAGACGAATGGCCAGCCGATTCGCGATGACGGTCCGGAGCGTCATCTCATCGAGAAGAAGGGCACGCCCACCATGGGCGGCGTGCTGATCCTGTTCGCGCTGACGATCTCTACGCTGCTCTGGGTCGATCTTCGCAATGCCTATGTCTGGGCGGTGATCTTCGTCACGCTCGGCTACGGCGCACTGGGCTTCGCCGACGACTACCGCAAATTGTCACGGCAGAACCACAAAGGCATCTCGCCGCGGGCGAAGCTGCTGGCGCAGATGCTGATCGGCTTGGTCGCGGGCGTTTGGCTTATGCTGCTCACGAAGGGCGAGTTGGCGACATCGCTGACCATACCCGTATTCAAGGACGTGCTGATCCCACTCGGCATCATGTTTCCGTTGTTCGCAATGTTGGTGATGCTCGGCGCATCCAACGCCGTGAACCTGACCGACGGCCTGGATGGCCTCGCGATCGTGCCGACCATCATCTGTGCCGGCGTATTCGCGCTGATCGCCTATCTCGTCGGCAACCGGATCTTCGCCGATTATCTGCAGCTCAACCCGGTGCCTGGTGTTGGCGAACTGCCGGTGTTCTGCGGGGCTCTGATCGGCGCGGGGCTTGGGTTCCTGTGGTTCAACGCGCCCCCCGCTGCGGTCTTTATGGGCGATACCGGATCGCTTGCACTGGGTGGCGCGCTGGGTGCCGTCGCGGTCGCGACCAAGCATGAGATCGTTCTGATGATCACGGGCGGCCTGTTCGTGGTGGAAACCGTCTCCGTCATCATTCAGGTGTTCTGGTACAAGCGCACCAAACGGCGCATCTTCCTGATGGCGCCGCTGCATCATCACTTCGAAAAGAAGGGCTGGTCGGAACCGACGATCGTCATCCGCTTCTGGATCATCTCGATGATCCTGGCTCTCGTCGGCCTGGCGACGCTGAAGATCCGATGAAGCGTCCCATGTCACTTCGGCCATTGTCGCGAATCGTGCGGTTCCGCTTCCCTGCTCACTCGACGGCGGGATCAGCCTGATGCCAACACTCTCGCGCGCCGATAATTCGATTCTTGGCCGCTGGTGGTGGACAGTGGATCGCTGGACGCTGGGCGCGATCGGCGTGCTGATCGGCTTCGGTTACATCATGATGCTGGCAGCGAGCCCAGCAGTGGCAGAGCGCATCGGCTCCTCGCGCGACATCTTCATCCTCAAGCAGGTGTTCTTCCTGGCCGCCGCCGGCGGGGTCGTTGTCGCCGTATCGCTGCTCTCGCCGCGCAGCATCCGGCGCGTGGCGATCATCGGCTGCATCATCGCGCTGGCGCTGACCGTCGCGACCATGTTCATCGGCGTCGAGATCAAAGGTGCACGTCGCTGGATCGCCTTGCCCGGCCTGTCGGTGCAGCCTTCCGAGTTCCTCAAGCCCTGCTTTGCCGTGGTTGCCGCCTGGCTCATCAGCGAGGGCCGCCGCACACCTCGCTTCCCAGGCAAGCTGTTGGCGATCGGCGTCTTCCTGGCGATCGCACTGCTGCTCAAGTCGCAACCGGATGTCGGCATGCTGGCGGTGATCTCCGCAGTGTTCTTCGCCCAGCTCTACATCGACGGCCTGAACCTGTTTCTGGTGGCCATGCTGCTGATCACCGCAGCGTTCGGCGGCGTCGGCGCCTACATGTTCTTCCCGCATGTGCAGCGCCGCGTCGAGGCGTTCCTGCATCCCGGCAACGGCATCGGCACCGACTATCAACCGCGCACTGCGCTGGAGGCCTTCGGCAACGGCGGACTGCTCGGTCGCGGTCCGGGTGAAGGCCATGTCAAAGATGTGTTGCCCGACGCGCACGCCGACTTCGTCTTCGCAGTCGCCGGCGAAGAGTTCGGCATGATCGTCTGCCTGATCATCATCGCCGTGTTCGGTTTCATCGTGCTGCGCGGCCTGCTGCGGCTGTTGAAGGAGCAGGACCTGTTCGTGGTGCTGTCCTGCACCGGCCTGGTCGCCGGTTTCGGCCTGCAGGCGTTCATCAACATGGCCTCGTCGCTGCAGCTCATCCCGACCAAGGGCATGACGCTGCCGCTGATCTCGTACGGCGGCTCGTCGGCGCTGGCGGTGGCAATCGGCATGGGCATGCTGTTGGCGCTGACGCGACGCCGCCATCACGCGGACGCGGCATGAGAGGCCCCGCTGTCCTGCCGATCGTGATCGCCGCAGGTGGCACCGGCGGTCATTTCTTCCCGGCCGAAGCGCTGGCGAGCGAATTGTTGTCGCGCGGGCGACGCGTCGCGCTGATGACCGACGCGCGCTCCGGCGGACTGCAGAGCCCGGCGTTCGCTGGTCTGGAACGGTTTGTCATCCGCGGCGCCGGCATCGCCGGCCGCGGTGCATGGCGTGCTGGCAAGGCAACGATCGCGCTTTCTGGCGGCGTGCTTCAGGCACGACGCATCCTCGCGCGCATCAACGCCGGCGTCGTCGTTGGCTTTGGCGGCTATCCGAGTGTCGCGCCGGTGCTGGCGACGCGCCTGATGCGTCCTCGGCCAGCCGTGCTTCTGCATGAGCAGAATGCCGTGCTTGGCCGCGCCAATCGTTTCCTGGCGCGCCACGCCGATCGTCTGGCGCTCAGCTTCGCCGCGACGACGCGCGTGCCGAAGGTGGCAACCGTAGTAACCGGCAATCCGGTGCGCCCTGTCATCGCAGCGCTTGCGCGAACCAACTACCTGCCACCCGACGACACCATTCGTCTTCTGGTGCTCGGTGGCTCGCTGGGCGCACGCGTGTTCAGCGACGTTGTGCCGGCGGCGCTCGCATCGCTCCCAGACGATCTGCTGTTGCGAATCAGGGTCGCGCAGCAATGTCGTCCCGAGGATCTGGATCGGGTGCGCGCCACGTATGATCTCGCGGGAGTTGACGCCGATCTGTCTCCATTCTTTCCGGACGTCGCCGAGAGGCTTGCATCGGCGCATCTGGTGATTGCCCGCGCCGGTGCATCCACCATCGCGGAACTGGCGATTGCCGGGCGGCCGGCCATTCTCGTGCCTCTGCCTGGTGCGATCGACGAGCATCAGACGGCGAATGCGCGCGCCCTCGTCGAGGCCCGCGGCGCATCGATGCTCCTACAGCGCGACCTTTCCCCCGCGACGCTGCGCGGCCAACTTGCTGCGCTGCTGGCCCAGCCCGAGTTGCTGAACCATGCCGCTCTCGCCGCGCGCACGATCGCGTGCCCGGACGCGGCAGCGCGATTGGCGGATCTGGTGGAGGAACTCATGCCTCAGGAGGCCAAGCCATGACCGCCCCTCCGTCATGGCCGGCCTCCGTGCCGGCCATCAGTTCCACCGCAATGCCGCGAGCGATGGCCGGGACAAGCCCGGCCGTGACAGAAGAGGCTACCCTGTGAGAGCCCTCCCACTTTCCATCGGCACGATCCATTTCGTCGGCATCGGCGGCATCGGCATGTCGGGCATTGCCGAGGTGCTGCATAATCTCGGCTACTCGGTGCAAGGCAGCGATATCGCCGAGTCGGCCAATGTTCGTCGGCTGCGAGAGGCTGGCATTCCGGTGTCGATCGGCCACGACGCGGCAAACCTCGGCAATGCTCAGGTCGTGGTCGTGTCATCCGCGGTGAAGCCCGACAACCCCGAAGTCGCCACGGCGCGCGTGCGGCTGATCCCGGTGGTGCGACGCGCCGAGATGCTGGCCGAGCTGATGCGGCTGAAGTGGTCGGTGGCGATCGGCGGCACGCACGGCAAGACCACCACCACCAGTCTGATCGCTGCGGTGCTGGAAGCCGCGCATCTCGATCCGACGGTGATCAACGGCGGTATCATCAACGCCTATGCCACCAACACGCGGATGGGCGCCGGTGACTGGATGGTGGTGGAGGCCGACGAAAGCGACGGCAGCTTCCTGCGCCTGCCGGCGGTGATCGCCGTTGTCACCAACATGGACCCCGAGCATCTCGACCACTGGGGCACACCCGAAGCGATGGTTGCCGGCTACGACCAGTTCGTCGCCAACGTGCCGTTCTATGGCTTCGCCGTCCTCTGCATCGACCACCCCGAGGTGCAGCAGATGATTCCGCGCCTGTCGGACCGGCGCATCATCACCTACGGCTTTTCGCCGCAGGCCGACGTACGCGCCGATCGCATCGTGCCCGACAAGCTTGGCTCGACGTTCGATGTCACCGTCACCGATCGCGCGCGCAACCGTTCGCGCAAGCTGGGCCCGTATCGCCTGCCGATGCTCGGCCAGCACAACGTGCAGAATGCACTGGCCGCGGTTGCCGTCGGCATCGAGATGGAAATCGATGACGACACGCTGCGCGGTGCCTTCGCCGGGTTCCGAGGCGTGAAGCGGCGCTTCACCAAGACCGGCGAGTCGGGCGGCATCACCGTCATCGACGATTACGGCCACCACCCGGTGGAAATCGCCGCCGTGCTGAAAGCCGCGCGCCAGGCCGGCGCACGCAACGTGATCGCGGTGGTGCAGCCGCATCGATTCAGCCGTCTGCATTCGTTGTTCAGCGAGTTCTGCACCTGCATGAATGACGCCGGCACGGTCATCGTCGCCGATGTGTACCCGGCCGGTGAGGCACCGATCGAGGGCGTCAACCGCGACGCGCTGGTGGATGGGCTGCGCGCACGTGGCCATCGCAGCGTCGTGCCGTTGCCATCGCCGGTGCGTCTCGCCGAGATGGTCTATGCCATCGCCAAGCCAGGCGACTTCGTCGTCTGCCTCGGTGCCGGCAACATCACCCAATGGGCCGCCGCATTGCCGGGCGAACTGGCGGAATTGCAGAACCGCCGCATCGCCGGGAGCGCTGCATGAACCACCACCCCAACAAAATCCGGCCTCCCCCCGCGGGAGGGGAGCCTGCCCCGGACTTGATCCGCGGCCACGGGGAAGGGGCGCTGCCACCGCTACGTGGTCGCGTTCAAGTGCGTGCCCCGCTGGCACCTTTCACCTGGTTCCGCGTCGGCGGACCGGCCGAGGTGCTGGTACGCCCGGCAGACGAAATAGATCTCGTACAGTTCCTGCGCGCGCTGCCGCTCGACATTCCCGTGCATGTGATTGGCGCCTGCTCGAACCTGATCATTCGCGACGGTGGGCTGCCCGGCGTCGTGATCCGCCTGGCGCGAGGTTTCGGCGCAATCACCGTCGGTATCGACGGTGTGATTGCCGGCGCCGCGGCGCTCGACGTGACCGTGGCTGAACATGCTGCTGCCGCCGGGCTGACCGGGTTGGAATTCCTCTCAGGCATACCGGGCAGCATCGGCGGTGCCGTGGTGATGAACGGCGGCGCTTATGGCGGTGATATCGCCTCCTGTCTCGAGTGGGCAGACATCGTGACGCGCACCGGCGCGCAACGCCGCATGACAGCCGCGGATCTCGCCTTTGCCTATCGCCACTCACGTCTGCCGCAAGGTGCCGTGGTGGTACGCGCCCGACTGCGTGCGAAACCTGGCGCACCGGCGGCTATTGCAGCGCGCATGGCAGAAATCCGCACGGCTCGTGAGGCGTCGCAGCCGGTCCGTGCGCGAACCGGAGGATCGACCTTCCGCAATCCACCCGACATGAAGGCGTGGGAACTGATCGACTCCACCGGCTGTCGTGGACTGACGCGCGGTGGTGCCCAGGTCTCCGAAAAGCACTGCAATTTCCTGATCAACACTGGAGATGCCTCTGCCGCTGACCTTGAAGGTCTCGGCGAAGAAGTGCGACGCCGCGTGCATGAGGCGACCGGCATAACGCTCGAATGGGAAATCCACCGCATCGGCGTGCCCGTCCCGTCAATCCCCCTCCCCTCGCGGGAGGGGCCTGCCCCGGACTTGATCCGGGGGGGAGGGGGGAGCGGGCAGTCCATCCCATGACCCGCGTCGCAGTTCTCTACGGCGGCATCTCCGCCGAATGCGAAGTCAGCCGCTCAACCGGCCTGCAGGTGATCCCTGCACTGCGCGAGGCCGGTTTCGAGGTGACCCCGATCGAAGTGGGCGAAGACATCGGCGCCGTCATTGCCGCGCTGAATCCACGCCCCGATGCGGTGTTCAACGCACTGCATGGACGGTTCGGCGAGGACGGCGTGATCCAGGGTGTGCTCGATTGGCTCGGCATTCCCTACACGCATTCCGGCGTGCGCGCTTCGGCATTGGCGATGGACAAGGTTGCGGCGAAGACGATCTTCGCCGCGGCAGGCCTGCCGACCGCGCATGGTCGCGTCGTGCCGACCGATGAACTGGCAGAAGCCGATCCATTGCCGCTGCCCTACGTGGTGAAGCCGGTCAGCGAAGGCTCATCCGTCGGGGTCGAAATCATCAAACGCGGTGACAACCGCCGAGCCGAGGTCGCGTGCAACTGGCGCTATGGCAAAACCGCACTGGTGGAGGAATACATCCCAGGTCGCGAACTCACTGTCGGCGTGATGGGCGACCGTGCTCTCGCAGTCACCGAGATCATCGCCGAAGCTGGCGTATTCTATGACTACGAATCCAAATACGCCGATGGCGGCTCGCGCCATATTATCCCTGCGCGCGTGCACCCGGATATGTACCATCGTGCGCTCGATGTCGCGCTGGCGGCGCATCGCGCGCTCGGCTGTCGCGGCGCCACACGTTGCGACTTCCGTTACGACGACACGAAGGGCGAACCCGGCCGGCTCGTACTGCTCGAGATCAACACCCAGCCCGGTCTGACGCCGACATCGCTGTTGCCCGAACAGGCGGCGCATCACGGCATCAACTTCTCGCAGCTCTGCGCGTGGATGGTGGAGAATGCAGCATGCCGCGTGTAGCCCGCGGCCCCCGCACGTCGGTGAATGACCGGCCTGGCCGGCTGAAGCTGTTGCTGCGCCGACAGAAGCGATTGCTGCGTCCTGCGGGCTGGGTTGCATCGGTCCTGCTTGTCGTGAGTTTGGTGCTGGGCGCGATCCACTCCAACGCTCCCGGCGGCACGGTGGCCACGTTGCGCGAACGGCTGGGCAACGCCACCGCGGCCGCCGGCCTGCGCGTCACTGACGTCGTCATCCAAGGACGCGCCAACACGCCGGAACCGTTGCTGCGCGCGGCGATCGGCGTCAGCAAGGGCGATCCGATCCTCAGCTTCTCGGTCGAGATGGCGCGTCAACGCATCGAAACGCTGTCATGGGTACAGCACGCCACGGTCGAACGACGCTTGCCAAGCACCGTGGTGGTCTATCTGCAGGAGCGGGGACCGTTCGCCATTTGGCAGAACCAGGGCAAGTTCGTCCTGATCGATCGCACCGGCGCGGTGGTCACGAACGAGCATCTTGCCGAGTTCCACCAGTTGCCTCTGGTCGTCGGTCCCGGTGCACCGGCCGCCGCCGCCGCCCTGATTGACGCACTGACAGATCATCCGGATCTGCAGAAGCGCATCACTGCCGCGGTGCGCATTGGCGAGCGTCGGTGGAACCTGCGGCTCAACAACGGCGCCGATGTGATGCTGCCGGAAGGTCACGAGGCTCAGGCGATCGCGCGCCTGATGCAGTTGCAGCAGGACCATGCATTGCTCGATCGTCCCCTCGCTGCGATCGACATGCGTCTCGGCGATCGCCTCGTTGTGCGGCCGCGCCCCGGTGAGAACAAGCCGACATGAACGACATGTCCCGCCGCGTGCTGCCGCCGCCGAATGACACCGATGAGCCAGCGCGCCCGCGGCATGGCCGCAGCGGACCATTTGGCGTGCTCGACATCGGTACCACAAAGATCGTCTGCCTGATCGGCCGTACCGAGAGCGATGGCTCGCTGCGTGCACTTGGTTTTGGTTGGCAGAAAGGGCGGGGCATTCGTGGCGGCGGCATCGTCGATCTCGATGCGGCGGAAAAAGCCATTCGCGTTGCGGTCGGCCAGGCCGAGGATATGGCCGATACGCGGCTGCACTCGGTGACAGTGAACCTCACCTGCGGGCAGCCGGAATCGCGACTGTTCAACGTTCAGTGGCCGGTTGGCGGCCGCGCGGTGGAAGAACAGGACGTCCGTCGCGTGGTGCACGAGGCGCGGGTGCGTGCCGCCGCCGACGGGCGCGAAGTGATTCACGCACTACCGCTCACGTTCTCCGTCGATCAGACGGACGGTGTCACCGATCCTCGTGGCTTGTTCTGCGAAGAACTCACGGCGCGGCTGCATATCGTCGATGCCATGTCGACAGCGCTGCGCTCTCTCGGTGCGTGCATCGCGCGCTGCGATCTCGACGTCGGGGAACTGGTCTCCGCGCCGATGGCTTCGGGTCTTGCGACGCTGGTGGCGGATGAGCGGGAACTTGGTGCAACGGTCATCGACATGGGCGGCGGCACCACGGGTATGGCGGTATTTGCCGAAGGTCAGTTGCTGCATACCGCGCAATTGCCGGTTGGTGGCCAGCACGTGACCAACGATCTCGCGCGGATGCTTTCCACACCAGTGGTGCACGCCGAAAGATTGAAGACGCTGTACGGCAATGCGCAGCCATGCAAGGATGACGAGAGGGAGATGCTGCCCGTGCCGCTGGTTGGCGAAGAGGAGCACCAGATCGCCAAGGTGCCGCGCAGCATGGTGGTCAACGTCATTCGTCCACGGCTGGAAGAGACGTTCGAGATGGTGAAGGAGCGTCTCGACAACTCGGGCCTGACGCGCGCGGCGGGTACACGCGTGGTGCTGACCGGTGGTGCCTGCCAGCTTGCCGGTGCGCGCGATCTCGCCGGTCGCATTCTCAACAAGCAGGTGCGCCTTGGTCGCCCAAGCGCACTGCGTGGGCTGCCGGATTCGGCAACCGGTCCTGCGTTCGCCACGGCAGCCGGGCTGCTTGCTTGGACAGCCGGTGAAGGACGCACCATGCGGGACGTCGATCTCGAGGTCGATCGGCCCACTGGATTCGTCCGTCGCATCGTCAACTTTTTGCGGGAGCGCGTCTGATGCCTGAATTTTTTGCCGGCGCGCTCAGTCGCCGCGACACGAATCGAAGTTTGTGGCGTAACAACGACTGCAACGACTCGGCTCGACTGGGAGCTCCACTTGGGGAGAAGTCGCCATGACTCTGAATCTCACCATACCGCAGACTCAGCACACCGACTTCAGCCCGAAAATAACGGTGATCGGCGTCGGAGGCGGCGGCACCAATGCGGTGGACAATATGATCGCCGCGAACCTGCAGGGCGTTGAGTTCGTCGTCGCCAATACGGACGCCCAGCAACTTATCCACAGTCGTGCTGATCGTCGCATCCAATTGGGGCCGCACATCACGCAAGGTCTTGGTGCCGGTGCGAAGCCGGACATCGGCAAGGCTGCAGCGGAAGAAGCTTCCGACGAACTGGCACGTCATCTCGATGGCGCGCATATGGTGTTCATCACGGCCGGTATGGGTGGCGGTACTGGCACTGGTGCCGCGCCGGTGATCGCGCGCATGGCGCGCGAACGCAACATCCTGACCGTCGGCGTGGTGACCAAGCCTTTCGGCTTCGAAGGTGTGCGACGTGCACGCTGCGCCGATCAGGGAATTGATGAGCTGCAACGCCATGTAGATACGCTGATCGTTATCCCCAACCAGAACCTGTTCAGGATGGCCAATGAACGCACCACGTGGAAGGAAGCGTTCAAGATGGCCGACCAGGTGCTCTACATGGGCGTGCGCGGCGTCACCGATCTTATGATGGCGCCTGGCCTGGTGAATCTCGACTTCGCCGACATCCGCACCGTGATGGCAGAAATGGGCAAGGCGATGATGGGAACCGGCGAAGCGGAAGGCGAGAACCGATCGATCCGCGCCGCCGAGGCTGCGATCAGCAATCCATTGCTGGAAGACACCTCCATGTCCGGCGCGCGGGGATTGCTGATCAACATTACCGGTGGCGATGATCTGACATTGTTCGAAGTCGATCAGGCGGCGAACCGCATCCGCGAAGAAGTCGACGAAGAAGCCAACATCATCTTCGGCTCGGCGATCGATGCGGAATTGCAAGGCCGGATCCGCGTATCGGTGGTGGCGACCGGCATCGACACGCCAGCACATGCCGAGCACGAACGCCCCCGTCTCGCCGTGGTTGGCGGCGGTGCCATGCCGATGCCGCAGCCGATACCGCTGCCGGCGCATGCCACACTGTCCGTCGCGGTGCCTGCGAGCGCGACGCCTGGCCACGCGCCGATGATGATGGGACTGCATCCGTTGCGGCAGGCGTCCCCCGCCACGGCCGCAGCGGCGGAAACCATGCCGGATACCGCGCCAATGATGGAGGCAATGGTTTCGACCGCGCCGTACCCCATCTCTCACGCGGCGGCCGCACCTGCCCCAGTCGCCGCACAATATCCGCGCGTCGCCGCGGCGGCTTCGCGCTCGGAACTGTTCGCCCCGCCAGCGGCGGCGCCGGTGTCGTCCGAGCCACCCCGCCCAAGCCTGTTCAGCCAGGTCACCGGCGTGCTCCGCCGCCGACTTCCGTCAGCGCCGCCATCGCAGTCGGAAGCGGCACCCGTGCGCTCGGAGCCAGCCCTGCATGAACCCCGGCCCGAGCCGTCACGCGCCTCGGTGCGGCAGACTGCCGGAGAAGAGGTCGGCCTGGACATTCCAGCCTTTCTCCGCCGACAGTCGTCGTAGCAGGAAAGCTATAAAGTCAATGGCATAGAGGGAAATACTCAGAAACAATCATTGACTGGCCAGTGCCGCACCGCACAACTAACCTTCTGAACGAATCGAAGTCGAGAGACGGAGCGGATGGACGGGCTGGCGTTTTCTGTGGCGGCAGATGGCGCCGTTGGCGAGGCGGTGACGGCGCCCCAGCGCACGCTGAAGGCGGCAATCGGTTGTGTGGGTGTCGGTCTGCATACCGGGCAGCGCGTCTCGCTCAGCTTCCAGCCGGCGCCCGTGGACCATGGCATCGTGTTCCGTCGCGTCGATCTGGGGATCGACATTCCGGCGCGCTTCGACCGTGTGGTCGACACGCGCCTCTGCACAATCCTGGAGCACGACCGCGCCCGCGTCGGCACGGTTGAGCATGTCATGGCGGCACTGGCCGGCTGCGGCATCGACAACGCTGTGGTCGAACTCGATGGACCGGAACCGCCGATCTTCGATGGCTCTGCCGCACAGTTGGTATTCTTGCTGGATTGCGCCGGCACGGTTGTGCAGGACGCGCCGCGCCCGGTGATCGAGATCCTGCGGCCGGTCCGCGTCAGCGACGGCAATGGCTTCGCCGAACTGCGGCCGGAACCGACCGGCTTCGAGATGGCGCTGTCGATCGACTTCACTGCAGCGGCGATCGGCCGCCAGGCTTTGGCATTGCATCTGACGCCGCAGAGTTTCCGCCATGAACTTGCGCGTGCGCGCACTTTCGCTTTGGCGGAGGAGATCGACCAGTTGCGCGCCAGCGGACTCGCACAGGGCGGCAGTCTGGATAATGCCGTGGTGGTCGATCAGGAACGCGTACTGAACCCTGCCGGCCTGCGGGTGCCGGACGAGTTTGTCCGCCACAAGCTGCTGGACGCGGTGGGTGATCTGGCACTGGCGGGAGCGCCGTTGCGAGGCCGCTTCACCGCCCATCGCTCCGGGCATACATTGAACAACCGCTTGTTGCGTGCACTGTTCGCTGATCGGGCGGCATGGCGAGAAGTCGAGCCTGCGCCCCTGGCGATTGCAGCCGAATAGCCCAGCGCTTCGCGCGATGGCGCCGCATGCTATAAGTGGCGCGATGCAGTCCATTCATTTCATGTCTTTGCGGCGGATGTGGCTGGTAGTGCCCATGCTGCTGCCGTTGCTGGGCGGCTGCGGTAGCTCGAGGGACGAATCCAGCACCAGCAGCAAGCAGGTCGCCCCGGTCGAGGACCTTTACAACAACGGCGTCGACGCCCTGAACGCCCAGCGCTATGAAACGGCGACGGACCAGTTCAACCTGGTCGAGCAGAACTATCCGTATTCCAGTTGGGCGGTGAATGCGCAGCTGATGCAGGGCTACACGCAGTACCTGCGCAATCGCTACACCGATGCAATCTCGACGCTGGATCGCTTCATCCAGTTGCACCCGACGCACCGTGATATTCCCTATGCCTACTATCTGCGTGCGCTCTGCTACTATGAACAGATTGCCGACATCCAGCGTGACCAGCGCGGAACCGAGCAGGCGATGAATGCCCTGCAGGAGGTTGTCAACCGGTTCCCTGACAGTGCCTACGCGCGCGACGCGCGACTGAAGATCGATCTCTGCCGCGACCATCTCGCCGGCAAAGAGATGGAGATCGGTCGGTGGTATGAAAGTCAGCACCTCTACGAGGCGGCGATCGGCCGCTTCCAACGCGTGGTGGACGATTATCAGACCACCAATCACGTGCCAGAAGCGCTGTTTCGGTTGACCGAGGTCTACCTCAAGCTTGGCCTCAAGGATGAGGCGAGGAGGACGGCCGCCGTCCTGGGCTACAACTACCCCGGCAGCGGTTGGTACGAAGACAGCTATGCCAACCTGTTCGACAACGGCCTTGTCCAGCAGCCCGGTCCGGCGCGTCCGCCGGACACCCGCGGCTTCTTCGCCCGCGCCTGGAATTCGATCTTCTGAGCCGGAGCGGCGGGCGCGAGCCGCATGCTGACCGCACTTTCCATCCGCGATGTGGTGCTGATCGAACGGCTGGACCTGGCGTTCGGCGCCGGCCTCACGGTGCTGACCGGCGAGACCGGCGCCGGCAAGTCGATCCTGCTCGACAGCCTCGGCCTGGCGCTGGGCGCGCGGGCCGATGCAGGCCTCGTCCGCGCGGGCGCCGAGCAGGCCAGCGTCACCGCAAGCTTCGCGCCTCCGGCCGGGCATCCGCTGACCGGGCTGCTGGTCGAGCAGGGTCTGGAGACCGAAGAGGACGTCGTGCTCCGGCGCGTACTCGGCAAGGACGGCCGTTCGCGCGCCTTCATCAATGACCAGCCGGTCGGCGTGGCCCTGTTGCGCCGTGCCGCCGGTTTGTTGGTCGAGGTGCAAGGGCAGCATGAGCAGATAGGGCTTGCCGATCCGGCCAGCCACGCGGGGTTGCTCGATGCGTTCGGTGTGGCGCGTCCGCTGCGTGACGCCACCGCCGCAGCATGGCGCACGTGGCGCGAAGCAATTGCCGCGCTGGAGGCGGCAAAGGCGGCGATCGCCGAGGCCGAGAGGGACGAGGCATGGCTGCGTCATGCGGTCGACGAGCTCGCAGCCCTGGCGCCGCAGGAGGACGAGGAGGATCGGCTGGCGCGCGAGCGCCAGCGCCTGCAGCAGGGTGAACGCCGCGCCGAAGCAATCGCGGCGGCGCTCGCTGAACTGGCGCCGCACGACCGGCGCACACCCACGCCGGCGGCGGCGCTGCGTGCCGCCGGTCGCGCACTGCAGCGCATGGTCACGCCCGCACAGCCGGATGCGGCCAATCCCGCGGAACCCGCCCTCGCCGCTCTGGAGCGTGCGGAGGAAGCTCTGGCCGAGGCGGAGACCTGTCTGACCCGGTTGGCGAGCGAGGCCGATGCCGATCCGCGTCTGTTGGAGCAGGCGGAGGAGCGCCTGTTCACCCTTCGCGCGGTCGCGCGAAAGCACGCCGTGGCGGTGGCCGAGTTGCCTGCGTTGCTGGACACGCTCAGCGGGCGCCTGGCTGCGTTGGAGACCGGCGCCGCGCGCGTCGTGGCGCTGGAGCAGGCCGTGCACGAGACGCGTGAAACCTATGTGCAGGCGGCTGCCGCGCTGGGGGCGGCCCGAAGGACAGCAGCGGCCAGGCTGGATCGCGCAGTATCCAAGGAGCTGCCACCGCTCAGGCTCGACAAGGCGCGCTTCCATGCCGAGGTGGCGGAGCTGACCGAGGCTGACTGGGGACCGTCAGGCAGCGATTCGGTGCGCTTCCTCATCGCCACCAATCCGGGCCAGGACCTGGGGCCGCTAGGCCGTATTGCGTCGGGTGGGGAGCTGTCGCGGCTGATGCTGGCGCTGAAGGTCGTGTTGTCGTCCGGCTCGCCGGTACCGACATTGGTGTTCGATGAAGTGGATGCAGATGTGGGCGGCGCGACCGCAGCGGCGGTGGGTGACCGATTGGCACGAGTGGCAGAGCGGGTCCAGGTGCTGGTGGTGACGCACAGTCCACAGGTGGCGGCGCGCGGCGGCGCTCATCTGCGCGTCGCCAAACAGGCGTCTCGTGGCCGGACGTCGACGCGGGTGGACCAACTCGACGTCAAGGCGCGCCGCGAAGAGATCGCCCGCATGCTGGCCGGCGAGACGGTGACCGATGCGGCCCGCGCCGCCGCCGACGATCTCCTGGGGGCCGCCGTATGAAGGATGCTTCCCGTCGTCCCCCCTCCCCTCGCGGGAGGGGGTCAGGGGGAGGGGGCAGTGCCACCCCCCCTCCACCTGACATCGAAAACCTGACCGAACAGGAAGCGGCGGCAGAGCTGGAGCAATTGGCGCGCGAGATCGCGCATCACGACAGGCTCTACCACCAGAAGGACGCGCCTGAGATCACCGACGCGGAATACGACGCGCTGCATCGGCGCAACGCCGCACTCGAGGCACGTTTCCCGGAACTCATCCGCGCCGATTCCCCATCGCAGCGCATCGGCGAGGCGCCGGAGGCCGGGTTCGCCAAACTGCGGCATCGCGTGCCGATGCTGTCGCTCGACAACGCGATGAACGCCGAGGAATTCGCCGACTTCTGCGCCCGTGCTCGCCGCTTTGTCGGGCTGCCGACAGATGCGCCGCTGGCCTTCGTCGCCGAGCCGAAGATCGACGGCCTGTCGATCAACCTGACCTACGAGCAGGGTCGGTTCGTGAGCGGTGCCACGCGCGGCAATGGCACCGAGGGCGAGGACGTCACCGCCAATCTGCGAACGATCAGCGCAATACCGGACCGCCTGAAAGGCCAGGCGCCGGCGCTGATCGAGATCCGCGGCGAAGTCTTCATGACCAAGGCCGATTTTCTCAAGATGAACGAGGCGCAGGCAGCGGCGGGACAGAAGGTATTCGCCAACCCGCGCAACGCGGCGGCCGGCAGCCTGCGCCAGCTGGATCCGCGCATCACCGCGGGGCGGCCGCTGTCGATGTTCGCCTATGCGCAGGGCGAATCCAGCGAGCCGGTCGCCGATACGCACTGGCATTATCTGCAGCGACTGCGCGAGTGGGGTTTCCAGGTGAACCCGCTGTCGCGCCTGCTGAAGAGCGAGGCAGATGCCGCGGCGTTTCAAGCCGAGATGGCTCTGCAGCGCTCGCATCTCGGCTACGACATCGACGGCGTGGTCTACAAGCTGGACGACCTGGCACTGGAGCGACGGCTGGGCTTTGTCGGCCGCGCGCCCCGCTGGGCGATTGCCTGGAAGTTTCCCGCCGAACAGGCCATGACCGAATTGCGCGGTATCCACATCCAGGTTGGGCGCACCGGCGCGCTGACGCCCGTGGCGCGGCTCGAACCGGTGAACGTCGGCGGCGTGCTCGTGCAGAACGCGACGCTGCACAACGAAGATGAGATCGCCCGCAAGGACATCCGCATTGGCGACACCGTGGTGCTGCAGCGTGCCGGCGATGTGATCCCGCAGATCGTTTCCGTTGTAACCGATCAGCGACCGAAAGGCGCGAAGCCGTTCGTGTTCCCCGAGGTATGTCCGGTCTGCGGCAGCCACGCGGTACGGCCGCCGGGGGAGGCAGTGCGGCGCTGCACCGGTGGGCTCATCTGCGAGGCGCAACGCGTCGAGCGACTCATTCACTTCGTGTCACGCCCGGCATTCGACATCGACGGGCTCGGGGAAAAGACCATTCGCGAGTTCTACGAGGAAGGTTGGTTGCACAGCCCAGCCGATCTGTTCCGTCTGCCGGCGCGCGAGGCAGAGATCGCGCAGCGCGAAGGGTGGGGCGAGGTATCGGCGCGCAATCTCTCGCGTGCGATCGAAGCGCGACGGCGCATTCCGCTCGATCGCTTCGTTTATGCCTTGGGCATCCGGCGCATCGGCGCGACGAATGCGCGATTGCTGGCGCGGCATTACGGCAGCTTCGCCAACTGGCGCGCCGAGATGGTTGCCGCCTCCCAGGCCGGCTCTGAAGCGCGTAGCGAGCTCGACAACATCGTCGGCATCGGACCCGCGATTGCCGAGGAACTGGCCGATTTCTTTGGCGAAGAGCGCAACCTCGAACTGCTGGACGAACTCGCGGCGGAACTGACGATCGAAGATGCCGTGCGCGCACAGACGACGGACAGCGAGATCGGCGGCAAGACCGTGGTGTTCACCGGCACGATGGAGACGATGACACGCCCCGAGGCCAAGGCGCGCGCCGAGGAACTCGGAGCCAAGGTCACCGACAGCGTATCGAAGAAGACCGACCTGGTCGTCGTTGGCGCGGATGCCGGGTCGAAAGCGCGCAAGGCGATCGAGCTTGGCGTGCGCACCATCAGCGAGACCGAATGGCGCCAACTCGCCGGCCTCGAGTGACGGCCTGTGTCAATGTGAGCCAACTCACTGCAGGTAGCCGACCGCTTTCATAACGTCGCTCCAGACGATCGGGAGAGCGACGATGAACGATATGCCACTCGTATGGGCCATGTCGGATGAGCACGTGCGCCGTGTGCGCAGCAAGAAGCGGGCCGGGCTCTTGCTTGTGGCAGCGCTGCTATGTGCGATGGCCGCAGCCGAGGTGCTGTTCCTCAACTACGTCGCGGGACCGGACAGTGTGGCGATGATGATGGCTGCGGAGGGCGTCGCCAGCGCCGACTGAAAGTCGGTCCCCGGAGTTCGGCTACATTTGTAGTGATTCAGTCTGCGTGCCGACATATCGCAGTAATGCTGTCGGTCCAGGCTCCTTCAGCAGCAGCGAGGAGTCTTCGATGGCACAGGTTGAAGCCAGGCAGAATGGTGGAACATCGGCCGCATTCATCGGCAGGCACGCTATCGTCGTCGGTGCCGGTGTCGCCGGCTTGGCCGCCGCAGGGGCGCTCTCGGCCTATTTCGAGCGTGTGACTGTGCTCGAGCGCGATGGCGCTTTCAGCGGCACAGTGCCGAGATCAGGAGCCTCCCAGGGTTGGCACGCACATGGACTGTTGGTAGGCGGTCAGCTCGCATTGAGCGAGCTCTATCCCGGCATCGGGCAGGACTTTCTTGCCGCAGGGGCAGTGCCGATGCGAGTAAACCAGGATCTGCGTGAGGAGTACCCTGGTCGCGATCCGGTGCCGCAGCGCGATTTCGGATTGCATGGCTATACGATGACCCGTCCACTGATCGAATCGACGTTGCGGCGGCGTGCTCTGCAGCGGGGCAACATCGTGATTTGTCAGAATAGCGCTGTTCGCCAGCTCGAAGTCGATCGCAACGGCCGCGTCTCGGCAGTATATCGCACGACAATGGACGGTGACACCGTCGAGAAACTGTCCGCGGACCTCGTGGTCGATGCATCGGGTCGCGGCCAACTCACGCTCGACCTGCTGCAATCGATCGGCCACCCACAGCCGCGCGAAACGAAGATTGGCATCGACCTTTGCTACAGCACGGCGATCGTAGCTATGCCGGAGAATGCACCGAATGATTGGAAACTGGTGCTGACCCAGCCCGACATACCGCACTCGTATCGGCGGGCCGTCATGCTCCCGATCGAAGGCGGGCGCTGGATGCTCACAGTGGCTGGTCGAGGTTGCGAACGTCCACCGGTGGAATGGGATGCGCTGCTGAAATTTCTGCAGGGACTGTCCACCCCGACGATCTACAACGCGGTCAGGCGAAGTGAGCCGATCGGCAGGCTGGCGCGGTTCCTTTTGCCGGAAAACGTCTGGCGGCATTTTGAAGGCCTGGACACCATGCCAGATGGCGTGATTCCCATTGGCGACGCGATTTGCCGGTTCAATCCGGTTTATGGCCAGGGCATGTCGGTGGCCGCCAAGGAGGCGGTGCTGTTGCATCACCTGCTTGGCGCACGGGCATCGCAATCGGATCCGTTGTGCGGGCTCGGCCGGGAGTTTCTTGCTGAAACCAGGCTGCTGATCGAGACGCCCTGGTCCATGGCGGCGGTACCCGACTTCGCCTATCCCGATACAAGAGGCGACAGGCCCGCCGACCTGGAGCGCTCTCTGCAATTCGCCGCTGCGTTGTCCCGCCTCGCGGTGCGCGATGCATCGGTGCAGCGGCTGGCGATCGAGGTCTGGCACATGCTGAAGCCGCGCAGTGCCTACCGGGATCCTGAACTGATCAGGCGGGTGGAAGCGGAAATGGCCGCCGCTTAGAGCCGCCGCCGATCGCGCCTTCTCACATGTGAATCTTGTCGGCACAGTGCGAGGCGGGTCACGGAGACCTCTGCACGTACCCATAGCGCAAGTTGCTCGGCACCGGTCCGGCCGCCTCGTACTGCTGCTTCAACTCGGCGAAGCGGTCGGACATCGGCAGCGCGGCATGCTGTTCGAACTTGTAAAGCCGCGCGGAATTGCCGCTGAAGATCGCGGTCTTCACCGGCCCGTCGGCGGCACCAAGCGGGGCGAAGCCGTAACGCTTCTGCATCTCCTCGGGAATCTCCAGCCGGCGCAGGCCCTCGATTTGCCATTGCGGCGAACCGGTCCACACGGCGTCGGTGCCCCAGGTGACATGATCGGCGCCCATGCCCTTGATCAGCACGCCGAGCAGCGCCGCGGCAAGGCGTGGCTCGGCCACAGTGCTGTTGGCAAAGATCTGGCCAAGATCGCCGTACACGTTGTTCACATTGTAAAGCTCGGCAATCTCCGCGAGATCGCTGACCCACGCGATGCGTCCGGTGCGATCGAATTCCGCCATCGCCTCGGCCGGATCAGCACCTTCGCCGACATGTCGATAGCCCGAGTGGTAGATGATGAAGTTGAGCTGAGGCCAGTCGTGTGCCGCTTGGCCGACGTCGCTGACATCGGCATAGCCGCGCAGATTGGGAAAGCGGCGATCCAGTGATGGCGGAAACAGTCCCTTGTGCACACAGACATTGCGAATGCCGGCGTCGAGCATCTTCTGATACGCGGGATACACCAGCTTCTCGTCGTCCATGCGCCATGGATGCTGGCTGCTGGCCTTGTGCGTGTTGTCGCCGATCGTATAGCCCTTGAATGAATCAGGTCCGAGCGAGGTCGCGTGATCCAGCGCCTCCATCCAGCCCGGCTGGCCAGGTGTAAAGATCGCATGCGCGAACATCCGCTTGGAGCCGGCCTTGGCATTCACCTTCTCGCGTGTCGCCGCCATCATCTCGTTGGTCAGGAACCAGTCCTGCACGATTTCGGACGGCGCGCTGGAGATCAGCGCCACCTTGGTGTCGCTGTCGAGGTAGATTTCCTTGAAATAGTTGTCGAACTTCAGGTCCTCGATGGTCTGCGGCTTGCCGGCAAGCTCGGGATTCCAGCCGGCCTTGCCCACCGCCCGCCGCATATTGACGAAGCCGGTCAGACGCGTGTCGTCGCGCAGGAAATGCGTGTGCATATCCATGATGAACTGGTCCTTCAGTCCGGCTGCGCGCGCATCGGCGAGTTCCGGCGTTGCGGCTTCGGCCGTGGTCGCCGCGAACAGATTGCCGTATGTCTCGTTCATCGCCACGAACGCCGCAGCCATGCCCGATGCAGTCTGAAAGAAGCGGCGGCGGCTAACGCCTTGCCGTTTCGCCAGTCTCTCGCCTATGTCCAGCAGGCGCGCTTCCACCTCGCGCTGCCTGGCATTCTGCGCGGCCGGGAAATACTCGTCACTAGACACGATCTGCGTCGGGATCGGCGTTGGTTCGCCAACCAACTCGGACGGAACCAACGTCGCGAGATCATCATCGCTGAGAAAGCCCATGACGTGTCGCTCCTTCTTTGATCGCGCGATCCGGACCTACGGCGATTCCGCCTCCGGCCATCACTTCATGCGGTGGGTGGCGCGGGCATGGTGAGAAATGCCTGCATGGCGTGCCAGAACGCCACGCGGCTCTTGCTGGTACCAAGCGCGTGCGCCGCTCCCGCGACGATGACAAACTGGCGGTCACCGTTCGGCAACTGGCGGAAAAAGTCCCACAGGTCCTCATTGGTGGCGATGCCGTCATATTCGCCGCGCAGGATGCACACAGGGCACATCACCTTCGTGGGATCGACCAGCGGCAGCTTCGAGGTCATGTCGAGATAGGTGCCGGTCGGCACCGTGTCGCCGTACACCAATTCGGCATCGGCCATCGCGGCAGGAACCGCGGGGTCGGTCGTGCCGGAACGATCGCGGGTAAAGATGCTCTCGATCATCGCCCGGTCGCGCGGCCGGCGATTGTGGGTGCGAAAATACTCCAGGCCCTCGGCACGCTTGGTCAGCGTGGGCGAGCCTTTGCCGGTATAGGTGAAGGCGGCCAGCATCACCCGGTCGACCCGATCGGGCGCCTCCATGGCGAAGGCGCCGGCGCGAATGGCGCCGGATGATTCGCCCATGAAGGCGCAGCGTCGCAAACCGGTTTCATGGGCAACCACATCGACCGCGGCCTTCAGATCTTCGACGCCGCTGGCGATATCGGAGTTGCCCTCGGTGCGGCTGGATTGGCCATAGCCCTCATGATCCATCGTCCAGACGTCGAAGCCGGCGCGGGCGAACACGTCCATGGTCGAATATTCGCCATGCCCAGGCACTGCGAGGTCGAAACTCGACTTGGCCCCGCTGGACGAACCATGCACCAGGAACAGCACCGGTCGCGCCGCCTCGCCGGGCTGCGGCGCACCGAGCCGCTTGCGATACATCGCCAGCCAGATCTTCTTGCCGTCCCGCCACTTCACCGCCCAGTAATTGCCGGACCAGAGATCGGCTTCCGCGGCGGAGGCTGGGACAGTGAGCGCCGCGGCAGTCGCGGCGAGCGTCGATCGGCGTGACAAGGTCATGCGTCTCCTCCTTGTCTCGTTGGACCAAGGCTACACCTGCCCAGGCGAAGCAGCCATCGTGCGGAAAACGCCTGTGCGCGAAACCCGTCACCGATCCCGCTGACCGGTGTCGTATTAGTTAATAAGAATTGCTATTGAAGTCTGTGAATCTAACGCCAACTTTACTGATTTCGCTACCGGCAAAAGGACGGCCGCCACGTCATGCATGCCATCCCGAACATTCCCGAGGCTCTCTCGCGTGCCATCTACGCCGACCTGCTGGCCCATCTGCCCCAAGGTTCCGACGATACGCCGGAGGGCATCGAGCTCCGTAACCAGCGCGCCATGACCGTCGTCGCCCATCTTCTTCCCGAGAACGGCGCCGAGGCCGACATCGCAGTACAGATTGTCGGCGCGCAATTTCATGCCAGGGACGCGCTCCGGGCGGCGGTTCGCGCCGCGGAGGACCCTGCCGAGGTGCGCCGGTGCCGTGCCCAGGCGAGCAGCATGATGCGTCAGGCCGACAGTGGCATCCGCACTCTCCTGCGGCTTCAGGCCGAAAGGACCAAGGCCGAGAAGGAACTGCGCCCCGCTGCCATGGAGCGCGCCGGTTACTGGTTCAAGTCAGTCTCGGTCCCCGAGCCGGAACCGCCAACAGCACCTCAGCCAGCCCTGCCGCCGCCTCCCATCCCGCCGAAACTGCAATACGGAGCGATGACCCCAGCCGAGCGATACGCCACGCTCTACCCCGACCGCGCCACCCATATCCTCGTTGAACAAGGGTTGCCCCCGAACCTCAATTTCCCACCGCCCGAGCCGGAGGTGGTTCAGGAACTTCTCAGCAGCGGCAGCCCGATCATTCGCGCGCTCTACGAGACCGCTCAGGCAACGTGGCCCAGCCCGTGGGATGGTGTCTCGTGAAGCGGAACGATGAGGCAGTCATGAGCCTGGGCTGATGAAGCGAAGATCAGGTCCGCTCCACCGCCTGTGCTGCTGCATCGAGCGCCGCCGCAATGGTTTCCGCCGCAGCCTGGTCGAGCGGGCCGCGCTTGAGGCGAAGCCGCAGCGCGAGCTTCAGGTTCTCCATCCCGCGCAGCACGGGGGCTGGCACGCCGCCGCCGGCTCCGGGTTCGCCGGTTCGCGACAACAAGTTCTCGACGGCGGCGCGATTGGCGGCAAGGAAAGCCTCGCCCTCCGCGGTGATCCGGTAACGCTTGCGGCCGGTGGCTTCGGATTCAACGGCCGCGTATCCCATGTCTTCGAGCCAGGAGAGCGTCGGGTAGATGACGCCCGGGCTCGGGCTATAGCTGCCCCCCATGCGGTCCTCGATCGCCTTCATGAGCTCGTATCCGTGACGTGGCTGCCCGGCGATCATGGCGAGGGCGAGCAGGCGAAGCTCGCCGTAGTCGAACAGCCGCTGGCCGCGGCGACCGCCGAACCGGCGCCCGTGGTGACGATGGTGATGCTCCCCGTGACGGCGATCCGCCAGCTCCTCGGGATGGGCGAAACGACGGTCTGAGCCGTCCCTGTGTCGATGTCTCATGCATAACGATATAGGTCTCGATATAACGCAAGTCAAGATATATCGAAGAGGCGAGGCGCATATGGGGCAGAGAAGATGCCAGCCGCGTCCGGCCCCGGGTCACGGACCCGTTAGTCAGTCGAGCCCCAGGGTTCGCAGTAGCGGCTGTATCTCAGGATCACGACCGCGAAAGTCGCGATAGAGCTCCATAGGATCGGCGGTGAGACCACGGCTCAGCAGCTTGTCACGGAAGCGCTCGCCATTTTCCCGGGTGAGTCCGCCGTGCTCCGCGAACGTCGCCAACGGGACCAATCGCCGCAAGAGACTGATCGCCGCCTCGGGTGACTTCGCGACCTGTGTCGCCAGCGCGTACTCCGCAAAACAGCAGGGTTCTCAGCGGTAACCGGCGGCAGAGGAGTCCGAACACCAAGAAGGTCGGAACGAAGGTCAGCGGTCATTATGCGTTATATCATGAGCAAGATGGCAAACTGCACGGGCCAAACCTGCGATCCCCGCCTTGCTCCACCGATGACGATACGTGGATCAGTTCGCGGCGACGCTGGCCATCTGGTGGTCCACCAGGCGCGCATAGAAACCGCGGCGCGCCGTCAGTTCAGCGTGTGTGCCAGCCTCGATCACCCGACCGGCGTGCAGCACAAGGATCAGATCGGCAGCCTGGATGGTGGACAGACGATGCGCCACCACGATGGTGGTACGGTTCGCCATCAGTGCATCGAGCGCCGAGCGCACCAACTGCTCGCTGATCGTGTCGAGATGCGAGGTTGCTTCGTCCAGCACCAGGATCGGCGCGTCCTTCAGGAAGGCGCGCGCAATCGCTATGCGTTGACGCTGCCCGCCCGACAGCTGCACACCGCGTTCGCCGACCCTGGTTTGCAGTCCTTCCGGCAATTCGGCAACGAACTCGGCCAGGGCCGCCCGACGCAATGCCGTTTCAATCTCCTCGCGCGTCGCCTCGGGGCGGGCGAGCCGAACATTCGCTTCCAGTGTGTTGTTGAACAGGTAGGTATCCTGCGCCACCAGCGCGATGCGGCTGCGCAGTCCATCAAGCGTCAGCTCGCGCAGCTCGACCCCGTCCAGGCGAATGCCTCCCTGCTCGGGATCCCAGAAACGCAGCAGCAGATTGGCGATAGTGGTCTTGCCGGCGCCTGAAGGTCCGACCAGCGCCACTGTTGCACCGGCCGGCACATCGAAGGTGACGTCGTTGAGCGCCGGACGATCACGCCCGGGATAGGTGAAGCGGACGTGCTCGAATCCTACGGTGGAACCGCCACGCGGAGCGACAGGGACGCGCGGCCCGTCGGTGATCACCACCGGCTCGGAATGCACGACGTGCAGCCGGCGAGTAGATGCAATCGTATCGGCAAGCTGGCGGCCGACCTGGGCAATCTCAGAGACCGGCAGGAAGGCAGCGATCGACACCAGGACCAGCAGCGGCAGCAGAGTCGGCGCGATCCAACCGTGCATGACCAGTGGTGCGCCGACCGCGGCAACCGCAAGGCCGCCAAGTCCGGTCGCGACTTCCAGGCCGGCGGTCTGCCGGGTGAGATCACGCAGCAGTGCCAGGCGCACCGTTTGATAGTGGCGCACCGCGGCCATGAACTGGTCGCGTCGCCGCGACGTCGCTTCGAAGGCCATCAGTTCCGCCAGACCCTGGATCGTCTCGGTGGCATGTGCGCCGAGTTCGCCAAGGGATCGGCGCGCGGTCGAGGCGAGGCCGTCGATATGGCGCCGTCCCAGTACCGGCGATCCGGCGGCATAGGCGAGGAATGGCAGCAGCGCGAGCGCCAGCGGCCAGGCGACGACAGCCAGTGTGATCAGTACGGCACCGGGGATCAGCACGGCGACGAACGCTGGCGCCACCGTATGGGCATAAAAATATTCGATCGTCTCTACGTCCTGGGTCGCCAGCGCGACCAGATCGCCGGAGCGGCGCTGCAGCAGATAGGCCGGCGCCAGCGCATCGAGCTTGCGGTAGAGGTCGACTCGCATCACCGCCAGCAGGCGATACGCCATGTCGTGTGCCAGGAACGATTCCAGCCAGTGCAGCAGCCCGGCGACGGGTGCCGCAGCCAGCAGCAGCACGGTCAGCAGCAGCGCCGGGGTGTTGGCGCGCACGGTGGCGATGATCAGTGCGCCCAGGATGCCGACGCCGATAAACGCGACGACGCGGCCGATGCCGCAGGAGACGGTGACGGCGAGCTGACGTCGCCAGGGGCGGATGAAGCCCAACAGCGTGCGAATGGTCTCCGGCCAGCCCACATCGGCAGCGTCCGCGGCGAGGTCGCGCACGATCGCGCGTGCAGGTTCAGCGGACGCTTCGTCGAAAGCGGCGAGCTCGGCGATCGGCGCGGTCGCCTCACTGCGGTCGGCGAGCTGCGGCCCCATCAGGCGGCGATACCGGCCGTCACGCGCGATCAGCTGGGCATGGCTGCCGCTCTCGACCACCCCGCCGTTATCCAGCACCAGGATGCGGTCGGCGCTGATCACGCTGGACAGGCGATGCGCCAGGATCAGCGTCGTGCGCCCGACCATCAGGCGATCGAGCGCCTGCTGGATCACCGCCTCGTTCTCGGCGTCCACCGAGGACAGCGCCTCGTCCAGGATCAGGATGGGCGCGTCGCGCAGCAGGGCCCGGGCGATGGCGATGCGCTGGCGCTGGCCGCCGGACAGACGCGCGCCACGCTCGCCGATCACCGTCTGATAACCGTCCGGCAGCCCGTCGATGAACTCATGGGCATTGGCCGCGCGGGCGGCTGCGACCAGGTCCGCCTCGCTGGCGTCCGGGCGACCGAGGCGCAGGTTGTCCTCGATGGTGCCGTGGAACAGGTAGGTGTCCTGCGCCACCACCGCGATCATCCGCCGCACAGCGTCGGGATCGAGGCTGCGCAGGTCCTCGCCGCCGATCTGAATGGCCCCGGTCTGGGGATCGTGCAGCCGGAGCAGCAGCCGGACGATGGTGGACTTACCGGAGCCGCTGGGCCCGACGATGCCGACCCGCTCGCCGGCGTCGATGGTGAAGGAAAGGCCCTGGTGCGCCGCCCGCCGCCCACCCGGATAGGCGAAGGTAACCGCATCGAAGGCAATGGAGGGAGAAACGGCACCCACCACTCCCCCTCCCCTCGCGGGAGGGGGGCGGGGGGAGGGGGCACTAGGCGCGGTCACCGGTTCATCCAACAGTGCATTGATCCCCGCCGCCGCGGCCTGCCCAGTCAGCCCCTGGTGCAGCACGGTGCGAAGATCGCGCAGCGGCCGGAAGATCTCGGTGCCGGCCATCAGCACGATCAGCAGCGCCTCGAGGCTCGTCTCGCCGTGCCGGACGCGATACGCACCGAGCGCGAGCGCGGCCGCGGCGCCCAGGGCGCAGCCCAGGTCGGTGATGCCGCGCGTCAGAATGCTGGTGCCGAGGACAAGAAACGTGCTGTCGGACAGTGCCTTGGCCTTCTCGGCCAACATGCGCCCATAAGCGCTGCTCTGGCCGAACGCCTTCAGCGTCGGCAGGCCTTGCACGGCGTCGAGGAACTCCTCGCCGAACGCCTTGAACGCGCTCTGCCGGGTGCGCGAGGCCTGGTTGGTGCGTTCGTGCACCACCGCCGGCGCCACCAGGGTGAACAGCGCAGCGGCGAGCATGACCGTTGCGACAGGGACATCCCAGAAGGCCATGAAGGCGAAGATCGCCACTGGCGCACAGGCCGCGATTGTCACCTGCGGCAAATACTGCCCGAAGAAAGTCTGCAGCTGCTCGACGCCGTCGACGATCGACAGCATGACCCCGCCGGTGCGCTCAGCGCCGAACCAGGCAGGGCCCAGGGCAACGATCTTGTCATAGAGCCGGCCGCGCAGCGTCTCCTGCACGTGCGCCGCGGTGCGATGCGCCAGCATGGTGCGCGCGTCGTCGAGGCAGGCGCGCAGCAGGATGGCCACGAGCGTGGCGGCGAGCGGCGCCACAAGCTCGGCTGCGGGCGCCGAACGAAACAGCCTGGCAAGGAACTGTCCCAGGAATGCGAAGCGGGCAATGCCGACCGCCAGAGCCAGCAGGCCGAGCAGGACGCCCAAAGCGATGCGCCAGCGCAATCCAATCGTCATGCGCCACAGTCGCAGATCGAAATGCACGCCGGCTCTCCCGCCCGTTGTCGTGCGCCCGCGATTCACGCCCTCCGACGATTTCGCCTCGGACGATCGCGGGCGGCCGTCGCCATCGTGGGCGCGATTCCTCATGCGGCGCAAACGCGAGATTTTCAATCGCTGTTGAGCTAGATTGCACGGCAATGGTGGGCGGGTCGTGCCCGCCCATGACGATAGAGGACCGGGCTGCCGCCCGGGACCACGCATGACCGATCGCATCCCGCCACTCGCCGCCTTGCGCGCATTTGCCGCGGTGGCGCGGCACGGCAGCTTTGCGCGTGCTGCCGCGACGCTGCATGTCAGCACCAGCGCGGTGAGCCATCAGATCCGCGGCCTGGAGGCATCGCTGGGTACTGTGCTGCTGAGCAGGGCGCGCAACGGCACGGGACACACGCGGACCGCAGTGACCACCGAGGGCGAGTCGCTGCTGCGCGCGGTGGAGGCAACGTTCGCGCAACTGGCCACGGCGTGCGAGGCGTTACGGGAACGCGCGCGCGGCACGCGGCCGGTGCTGGCGATCTCGGCCAACGGATCGGTGGCGTCGCTATGGCTGGCGCCGCGACTGGCAGCGTTCGCCGCGCTGCATCCGTCGGTGCAGTGGCAGGTGCGCGCCATCGAGGAAGAACCCGACATGGTGCGCGAAGGCCTGGACCTTGCGATCCTGCGCGCTCACCGCGGGCAGCGAGCGGAGGGCGACCGACTGCTGTTCAGCGAAACGGTGTTTCCGGTCTGCAGTCCTTCGCTGTTGCCGGTGGCGACGGCTCAAGACTTGCTGTGCCACAACCTGCTGCAGGAGGATCATGGCAGCAGTCGCGAGAAGGCCTGGTCCACGTGGCTCGACCTGCTCGGCGGGGCGGCGCAATCCAAGCCGACCATCGTGCGGTTCGACACGTTCAGTGCCGCGATCGGCGCGGCCATCGCGGGTGCGGGAATCGCGATCGGGCGACGGCCGCTGATCGATTTCGAGCTGGCGAGCGGGCGGCTGGCGCGGCTGTTTCCAGATCGCTCGTTGCCGGGTTCGTCGGACTTCGTCATCCGCGGAAGGCCGGATGCAGCGCGCGATGGGCATGTCGATCAGCTGCGGGATTACCTGCTGTCTCAGGCGACCGTGAGCGCCACCTGATTACGCGACCGAGGGCGCAACATGGGCCGTAATATTTGCGAGCATGTTGTCGCCAACTCCTTGCAGCCCCTCAAGTGAGCAGTTGCCCCTGGTCTGCCGTTTGAGACGACACAACCAATGAAGCAGATGCTGGCGCAGCTTGGCTGGTTCGGCAGCATCCAGCGAGGACCGACTGCCTCTTTCGCTTCGCGGCTCTGTTATTGGTGGCACGTATCGCGACCCCGAGAGCGCTCGCAACCAAAGTCGAATGACTGTGTTCACGTCAGCTGGGAGCATTGGGAGGTTCACGGATGCGCAGGACTCTGATCATAGCTGGCGTCGCGTTGCTGGCCGGTTGCTCAAATACGTATGATCCCGGCCAACGCGCCTTGGGCGGCGGCTTGATCGGTGGCGCCGGAGGGGCCGCGATTGGCGGACTTGCGGGCGGGGGCAAGGGCGCGCTGATCGGTGGTGGTGTCGGCGCCGCTGGGGGTGCCTTGGCTGGTGCGGCCACGACACCGGAACCGCGACGCGGCATGTACAGCAGCGGCAGCGGCAGTTACTATGCCTATTGAGGCCAGTTAAGGCGCGGCGCTCGCTCGGCATGGTCAAGAGCAGCTAAGTCGTGCAGAGCGAGGTGCCGCGCAATCTTTTGCCGGCGCTGGCCGCCGCCAGCGTGGGCGGGACGACGGCGGCGAGCGGCCTGATCGTCGTCAATACCGGTTCGCTGCGCGAGCTTATTCTCCATAGCGGGAGCGGGTGGCTGGCCGCGCTGCTGCTCTGCATGGGATTTGTCACAACATTCGGTGCAGTCGCCCTAGGTCTCGCCGCAAGCCGCGGCGAGACAGCGGATTAGGCGCCGACACATCCGGATCGCGACTGCGGACCAACGTCCCACGAGCGGGTACATCGCGCGACACTTGTCATTCTGGCCGTCTAGACAGCCCATACCATGTCGAAGGCGGAGATGGCGTCGCGAACCTGCCTGATGCGAAGTGCTCGCTGGTGCCTCATTGTGCGGCCTCGGCCTGCGCCGGTTCGGCAAACAGCGGCATCACCTCGCGCGCCAAGCGGCGCATGCTCTGCCGGCCACGCTCGCCGCCGCCCGAACCACCGCCATTGACCAGCACGTAACCGACACCGGCCTGGCGCAGCGTTTCCAGCCGGTGCGCAATTTCGTCCGGGCTGCCGTACATCGCGCTGTTGACGTTGACCGTGTGCGGATCGCCGGTGGCGCGGTCGGGGCCACCGTGCACTGTGCCGTCAGGCTGCGTTGCCAGCTTCAATTGGCGCAAGCGGTTGTGCAACCGCCGCTCCAGCGCTGCGTCGCGTTCATCGGCTCTGTCCGTAACGAAGAACGCGCGCGTTACGCCGACCCGCATTGGATCGTAGCGCCGCCCTTGCAACTCGACGGCGGCACGGAACCAGGCGATGCTCTGCGCCACGTCCTCGGGCGACGCATATTGCCCGAGCAGCAGGTTGAATCCGCGTTCGGCGACGCTGCGGATCGAGCGCTCGCTGCCGGCGCCCATCCAAATCTGCGGATGCGGCTTCTGCGCCGAAGGCGGTTCGACGACGATGTCGTTGAACCGCCAGTACTTGCCGCGATGCGAGAAGCGCTGCTCGGAGGTCCATGCCTTCAGCAGTATTTCGAGCGACTCTTCGAAGCGCGCATCGGCTTCTTGCATCGGCATGTCGAAGCCGGCGAACTCGTTGTAGCGATAGCCTTTGCCGATGCCGAAATCGAGCCGGCCGCCGGACAGCAGGTCGAGCGTTGCCGCCTGCTCGGCCAGCAGCACGGGGTTGTGCCAAGGCAGCACGATCACCGCCGTGCCGAGACGCAGCGTGCGCGTGCGAGCGCCGAGCCAGGTCAGCAGGTTCAGTGTGGCCGAGACCTGGCCGAAGCCGGTGAAGTGATGTTCGACGACAAAGGTTCCGTGGAAGCCAAGTGCCTCGGCTTCGATGTTGTATTCGATGAAGTCACGGTAGCCCTCGGCGCTATCGAACTCGCCGCTGCCGCGGCGCGCAGCGGCGCTGCCGAACAATCCGAACCGCATGTGATGGTCTCCATTGTCGAGGGCAGGTTACGCGTTGCGCAGTGGCCGGCCAAATGCCACGCTGACACGCATGGAGTTCGGCTGGTACCACGAGTTCCACCGTCAGGTGGAACAGCAATCGGACGCCGATGCCTTCGCCCAGGCGCTTGAGCAGGTGGTGGAGGCCGAGCGCTGGGGGCTGGATGCAGTCTGGCTGGCGGAGATTCACCAGCAGGCCTCGCGTTCCGTGCTGAGCGCGCCGCTGACCGTCGCGGCCGCGATCGCCGCACGAACCAGCCGTCTTAAGATCGGCACCGGCGTGCAGGTACTGCCACTGTGCCATCCGCTGCGGCTGGCGGAGGAGACTGCGACCATCGACCAGATCAGTCGCGGGCGGCTGCTGCTGGGTGCGGGTCGCAGCGGCAATCCGCGTGCCTATGCCGCGTATGGCGTGCCGTATGCGGAAAGCCGCGAGCGGTTCTACGAGACGCTGGACATCCTCAAGCAGGCATGGACGCAGCCAAGCTTCTCCTACGCGGGCAAATACTGGCAGTTCAACGAGGCGCGTGCGGTGCCGCGGCCGTACCAGCAGCCGCACCCGCCGATCCGTATCGCCGGCGCCAGCGAGGACACGTTCCCGGTACTCGGCGCTCTTGGTTACCCGCTGTTCGTCGCTGTGCGCAGCGGCTCGCTGTCCGGGTTGGCGCCCGATCTGCAGGCGTATCGCGACGCCTATCAGGCCGCCGGCCATCCGGGAAAAGGCGGTGTGTATCTACGCCTGTCGCTGCATCTCGCAGATACCGATGCGCGCGCGCTGGAAGAGGCCGAGCCGAGCGTGATGCAGGGCTACCGGACCCTGACGACGCGGCTGGAAGGTTCTCCGAACGCCCGCCGGCGTGCCGAGCTGGAGACGGTGCGCAGCATCACCTATGAACAGGTGCTGCGTGACAAAGTCGTGGTGGGCTCTCCCGGGCACGTTGCAGAAAGGCTGCTGCAGCTGCATCGGGAACTGGAGATTGATGGCATCCTGGCCGAGTTGAATTTTGGCGGCGCCATCCCGGCAGAGCTGATGATGCGTTCGCTGCGGCTGCTGTGCGAAGAAGTGAAGCCGCGGTTCGTCTGAGGATCCTGTGCACGCCAATGTGATGGAGCCCGAACCGCCCGTGCGAGTTGTCATACGCCCATGACCGTTCTGCGCGTTATCCACCGCACGCACTATCGTTATTCGGGACCGGTCACTTTCGGCCCGCACCGACTGATGATGCGGCCACGGGATAGCCATGATCTGCGGTTGCTCGACACCGGGCTCACTATGTCGCCACCGGCGTCGGTGCGGTGGCTGCACGACGTATTCGACAACTCCGTCGCGATCGCCCGATTCTCCCAGCCGGGCGCCGAGTTGCTGGTGGAGTCGTCGTTCCGCGCCGAGCATTTTCCGCTGTCAGAGGCAGCGGTGGTGTTGGAAGAGTATGCGCGGCGATATCCGTTCAGCTATGACGCACTGGAGATCCCTGATCTCGGCCACACAATGGAGCGTCACTATCCCGATCCGGAACGCCGGATCGATGCCTGGGCACGACGCTTCGTTGAGCAGCGCCAGGATGGCGACACAATGGCGATCCTGCACGACATGGTCCGGGCGATCGCCGCCGAGTTCAACTACAACTGGCGTGATGAGATGGGTACCCAGGACCCTCTGGTGACGCTGAACACGGGCACGGGCACCTGTCGCGATTTTGCATTGTTCCTGATGGAGGCGGCACGGAGTCTGGGCTTCGCTGCGCGTTTCGTCTCGGGTTATCTGTACGACGAAGAGCGGGTCGGTGAACCGCAGCTGGTGGGCGGCGGCGTCACGCATGCCTGGGTGCAGATCTATCTGCCGGGTGGCGGATGGGTCGAGTTCGATCCGACCAACACGCTGGTGGGTGGGCGCAACCTGATCCGGGTGGCTGTCGCGCGAGACCCGAGTCAGGCGGTCCCATTGAGCGGCAGTTTCACTGGGCCGACCAATGCGTATCTTGGCATGGACGTGCAGGTGCAGATCACCGCGGATGCTGGAGGCAATTGATGAGCGATTCGGGTTCGGGCGGTCTTCGTGACTCTATCACAGATGCAGCACAGCACGTTGCCGGTGGCGTTCACTCGGCGGCGGACCAGGTGAGCAATGCTGCGTGCCGGGCGCATGATGGCATCGGCGAGGTGCGCCAAGTGATCCGCGCGCAGCCGATCACCGCCGCGCTTGTGGTGTTCGCGCTGGGTTATCTGTTCGGACGGCTGGGCGCCCTCATTCCGAGCGGGTCGCGGCGTGCCTGATCAGGGCGATCGCGGCGAGCGCTGCAGCGATGACCAGGAAGGATAGCCCGGTGGTGACCGTGCCGAGTGCGTACAGCACCGGTGTGGTGACGTTCGTCGTCATACCGAAGATTTCCAACGGCAGTGTATTGTCGCTGCCGGCGGTGAGCAGAGTGCGGGCAAATTCGTCGTAGGACAGCGTAAAGCCGAACAAAGCGACGCCCACCACGCTGGGGGCGATGATCGGCAGCACCACGTGACGAAATCGCTGCCACGGCGAAGCCCCGAGGTCGAGAGCTGCTTCCTCCCAGGCGCGGTTGAAGCGGTTGAACACGGCGAACATGATCAGCAGGCCGAACGGCAGCGTCCAGGTGAGCTGGGCGCCGAAGGCTGAGGTGTACCAGGTCGGATCAAGCCCCGCGAGATTGAACAACAGGCCGATGCCGAGACTGACCAGGATCGATGGGATGATCAGGCTGGCGACGGTGAGGGTGAACAATGCGCCGCTGCCGATGAAGCGACGGCGAAATGCGAGGCCGGCGGCAATCGAGATGACCACGGTTGTCGCCATGACCATGCTGCCAAGCAGCAGCGATCGGGTGAGGGCACCCGCGAAGTCGCCGACGGCCTGCGGCTCGAACAGGCGTGCGAACCAGTGCAGCGAGACGCCATTCATCGGAAAGGTGAGGCCCCCGTTCGGTCCCTGGAACGAGAGGATGATGATGGTGAGAGTGGGTCCGTAGAGGAACAGCACGAACAGGCAGAAGAACGCTGTCAGGACGGTGCGGCCGATGAGTGTGAGGGTCACCGGTGGCCGCCGCAATTCTCCCCCTTCCCTTGCGGGAGGGGGTGAGGGGGAGGGGACCCGCGTCTATACGCAGACCCCTCCCCCCGCCCCCCTCCCGCGAGGGGAGGGGGAGTAGTTCGTGCGATCTTCGCCGTCACAGCTCCTTCCTGATGGCGACGATGCGCAGGATCGCGGCGATCATCAGCAGCACGACGGCGAGCAGCACCACCGCGTTGGCGCAGGCGGCGGGGTATTGCAGCAAAGAGATCTGGTTGGAGATCATCAGACCGACGGATGCACTCTGCCCGCCGCTCATCAGCCGCACGGTGATGAAGTCGCCCATCACCAGCGTGACGACGAAGATCGAGCCTATGGCGATGCCGGGCTTGCACAACGGGATGATGACGTGCGCAACGATCTGCCAGAAGCGGGCGCCACCGTCGATCGCCGCCTCGATCAGACGCCGGTCGATCCGCATCATGGTATTGAAGATCGGCGTCACCACGAACAATGTATACAGATGCACATACGCAAGCACCACAGCGAAGTCGGAGAACAGCAGGAACTCCAGCGGTTGGCGGATCAGGCCGAGGCGCAGCAATACCGTGTTGAGCAGGCCCTCGCGGCCGAGAAAGGGCACCCAGGAGATCATGCGGATGATGTTCGAGGTGAGGAACGGGATCGTGCATACCAGAAACAGCACGAGCTGTGTCACCCGTCCTTGCACCACGAAGGCGAGATAGAACGACACCCAGAAGCCGACGACCAACGTTATCGCCCAGACGATGGCGGTGAAGCGCAATGTGCTGAGATAGGTGCGCCAGGTGACCATGGATCCCAGGACATCACGATAGTTCGTCAGCACGAAGCTGGGGATGATCTGGACGCTGTCGTAGTCGAAGAAGCTGACAACGACCAACACGATCATCGGCAGCAGTAGGAAGGCGGCAAGGATGACCGCGAGCGGCGCCGCCTGCAGGTAGGGCGCGCGCAGCTTCACGCGGCGATGAACTCGTTCCATTTCTGGATCATGTAACGATCCTCGGTCATCACCGAGTTCCAGCAGGCCACGTGGCCCATGCGCTCGTAGAAAGAACCACCATCGCGCACTGCGCCGGCTTTTTCCATGATCTTGCCCTCGGGGCTTTTGATGTCGGCCTGTGCGGGCTTACCTTCGATCCAGAAGCCCCATTCGTCCGGGCTCATATAGTTTTTCGACGTCTCCAGCACCGCGCTGTAGTAGCCCTGGCGATTGAGATATGCGCCGACCCAGCCGGACAGATACCAGTTGATGTACTCGTAGGCAGCATCCAGTTCGAGCCCGCTCAGATGTTTGGCGATGCCGAGGCCGCCGGCCCAGGCACGATAGCCTTCCGCCAATGGCTGGTAGGTGCAGGCAATACCCTTGGATCGCACGGCGGCGACCGCCGGCGACCACATCGACTGGATCACCACCTCGCCGGACGTCATCAGGTTGACGCTCTCATCAAAGGTTTTCCAGAAGGCCCGGAACTGGCCGGATTTCTTGGTGTCGATCAGAAAGGCGACGGTCTTGTCGATCTCCGGGCGGGTCATGTTGCCCTTGTCGACGTATTGCATCGTGCCGAGCGATTCCATGACCATCGCAGCGTCCATGATGCCGATGCCGGGGATATTGAGGATCGCCGCCTTGCCCTTAAAGGTCGGATCGACCAGATCCTTCCAATTCCTGATCGGCCGGCCGACGAGATCGGGGCGGATCCCGAGGGTGTCGGCGTTGTAGATGGTCGGAATAAGTGTCGCCCATTGGGTTGGATGCGGCGCAAACTTCGTCGAGGCCTTGCTCTCGACGAAGGCCACAGTGTGCGGCGCGGTGCCTTGGGCAACCTGCGATGTCGGCGTGAGCTTGCCGCTGGTGAAGATCGGCACGATCTTGTCGAACAGTTTTATTCGTTTGGTGTCCATCGGCTGCAGCACGCCGGTGGGGAATACCTTCTTGGTGATGAAGTATTCGATGTCGGCCACATCATAAGATTTGGGCTGCGTCACCGCCTTTTGTGTGACGGCGTCGGTGTCGAGGGCGGTCATCTGCAAGGTGAAGCCCAGATCCGCTTTCACCTTGTCGGCGATCGCATTGAGGTTCGATACACCGGTGCCGAACTGGCGCAGCGTCACGTTCTTGATGTTCTGCGCCCAGATGGTGGGAAAACCGGCCAGTGTTCCGGCTGTGGCGAGGCTGGCGGTGCGCAGCAGGCGGCGACGGCTGAAGGGGCCGGCAAGTTTCCTGATCATGGTGGCGGGGCGTCCTCTTTCCCGGTTCGTTCGGTGGGCGACAGTGCACGCGGTGTACCAGCGGCTGAAGGACCGAGACGTTCTGTCACGGCGCCAATTGCCTCTGCCGGAGGCACACGTTGGCGCGGAGAGCGGCAACGGCCGTATGCTGGGCGGATCGACCTATGTCCGGGGGACCCGATGCGGCTGCTGCTGGCGACGATGTCGCACGAGACCAACACCTTCTCGCCGGTGCCGACCAGGCTGGAGCGGTTCTGTCGCGATGGGACCGCGCTGCTGGCCGGTCAGACAGCAATCGACTTCTATCGCGGCACGGGAACCTGCATGGGCGGCTACCTTGCGGTGGCGGACGAGGTTGGGGCGGAGGTGGTGGTGCCCGTGTGCGCCAGCGCTCCACCCAGCGGGCCGGTGGACGGTGAAGCCTACGAGACGTTCTGCCGCATGATCACCGATGAGGTGGCGAAGGGCGGGTTCGATGCTCTGTGGCTCGACCTGCATGGCGCCATGGTCACCGACCGGTTCGACGATGGCGAGGGCGAACTGCTGCGCCGCATCCGCGCCATCGACAGGACGACGCCGCTCTGTGTGGCGTATGACATGCACGCCAATGTTTTCGACGCGATGGTCGGTAACGCGCAGGTGGTCACCGGCTACCAGACCTATCCGCACATCGACCAGAAGCAGACGGCGGAGCGTGCCGCGCGGGCATTGTTGTGCGTCATGCGCGGCGAGGTGCGTCCGACGTCCGCCTGGCGGTCGGCGCCGATGCTGCCGCATGTGATGGCGCAGGGGACGCATCGGACGCCGAACAGGGACCTGCAGGCGATGTGTGCAGCATGGGAGGCGAGCGGGCGCGCACTGGCCGCCAGTCTGTTCGTCGGTTTCCCTCACGCCGATGTCGAGATGGCGGGACTGTCGGCGGTGGTGACGACGGACAACGATCCGGCGGACGCACGCGCGATGGTGGATGAACTGGTCAGCGCAGCCTGGCAGGCGCGGCGCGATTTCATGTTCCACATCGAACCGCTGGAGGCGTCGGTACGGCGCGCCAAGGCGCTCGGTGCGCCGGGGCAGTTACCGGTGGTGCTGCTTGATCACTACGACAACTGCGCCAGCGGCGGGACGATGGATACCACAGACACGTTGCGCGAGATCATCCGGCAGGAGCTCGACGATGTGGTTTTCTTCGGCATCTACGATCCGGACGCGGTACGGCAGGCGGTGGAGGCGGGTGTCGGTGCGACGGTCACGGTGTCGATCGGCGCCAAACTGCCGATGCCGCAACTGCCGGTGGCGAGTTCGCCGCTGAGCGTCACCGGCGTGGTGCAGACGATTTCTTCCGGAGCTTTCCGGCTGAAGGGCGGGCTGACGCCCGGGTTGCAGGTATACATGGGGCGCACGGTGGTGCTGGATACCGGCAAGGTGCAGATCGTACTGCTGAGCCGCCACATCGAACCGACGGCACAGGAAATGCTGCAGGTGTTGGGGATTGATCCCTCGCGCAAGAAATACATGGCGATCAAGAGCCGCGTACACTGGCGTGCCGACCTCGGCAAGATTGCGCGGGAGATCGTCGAGTGCGCTGGTGTGGGGGTGTGCACATCCGACTATGGGCAGTTGACGTTCCGCAAAGTACGCCGGCCGGTGTTCCCACTCGATCCCGATATGCAGTAGGAGTGCAGCCGCTGCTGTAAGCCAATCAGTCAGTTGCCAATCAGGAACAGAACCCGTTTTAGTCAGATACACACCGTCGAAGTTTAGGGAAGGTCAGGTCTGCGGGATGGCCGGGTCATGTCTGCCATAGTGTCGCCTTGCTGGCTGTGGCGGCTCGGCCGCTCGTACACAGCATGACCGCCGTCATCGCGATGGCTGTGGCTTGGATCGAGGCAAACCCCGCGCTGACCTGGGCAGCGGCGTTTCTCGTTTCGGCTTCCGAGGCGATCGTTCTGGTCGGAGCGCTGGTGCCCGGCTCGCCGATCCTGATTGCGATTGGTGCGGCGGCGGGCATCGGGCACGTCTCACTCAGCGGCGTCATCATTGCAGCCATCGGGGGCGCGGTGGTTGGCGACGGGCTATCCTATTGGATCGGGCATCGCTACCGAGACCGGCTGCTGGTGGGCTGGCCCTTCGCCAGGCGGCCTGGCTTGCTCAGGCAGGGCACGGCATTCTTCGGCCGCTGGGGAATGCTTGGCGTGGCGACGGCACGGTTCCTGCCGGGCCTTCGCGCCGTGGTGCCCGTGGTGGCCGGCATGTTCGGTATGCGCCCGACAGCTTTTTACGCCGCCAATGTCACCTCGGCGATTGTCTGGGCGCCGCTCCACATCCTTCCCGGCACGGTGGCAGTGCTGCTCGCAGATCTGTTGCTGCCGCTTGAAACGGACGGCCTTGGCGACTTCGCGCTGCCTGGCATCGCGATCTTGGGCCTGCTGCTCTTGGGTGCTCGCCGCCTGTGGCGGCGCAGGGCGGCTGGATAATCACACCAGGTGATCGGCCAGTAGTCGGTCATCGAGGGCAGCTGGGCTGCGACCGCCGACAGCGCGGCTTTTGTCAGGGCGCGTGCAACGCCATATTCGGCCGATGGTCCCATTGTCCGTCCTCGACCTTTCTCCCATTACCGAAGGCAGCGATGCCGGGCAGGCGCTGCGCAACTCACTCGACCTCGCGCGGCATGTCGAGGCGCTGGGTTATCGGCGCTATTGGATGGCGGAGCACCACAATCTGCCGGGGATTGCCAGCGCCGCGACCGCAGTTGCGCTGGCCCACGTGGCGGCAGGGACACGCAGCATCCGCATCGGCGCCGGCGGCATCATGCTGCCTAACCATGCGCCGCTGCTGATCGCCGAGCAGTTCGGGACGCTTGCAGCGCTGCATCCAGGGCGCGTCGAACTCGGGCTGGGACGCGCGCCGGGGTCCGACCAGATCACTGCGCGCGCGATGCGGCGGACGCTACACAGTACGGGAGAGGAATTTCCGCAGGACGTCATCGAGCTGATGGAGTACTTCAAGCCGGTGGAGCCCGGGCAGCGCGTGCAGGCGGTTCCCGGCGCGGGGCTCGATGTGCCGATCTGGATCCTGGGGTCGAGCACGTTCGGCGCGCAGTTGGCGGCGTATCTCGGACTGCCGTTTGCATTCGCTTCGCATTTCGCGCCGGCGATGATGGTGGAGGCGATGGCGATCTATCGGCAGCGGTTCCGGCCGTCGGAGCAGCTGGCGGCGCCGCATGTGATGCTGGGGCTGAACATCGTCGCGGCGGAAAGCGATGACGAGGCGCGGTACCTGTTCTCGTCGTTGCAGCAGTCGTTCATCAATAGCCGCAGCGGACGGCCAGGGCCACTGCCGGCGCCGGTGGAAAATTTCGACGCGCATATCGATCCGTATGCACGGGCGATGCTGGACGATGCACTGAGCTGCGCGATTGTCGGCGGTGCGCAGACGGTGCGGGAGGGGATGGAGGCATTCGTTGCGCGGACCCGGGCGGACGAGCTGATGGTGACGGCAAATGTCTTCGATCACGCGAAGCGGAAGCGATCGTTTGCGATCGTGGCGGAGGTCGCGGGGCTGGCTCCTCTCCCCATCCCCCCGGATCAAGTCCGGGGCAGGCTCCTCCCGCGCGGGGAGGGGGAGTAGAGGTTTCTGCTCAGAGCCTCGCCGCGAGCGCGGCGAGCTGGTCGGCGCACTGGCTCCAGCCTTGGTGAAAGCCCATCTTCTCGTGGGTCTCGCGGTCTTCGGTAGTCCAGTGACGCACACGGGCGGTGTAGCGGGTCCTGCCGCCCTCTTCCTCGAAGGTAAGGATCACCGTCATGAACGGCTTGCCCGATGGCTCCCAGGCGCTGGTATAGGCGTCTGTAAATACAAGGCGCTGGTTCGGCACCACCTCGAGATAGACGCCGCCGCAGGGAATGTCGTTGCCGTCGGGACTGCGCATGACAACCGAGTTCGCACCACCGACGCGGACGTCGAGTTCGGCATGCGGCGTGGAGTATGGTGCAGGAGCGAACCACTGCTTCAGCAGTTCGGGTTCGGTCCAGGCACGGTATAGCTTTTCACGCGGAGCATCGATCAGCCGCGTGAGTACCAGGTCGCGTTCGCCGGTCATGCGGCTTCTCCGTTATGTGCTTGTTGCCCTTCGACGACGTCGAGGTTGCTGTGGGACCAGAGAAAGGGCGCGATCTTCTGCATCCGGCCTCCTACGCGCTCTTCTGCTCATTGAGTGCCCAGGTCACGCCGAACGGGTCACGCAGCTGCCCATAACGGGCGCCCCAGAACATGTCGGCAACCGGCATGACCACCTCGGCGCCTGCATCGACCGCGCGCCGCCACCATGCGTCGATATCCGCCACCATCAGTGTCATGGTGAACGCCTGCGGCTTTTGCGGCGGATGGCCGTGCTCCGGGTAGAAGTCGCACAGCATTACCGAGCTACCGTTGATGTAGAGGTGCACGTGCATGGTGCGCCCCTTGTCATCCGTCGGATGTGCAGCAGCGATCTCGGCGCCCAACGCCCGCTGATAGAAGTCGGCGGCCCGCATCGCGCCGTCGACGTTCAGATAGGCGACCACGCCGCCCTTTACTTCCGGTGTGTCCATCAGCTCTCTCCTTTCGTCACGCCCCAAGGACGCAGCTCACATCGGGTTGCCGACAAGCGTCCGAAGTTTTTATTGCTGCGTCGCGCGGCTGCTCAGCTGATCGAGGTGCCTGCGGATGTGCGTCGCCTGTGCGGGTGTATCGGCTAGTGCGATCGCCCGATCGAACGCGACGCGAGCGGCGTCGTTGCGGCCGAGCTGCATCAGCAAGGCGCCCTTGACGCCGAAGTAATAGAAGTAGCCGGAAAGGCGTTGCGACAGCGGCTCGATCAAGGCGAGCGCTGCTTCGGGACCGTGCACCTTGCTCACGGCAACGGCACGATTGAGCGTGATCACCGGTGAGGGCTGCATGCGCTCCAGCGCCGCGTACAGCGATGCGATCTGCTCCCAGTCGGTATCCTGCGAGCGCTTCGCGCGGGCGTGCGCCGCCGCTATGGCGGCCTGGATCTGATATGGCCCAGGCTGCTGGTGGCGCACAGCCTTGTCGACCAGTGCAAGCGCTTCGGCGATCATCCTGCCGTTCCAGAGGCTCCGATCCTGCTCCTCCAGCAGCACGATATCGCCCGCGTCGTCGAATCGCGCCGGGCTGCGGGCGTGCTGCAGCAGCATGAGCGCGGCCAGGCCCATGATCTCCGGCTCGGTCGGGAACAGGCGGAGCAGCAGGCGAGCGAGCCGGATCGCCTCGTCGCAGAGCTGCGCCCGGGCTGGATCATTGCCCGCCGAGTAGCCTTCGTTGAACACGAGGTAGATCATCGCGGCGACGACGGCGAGGCGTTCGGCACGTTCAACCGCACCCGGGGCTTCGAACGGGACATCGGCCTTGGCGACGCGGGCCTTCGCGCGGGTGATCCGCTGCTCCATCGCGGCCTCGCTGACCAGAAAGGCGCGTGCGATCTGCGCGACGGAGAGGCCGGAGACGATGCGGAGCGCCAGCGCGATCTGTTGGGTCGCGGGCAGGTCCGGGTGGCAGCAAATGAACAGCAAACGCAGGATGTCATCGCGATAGTGGGACTCGTCCAGCCGATCGGCCAGCGGCGCCTCGACGTCCTCGAGATCAGAGATCGCTTCATCCGGCGGCAAGGGATCCTGCCGTTCACGCCGGCGGGCGGCGTCGAGCGCGGCGTTGCGGCCGACCAGGACGAGCCAGGCCGTGGGGTCGCGCGGGGGACCGTTCAGTGGCCAGGTTCTCAGGGCGCGTAGACAGGCCTCCTGGAAGGCTTCCTCCGCCGTGTCCAGATCGCGGAAATAGCGCAGCAAGGCACCGGTCGCGCGGGGGCGCGCGGCGGTCAGCGCCGCCTCGATCCATCCTGCGTCGGTCATTCTGCCGCAGATTTCCGCTGGTCGGGGAAATACAGCGCGATCGGGCGGATTTCGTACGTGCTGCCGGTCTTCGCCGCGGCTAGCTCGCGGGCAATGCCCAGCGCTTCGTCGAGGCTGGCCACGTCGACGATGAAGAAGCCGAGGAGCTGTTCCTTCGTCTCGGCGAAGGGTCCGTCGATCACCAGCGGCTCACCCTGCGACTTGCGGAGCGTCGTTGCGGCGGTGGTGGGCAGCAGACGGAGCGAGGGCCCAAGCTTGCCGGCCTTGACCAGCCGCTCCTGCACGACGCTGAGGCGCGCCATGACCGCGGCGTCTTCCTCCTTGCTCCAGGACCAGACGACGTCTTCGTCATTGTAGCAAAGAATGGCGTACTGCATGCGGATTGCCTCTTTGTGCTTCAAGGACGCTGGTGTATGGCCGATGCCGACAGGGCGCTGCAGAAAATCTGGCGCGAAGCAAGAACCCGTGCCAGCCCCGCTCCTTAGGGCTCAAATCATTCGCGTATGGTGCCCCGACGCAACACTGCGGTCATCGAATCAGCGCCGAGAACGTCCAGGTCGATACCGCACTGGCACGTCATGGCTACGAAATCGAAATCATCGGTGCCGCAGGCAAAGCAGCGCAGAGGCAATGTAGCGCGGCGGAAAATGTCGATCTCTTCTATCATGTCTGCCAACCGGCTCACGTCAGCTTGTGTAAAGACACCTCCCTGGGAAATCCGCTCTATGTCGTTGGCCCGCAGCGCCTGGCCGGACGCACGGCGATGCTCGATCAGCAACAGCAGATGGATGCTGTCAGGCGTACCCGGTGCGCAATATTGGCGATAATTAGCATGCCCAGGATGCGAGGTATGCAAGTCTTCTAGCACGTACTTGCCCCCGGCCCGCAGATACGGAAACGTCTCGGCGAGACAGTTGGCCTGATGCGCCGGCACATGGCGGCCATCCTCGATGACCAGATCGAAAGTCCGGTTCAGGGTTTGCAGCATGCGTGCAATGCCCGGCCGATCGCCTTGATCGGCTGTCAGGTAGGTGATCCCCGGTCCAGTCGGCCACGCAGGCTGTTGCGGCAGGATGTCAACGCCGACGATCGCGGCCTGCGGGAAGATCCGGCGCAGCCAGCGAATGGAGGCTCCCTGGAAAACCCCATACTCGAGGATCGATGCCCCGTTTCCGATCGCGGCAAGATGTCGTTGATAGAAACGGCTGTATCGATGCCAGTAATGCTTATCCGAATCTATTGGATCGTACCAGTTCACGCTTCTCCCCCCGGCAGCCACCTACCTGCTGCATGTTGCACGTCTCCTTCGATCCCGGTTGGATAGCGGTCTGGTAATACCGCTATGCCGCGCCGCCGGCGGGGTCTGCGAGGCCGACCCAAGTGGCAACAAGAATGGACGCCTTGACCGAGACTGCTTCGTCCCGCCACGCTCTGTTCCTGGCTCTCGCGCATGACACGGGGCGGAGGAGAATCCATGATCATCGATTGTCATGGCCATTACACGACGTCGCCTCGCCAGCACGAAGCATGGCGTGGCGAGCAGATCGCTGCCCATGGCGCGGGCAAGGCGGCACCCAACCGTCCCGCCATCTCCGATGATGAGATCCGTACCGGCATAGAGAACGGCCAGCTGAAGGTGCAGCGGGAGCGCGGCACCGATCTGACCATCTTCTCGCCGCGCGCCGCCGGAATGGGGCACCATCTCGGCGATGCCAAGACGTCGGAAGCGTGGGCGACGGCATGCAACGAGCTGATCCATCGGGTTTGCACATTGTTCCCACGCAACTTCGTGGGCGTCTGCATGTTGCCGCAGTCTGCGGGAGTTTCTCCGGCCAACTGCATCGCCGAGCTCGAACGCTGCGTGCTGCAGTATGGCTTTGTCGGCTGCAACCTCAACCCTGATCCGTCAGGTGGGTTCTGGAAGGACCCGCCGCTGGGCGATCGCTACTGGTATCCGCTGTACGAAAAGCTGGTGGAGCTGGACGTGCCGGCGATGATTCATGTCAGTGCGGCATGCAATCCGGCCTTCCATACCACCGGGTCGCATTACCTGAACGGCGATACGGCCGCGTTCATGCAGTGCCTCACTTCGGATTTGTTCAAGAATTTCCCGACGCTGAAATTCATCATCCCGCATGGCGGAGGTGCGGTTCCGTATCATTGGGGGCGTTTCCGCGGCCTCGCGCAGGATATGAAGCTGTCCCCGTTGTCCGAGCTGCTGCTGAACAATATCTTCTTCGACACCTGCGTATACCACCTGCCTGGCCAGGAGCTGCTGACCAAGGTCATCCCGCTGGATAACATCCTGTTTGCCTCGGAGATGATCGGCGCCGTGCGTGGGATCGATCCAGAGACCGGTCATCACTACGACGACACCAAGCGCTACATCGAGCAGCTGCCACTGTCGGCCGGCGACAAGGCAAAGCTGTACGAGGGGAATGCGCGCCGCGTTTACGGCCGACTGTCCGGTCAGCTTGCCAGGCAGTTGGGCTGAGGCGACCTGGTCTCAGCCGGGGCGGATACTGGCGGCTGGCGGCCAAAGCCACACACCACGGCGGCCATTCTCGATGGCCTGCGGTGAAGGCGAGACGATGTAATTTGGGTGGTTGGCGTCGTGATACCGATAGCCGATCACCTCGCCGGGGGATTCTGCCGATTCGGGTGGGACTGCACAGCCGGCCGGTCCGGCGCAGAGCCCGCACAATGCGAGGTAGCGCAGCTTCATTGCAGCTCCTTGGTCATCCGCCGGATCGTGCCGGTGGTGCTATGGCCGGCCTGTAGCTCCACCAAAAGTACTGTGCCGCCCCAGCTTTGCACAAGATCGGCACCGACGACCTGATCGATGCTGTAGTCGGCGCCTTTGACCAACACATCCGGCCGCAGTGCCTTGATCAGTTCCAGCGGTGTGTCCTCGTCGAACAAGACGACCAGATCGACCGGTGCCAGCGATGCCATGACGGTCGCACGCGCCGTCTCATTCTGCAGCGGGCGGGTCGGTCCCTTCAGCCGTTGCACCGAGGCATCGGTATTTAGAGCGACGATGAGCCGGTCGCAACGGGCGCGTGCCTCGCGCAACAGCCGGACGTGGCCTGGGTGGATCAGATCGAAGCAGCCGTTGGCGAACCCGATACGCCGTCCCCGGGCGTGCCACGCCGCCGCCCGCTGAGTGGCTTCGGCACGCTCGACGATCTTGCGGTCTGTGGCGATCAGGTCTTCCAGGTGGAGGACGCCAAGCAGCTCCTCCTGGCTGACCGTCGCGGTTCCCGGCTTGCCGACAGAGATACCGGCGGTGACATTGGCGAGCATGGCGGCTTCCGGCAGGGCGGCGCCTGCGCCGAGTGCCACCGCCAAGGCTGCCACCAGGGTGTCGCCGGCACCCGATACGTCGGCCACCTCGCGTGCCCTGGTCGGCAGATGCAGCGGGGGAGCATCGCGGCGTACCAGTGTCAGGCCCTTCGCCGATCGTGTCACCACAACCGCCTGGCAACCTGCGTCTTCGAGAGCGCGCTGGCCGGCCCGCGTGGCCTCACGGTCCTCGGCTGCGTCGATTTGCGTCGCCTGGCGCACCTCATGCTCATTCGGCGTCAGCACCGTCGCACCGTGATATGCGGCGAAGTCGGTGCGCTTCGGGTCAGCGATCAAGATCCGGCCGAGAGCCCGAGCCCGCTCCAGTGCAACTGAGAGCACGGCATTGCTCAGCACCCCCTTGGCGTAGTCCGACAGCACGACGACGTCGGCGGTATGCAATACGTTCGCAAAAGTCGCCAGCACGAGGTCGGCGGTGGCCGCGTCGATCTCCGTTGTGGTCTCCTCATCCAGCCGCAGCAGTTGGTGGGTGCCGACCATGAACCGGGTCTTGGCCGTGGTCGGCCGGCCCGGCGCAACAACGAGGTGTGGGACAATGCCGCTGGATCCCAGCAGGCTGGTCAGCTCGGCGCCCTCGGCATCTTTACCGATTACCCCGACGAGTGATGCCTGGCCGCCGAGTGTTGCGATGTTGAGCGCCACGTTGGCTGCACCGCCCAAGGTGGCCCGTCTGGCGGTCGGGCGCAGGACGGGAATCGGTGCCTCAGGCGACAGGCGGCTTGCACTGCCGCTGACATAGCGGTCGAGCATGACGTCGCCGAGCACCAACACGCGCGCCTCGGTGAAGCGGCGGACCAATTGGGCCAGTTCGGTGTCGCCTATCGATGCAGGCGCAATATCCATGCGTCCGTTCCCTTTCGCAGACCGGCTATCTCATAACACGCAGCGGCGGCCAAATGCACAAGTGGCTCGCAATTTTCGCGTGAATCGCCGAAAACGGGTTCCATCGGCGATGGCGGGCGGATAACCTGACGAACCGCAAGGTTGTTGCGATAGAGCTATCTTCATCTCACCGAGGGCGCCGTGACGTATCTCCCACCCTTCGATCTGATAAGGCGCATGGTGGAAGTCTCGACGGAGCGTGGCGAACTGCGGGTCAAGCTTTCCTACGATGACTTCATCAAGATTCTGCGGATGATGATCTCCGGCGTGGACGTCGACGAGAGATGGTACCTCGACCAGAACGAGGATATCGCCAAGGCGGTCGGTGGTGGTGCGGTGAGTTCGGCAAAGCAGCACTTTGTCGACGATGGCTACTTCGAAGGCAGGCTGCCGTTTCCGATGCCGGTCAATGAGCGGTGGTATCTACAGCAATACCCGGACGTGGCTGAGAGCGTACGCAAAGGCGTGGTCGCGTCCGGCGAGCAGCATTTCGCAGAAGACGGTTATCGCGAGGGGCGACTGCCCTTTCCGCTATGAGCGTGCGGGAACACCAGCTTGAAGGTAGCGCGACAGGCCGCGTAACGAGGGGGATCAGCGCCGCAGCATGAGCCGGGAACCTCGGACGCGGTCGCCGGGCAGGGGATCAGGGCGCCGGCGTAATGTCCCCCTGGTGGTGAGTGAACCGGTCGAGTCGGTTGACGTCGCTGCGCCTGTCCCGGAGCAGACCGTGGCGGCGCCCGTCACGATCGATATCGATCCGGTGGTCAGCGCGGGTCATATCCATGACCGTTATGACCTGCTGATTCGCGGCAGGGCGGTATCAGCACTGGCGATCGAAGAAGTAACCGTCAGTTTGGACGACGAGGTGGTCGGTCGCGTGCAGTTCGGCGACACCGGCCAACTTGAACTCGACTATGACGACAGGATCCAACACGTCTTCCACATCAACGTCCCGTTGCGTCGCGCACAGGCGCGTCGTACGTGCCAGTGCGTCGTTACGGCGCGCAGCGCGGCCGGCGGCGTGCAGGCGGAAGTCTTCGATCTGATCGTCGACCCGGCCGGTCCAATGCCCGTGTCTGTGGCTGCCGGACCGACGATCTCGTCGCACGCTTATTCACACGCGCATCCGCCTGTGGTGCTCTATGTCGAGCGGGCGGCCATGGATGCTTCCGGACAGGTCCTGGTGCATGGCTGGGCGGTGTCGCGGAATCCAATGGTCACCGTTCAGGTGTTCATCGGCGATGAAAGGATCGGCGCTGCGCAGCTTGGTGGCCAGCGTGATGATATCGGCGCAGCTTTTCCGTTCTATCCGAATGCACGCCAGGCCGGTTTCACGCTGTCGAAAAGCGTCATCAGTGTGCAAAGCGATAGCGTGGCGGCGCTCAGGGTCCAGGCGATCAGCCGCCATGGGTTCATGCATGAGGCGGTATTGCCTGTTGAACGCGTGCGCGCACTGGCGACGGGTCAGCCGGTCGAGGCAACGCCCGAACCGGCCGCCACGGTTTCCTGGTCACCCGCCTTGCAACCACCTGCCTATCGGCTTGAGGCGAGCTTCCGGATCGCGCCAGATCCGCCGAACCCGATTCCGACCTCGCTTGCTCCATCGCCGGCGATGGCGGCGGAGCGGAGCGATATCCACTTCTTTTGCGATGAGATTGACGTCGATCCGGAGGGAGTGCTGCGAGCGATTGGTTGGGCGGTGTGCGCCGTCGGGATCGCAGCGATCATCGTGTATCTGGACGACGAGCAGGTCGGCGACGCGGAACTTGGGCTGCCACGGCAGGATGTGGGGGAGGAATTTCACCATATCCCGATGGCGCGCTATTCGGGATTTCGTCTGACCAGGCCGCTCGGCGCGCTGCCTTCCGGTGAGCATTCGGTCCGTTTGGTAGTGCGGAACTGTCTCGATGACATCCAGGAAGAAGTCAGGCGCATAGTCATCGACCGCGCTCCGCCGGTTGCCGAGCCGGTTTCCCCGGCGGAATTCCGATTGGAAATCGACACGCCGATGGTTGTCGCCGGTGCTGCCATCGAGCCGGTCACGGCACGGCTGACGATCGAGGGGTGGGCGCTTGCCCGTTCCGGCATAGCAAGCATCGAAGTATTGCTGGACGATCAGCGATTAGGCGATGCGCATTACGGTCTGGCGCGACAGGATGTCGGTTCAGCCTTTCCGGACTGGCCCGATTCGCTGCGCAGCGGCTATGCCTTCCATTGCCCGCCGCGCAGCCTGCGCAATGGCGAGCACATCGTGCAGCTCAAGGTGCGCGCACGCAGCGGACAGGTGCTGGAGCATCGATTCAGCGTCCAGGTGCGAAAATCTGAGGAAGCCGAAGACGGACTGACAATCCGCCGGCGGGTGATCCAGGCGGAGCAGGATGTCGCAGAGGAGTTGCTGGACAATCTTGGTCAACGGCGAAGTTTTCGGCTGATCCTGCGCCAAACCGGTGATGTCGATCCTCCAGCGTTGCTGGCGACGATAGGTTCTTTGCGGGAACAGGTTTACCGCGATTGGCAGCTCGAGATTCTGGCCCCTGGCAAAGTCGCGCTTGCCGAAGTGGGCGTAGTGCTTGCCGAGTCGACAGCGGATGTGTCGGATCGCATCAGTGTCATCGATAGTCTGGAAGCGACAGTTGGGCGGCCGATTGGTGGCAGTGATCCGCCAACGACGCTGATCGGATTTTTGACGCCAGGTGACCGGCTGGGCTGCGACGCGCTGCTGCGGATTGTTCTGGCCAGCGGCCTGCACCCGGATGCGGACCTGTTGTATGCCGACGAGGTGCGGGTGAGCCCGGCGAGCCATGAGTGCGAGCCGTTCTTCAAGCCGGATTTTTCGCCAGACCTGCTTCTATCAACCAACTACATCGGTCGTCCGTGGTTCGCCTCGGCTGCGTTGTTCGAACGTACCGGCCTGCGGCGCCGGGACCTGTTGGAGGCGGGTGAATACGATGCCATCCTGCAATGCGCGGAACATGCGAAACATGTGCACCATGTGCCGGCTCTGCTGTGCCAGCGTGGTTCGCCGCAGATCGACAGTCTGACACTGGAGGAGGCGGCGTTGGTGCGCGCGGCAGGGCGTCGTGGGATTGCTGCCGCGGTATCGGCGGGCGCTGTGTCTGGGACATGGCGTCTGCAGAGAACGCAGCCAGCCTCTGGCCTGGTGTCGATCATCATCCCTACCTGCGCCTCGCGAGGCTTGATCGAGAGCTGTATCAAGTCGCTGCGTGAACGCACGGCTTATCGCAATTTTGAAATCGTCTGCGTTGAGAACATTCCGGACAGGCAGGTCGCCTGGAAGCTGTGGCTGCAGCAAAACGCTGACACGATCGTGCCGGCGCCGGACGTCTTCAACTGGTCGCATTTCAACAACATCGGGGTTCAGCACGCCAAAGGTGAGTTCCTGCTGTTTCTGAACGACGACATCCAGGTGATGCAGTCCGACTGGCTGGATGCGATGCTGGAGCACGCCCAGCGGCCAGAGGTGGCCGTGGTCGGACCGCAGCTACTCTATCCCGACAACAAGGTTCAGCACGCCGGCATGTTCCTGGCCAAGCGCGGCACGGCGCGGCACGCGTTTCGCTTCGCGGCGGCCGATGAGCCCGGCTATTTCGGATTGGCGCTGACGCAGCGGAACGTCATTGCGGTGACCGGTGCAAGCATGTTGATGCGGCGCAGTGTCTACGAGGCGCTGGGCGGATTCGACGAAGCGCACGAGGTCATCAACAACGATCTGGACTTCTGCCTGCGCGCACATCAGGCGGGCATGCGGATCGTGTTCACGCCGTATGCTTCGCTGATTCACTATGAGGCGGTGAGCCGTGACCGCCTGGAGGAGGTGTTCGATCTCGGCCACTTCGAGGCGCGCTGGAACACGTTGTTTGCCGCAGGCGATCCTTACTTCAGTCCGCGACTGTCGCGGCAATCAGACGACTATCGTCCGGACGATGAGCCGATCGAGACGGTATTCCCCGGGCATCCGCTGTTCCGCCATGCCGAAATCAAGCGGATCCTGGTGGTGAAGGTCGATCACATCGGTGATTTCGTCACCGCGATCCCGGCGATTCGCCGACTGAAGCAGATTTTTCCGTCCGCCTCTATCCACGTGTTGGCAAGCCGCGCCGCGCGGGCTTTCGTTGCGGTGGAGGACTGCATCGATGAGCTGATCGAGTTCGAATTCTTTCACTCGGTCTCTGGCCTGGGGCAGAAACAGATCAGCAACGAAGAATATCAGGCACTGCGCGAGCAACTGGCTGGGTATCAGCTCGACATCGCCGTCGATCTTCGCAAGCATCCTGACACGCGCGAGGTGCTGCGTCATGTGCCGGCGCGGTTTCTGGCTGGCTATGACTACATGGGGCAGTTCCCGTTCCTGGATATCGCGCTGGAGTGGGAGGGCGACAGGCAACTGCAGCGCAAGCGCAGCCACGTCACGGACGACCTTATCAACTTGGTCGAAGCAATCGGCACAGCCGGGACTGCAGAACGTACAAAGCTCTCAATCGGTGCGTCAGCAGGTGGGCCTCCGGATTTCCTGCCCGAAAATGTGCGCGCTCTGTTCGACAAGCCGATCGTTGCGGTACATCCAGGCGTGGGGAACGCGATGCGGCAGTGGCCTCCAGAGCATTTCGCATCGCTGGTCGACCTCCTGGTGGAAAGAAACGGGATCAACGCGGTGCTGATCGGCGGCCGCGAGGAGGCCGAGCTCGCCGATGCCGTGTTGGCGAAGATCGCCAACAACGCCTGTGTGGCATCCCTGGTCGGCAAGACCTCGCTGCAGCAGCTGCCGGCGTTGCTGCACGCCTGTGCGCTCTATGTCGGCAACAATTCCGGACCGAAGCACATCGCGGCGGCGCTGGGGGTGCCGACGATCGGCATCCATTCCGGCGTGGTGGACCCGATCGAATGGGGACCGATCGGCCAGCGCTCCGTCGCGGTTCGTCGCAACATGTCGTGCAGTCCCTGCTATCTGGCGCGCCCGGAAGACTGTCCGCGTGGATTTGCCTGCATGAGCGGGCTCGAACCGATGGCGGTGCAGGAGGTGGCGGAACAGCTGTTGGGCCGCCGGGTGGAGCGTCGATCGATCGAGCCATTGGTCGAGCCGGTGCCGAAGCGGGCGACCAAGCCGCGGCGCAGTCGCAGGCGGCGGGTCTCGGTTGTGCCGGCTGATTAGCTGTGCGTCGTGGTTGGCGCCGGCCGGTTGCCAGAGCTCAGGAGCAATGCTCCTGGCGTTTGCCAGACTTGTCCGCGGCCGGTAAGAGCCCTGCATGAACGATGAGGAGCTGATCTTTCTGGCTGCATCGCTGGCACTCGATGCCGGCGCGGCGATCCTAGAGGTGCGGCGTCGCGGCTTCGATGTCGAGCGCAAGCAGGACCGCTCGCCAGTGACCGAGGCGGATCACGCTGCCGAAGCGGTAATCGTGACCGGATTGCGCGCGGCCGTGCCCGACGTCCCGGTGATCGCCGAGGAGGAGGTGGCGGCGGGGCACGTTACGCAACCGACGGCGACCTATTGGCTGGTGGATCCGCTGGACGGTACGCGCGAGTTTGCCGCCGGCAATGACGAGTTTGCAGTGAACATCGGCCTGGTGCGCGATGGAAGACCCGTGCTCGGCGTGGTGGGAATTCCCGCGAGCAGAGAACTGTTCGGCGGCATCGTTGGCCGTGGTGCCTGGAAGCGGATCGGCTCGCATCAGACGCCGGTAAGCGCGCGGTTACCGCCCGAAGAGGGACTGACAGTGCTGGCCAGCCGTTATCACGGCAGCAGTGCGCGGCTGGATGAATTCCTGCGCGACAAGCGGGTGGCCAGGCTGATCAACTTTGGCTCGAGCGTGAAGTTCTGCCGTCTGGCGGAAGGCATCGCCGATCTCTATCCGCGTTTCGGCCGCACCATGGAGTGGGACACCTGCGCACCGCAGGCGGTACTTGAGGCAGCCGGCGGGACAGTCCGGACCTTCGAGGGTGAGGAACTGCGCTACGGCAAGCCCGGGTGGGAGAATCCCCACTTTGTGTGCACCGGGCGACTGCCGCCGGCTCACTGATCGCGGGACAACCGCCGTTCCATGCTGCGGCCATAGGCAGACATGGCGTAGCAGCAGACAAAGAATATCAGCGCCGCGAAGGCGTAGCCTTCCTTGGCGAAGCCGAGCCAGGCGGGGTCCTTCAACGCCTGCTCCACTGCTCCGAGCAGATCGAACAGACCGATGATCGTCACCAGGGTCGTGTCCTTGAACAGATCGACCACCGTATTGATGATGCCGGGGACAGCGATACGCAATGCCTGTGGCAGGACGACGAAGGCCTGCACATGCCACCAGTGCAGACCGAGCGTATGCGCTGCTTCCTCCTGGCCATGGTCGACGCCTTGCAGACCGCCGCGTACGACTTCGGCCATGTAAGCAGCGTTGAACAGCACGAGTGCCGCCATTGCGCGCAACAGCCGGTCAACCGAGACGCCCTGCGGCAGGAACAACGGCACCAGCACCGCGGATATGAACAACACGGTGAGCAGCGGTACGCCGCGCCACAGTTCAATATATCCCATCGACAGCGTGCGCACGATCGGCAGCTGCGAGCGGCGGCCAAGCGCAAGCAGGATGCCGAGAGGCAGCGATCCGGCGACCGTGACGAAGGCGACGATGAAGTCGAGCATCAGGCCGCCCCACAGCGTCGTATCGACATAGTCGAGACCGAAGATGCCGCCCCACAGGAGTACTGCGGCCAGTGCTGGGAACAGCGTGAGCAGCAGAATGACCCACAGCCAGCGATGCGTCATGCGCTCGCGCAGGACCGGAACACAGCATGCCACCAGCAGAATGGCGACAAGATCAACACGCCAGTAGTCGCTGGGCGGATAGCGTCCGTAGAAAAACAGCGGCAGCCGGACACGGATAAAGGTCCAGCACGCGCCGTCGCCAGTGCAATCGGCGCGGGTCGTGCCGTGCAGTGTGGCTTGCGTGACGCCCCAGCGAATCAGGGGCGGAAGGATGAGAGCGGCGAGCGCCAGCACGAGGATGGTCAGCAGCGTGTTGAGCGCGGAACCGAAGAGGTTGCGTCGGGTCCACTCGATTATGCGCGCGCCCGGTGTGCCGGGCTCGAAGTTACGCCTGACCGTCAGGCGTTGGCCGGCAGTGGCCTCGCTCATCGACCCACCAGCGCGATGCGTCGATTGTACCAGTTCATCAGCGCCGAGGTCGCCAGGTTGATCGAGAGAAAGATCGCCATCAGCAGGAACATCGTCTCGATCTCGCGCGCGGTCTGCTGCAGTACTGTGCCGGCGAAGATCTGGAACAGCTCGGGATAGGCGACAGCCGCGCCGAGTGAGCTGGACTTGATGATGTTGAGGTACTGGCTGGTCAATGGTGGGATCATCACCCGCAGCGCCTGCGGCAGCACGACCTTGGACAGTACCTGCCGGGGTCTGAGGCCCAGGCTGAGGGCAGCCTCGCGCTGTCCCTTGTGGACCGAGAGGATCGCGGCGCGCACGATCTCCGCTATGAAGGCCGAAGCATAGATGCTGAGGCCTGCCCAGAGCGCGATCAGTTCGGGAATGACCTGAATGCCGCCGGCGATGTTGAAGCCGCGCAATTGCGGATAGTCGATGTGATCGATGCCGATGACGTACAGAACGATGGCAAGCAGTGCCAGCAGCAGCGCTCTCGACCCCAATGGCAGTCCGCGCCAGGTGAGGCGCCAGACGAATGGCGTGGCGATGAGCAATATCCCCGCGATCGGCCATAGCGTCGTCGCCGCGGCGCCCGGCTCAAGGCTCGGCAGATAAAGGCCACGCACGTTGAGCAGGGAACCTGCAGGCAGCGGAATGCTCTGACGCGGCCCGGGCAGCGTCTGCAGAACGGCGACGTACCAAAAGATGATCTGCACGAGCTGAGGCGTGTTGCGCACCAGCTCGATAAAGCCGAGTGCGACGTTGCGGACGAGCCAGTTGGCCGACAGTCGCATGATGCCGACCATCAGCCCGAGCAGTGTTGCAGCGACGATGCTCAAGGCGGAGACCAGCAGCGTGTTGAGCACGCAGACCAGCAGCGCGCGGCCGTACGTGTCGCCGACCTCCCATGGGATCAGTCGGAACGGGATGTCGAAGTTGGTGCTGTCGGCCAGGAAGCCGAAGCCGAACGTTGCGTGCCGCCGGCCGATGTTGACGGCGGCCTGTGAGCCGAGATACCAGGCGACCGCCACGCCGGCGGCGAGCAGCAGCCACTGTGCAGCGCGCGAACGCGGTGACGGTCGCCTGATCACGTCAGTGCCAACTGGGCGTAAACATAAGCCCGCCTTTGGAGTAGAGATTGTTCATGCCACGTGGCAGGCCCAATCCACCTTTGTCCCCGAACGTCGCGTCGTAGACCTCGCCGTAGTTACCAATGTCCTTGATGATGCGATAACCCCAGTTGTTATCGACGCCGAGCAGCTTGCCGAAGTCGCCTTCCAGGCCGAGCAGGCGCCGCGTGTCTGGATCGTTGGTGGATGCCTTCACCTGCTCGATGTTGGCCTTGCCAACACCGAACACCTCGCCCGCGACCATGGCGTAGTGCACCCACTTCACCAGGCGGGTCCAGGCCTCGTCGCCCATGCGGGTGAACGAGCCGAGCGGCTGTAGCCCGCCGATCGTCTCCGGCAGGAACATCCAGTCGCCAGGCTGCTTCATGGTGGAACGGGCCGCCGCCACGGAACCGCCGTCATCGGTGTAGCCGTCGCAGCGTCCCGCATCGGCCGCGGCGAACGCCTCCTCGGGCTTGTCGAACAGCAACGTGTTGATCTTGATGTTGTTGGCGCGATTATAGTCGGCGATGTTGGTCTCCAGCGTCGTGCCGGTCAGCAGACAGATGGTGGCACCGTTGAGGTCCTTGGTGTGCGCGACACCCAGGCTCTTGCGCACCATGAAGGTCTGGGCGGTGTAGAAATTGTCCGCCGGCTCATCCAGGCCTAGCTGCGTGTTGCGTATGAACGTGTGCTCGGAATCACGGATCAGCACGTCGATCTCGCCCGACTGCAGCACCGAGAAACGCACCTTGGACGTGACGCCGATATACTTCACCTTGGCCGGTGAGCCGAAGATCGCGTCGGCGATGGCGCGGCAATAGGCTATGTCCAGCCCCTGCCATTCGCCCTTTGAGTCCTGGTAAGCGTACCCCGGAATGCCTGTGTCGATGCCGCAGATCAGCTCGCCGCGCTTCTTCACCGCATCCAGCGTGGGGCTCTTCACTTCAGTCTGTGCGCGGGCCGGCGCAACGATCAGCAGCGCCCCCAGTACGGCAATGCAAAGCCGCAACATCATCCCCTCCATGTGATTGATTGCATACCGTGCAAGCCTAGCGGACGCCGCGAGTCTCGTCACGGGACGCCGTGGGGGAAATGCGGTGGCGGAGCGCTCAAGCGGTGGAGCGGTTTGGGACCGGCATCGACATGGGGTTCCGCTGTCCGCGACGGATACGCCGCAACTCTGTCGGCGATCGGCCTAGACCTCGAAGACCGCCGCGTTGAATCGGCGCAAGCTGGTGAAGCCGGCGGCTGCGGCGACCTGGGGCATCGGCAGATCGGTAGTGTCGAGCAGACGTTTTACGCGCTGCACGCGCAGAGTCTTCCCTACCTGACTGGGGCTTGCTCCAAGGTGTTTGGTGAAAAGGCGCACGAGATGCCGCTCGCCAATCCCGAGCCTGCCGGCCAGCTCACCGACTTTCGCATTCGCGCCATCCAGCGCCCCGTTGCAGATCAGGCGCAGGCCTCGCGCGACCGTCGTGAGCGAGCCGTTCCAAGCCGGTGAGAATGGCGCGGTTTCCGGACGACAGCGCAGACAAGGACGAAATCCCGCGGCCTCGGCAGCGGCCGCCGAGGGGAAGAAGCGCACATTCCTTGATTGCGCCGGGCGCACCGGACACACCGGACGACAATAGACGCCGGTCGAGCGAACACCGGAATAGAACAGCCCATCATAAGCCGGATCACGTGCCAACCTGGCACGGTCGCATTCGACGGCATCCAGCATTTCGGTTCGTCCCTCCTGCACCTCACCGGGGATGGAGTCCATTTTCGGCGAGCACGTGCGCGGTTCGCCGCGTTAAGGCTAGCGCGCTATCGCGGGAGTGGCGAGGATGCGGAAATCTCTGTGGGCCATCCGGCGGTGGATCGGACGCGCGGGCCGATGACGATCACCACCTTTCGACCCTACGCCCGCGTCGATCTTGTGCAGCTCTTGTCGCGCCGTTCCTTCGCTACCCTGTCTGCGTCCTTCGCTCTCGGCATGTTTGCTCAGGTCGGCGCGGTTGCGCATATGGTCACACGTCTCGCTCCGGTTCTGGGCACGGTGGAAGCGGCTGCGGCATTGAGTGTAACCACAGCAAGCGCCGTTATCGGTCGAATATTGCTGGGCGCTGCACTCGGCGACGCGGATAGGCGCGTGGTCGCGGCAGCAAACTTTGCCATACAGGCATGACAGGCATGCGGCATGACATTGCTGGCGGTCGGCACGGCAGTGATCACGATCGTGCCGGGGTGTATTCTGTTCGGCCTGGGCGTCGGCAACCTGCTGACCCTTCCGCCCTTGATTGCCCAGCGCGAGTTCCCGCCTGAAACAATATCTCGCGTTGTGGCGCTGATCACTGCCGTCAACCAGGCGGTCTTCGCGTTTGCACCGGCAGTCCTTGGCATTCTGCGAGACATATCCGGCTCGTACCTGGTCGCTTTTCTGGTCGCAGCCGCGGTTGAACTCGTCGCAGGTTGCGTGGTCATCCTTGGTCGCGGCATCGCACCTGCGGGAGAGTTGCCACGGGACTGACACGGTGCTGGTCCGGCGGTAAGGTCTGATGCAAGTCGCCATATCGCCCCGAAGCATACGGAGCCCCGTCCATGACGATCGAATTCATAGGTATGATCCATCATCGGCATGCGTCGGAAATTCATCCGCCAGGGCCGCTGCTGTTCGACCGTGGCTATGTGCGGGAGTTTGCGCAGGCGGCGGAGACGGGTGGATTCGATCGCGTGCTGGTCGGCTATTTTTCGGACGGACCCGATGGATTCCTGCTTGCCGCTGCGGCCGCGGCGCATACCGAGCGGTTGGGCTTCCTGGTCGCGCACCGACCGGGCTTCATCGCGCCGACGCTGGCGGCGCGCAAATTTGCGACGCTGGATCAGATCACCGGCGGGCGCGCGGCGATCCACGTGATCACCGGCGGCGACGATGCCGACCAGTTGCGCGATGGCGATACGCTGCCGAAGGACCAACGTTATGCGCGCACCGATGAGTACGTGCACATCCTGAAGCGCATTTGGACTGAAACGGGCACAGTGGACCACGCGGGTACGTATTACCGCTTCATCGGTGCCTCCACCGCCATGCGCTGCGTGCAGCAGCCGCGCATTCCGATCTATTTCGGCGGAGCGTCTGATGCAGCGATCGCAGTCGCAGGCAAACATGCTGATGTCTATGCGCTGTGGGGCGAGACGCATGAGCAGGTGCGGGACCTGACGGCGCGGGTTCGGGCGGCGGCGGCCCGGCACGGACGCGAGGTGCGGTTCAGCCTGTCATTCCGCCCGATACTGGCCGCCACCGAAGATGCGGCCTGGGAACGCGCCGAACGGATCAAGCAGCAAATCATTGAACAGCGTGCCAAGGCGGGACTGGGGCCGCGCGAGCCGGCCAATGAAGGTTCGCGGCGCTTGCTTGCCGCGGCGGCACAGGGCGAACGACTGGACAAACGGCTGTGGACGGGTGCGGCGCTGCTGACCGGCGCGCGTGGTAACACCACGAGCCTGGTTGGCACGCCTCAGCAGGTGGCCGAAGCACTGTGCGACTACCACGAGCTCGGCATTACGACGTTCCTGATCCGTGGCTTCGATCCGCTGGAGGATGCCATCGAGTACGGACGCAGCCTGCTGCCATTGACGCGGCAGATCATCGCCGAGAGAGCAAGGATGGTAGCCGCACAGTGATGCCGCTGCTTGGCAAGGCGGTGCGGCACGAATGGGCATTGGACTGGGATTTTCTCAGTGTCAATCATGGCTCGTTCGGGGCGACGCCGCGCGTGGTGCTGGCAGCGCAACGGGAATGGCAGCAGCGCATGGAGGCGCAGCCTGGGCGTTTTATGCGGGCGGTACTGCCTGACGCGTTGCGCCATGCGGCCGAGCGACTTGCGGCGTTTGTTGGTGCAGATGGCAAGGACATTGCGTTCGTGGAGAACGCGACGACCGGCTGCAATGCGGTGCTGCGTTCGCTGCATCTGGCGCCGGGTGACGAGATCGTGGCACTGAGCCACGGCTATGGCGCGGTGCGCAATACCGTGCGCTTCGTCTGCGAGCGCGCTGGCGCAATGATGGTCGAGGCCGAGGTGCCGTTTCCGCGTCCCAGTGGCGATGCGATCGTGGCGAATGTCGCGGCGGCGATATCGCGGCGTACAAAGCTGGCCGTGGTGGACCACATCACGTCGGGCAGTGCCTTGGTCCTGCCGCTGCAACGCATCGTCGATGCGTGCCATGCCGCGAACGTTCCGGTGTTGGTTGACGGCGCACACGGACCCGCGCAGGTGCCGCTTGATCTGCATGCGCTCGGCGCCGATTGGTATACCGGCAATTGTCATAAGTGGTTGTGTGCCGCGAAGGGATGCGCGTTCCTTTATACGCGGTCAGACCGGCAGACCGACCTGCATCCGACCACGATTTCGCATGGCTTCGGCAAGGGATATCTGGACGAATTCGACTGGATTGGTACACGCGACCCGAGCGCATGGCTGACCATTGGCGTGGCGATCGACTTCCATCGCCGACTGGGCGGCGAAGACTTCATGGCCCGCAACATCGCACTCGCGGCGGAAGCCACGTCGCTGTTGGCACGGCGGCTGAATACAGAGGCTGGTGCGACGGGCGAACTGGCGGGATGTATGGGTTTGGTGCGTTTGCCGTTGACAGGCCCGGTGAGCGCCGAGCGCTCCGCTGACTTGCGGACGCGGTTGCTGGCGGCCGGTACCGATGCGCCGACGCACGTGCTTGCCGGAGCGATCTGGCTGCGGCTGTCGGCGGCGGCTTACAATGACATCGAGGACTACGTCCGCCTCGGCGACATTGTCGCCGGCGTGATCCGCGCGAATTGATATGCGTCAGAGCCGGTGGAACTCCGACAATACCTGCGTGCTAGTACCGGGATTTGCCGAAGCGTGGACGTTCACGTGTCATGGCGAGGACCGCGAGCGCAGCGTGGCGGGGCGAAGCAACCTAGGGCCAGGAGCGCACCTGACGCGAGATTGCTTCCCCCGCTTTCGCGGGGTTCGCAATGACACGTTAGGCTTACGCGCTCTATCCTGAGAGCGGTTACTAGGCGAGGATCATGTCACCACCCGTGGAACCGGTTCATTCCGATCCTCGTCTGCCCGAGCGCTCCGATGTGGTGATCGTTGGCGGCGGCATCGTTGGCGCAAGCGCGGCGATGTTTCTGGCGGAGAAAGGTCGCTCGGTCGTGCTGTGCGAGAAAGGCCGCATCGGCGGCGAACAGTCCAGCCGCAATTGGGGCTGGTGCCGTACAATGGGTCGAGATGCGCGGGAAATCCCGCTGGCAATCGAAAGCCTGCGGCTGTGGCGCGGCATGAACGAACGCACCGGACGCGAGACCGGCTTCCGCCAGGCCGGTATCGTTTACCTGTGTGAGAACGAGAAGGAGATCGCAGCCCAGGAGGCGTGGCTGAACGAAGCACGCCAGTATCAGGTGGATGCGCGGCTGTTGCGCGGCGCGGCGATCGATGCGCTGGTGCCGGGTGCATCCAAGATGTTCGTGGCGGCGATGCATACACCGTCGGATGGGCGCGCCGAACCCTCGCACGCTGCGCCGGCCATCGCCGAGGCGGCGCGCGCGGCAGGAGCGACGATTCTGACCGAGTGCGCGGCAAGAGGAATCGAGACCCGGGCCGGCCGTGTCTGCGGGGTGGTGACGGAGAAGGGGCGCATCGGCTGCGATGCGGTAGTGCTGGCAGGCGGCGCCTGGTCGCGACTGTTCTGCGGCAATGCCGGAATCGAGCTGCCGCAGTTGCGTGTGCTCGCATCGGTGTTTCGCACTGCACCGTTGAGCGGTGCGCCGGAGGTCGCCGTCGGCGGCTCGGTGTTCGCCTTTCGCAAGCGGCTGGATGGCGGCTACACGATCGCGCGGCGGAACGCCAACGTCGCCGACATCACGCCCGATTCGTTCCGACTGCTGCTGCAGTATCTACCGACGCTGAAGCAGAACTACGGCGAGATCCGCATGCAGTTCGGTCGCCGGTTCTTCGAGGAACTGCGCATCCGGCGCCATTGGTCGCTGGACCAAGCGACCCCGTTCGAGGCGGTGCGCGTGTGGGACCCAGCGCCAAAGCAAGCCACTCTGGCCGAGGCCCGCGAAGTATTGGCACGCAACTTTCCTGTGTTCGCCCAGATGCAGGTGGCGGAAAGCTGGGGCGGGATGATCGACGTGACACCAGACGCAGTGCCGGTGATCGGCGAAGTACCGTCGTTGCCCGGGTTCTTCCTGGCGACCGGCTTTTCCGGCCACGGGTTCGGCATTGGACCTGGGGCAGGGCGGCTGGCGGCCGACCTGGTTGCCGGTGACACGCCGGTCGTCGATCCGGCGCCATTCCGCTTCAGCCGTTTCAGTGAGAGGCGGAGGTGAAGCGGCCTATGCCCCGCGCGAGATACGTGCCGATATAAAGCTCGGCAAGCGGCACCGTCAGGCCAATGCATTGCAACGACAGCTCATCGTCGGAGCCAAGCTGCACCGGTTCCTCTGGCCAGGTGGCGTCGGGGCGGCGACGTAACAGATCGGCAGCGATCGTCGCCGAGCGCAGCACGAGAACCTCCTGCACACTTGGGATCGAGACGTAGGTCCAGACGTTCTCCCAGGTTTCCGCCTCGTTGGTCGGCGACAGTATTTCGACGATCAGCAGCGGGTCCGGCAGCGCAATCTGGCCGGGCTCGACGGACGAGCAGGTGACCGCGAGGTCGGGCACGCGCATGTTGCTGCGAGAACGGACGCGCGGAACGATGGCTGGTTCGGTGACCACAACACAATCGCTGCCCTGCGCATCTAGTCGCCGGTTGAGGATGGTCGCGAACCGCGCCTGGATAATGCCGCGGGTAGCGCTGGCAGGTGCCATGGCACGCGGCGATCCATCGATCAGCTCCCAGCGATCGTCCGGTGCCCAGGCGACGAATTCGTCCACGGTTATGTGGTGGGGCGTCTTGCGTCGGACCGCGGTGTTCATCGCTGTATCCTAGCTGACGTGCAGCACGGCCTTGCCGGCGAACTCGCGCGCGAGCAGACGGCGGGCGATGCCGCCGATATCGGTCCATGGCGCCTCTATTTCGATAAGCGGGCGCAGCCGACCGATGGCGACTTCGCGCAACAGAATGGCGAGACCTTCGCCCGCCGGCTCTCGTTGCCGGAGCTCGTGGAACAGGATCAGACCGTACAGCCTTACGCCGCCCTGGCGAAAGAACGCGCCGCTTTCGAAGGTGGCAGTGGGTGATTCGGAAACCCCGAACGTCACGCAGGTGCCGTCCGGCTGCAGCATGGTCAGCGCCGCTGCAAGCGCCGAGCCGCCGACGGAATCCAGGATCAAATGATATGGCCCGCGTGCACCGGCGGCGCGCAGATCGGCGCCAAGGATCACACGATCGCTGCACCATTCGGTGATCACCGATGCCTGTTCCGCACGGCGCACCTGCCCGTAGACTTCGGCGCCGGCGGCAGCGGCGAGCTGCACAGCGAGATGACCGACGCCGCCGGTTGCACCGTCGACGAGCACCTTGCGCCCCAGCAGCAGGCCACCCTGGCGCAGCGCGTGCAGCGCTGTCAGACCGGCAACGGGCAGGGTCGCAGCCTGTGCATCGGTTACCGTTGCAGGAATTGCTGCCACTGCGTGGCTCGGTGCGCGAATGCGCTGTGCCCAGGCACCGGTTGACAGCATGCCGACCACGCGGGTTCCGGATTGCGGGCCACTGCCATCGGCGGCGGCTTCCTCGATGCTTCCGACAAAATCCCAACCAGGCCGCGCGCCGGCAGCGGACTGTGACAAGGCGCGATTGACCTCGCCGCGATTGAGCGAGATCGCGGTCACCTTGACGGTGACGTCGCTCGGCAGTGCCGGGGGCAGCTCGACCTGCTGCAAACTCAGCCTGTGGGCATGTGACGGATCGACGACAACCGCGCGCGTCGTAGGCATGTCAGCGTCCCTTGAACTTTGGCCTGCGTCGTTCGCGCCAAGCCTGATGGGCTTCCCGCTTGTCCTCGGTCAGCTCCAGCATCGCAAAACGATACAGATCGCTCAGCACGGCATCTGCCAACGGCACGTCGATGCCGCGATTGAGTGACTCCTTGGTCAGCCGCGTCGCCAGCGGCGGCAGCGACGCGATATGCTCGGCCACTTGCATGGCCTGCGCCATCAGGCGGTCATGCGGCACCAGCCACTGCGCGAGACCGATGCGATGCGCCTCCTCCGCCTTCAGCGGGAAGCCAAATGCGATCCGCATGGCGAGTCCCTTGCCGACCCAGCGGGCAAGTCGGGTGGCACCGCCTTGCGCCGGGATGATGCCGAGACCGCTTTGCGGCAGCCGCCACTCGGCGCGCTCCGAGGCAACGATAAGATCGCAGCAATAGGTGACGATGCAGCCGATGCCGACGGCATAGCCGTTCACCGCGGCAATGATCGGCTTGGCGAAGTCGGTCAGCATCGGAATGGGGTGCGCGCGTCGGCGGTTCGGCAGGTCCTCGAGGAACGCCGCGACCGAGTCCATCGTGTGGGTGCGGGGGTTCTTCAGGTCGGCACCGGCGCTGAACGCTCCGCCTTTGTCGTCGCCGGTAAGGATGACGCAGCGGATATCGGCATCGGCCTCCAGTTCTGGCAGGCGCTGGCGCAGGCCGGTCTGGAACTCCTCGCACCACGCATTGCGTACCTCGGGTCGGCTCAGCGTGAGGATGGCCACGGCACCGGCACGTTCGCAGAGGAGCGGCATCGCGGATGCTCCTAACTTTGGGAGAGAGGTTCGCGCGACACCAGCACCTCCCCGGTTGCGGTGAGCCGGATCAGGTTAACCGTCTTCGCCAGATCGGGCGAGCCCGAGTAATAGGCCGGCACCGTGCCGTCACCCACTCGCTCGTGGCGGTCCCAATGGCCCAGAGCGAGGTAGTCCGCGGCGGTGGCGGCGATCGCATCGTCGCTGAACAGCCAGGAAGGGCGGAGCGGCGTCGCCAGGTTGTGCGGCGGCTCGTAATGGCCGTGCGCCATGGCAATCTGCCAGCGCGTGCTGCGCGCTCGCGGACCACGCAGCGGTGCCATGTTCTCGTAATCGAGATGCGCGTGGCCCCAGATTTCCAGGTCGCGATCAGGATATGCGACCGCCTCCCCGTGTGTGATGCCGAGAATGCAGACATTGGGAAGCGAAGCGAGGCCGCCACGGATGAAAACGCTGTTGGGCAGCGCAGGGTCGTGGTTGCCCGGCAGGATCACCACCGGACGGCCAGCCTCGGCCAGCAGTTCAGCTGTGCGCTCGAGGACGCCCGCCGGGACGCGGTTGTTGTCGAACGTGTCGCCTGCGAGCAGTACGACATCGGCATCGGCTGCACGGGCGATGGCCAGCACGGCGGCGAGGCCGGCGAGGCCGGCGCCATGCTTGGTGGCGGCGGTTGCGTCATCGACGTGCAGGTCTGAGGAGTGGACGAGGAGGAGGTCCACCCGGGACGACGGGAATGCGGGCATGGGCGGTATGGTAGGGTCGGAGCGTTACGACGACAACTTCGGGCCGGGTGCTGCGCCTGTCTCTTTTGGTCAGGGTTAGCGGACATTGCACCGTGAGGAGGCCATGGCAAACGAACAACCATCGATTGCGCTCGCTCTCCAAGGTGGCGGCTCGCATGGCGCGTTCACCTGGGGCGTGCTCGACCGCCTGCTGCAGGAAGTCAGCGCGGGGCGGGTTCGGATCGGCGCCGTCAGCGGCAGCAGCGCCGGCGCGTTCAATGCTGCGCTGACGGTCACTGGACTTGCGCTGGGTGGGCCGGACGTGGCGCGGCAGAAGCTGGCTGCGTTCTGGAAGTCGGTATCAGAACGAGGGTGGCGCAGCGGCAACGCGTTCTTCTTTGGCGAACCCGGCCCGTTCGGCGGGTTCAATCTGGACTGGTCGCCGATGTCCATCGCGCTGGAAGCGCTGGGCCTTGTCGTCTCGCCTTATACCAACCCGTTCTACCGGGATGCCCTGGTGCCGATTGTCGCGCAGGCCTTCCCAACGAACGAGCTTGCAGCACTTAACGCGGTCACGAACCCGCGGCTGTTTGTCGGCGTTACCGATGTGACCAACAATTCCCGGATTGTGTTCACCCAACCTGACATCTCCGCCGATGCGCTGCGCGCGTCCGCCTGCCTGCCCACCGAATTCAAGGCGGTCAGCGTTGACGGCGTGCCATATTGGGACGGCGGGTATCTCGGCAATCCACCGTTGTCGCCGCTGCTGGAGCACGCACAGGATCTCGTGCTGGTGCTGGTCAATCCCTTCCGTCGCGATGGGATGCCGCCACATTCGGCGCCGGCGATCCTGGATCGCCTCAACGAGATCACCTTCAACGCGTCGGTGGTGCTGGAGGTGAATGCAATCGAGGCGATCAACAGCCTGCTCAGAGATTTGCAGGCACAGGGTCTGCCATATTCCGGGCGGTACAAGCCCATCCGTCTGCACAGCATCAGCAATGATGCATTTGTCGAGCAGCTCGGATTCATATCGAAGAGCAGCACATCGTGGGAATTGCTGTCGCGACTGCACGACGTCGGATATCAGACTGCTGAGGCGTGGGTGAGTGCGAGTCTCGGGGCGGTGGGCAAGCGATCGTCATTCGGCGTGAAGACGGAATTGACCCACAAGATACTGAAGGCGCCAATTCCGCATCGTTAAATACAAATCGGCGATGTCTGGTCGTCTCATCGCGATCGGTGAAATTCGCATACCGTCCGCACGGACTCATTCTAGGTCGCCTGACGTGTGATCTATATTACTGATTGCATCACTAACTCCCACTAGACGCACAACCCGTGAAGCCCAAGACATCGGTTTCATAACCGTAGGTTGGTTGCTTTCTAGCCGTGCGCTGACGCAGGCGGATTGCACTTATACGTTCCCATGCTTGAACATCACATATAGTCAAAGGAGACGCTAAAATGGCAACACTGAGCAATGCTAGGCTTGCGATCACGTCCGATGACGAAAAGAAGACATCGCACTGTGTAGTGACCTGCAAGGTCACCTTTACCACGTTCGAACTGAACGACATGAAGGACGGGCTCAGATTTAAGCTTGATTGCACTTTGTGGGGCGACGACTCAGGATTGAACGGTGCCGATGATTCCCTTTTCACCTACGGCAGCCAGTTCTTCCCCGATGCATCGTCCACCGCGACCGAGACGCCCACGTTTGACGTGACGCTCGGTACCAGTCTGCTCAACGAGGACTCGGGCACTGATGACGTTTTTGCAAAGTTGACCTTGAAGAACCTGTACACAAATCAAAAAGTCACCAAGAACTCCAACACGATCGAGAGAAAATTTTAAGCATGCAGGCGGCCGCCGGTCAGGTTTTGGCCGGCGGCACGCGTAGGATTCCCTTGCTCAGGCATGCGTGCGGGCAATCTCGGGCGATGGAACTTCCACTGCCTGTGTTTGCCATCTCTTGAGCACTGGCATCACCTCCTTCGCGAACAGGCGCATCGAGGCTTCTGCCTTGGCGAAGGGAATGCCGCCGAAGCGGAACGAACTGTTCAGCTCGTAATCGCCAAGCAGCTCACGCCGAGCCTCGTAGGCGCGGAGCACTTCATCCGGCGTGCCGCGCACTGCGACCTGGAGCAGCGCGCTCACCAGACCATCGCGCCCGGTCGTGCGTGCGATTTCCGATTTCTTGGCGTAGGCATCGTAGCCTTTTGCGGTGGTGAAGTGAGTACTCATCAGTTCGTAGTGTTCGAGATTGCTGTCCACGAAACACGCCATGTGGCGTTCCGCCAGCTCGTTTGCTTCGGCCGATGTCGCGGCGCAGATGCACTGGTCGGCAGTGACCACCGGCGGTGCGGCGGCGCCGTTATACTCGGCGTATAGTTTGCGATAGCGCTCGATGCCAGGGAGACGCGCCGGCCACGGCCGATCGGCGAACATCAGCATTCGCGCCTTCAACCGGGCAGCCGCCTCAATCGAATCCTCGCTGGAGGCCACGGCATAGGTGCGACCCTCGAAGCTGCGCTCGGGTCGCGGTCGGATCTCGACGCGAGGCTGCGGATAGAACTTGCCGTGTCCCTCGATGAAGCCGGTGCGCAGCGCTTCCAGAATCATCGTGGCGGCTTCATCGAACCGTTCGCGCGATTCATCCATGGTGCCGCGGAAAGCTGCGAACTCACGCCGCGCAAGGCCGCGTCCGAGGCCGAGACGGACGCGGCCGTTGCTCAGCAGGTCGAGCACCGAGACCTTCTCCGCCACGCGAAGCGGATCGTGCCACGGCAGGATGATTGCCGCCGTCCCAAGGTCGGCGTGCGTGCATAAAGGTGCGAGATACGACAGCAGCTGTGTGTTGTCTGGGCAGAACGAATAGTCGGAGAAGTGGTGCTCGACCGACCAGATGACGTCGAACCCCAACTCATCGGCCAAGCGGGCGAGCCGGATCTCCTCCTGCCAGGCCTCGCGGTCGCTCATGCCGGGCCAACCGTAGGTGGAGAAGATCATCTGAATGCCGACGTCCATCTCGCTGCCTCCTGTGTTCGTGCTACCGCGCCTGGGTCCAGCTTTCGGAAAACGCCAGCGCGCAGGTGCTGAATGGGCGCCCTTCGCGCTCGCGTGGCCATGGCTGACCGACAGCCTGGGCGCCGTTCACGGTGAGCCGAGCACCGAGCGCCGGAATCAGCAGCGTGCACACCCCGTAGGGTCGCGCAGGTTCGGCATTCGGCTGGGTGTGGATCAACAGCGGTTCGCCGATATTGTGCCAGGTCAGCGCGAGCTCCTCATCCCACGCAGTGACGCGCTCCGTCCAGAAGTAGCGCGGATCACCGGATTTGGAGAATTCGGCGTCGATCACCGGGATCGACTGATCCTTCAGCTCCTCATTCAGCATGCCCTGCACGGTCGATTGCAGCCAGCGCGCCATGGCGATGTTGTCCGAGTAGATACGCCAGCGGTCGCTGGTCAGCTCGCTCTTGATGTAAAGCACGTGCCCCGGGCCAGCCGGGCAAAGAATGATGCGCCAGAAACTGGCATTGGTACTGAAAGGTGCGCCATCGGTCGCACTCAGCCGGATGAACGGGTTCTCCCCGGTCAGGATGGTCGTGTTGGGATCAGCACTCATTGACGTCTCCTCTGTTCAGTCTGGAATCAGGCCACCATCCACGTTGAATGACTGGCCGGTGACGTTGCGTGCGCCTTGGGAGGCCAGGAATACCACCATGGCGGCAATGTCCTCGGGATCGTTCGCGCGCTGCAGCGGGATCACGGCAGCGCGGCGTTGTTCCATCTCCGCGACACTGACGCCTTCCTGTTGCGCGCGCACCCGCAGGTTGGCGTCTGACAGGGGCGTGCGCGTCACGCCCGGACAGATCGCGTTGACATTGATGTTGTGCTTGCCGAGTTGCAGTGCCGCCAGTTTGGTCATGCTGATCACCGCGCCCTTGCTCGCGGCATAGGCGACATTCGACGCGCCGGCGTAGCCTTTACCAGCGATCGAGGCGATGTTGATGATCCGGCCGCTGCGTCGCGTGATCATCTCCTGTGCCACGCGTTGCAGGCAAAAGAACACGCCCTTCGCATTGACGCGATGGATGCGGTCCCAGTCGGCCTCGGTGATGTCCATGATATCGGCGCGACGTGTCACGCCGGCGTTGTTCAGCAGAATGTCGATCTGGCCGAACTGCTCGATGGCTGCCCGCACCATGCGATCGATCTGCTGCAGGTCACCGACATCGGCCTGCACCGCCAGCGATTTGCGCTGAGTGGACATGATGGCGTCCGCAGTTGCTTCGGCGCCCTGACGGTCGATGTCGGCGACCACAACGTGCGCGCCGGCGTCAGCGAGGGCAAGCGCGGAGGCCTTGCCGATGCCCTGGGCGGCGCCGGTGACCAGCGCGACCTGGTTGTTCAGATTCATGGAACGCCCTCCCGTGCGATCAGCGGACAGTCAAGCGACGATTCCCTCCGCCGTCCAGCGCGTGGTCGGACGCCAACCGAGACGCGCCGTTGCGGCAGCGTGACTGATCGGTGAGGCAAATTCGTTGCGCTGGAAGTGTGCCCGGTCGCGCACCGGAATGCGCACGTTATACAGAGCTTCCAGCCGGGCGACGGTGGGTTCGGCAGCAAAGGCGTCGGCGGCTGCGAGAAAGAAGGTCTCGAAACCCGCATAAGCCACGCTCACGGCCGCAGCGAAACCACGGGCGCAATCGTCGGCACCGACATAGGTGCGCAGGTACGGCAGCGGTTCGCTGCGCCCTTCCGGCCCCGACCTGCCGCTCATGAAATCTGCCATTGCGGGAAATGCCACGAAGCAGGGACGGATGACGATCACCTCCAGACCCCGGCGCGAGAACGCCTCGGCAATCCGTTCGCCGCAGAATTTGCTGAGCCCATAGGCGTCGGTGGGGCGCAATTCATGCGCCTCATCGATCGGCAGATAGCGCGGTGGCATTTGCGGATTGCTTTGGTCCAACCCGAGCACCGAGCTGCTGGAGCAGTGGACGATACGGCGAATGCCTTCGCGCAGGCTTGCCTCGAACAGGTTCCAGGTGCCCATCGCGTTGACCTGCATTGTCTCCGCGTCGTCGGTGGCCACCGAGCGATCGATGCCGCCGAGATGCACCACGACCTCGCTGCCGCGCAGTGCGGTGCGGAGCGCGGCAAGGTCACGCAAATCGGCCCGAACGCAGTCGTTTTCGGCGCCGACATCCAGCACGCGCACATCGTGCGACCCCAGCGCGCGCACGACATAATGTCCGAGCCGCCCCAGGCCGCCGGTCACGGCAATCTGCATCATGTCTCCTGCAAGTGTTCGCGCAGTGTCCGGCCGGCGTAGTCGCGGCGGAACAGACCGCGTGCCTGCAACACGGGCACGACGGCGCGCACGAATTGTTCGAACATCCCCGGCATCAAGGTCGGCGTCAGGATGAAACCGTCGCAAGCATGCGATTCGAACAGGTCCTGCAGCTGGTCGGCGACTGTCTCTGGTGACCCTACGATCTGTGGGCACAATTCGCTGGTGGCAAAACGGCGTGCCGCTTCACCCAATGTCAGGCCCTGCGCCTGGGTGCCCTGCAGGATGACGTCGAGCGAGCCGCGCGACCCGGCCTCGATATCCATATCCGCCAGAGGCAGGTCCGGCGACAAGCGCGACAAATCGATGCCGATGTGGCCGGACATCTGCGCCATGCCGGCCTCGGTCTGCACTAGGTCGTTGATAAAGGCCTGCCGTTCGCGCGCGATCGCGTCGGTTTCACCGAGGATGATGTCGATCGACGGCAGAATCAGGCATTGCTCAGGGGCGCGCCCCTGAGCAATGGCACGCGACTTCAGGTCCTGATAGAAGGCCTGCATATCCGACTTGCTGTGTTGCAGGGTGAAGACCAGCTCACCCCAGCGTGCTGCGAAGTCTCGTCCGCGGGGCGACGAGCCAGCCTGCATGATCACCGGCCGACCCTGCGGCGATCGTGGTACAGTCAGCGGACCGCGCGTGCTGATCCGGCGGCCACGATAATTGACATAGTGCACCTTGTCCGGATCGGCGAAGACCCCGCGCTGCTTGTCGAGCACAAGCGCGTCGGCATCCCAGCTTTCCCACAGCTTGCAGACCGCCTCGACCACTTCGTCGGCATAATCATACCGCGCATCGCGGGCAGGCAGCTCGTGCAGACCGAAGTTCTGCGCTTCCAGATGGCCGTGCGAAGCGACGACGTTCCATGCAACCCGGCCGCCGCTCAGCAGATCGAGGGTGCCGAGTGAGCGGGCAAGATGATACGGCGGATAGAAGGTGGAGGAGAGCGTCGCTCCCAGGCCGATGCGGCTGGTTGCGCGCGACATGATCGACAGCAGTGGGATGGGGTCGAGCAGACCCATCTGTCCACCGCACCGCAGGATGCTTGCGAAGCTGCCGCCGTACAGATCGTACAGGCCGAGGATGTCGGCAAAGAACAGGCTGTCGAACTTGCCCGCTTCCAACACGCGGGCGATGTGCTCATGCCATTCGGGAGTGAAGAAGCCGAGATCGGCTTCCGGATGACGCCAGGCGCCATGATGGTGCGCGGTCGGTCCCGCCAGTAGGAAGGCGACAAAATGCATCTTGCGGCGGCTTGGCATAGGCGCGTCCTCGTCTGCCGCAGGATAATTCGCTGATCGTAGGCGGCAACCTGGACGTCAGGCCTTGCCCGGATAGTCCGGGTCGTTGACGAAGGGATACGGCCCTGGAAAGTCGTCGACATACACCGTGTGTGAGACGACACCGTCGGCATCGGTCCATCGGTGCAGCTGAAACGCCGGAGGCTCGAAGATGAAGGCGCCGCGATCATGCGGATTCAGCGTCATCTCCACCTGATGCGCCACCGATGGACAGATCGAGGCAACCGTATATCCGACCCGCGCCACGATCGGCCGGTGGTGGTGCCCACAGATGATGCGTTCCACCTGTCGGTGCCGGGCGATGATTGCAGCAAATGCTGCTGCATTGCGCAGGTTGATGCGGTCCATATGCGCAATGCCACAGGCGAACGGCGGGTGATGCATGGCGACGATGGTGGGCTTGTCGGGTGCGGCGGATAGGCTGCCGTCGAGGAAATCCAACTGCTCGGGCCGCAGTTCACCGTGACCGGCGGCCGGTACTAACGTGTCCAGCATGATCAGCCGCACCGGATAATCATCGACTGCGTACTGCACATAGTGCGGATCAGAAGTGACACCAGGCAGGTGCTTCAAGCCCTCACGCAGGCTGCTGCGTCGATCGTGGTTGCCAGGAATGACGAAGACCGGCATCGGCAGGAACTTGCGCAGCATGTGATTGAGGTTGGCGTATTCCGCGTCGAGCCCGCACTCGGTCAGGTCGCCGGTGATCACCACCACATCCGGGCGAGGGGTAAGCCGTGCCACGGCCCGGAAAGCCCGCTCGGTGAACACGTTGGTCTCTGAAACGCGGTTCGCAGGCTTTCCCACCGGCCGCACATGCAGGTCGGTGAGCTGGCAGATCAGCATAGGGGGCTCCTTTCGAGGGCGCAGTCATTCTTGCATCTTTCGGCCGATTTATTCCACAACCGCGTGCATGACCGGGCCGCCCGGTTGCAACGAACGATGGAGGCTTCCAGGATACGCTATGTCCTTCCGCGGCCTGTCATTGCCTCGACTTGAAGACGCGCGCTTGCTCGGTGGGCGCGGGCAGTATGTCGATGACATCGACCTGTCAAATCTCGCCTGGATGCAGGTTGTGCGCTCGCCCTACGCGCACGCGGCAATCGAAGGGATCGATACCACGGCGGCGCGCGAGGTATCGGGCGTGACTGGCGTCTACACCGCGGCGGATCTGGCAGGCCTGGGGCCGCTGCCGTGCACGGTACCAGTCGCCAGCCTGGCCCCTATGGTGGTGCCGCCACGCTTCGCGCTTGCCGCGGAACGCGTGCGCCACGTCGGTGATCCGGTGGCGTTCGTGGTGGCAGAAACCCGGGCAGCCGCACGCGATGCTGCGGAGGCTGTACTGGTCGATTATCAGCCGTTGCCTGCGGTGGTCGACGGGCCTGCAGCGCTGATGCAGGGCGCGCCGCAGATTTGGGAGACGGCGCCGAACAATCTATCTTATCGCTTCCAGAAGGGCGACCAAGGGGGAGTACAGGCGGCAATCGCCAGCGCAGCGCACGTGGTTGAGCTGGAGCTGGTCAACAACCGCATCGTGATCTCGGCGCTTGAGCCGCGTGGTGCGATTGCGCGCCACGATGCGAATGGATTCCACCTGTTGTTCTCCGGGGCTGGCGTGCACGCGCTGCAGTCGCAGCTTGCCGACAGCGTGTTCCGCGTGCCCACCGCGACGATGCACGTCGCCTGCCCCGACGTGGGCGGCGGCTTTGGCGTGAAGAACGCCCTTTATCCCGAATGGGTGATGCTGCTGTGGGCGGCGCGCGCACTGGGTCGTCCGGTGAAGTGGATGAGCGAGCGAGCCGAGGACTTTGTCACCACCGCACAGGGGCGCGACAACGTCATGCGCGCGCGGCTGGCGCTGGATGCGGAAGGGAGCTTCCTGGCGCTGGACGTTGCCACGGTGGCAAACCTGGGTGCCTATCTTTCCTCGGGTGGCCCGGGCAGTTCGACGAATGCACCGGCGAATGCGATCGGCAGCGGCTACGTCATTCCGGCGATCTTCATGGATGTGCAGGGTGTGTTCACCAACACCGTGCCGATCGACGCCTACCGCGGCGCTGGCAAGCCGGAAGTCAACTATATGATCGAGCGGTTGATCGATGCCGCCGCACGGCAATTCGGCTTCGATGCGATCGAGCTGCGGCGGCGCAACCTGGTACGCGAGTTCCCGTACCGGAAGGCGCTCGGCACCGTCATCGATTGCGGCCGGTTTGCCGATAATCTTGATGACGCGATCGTCGCCGCGGACCATGTGGGCTTTCCGGCGCGGAAAGCGCTGTCAAAGCGGAACGGCAAACTGCGCGGCATCGGCGTGACCTGCTTCATGGAGACCGCGCGCGGTGCGCCGAACGAAGGTGCGGAGCTGCGTTTCGAGGATGATGGCGCTGTCTCGTTGCTGGTAGGCACGCAGTCCAACGGCATGGGCCATGAGACGGCGTACGCGCAGATTGCTGCGGACCTGCTGGGGCTGCCGATCGCGGCGTTCCGCTACGTGCAGGCCGACACGGCGAAGGTACGGGCCGGGAACGGCCACGGTGGCGCGCGTTCGATGCATATGGGCGGTGCAGCGCTGTGCAAGGCGGTGGATACGATGCTGGAAAAGGGGCGCATCGTTGCGGCGCGTTTGCTGCAAGCGTCGGTGCGGCACGTAGTTTTCTCCGCAGGTCGGTTCAGCGTGCAGGGCGAACCGGATCGCGCCATCAGCCTGTTGTCGCTGGCGCGTGCGGCGCGGGATCCCGCCAACGTGCCGGAGGGCGTGACGGCTGGGTTGGACACTTATGTCTGGAACCTGCTCGACCTGATCACTTTTCCCAACGGTTGCCACATCGCCGAGGTGGAGATCGATCCCGAGACGGGTGCGATGACTCTGGAACGCTATACTGCGGTCGATGACTTCGGTGCGCTGATCAATCCGATGCTGACGATCGGTCAGGTGCATGGTGGAGTGGCGCAGGGCATTGGCCAGGCGGTGCTGGAACACACAGTGTACGACGTCGGCACGGGCCAGATGCTCAGCGGCTCGTTCATGGACTACGCGATTCCACGGGCCGAGGATTTGCCGGACTTGGATGTCACGCTGTCGGGCGTACCGACGAACGCCAATCCGCTTGGGGTGAAGGGTTCCGGCCAGGCGGGAGCGATGGCGTCGCCGCAGGCGATCATCACGGCGGTGCTTGATGCGCTTGCCCCGCTCGGTGTGACGCATATCGACATGCCGGCGACGCCCGAACGAATTTGGCGAGCGATCAGGAGTGCAGCGCGCACATGATCGGCCGCCGATCATTCGGCCTTGGTGCGGCTGCTCTGGCATATGCCGGACGGCTTGGCGCCCCGCGTGCCGACGCCGGCCAGAAAGTGCTGCGCGTGGTGCCGCAGGCCGAACCCCAGGTGTTCGACCCGCACCAGTCGGGGGTGAACGCGACGCAGGAGAATGCTGCGCTCATCTACGACACGCTGTTCAGTTGGGACGCCGAGATGGCGCCACGACCGCAGATGGTGGATTCCTGGCAGAAGTCTGGCGACGGGCGTCAGTACGACTTTACCTTGCGGCCTGGGCTGAAATTCCATGATCTGTCGCCGGTCACTGCCCGCGATATCGTCGCTACGCTGCGGCGCCTGCTGGTGCGCGACTCGCAGAACCAGATCCTTGCTGGTTTGGTCAGCGACATCGCTGCGAAGGACGAGAGCAGCTTCACACTTAGGCTGAAGGAGCCGTTTGCTTACACCGAGTTCCTGCTGTGCGGCAGCAATGGCGTCATGGGCGGCATCATGCGTGAACGGGACGCGCTGACCGATCCGTTCAAGCCGATCAGTTCACGCATCGGCTCGGGGCCGTTTCGCTTCGTCGAGGAGGAGTACCAGCCGGGCGCGAAGCTGGTATACGAGAAATTTGCGGAATACATACCGCGCGCTGAGCCAGCCAGCGGGTTTGCTGGCGGTAAGCGAGCTTTGGTTGATCGCGTCGAGTGGTTGATCATGCCCGACGCAGCGGTCGCCTACGCGGCGCTGCGTCGCGGCGAGGTGGACTTTCTCGACGCGCCGCCGCTCGATCTGCTGCCGACTGTGGCCAAGGATCCGAACATCGTCATCGGCGAGGTATGGCCGATCGAGACCTATGCAGTGCTGCGCTTCAACTCTCTCTGGCCACCGTTCGACAATGTGAAGGCGCGCCAGGCGGTTGCGCATGCCGTCAGCCAGCAGGATTACATGTCGGCCGCATATGGTGACCCGAAGTACTGGCGCGAATGCTATGCATTTTGGGTGTGCGGCAGCCGCAATGGCACCGAGGCAGGGTCTGAGCCATATCGCAAGCCGGACCTCGAGAAGGCACGCGCCCTCCTGAAGGAGTCGGGCTACGACGGCAGGCCAGTGGTGCTGATCGGCGGCTCCGATGTATTGCCGTACCAGCGCATGAGTTTGATCACGGCTGATCTGCTGCAACGGATCGGCATAAAGGTCGATATGCAGCTCACTGACTGGGGCAGCGTGGCGGCGCGGCGGGCGAAAAAAGATCCGCCGGCGCAAGGTGGTTGGAACCTGTTCCACACCAGTGCCAATGGCGCGCAGCTCGCCAGTCCGCTGACCAGCCCTTCCACCATCACCACCTGCGACGGCAAGAATTTTCCAGGTTGGCCATGCGATCAGGTGGAAGAGGATATGCGGATGCAGTACATCCGCGAGACCGATCCGACGAAGCAGGCAGCTTTGCTGGAGGCGATGCACCGTCGATTGTGGGAGTCGCTGCCCTATGTCCCGCTTGGCCAGTTTCGCCAGCCGTTCCTGTGGCGGAGCAACGTCAAGGACGTGGTGAAGGCCAACACCGTCGTCTATTGGAACATCGCGAAGACATGACGGCGTTCCCGGCCAGCCGCGTCGAAACCGGCGAAGCCAGCATCGACGTGCGGGTATTTGGCGCTGGTCCGACGCTGGTGATGCTGCCGGGGCTTGGCCGTTCCAGTCACGACCTCGACGCATTCGCCGTCGCATTGGCGAGCGCCGGGCATCGCGCGGTGCTGCCGGAGCCGCGCGGCATGGGGAACAGTACCGGTCGTCTGGACAACATCACGCTGCACGATTTGGCGCGCGACGTCGCCGCAGTCATCGAGCGATTGTGCGATGGGCCGGTCGTGGTCATCGGCCACGCCTTTGGCAACCGCATCGCGCGGTGCGTCGCCGCAGATCACCCGCAGTTGGTGAGCCTCGTCGTGCTGCTGTCATCCAGTGGCAAGGTGCAGCCGACACCGGAAATCGCCGAAGCAATTCGCCTTGCGCAAGCAATCGATACGCCGCGTGACGTTCGCGCGCGGGCGGTTCGCGACGCGTGGTTTGCACCTGGAAGCGATATTGCGCCGTGGCTTGATGGTTGGTCGCAGAGGGTGATGCGTGCCTACCTTGCGGCGGCTGGTGCAACGCCGTTGGATCACTGGTGGACGGCTGGCAGCGCCGATGTGCTGATCGTGCAGGGGTTGTGCGATGTCAGTGCCCCGCTCGCCAATGGCCGGTTGCTGCGCGATGAGATCGGCAGTCGCGCCACGTTGATCGAGCTGGCCGATGTCGGCCACGCGCTTCCTGTCGAGAACCCGGAACTGTGTGCCGAGACGATCGTCAGCTTCCTGCGGACACGTGCCGCGAACAGGAGCAATGCCCATGGATAGCGAACCTCAGATACGAATCGCGGCGGAAGACTACCTCGATGCGCTCGCAGCGCACGGGATCGATTACCTGTTCTGCAATCCTGGCACCGACTTCGCGCCGATTGTCGAGGCCTTCGCCCGCGCTGCCCGCAGCAACCGCAAAGTGCCACGCCCGATGGTGGTGCCACATGAGAATGTGGCGCTGTCCATGGCGCATGGCTACACGATGGTGACCGGCCGGCCGCAGGCGGTGATGCTGCACACCAACGTCGGCACAGCCAATTCGATCAATATGCTGATCGATGCCAGCCGCGACCGCATTCCCGTGCTGCTGACATCTGGGCGAACGCCATTCACCGAAGCCGGCGCCGAAGGTTCACGCAGCGCCCACATCCACTGGGCGCAGGAAATGTACGATCAGGCCGGCATGCTGCGCGAGATGGTGAAGTGGGACTACGAGATGAAACGCGGCGATCAAGCCGCAAATGTGGTGGATCGCGCGCTGGAACTGGCGATGACGTCGCCGAAAGGCCCGGTCTATCTATCGTTGCCGCGCGAGGTACTGGGCGAGGTGGTGCAGACGCCGGTGGAAAGCGCTCGCGCGCATCGCAACGTGCCGCGTGCGCCGGTGCCGTCGCCGGCGGATATCGAGGTGCTCGCCGAATGGATCGCCGGCGCGCGTGCGCCATTGGTGATCACCGGGTTGCTTGGACAGGATCCCCGCGATGCGGTGGTGTTGTCGCGGCTGGCAAAGCAGTGGGCGCTGCCGGTGATCCCGTACACCAGCCGGTACTTCGCCATCGCGAGCAACCATCCGATGTTCCAGGGCTCGATGCCGGGGCCGCTGCTGCACGACGCCGATCTGGTCATCGTCATCGAATCGGATGTGCCATGGCTGCCAAGCAAGGAGTCGCCTTCGGCAGATGCGCGTATCGTGCAGATTGGCGAGGACCCGCTTTATGCGCGCTATCCGATGCGCGGCTTCCCATCCGACCTGACAATCACCGCAACCGCGCTCTCAGTGCTGGAGGCACTGGAGCGGGCATTGCAGGGTCGCAGCGGGGCGCATCTCGAAGAGCGGCGCGCCCGCCTTGTCGCACGCTCCGCCGAACTGCACGCGCAATGGCGCAACGAGGCCGAGAGCGCAAGGCGGGGCGACAAGAACACGTTGGCTTGGCTCAACTACTGTTTGGGCGAAGTGGTGGATCGCGACACGATCGTGATCAATGAGTACTCGTTCCGCCAGGAATACTGTCCGCTGGAAACGCCGGGCAGCCTGTTCGGTGTGAGCAACGCCGGCGGCCTCGGCTGGGGCTTCGGCGCGTCACTTGGCGCGAAGCTTGCCGCGCCGCAGCGCCAGGTGGTGTCGGTGCTGGGCGACGGCGCCTACATGTTCGCCAATCCGGTCGCGTGCCATTACATGGCGCAGATGCAGAGCCTGCCAGTGCTGACGGTAATATTCAATAATCGCCTGTACAATGCGGTGCGGCGTGCAACGCTGGACATGTATGCGACCGGCGTGGCAGCCGATGACGATGGCCGTCTGCTCGCCGATCTGCCGGCGCCGAACTTCGAAAAGATCGCCGCAGCGCACGACGGTCATGGCGAACGCGTCGAGCGACCAGCCGACTTGCCAGCCGCGTTGCGACGTGCAGCAGAGGCGGTGCGTGGCGGCCAACAGGCGTTGGTGAATGTCATCTGCCCGCCTTGACGCCGCCTGCCAGAGCGAGCCGAGGCGACTTTAGAGCCCGTTAACACCAGTATGCTCCAATGTCCGCCCTAAGCGTTCATCCAGGGCGGAAATGACGAAGCTGACCGCCGCGTACCGGCGCTGCCTGCGCGCGATTGCCGTCGCAAGCGTACTGGCCGGCGCCATACCGCCTTCATTCGCGTACGCGGATCCGGCTCCGCGCTCAGTACGCAGCGACCGAAACGAAGACATCGTGCGAGCGTTTCGCGATGCCCTGGCATGCGTCTCGGAGTGTAAAGGGGCTGTGGCAGAGCATGGGCATCCGCCGCCGGCCAAGGGCGTCCCGGCCGAATTCTCGGCACTGCTGTCGACACCAGCCTGGAAGCAATCATTTCTGACAATGCTCGGCGAAATGCCGCCCGAGTTCATCAGGTACGGGCTGATCCAGCCGGGTGAGTATCCAGGCCTCGTGATGAGCGGCTCACTGTACTACATCGTGAACCGTGACGGCCGGACCGCCTACATCTACCGCTTCGTGGGTTTGCCTGAGGGCGTGCCGGCCCGTCGGCCCAAAGGCAACCTCGACGTCATCGTCGATCTCGAGCAACGAGAGATGGCGGGTATTTGGAATGGGCCGGATGACCTGAGCCAATACCGCTTTCTTGGTTCGGCTAACCTGCTGCCATCATTGATAGCCTATGAAGCGGCGGGTGAAGCCGAGATTGAGAGGGCCACCAAGATCAGTCGGGCGGAGCGTCCCGCGTCAGTCGTTTTGCCCCTCCCGGCGGATCGTTGGGACTACACGCGAGCGCGCCTCGACTACCTCGCCTCACTGGTCGCCAACGGACAGATCAATGGCGCAAGATCGATGTTCTATGAGGGCGAGCAGCTCCGCAAAAAGAACGAGAAGCCCGAGCGCGTATGGTACGCGATTGATGCTTCACGCACCGATTGCATCAAGTCGGTTTCCCCGGCGGCTCGCATCAATATGATTCGTGACAACGGCTTCAAGGAAATCACCAGGGACGCAACGGACAGCCAAGGCAACCTGGTGAAGGTTGATATATCCTATGGGGACGGTCCTTACGTATTTACCACTACCTACTATGCCGCCAAGGAAACCTGCATGGCTTCTTTGGCCGATGAACGGGCCGTCCCCGACAAGTACCGATAAAGGTCGCACACAGCCACGCCCCCAGGCGCGGTTTCTGCATCACCTGTCCGCAATCTCCGGCGCGACCTGGTGCATGAACAATGTCAGGCTCTGCGCCACATCATCGTACGACATTGGCCCAAGCCGGAACTGCATGATCACGCCGCCCACGCCGATTGCCGCCACCTGCGCCAGTCTCTCCGTCACCGTCGCTGGCGAGCCGTAGATCAGCGAATGCTCCACCACCATGCGCGCCGCCGGCGCGGTGCCGGGCGGCGGCATCGGCACGATGGACACGCCCTGCTCTTCGTAGACGCGCTGCCGCATCGCGCTGCGATGTTCGTGCATCGCTTCGAACGCTGGGACAGCGATGCGCTCTGCTTCGGCATCCGTCTCGGCAACGAATACGTTGCGCCACACCCAGCACTGCTCGACATTGCGCACCACCGCGGCGTCATCGAATCCTAGTTCGCGCAGGGTGCGGCGATACAGCTCCATGCGATGTCGCGTCACCTCATTCGACTGCACATTCATCATGAACGGTCGGCCCTGTCGCGCGATGTGGAGCATTCCTTCCTCGCTGGAGGCCGAGCGAATCACAAACGGATGCGGTTGGGTGAACGGTCGCGGCCGCAACATCGGCAGCTTGATGTCCCAGAACCGGCCGTGATGCTGAAATTGTTGCCCACGCCATGCCTGAAACATGATCGCCTCGGCCTCCTCGAAGCGCGCCTGTGCCTCGGTGTGGTCGAGCCCGTAGCCCTGATAGTCGTAGATATTGTACGCCGTGCCGCGTCCGAGCCCGACGATGAGCCGCCCTTTGCTGATGTTGTCGATCAGCGCCAGTTGTTCGGCTATTCGTATGGGGTGATGCAGCGACATCTGCGCCACGGCGAAGCCGATCTTTGCCCGCTTCGTGGCAACCGCCAGCGCGGCAGCGAAACTGATCGGATCGACATAGGCGCAGATGCCGTCGAAATGGTGTTCGGCGAGCCAGATTACCTCGAAGCCAAGCTCATCCGAAAGCCGCGCCTCGCGCAGTGTCTCATCGATCACACGGTTGTCGTCGGCGGGGTCACGGCTCTCCGGAAACAGGAAATTGCTGAACTTCACAAGCGACTCCTTCAGGCCTCGGGGGCGACGCCAACATACTTGAACTGGTGCACGACGTCGCCGATCGGATAGCTCTGGTCGTACTTCACCTGGAAGATCGATACCACTTTCGACTTCATATCGCCGTTGGCATCGAATGAGATATCGCCTTGCAGGGTGCTGAGATTGGTCGACTGGATTGCATCCCGAACATTCGCGCGATTGACCGGTTTGCCCGACTTCGCCACGCGCTCGATCGCATCGAAGATGACCTGCGTGGCGTCATAGTAAGTGATCGAGTAGTCCGCTGGCTGCTTGCCCATCTTGGCGACGAACCTTTCCACCCAGGGCCTGACACTCGGCTCGTCCAGTACATGTGCGGCGGCCGAGGTGGCGTACCAGCCTTGAACCGCGGGCACTCCGCCGCCGGTAAGCATATCGGGCGTATGCACGCCGTCGCCACCGCCCTTCACGACGTCGGGCAAGATGTCGTACGATTGCTTCACCACCTTGGCACCTGCCAGCGGATCGCCGCCGTAATACAACGCTTGCGTCCCCAGGCTTTTGGCTTTGGTGAGTACGGCTGTGTAATCGGCATTCAACGGGTCCAGCCGGTCGCGGATCAACACCGTCATGCCCTTTTTCGCAGCCTGGGCCGCGAACTTGTCCGCCATGCCGACGCCGTATGCACCACTGTCATCCAGCACCACGACCTTTTGGATCTTCAGTGTCTCACTGAAGTAGTTGGCCAGATTGGGCCCCTGATAGGCGTCGGTGGTGACGGTGCGAAAGAAGACGGGCGGTCCGGCGGGTCGATAAATCGATGCGAACTTCGGATCGGTGAGGTCGGGATTGGTTGCACTGCCGCTGATCGTCGCCATGCCGCCTTGGCTGTAGATCGGGCTCGCGGCTTTCGCCGAACCGCTGTTCAGCGGCCCCACTGCTGCGATCACAGAAGCATCCTGCAGCAGCTTGCGCGCATTGGTTGCTGCCAGCGCCGGATCATACTGACCGGTCGTGGGGGATGCGTCATCGAAGCTGACGTCGTGCAGCCGGTACCCGGCGACACCGCCCTTCTCGTTGGCTTCGGCGATCGCAAACAGCACGGCATCGCGCACCTGTCCGGCCTGCAATGCGAGCGTGCCGGTAAGTGGGAAGGTCATGCCGATGGCCAGGTCCTTTTGCTGCGCCTGCACAGTTCGTATGACCGTCGGCGCAGAGCCCAGCAAAGCGATCGCGGCCCGACGTGAAATGGTCCCCATTGTGAAGTCCTCTTTCCTGTCTTTGCACCATAGCAGCGTTGGCGGCAGAACGGCCATGCGCGGCTTTCCAAGCCGCGGAGGCCATGGTACAGACCGGTGACACCGAAACGGGAAGTCCGATGAACGACGTGAACACCAGCGTGCTCAAGACGCGCGTCATCGAGCTGGTGAATGAACACGCAAAGCTCGCGCAGGTGATCAACGACAGTCTGTTCTCGTTCGGCGAACTTGGTTTCCACGAGGTGGAGACGTCGAGATATCTGACGGCCACGCTGGAGCGCCACGGCTTCAAAGTGGAACGTGGCGTCGCCGGGATGCCAACCGGATGGGTCGCGCGCTGGGGCTCCGGTGGACCGGTGATCGCACTCGGCAGTGACACCGATGCGCTGCCGAACGTTTCGCAAAAGCCTGGCGTGGCCTATCACGAGCCGCTGGTGGAAGGCGGTCCTGGCCACGGCGAGGGGCACAATTCGGGCCAGGCGGTCAACATCGCCGCGGCACTGGCGTTGAAAGAGCTGATGCAGAATGAAGGCCTTCCCGGCACGCTGGTGCTCTGGCCGGGGATTGCCGAAGAGCTGCTGGCTGGCAAGGCGTTCCAGGTGCGCGACGGCCTGTTCAACGATGTCGATGCGGTGCTGTTTACCCACGTCGGCGCCAATCTGGAAACCGGCTGGGGCGAGGTGCGTGGCGCAGGCGGCCTGATCTCCGTTGAGTATGCGTTCCATGGCGCATCGGCGCACGCTGCCGCGGCACCTTGGCGCGGGCGTAGCGCACTCGATGCTGTCGAACTGATGAACATGGGCTGGAACGTTCGCCGCGAGCATCTGCGACCGGAGCAGCGCTCGCACTACATCATCACCTATGGTGGCGAACAGCCGAACGTTGTGCCGGCGCTGGCGAAGGTCTGGTACTACATCCGCGAAACCGACGTGGAGAACGTGCGCAAGAACTTCGGTATCTGCAATCGCATCGCCGACGGCGCAGCGATGATGACGGATACCGAGGTGACCCGGCGCGTTCTCGGTGCATCCTGGCCGCGGCACTACAATCGGGTGCTGGCGGAGACGCTGCAACGCAACATCGAGCGGATCGGCGTGCCGGAGTGGACCGAGGATGACAATGCCTTCGCCCGCGCCGTGCAGCGCGCGGCCGGCGGTGAGCCGGTGGGATTGACCACGGAACCCGCGGCGATCTCCACCAGCCCGTTCAGTCCTGGCACCGATGACATCGGTGACGTCTCCTGGGTGGTGCCGACGGTGCAGCTTCGCTATCCCGCCAACATGCGCAACCTGCCGGGTCATCACTGGTCCAATGCCATGGCGATGGCAACGCCGATCGCGCACAAGGGCGTTGTTTGTGGCGCCAAGGTGCTGGCAGCGACGGTGCTGGATCTGCTGCTGAAGCCGGAACTGATCGCCGAAACGAAGCGCTACTTCACCGAGGTGCAGACCAAGGATAAACAATACGAGCCGTTCATTGGTCCGGATGACAAGCCACCGGTCGACCTCAACAAGGATGCAATGGACAGGTTCCGTCCGTTGATGCGGCCGTTTTATTACCAGGCTGACAAGTACGATACATATCTGGAGCAGTTGGGCGTGAGCTATCCGCAACTGGAACGTCCCGCCTGACGCTGGGGAGGAAGAGCATGGCCATCATCGTTGGGACCGGCGAATATCGCTACGAACAGATCGACGACTGGGCGAAGGTGCCCACTGGTTGGTCGCTGCAGGAAGTGGGTGCAGTCGGCGTCGACAGGCAGGACAACGTCTATGTGTTCAACCGCGGCGAGCACCCCATGATGGTGTTCGATCGCGAGGGCAATTTTCTGCGTGCCTGGGGCGAGGGCTTGTTCCCGCGCGCGCACGGTCTGCATATGGCACCGGACGATACGGTGTTCCTGACGGACGATGGCGATCACTCGGTGCGAAAATGCACTTTGGATGGCAAGGTGCTGTTGACCCTGGGGACGCCCGGCAAACCGGCGCCGTTCATGAGCGGACAGCCGTTCCACCGTTGCACGCATACCGCGCTGTCGCCCAAGGGCGAGATCTACGTGTCGGACGGTTACGGCAACGCCCGCGTGCACAAATATGCCCCGAACGGCAAGTGGCTGATGTCGTGGGGTGAGTCGGGAACCGAGCCCGGGCAGTTCAACCTCGTGCACAACATCTCCTGCGATCCGGATGGCTGGGTCTATGTCGCCGATCGCGAGAATCACCGCATCCAGGTGTTCGACGGCAACGGCCGCTACGAGACGCAGTTCAACAACCTGCACCGGCCATGTGGCATCTTCATGCCGTACTGTACATGCCCGATATGCTATGTCGGCGAACTTGGACCGGCGACGCGCACCAATCGCAACTATCCAAATCTTGGTCCCCGCATTTCGATCATCGACAACAAGGGCAATCTGCTGGCGCGTATCGGCGGCCAGCATCCCGGGACCGGCCCGACCGACTATATCGGTCCGCACGGGCTATGCGTCGATTCGCGCGGCGACATCTACATCGGCGAAGTGTCGCGCACGCTGTGGCCGCAATACTGGGCCGATCAGCCGGTTCCAGATGGCGTCCGTTGCCTGCGCAAGCTGCGCAAGATCAGTTGAGGTTGCGTCATGTCGTATGAGCCGAAGCGGTTCGACTTCTCGATCCCGGTTCGCGTAAACCTGTCGTCCGATACGCAGACCAAGCCATCGCGCGGCATGAAGGAAGCGATGATGGTGGCGGAGGTTGGCGACGAGCAGATGGGCTCCGACCCGACCGTATGGGAGCTGTGCGATCGCACCGCGGCGCTGCTCGGCAAGGAGGCGGCGGTGTTTCTGCCATCGGGGACGATGTGCAACCAGGTGGCGATCGCCACACATTGCCGCCCAGGAGAGGAGATTCTGGCGCACGAGTCCTCGCACATCCTCTCGAGCGAAGGTGGCGGGGCCGCGGCAATCGCTGGTGCATTGATCCTCGGCCTGAAGGGCGAGCGTGGCCAGTTCACCGCGGACACGCTGGAAGAGGCGATCCGTCCGGTGTCGCGCTATTCGCCGACCCAGCGGCTGGTCGAGGTGGAGCAAACCGCGAACCGTGGCGGTGGTGCATGCTGGAGCGTCGAAGCCTTGCATGCAGTGACCAGGACTGCGCACGCGCATGGGCTGTCTACGCACATGGACGGAGCGAGGCTGATGAACGCCGCTGTGGCGCTGGGCGTGCCCGCGACCGATCTCACCGAAGGTTGCGACTCGGTTTGGCTGGATTTCACCAAGGGGCTCGCGGCGCCACTGGGTGCGGTGCTCGCCGGATCGCGCGATTTCATCGGCCACGCGTGGCGCTGGAAGCAGCGGCTCGGTGGGTCGATGCGTCAGGGCGGTATGTGTGCCGCCGCCTGCATCTACGCGCTGGAACACAACATCGACCGCCTGGCGGAGGACCACGCCAACGCCAAGGTGCTGGCGCGCGGCATGGCACAGATTCGCGAGATTACGGTGGAGATGCCGGAGACCAATCTGGTGTTCTTCGATACAGAGGGTACCGGCATGACCGCCGATGCATTCGCTGGCAAGTTGCGGCAGGAGGGTGTGCTGGTCTCCACGTCCGGCAAGTATCGTGGCCGCGCCTGCCTGCATCTCGACGTGACGGCTGCTCAGGTGAACGAGGCGCTGTCGGTGATGAAACAGGTGGTGAACGCGGCCTGATGGCCGAGTTCATCGCCCGCCCGATCGGCACATTGCACACGCCGTGGCACAGCGTCGCCGAATGCCCACGCAACGGACGGCAGCCTGACCCGGCACCGGTGTGCACGGCGACGGTGTTGCCGGAGTTTGTCGAAGGCCTGCGCAGTCTGAAGGGCTTTTCGCATCTGATCCTGCTGTACTGGATGGATCAGGCCCGTGCGCCGGAGCTGGTGTTCACGCCGCCATTCGATACGGAACCGCGCGGGGTATTTGCGACGCGCGGACCACGCAGGCCGAATCCGATTGGGCTTTCCGTGGTGGCTCTCGATGGCTTCGCTGCACCGGACACGCTGAAGGTGCGTTACCTTGATTGCGTCGACGGCACACCGCTGATCGACATCAAGCCCTATCTAAAGACAACTGACTGCGAACCTGACTCTGACATGGGCTGGCTGACGCAACATGCAACGCGGCGGCGCTAACGTCAGCCCCGCGTAAGCGGGGATCCAGCACAGACGACTGGCCGCCAATGCGCGGATCCCCGCTTGCGCGGTAATGACAGTGGGGCATAGAGCAGCTCGTTCCGTCAGACCGGGTTCCGTGCCACGAGTTGGCGGGCGATGATGATGCGTTGCAGCTCGTTGGTGCCTTCGCCGATCACCAGCAGCGGGGCATCGCGATACAGCCGCTCGATCGGGAACTCGGTGGAATAGCCGTATCCGCCGTGCACGCGCATCGCCTCGGTGGCGTTTTCCAGCGCCGCCTCGGTGGCGAACAGCTTGGCCATGCCGGCTTCCATATCGCAGCGATCGCCACGGTCGTACAGCTCGGCGGCACGGCGCACGAGCAGGCGCGCTGCCTCGGTGCGGGTCGCCATGTCGGCGAGCTTCAACTGTATCGCTTGGTGCTGTGCGATCGGCACGCCAAATGTCCTGCGCACCTGCGCATACCGCAGCGACTCATCCAGCGCCGCCTGGGCGATGCCGACGCCGCGCGCAGCGACATTGATGCGACCCAGCTCCAGCCCCGACAGCGCGTGTTGCAGACCTCGGCCTTCGATCCCTCCGATCAGCCGATCGACTGGGACGCGATAGTCGTCGAACACCAGCTCTGCGCTATCGATACCCTTGTAGCCAAGTTTCTCGAGTTTCCGGCTGACAGTGAAACCGGCACCTTTCTCGGCCAACAGCATGCTCATGCCACGATGCCGTGGCTCTGCGTTGGGATCGGTCTTCACCAGGAGCGCGAAGCATGACCCATGAATGCCATTGCTGATCCAGGTCTTGGTGCCGTTCACAACGTAAGCATCGCCGTCACGTCGTGCCGTGACGCGGATCGCCTGCAGGTCCGTGCCACAGTCGGGTTCGGTCAGTGCCAGGCCGCCGCGCAGCTCGGCGGAGGCGAACCGCGGCAGGAACGCGCGCTTCTGCGCCTCGGTGCCATTGCGCTGCACGATGGCCGACATGATGAGATGCGAATTGAAGATGCCGCTCAACGACATCCAGACGCGGGCGATGCGTTCGACGATGTCGGCGTACGTGGCGCAGGGCAGGCCCAGGCCACCAAACGATGCGGCGATCGTCGCACCGAACAGGCCAAGCTCGCGCATCCGCTCGACGATCGCCTCCGGATAGATGTCGTCGTGCTCCAGCCGATGCACGTGCGGCACCACATCGCGTGCGAGAAACGCGTCGATGGAGTCCAGGATATCGGTGTCGGTCACGTTCGCCCGGCGACGTGCTACGCCGGCATCGAGCGCTTCTGGTGAGCGCGGCCGATGCGGGCGGTCTCCGGATTGTGCCCCGCAATGACGCGCACGCCTTCATCCAGCCGGTGCACGATGTTATCCGGCGAGCACCCCTCCAGAAACGCAATATTGTTCCGTCGGCATGCGGCAAACACGCGTTCCCTTGCCTCGGCCATTTCCGGCGGATAGGGGTCGCGTTGCAGCGTGGTATAACCGAGCGACAGGCCCAGATCACCAGGTCCCATTTCGGCAAAGCCAAGACCCGGTACGGCACAGATGGCATCGCAGTTTGCAATCCCCTCGGGGCTTTCCAGCTTGACGCCTAGCAAAAGCTCACCCTCGGGATTTAGCGGCCACGGATCGCAGCGCTGCATATACTCCTGTTGCGACAGACCCCAGATCACCGCCGCGGTGGATTCGGAACCGCGGCCACGTGTGCCGATACCCAGCTTGCCATCACTGCCGCGCGGTGGCCTTGTAGCACCGCGCATGCGCTGCACTGGCGATGCGATCGTCGGATCGACGCCTGCAGCGTGATGCGGATACCGACATGACTCAACGAACGCACGCACGGCATCGGCAGTCTCAGCCTGGCAGAGCAGAATTCCGTGCACGCCACGACCAAGGATCTGGCGGAACTGCCAGGCATTGAAACGCACGTTTGCTTCGTCTGTGCCGTTGACCGGCGCCTCGACGATGACCGTTGGGCTGCGGTGGCCGGAACGCGTCGGCCCGCCAGCGACCATGCCATGCATGTACTCGGCGAGACCGGTCATGTCGAAGCAGCCATGCTCCATGCCAACATTTACGTAGTCGGCCCAGGTGCCAGCATCCTCGCGTCCCTGCGCCTGGGTGAGTACATGGCCACTATGCGGGCCATCGTAATAAATTGCCTGGCCCTGAGACAACAGCTCGATCGCCCGGTTGATGCGGTTGGCCATGCCGGTTCCTTTCACGCCGCCGGATACGCAATGCAGCATGCTAGCATGCCGACCGCCACCTCTCTACCCACGCCTACTGCGTGCGAGACGTGCGCACCAGCAGCAACAGCGGCACGACGAGAATCGCGAGGACCAGCATCAGCTTGAAGTCATCAATGTAAGCAATGATTCTGGCCTGGTGTGTCACCACCTCGTTGAGCATCGCAACGCCTCGCGCAGACTCCGTATTCCAGAAGTGAGAGACGCTACCCGTCTGCAGGGCGCGGTTGAACGGGCTGATGTCTGCTGCAATGAGAGCGTGATTGACCTGGGTATTGGTCTGCAGCAGTGCGCCTGTGACGGAAATTCCCACCGCACTGCCAAGGTTGCGCATCAGGCTGTAGATACTGGTGGCCTCGGTACGGATCGCCGATGGCAGTGTCGCGAAGGCGATGATGTTGATTGGGATTGCGAGGAGCCCGATGCTGAGTCCCTGGATAAAGCCAACCAGGATCACAGTCGATTGCGATATGTCCGGCGTCCACAGCGTCATCTCGTACAACGCATAGGCACCGATCAGGAAGCCGAACCCGACCAGCAGACGAGCGCTCACCCTGCCCATGACACGGCCGCAGATCAGCGCCGCGATCATCAGACCTGCGCCGCGAGGTGCCAGCGCAATGCCGGCAGTCACCACGGGGTAATTCATCAGCGTCTGCAGATACGGCGCCAACAGCGCCAGCGACGCATACATGATCAATCCCATGATCGCATACAGAATTGCGCCGACAGTGAAGTTCCGGTCAGCGAACAACCTGGGTGACAGGAAGGGCCGTGGCGCAAGGCAGAACTGCACCAGGAACACGTAGAATGCCACGCCGGCAATGGACGCCTCCAGGACGATTTCGCGGGAATCGAACCAGTCCAGCGTTTCGCCGCGGTCGAGCATCATCTGGAATGAGCCGATCGCCAGACTGAGTGCGGCGAAGCCGATCCAATCCAGTCTGGCGGTCCCGGTACGTGCGCTTTCCTTCAGGAAGGCCAGCAGGCCTATCGCGGTCAGTATCCCGAACGGCACGTTGATGTAGAACACCCAGCGCCAGCTGTAATTGTCGGTGAGCCATCCGCCGAGGATGGGCCCGCATATCGGCCCCATCATGACGCCCATGGTCCACAGGCCCATCGCCTTGGCACGTTGTTCGGGCGGATAGAGTTCGTACATCACCGACTGCGACAGCGGCACCAGGGCGGCACCGAACATGCCCTGGACCACGCGAAACACCACGATCTGGCCGAGCGTCTCTGCCAGGCCGCACAAAGCGGATGCCACGGTGAACCCGACGACGGCGGTCACAAACAACCGGGTGCGGCCGAAGCGTGCGGAGAGGTAGCCGGTGGGCGCAGTCATAATGGCGGCCGCGATGATGTAACTCGTCAGCACCCAGTTGATTTCTTCCTGGCTCGCCGACATCGTGCCCTGCATGTAAGGCAGCGCGACATTGGCGATGGTGCTGTCGAGCGACTGCATCAGAGTGGCCAGCACGGTGCAGATCGTCACGATCAGACGGTGCGATTGACTCACTGCGGTCGGCGCCGTCGCCGTTGTTGCGACCGTGGCCGACATTACTCGTCCTGTTCCTGCTGACGCGCGAGGTTCTGACAGACGAGGTCCAGTACCCGCGTGGCCTGTGCGAGCTCGTCATCTTTCAAGCCAAGCAGCGTGGCGTTGCGAACCTCGCGCGAGACAGCCTCGACCTGCTCGATGATCGACCATCCACGGGTGGTCACGGTGATGGCCTTTGCTCGCCGATCCTTGCCCTCCTCGCGGCGCTCGATGTGCCCGGATGCCTCGAGGGCATCGAGCAGACGCACAACGGAAGAGCCGTCGAGACCAAGTGCAGCAGCGAGATCCTTCTGGCGCATCGGCGCAGGCGCGCGCGCGAGATAGATCAGCGGCAGCCAGGTTGCCTCGGTCAAGCCGAACGGTTGGAGGCGGCGATCAACCGCTCGCCGCCACTGCCGCGCCGCGCGCGCCACCAGGCTGCCAAAGCCGTCGCGAAGCCGCTGGGTCTTGGTCATCAGCCACCAGGATTAGATGACTTGCCAATATATGACATGTCATCTAATTAGCAAGCGCGACGCCCGGTTGCGGTGCTAGGCGATTTGACGAAGGAGAATGGGAAACGGATGAGCGAGTTGGCAGATACCCGAACAGGCAAGGTTGGCGGGGCAACCGAACTCGACGCGTTGGTCATCGGGGCCGGTTTCGCCGGTCTGTATCAATTGCTCTGCCTGCGGGATCGCCTCGGCTTGTCGGTGAAGGCACTGGAAGCGGGCAGCGGAGTGGGCGGCACCTGGTACTGGAATCGCTATCCCGGCGCGCGGTGCGATTCAGAGAGCCATGTCTATTGGTACACATTCTCCCCGGAGCTGATGCGGGAGTGGGAATGGTCCGAGCGCTATCCCGGCCAGGCCGAGATCCTGCGCTATCTGAACTTTGTCGCCGACCGGTTCGACCTGAAGCGTGATATTCAGTTCAACAGCCGCGTGACCTCGGCGCATTATGATGCGGCTGCCAACCGCTGGCGCGTGAGCACCGAGCAGGGCGAGACATTCATCGTCAAGTTTCTCGTCACTGCCGTCGGCTGTCTTTCCACCGCCAACGTGCCCAAGATCCCTGGTCTGCAGGACTTTAAAGGTGATTGGTACCACACGGGCCACTGGCCGCATGAGGGGGTGGATTTTACCGACAAGCGTGTCGGCATGATCGGCACTGGGTCGACCGGCATTCAGGCCGCACCGGTGATTGCCGCGCAAGCGAAGCACCTCACGGTGTTTCAGCGCACCGCGAACTATTCGGTGCCTGCACGCAACGTGCCGCTGACGGCGGATTTCAAGCAATACGTCAAGCAGAACGCCGAGGAAATCCGCACTGCGACGCATCAAACCTATAACGGGATGTTCTTCAAGGTCGATGATCGCAAGGCAGTCGAGACCTCGCTCGAGGAGCGCGAGACAATCTACGAAGCGGCCTGGCAGCGCGGCGGGTTGCAGTTCCGCGCCGTGTTTCAGGACATGCTGGTCAGCAAGCAAGCCAACGACACGGCGGCGGACTTCATCAAGCGCAAGATCCGCTCGATCGTGAAGGATCCGAAAACTGCGGCGATCCTGTCGGACATCGACCATCCTTATGCGGCCAAGCGGCCGCCGATCGATACCGACTATTTCGAGACCTACAATCGGCCGAATGTCTCGTTGGTCGACGTGAAAACCTCGCCGATACAGCGGATTTCCGAGTCCGGGATTTGTACCACCGAGGCTGAGTATCCCGTGGACATCATTGTCTTCGCGACCGGCTTCGATGCGATGACCGGCCCGCTGCTGCGCATGGATATTCGCGGGCGGGACGGCGTTGCGCTGAAAGACGTGTGGGAGGCAGGGCCGCGCAACTACCTTGGTCTACAGGTCGCTGGCTTCCCGAACCTGTTCACCGTCACCGGTCCCGGCAGCCCGTCGGTTCTGTGCAACATGCCTGTGGCTATCGAGCAGCACGCCGACTGGATCACCGACTGCATCGCGCACATGCGAGCAAAAGGATTGGCGCGGATCGAGGCGCGGCCCGAGGCGGTTGAGAAATGGGTGGCCGAGGTCAACGAGGTCGCCAATCGAACGCTGCTGCCTCAGGCGAAGCATTCCTGGTATCTCGGGGCGAATATCCCAGGCAAGCCACGCGTGTTCATGCCGTATGCCGGCGGCATGATTCGGTACCGGGAGATCTGCCAGGAGGTGGCTGCACGGTCCTACGAAGGCTTCGCTCTGTCGTAGGACGAAAGACAGGCTGAGCGGTCGAGCATTGACGGGACCTGCTGTTCTTGTTATGTTCCAAGCCTCACCGAGCGAGCGGATGGGATGGAAACCGCGGCGACCATCCTCCATGCCGATCTGGATGCGTTTTATGCGTCGGTCGAGCAGCTGCTCGATCCGTCATTGCGCGGGAGGCCGATCGCCGTCGGCGGCGGTGTCGTGCTTGCCGCTTCTTACGAAGCCAAGGCCTTCGGCGTGCACAGTGGCATGCCGGGGCGGCGCGCGCGTCAGCTCTGCCCGCAACTGATTTTTGTTGGCGGTCACTTCAAGGACTATCAGCGGCTGGGTGATGCCGCGATCGCGGTGCTCGGTGACTTCACGCCGCTCGTCGAGCGCATCTCTATCGATGAGGCGTTTGCCGACGTCGCTGGTTGCACCCACCTCTTCGGTTCGCCGGCCGAGATTGCAAATTCCATCCGCCGCCGCATTAAAGAGGAGCTGGGCTTGCCAATATCGATCGGCGTGGCGCGCACCAAGCATCTGGCAAAGATCGCGTCGCAAGTGGCCAAGCCCGACGGGCTCGCGGTTGTCGATCCTGCCACCGAACTCGAATTCCTTCATGACCTGCCGGTTGAGCTGGTATGGGGAATAGGTCCCGTCACGCGGGCGCGTCTGGTCGCGAACGGCGTCCATACCGTCGGACAATTGGCAAGGATGCGGCGTCAGTCGCTCGCGCGGCTGCTCGGTCGCGCAGCAGGCGAGAAGCTGATGGCGCTCGCATGGAACCGCGATCCGCGGGAAATTCAGATGCATCGGCGTGTTCAATCGGCCGGCGCGCAATCGGCGCTGGGCAGGCAGCCGGCGGCACAGCGTGTGTACCGGCCCACATTGCGTCATCTTGCGGACAGAATCGCGACCAGGCTGCGGGCCAAATCCAGACCGGGACGAACGGTGACAGTGCGCGTCCGTTTTGCCGATCTCCGCTCGGTCACCCGTTCGGTCACACTCGATGCGCCGATCTCGGCAACTTCGATCCTTGCTGAGATCGCCGAACAGCTCGTGTGCACAGTGCTCGCGGATTTTCCTGACGAAACGACGATCTCGCTGCTGGCAATTTCTGTGTCGCATCTCGAGGAGCACGCGGATCTGCAGCTCGAGTTTCCACTCGGTCTCGAGGACGAGCGACGCCGCCCCGGCACCAAGCTCGGCTTGGCGCGATGGCAGGCCGATCGTGCGGTCGACAATATACGCGAGCGCTTCGGATGGCAGGCGATCGGCTATGGCTCCGTCGCCTTGGAACTATCCCACTCGGTACCCGATGACTTCCGAAAATTGGCCGAAAAGAATCTTTGAGCCAGCGCTGCTAAACGAAGTGGATCATTTGGCCAGGGAATCAGAGACTTGATCGATGTTGGAGGCCTGGCTGCGTTGCCCCAGCTCATCATGCGCCGCCTGCAACTCCTCCTGCATGATCTGCAGTTCCTCGATCGCCATGCTTAGCTCGTGACGCAGCATTTGCTTCTCAGTGTCATCAGGCTTGCGGGTGGGCATCTCTGAACGAAGTCTCAGAAGATCCCGTTCCGTCTCCTCCCGTAAGCGCAGCTCCTGCTGCAGCTTGCCTGCCAGTACCTCGTTCGCGTTCGTGAGCTCGGCGATCCGGTCGTTCATATCTTCGATAGCCACATGCGCCTGCTCAAGTTCCGCGCGCATGCGTCCGTCCACCCCACCCCCTTTCAGCGGCGGCGCAAGAGAATCCGCCACTGCCGCCGGGGCACCGATACCTGACACAGACTCCTCGAGGGGAGTTGTGGCGCCATTTCCCTTCGTGTTCATCCGGCCATCGCTCCTGATATC
>JAMXLO010000104.1 GCA_024280945.1 Acetobacteraceae bacterium
CAAGCTTCGCCGGCAGCTACATCGTTAACGGTCGGGCAGCCTCTCCCGCCGAGGCGCAGCACCTGGTCGCCAGTGGCGTCCAGCCGGGTGCCTGGGTGGTCAACGGCTATGGCATCGCACCGGCAGCCGAGCGTGCCGCCTTCACTGCTCCGGCTGCGACCGAGCCCAGCGGCCAGAAGTGCTACTACGTCCTCGACGTCCTGCTCTGCGACTGAAAGACGCGGCCTGCCCCCGCGAATTCGCCGGAAAATGTATGGCAACCTTGTCTGTGGCATCAGGCCACGCGCGGATCATGCAGGGCATCGCGAATTCTATGTTCGTGCATGTCGGGATACCGGGCTCAGTAACGTCCTCGGGTTTGAGTGGTCAGAAGGGTGAGAAGGAGAACACGATGCTCGCATTAGCGATCGCTATGGGTACTGTGGTGTGGGCGATGATCGGCTATGCGCTCCTCAGTCCAAATCCCCCGGCCCTGGAGGGGACCGACGCGGACGCGAACGTCTGACGGACGGCACCGGGCAACACCGACTCCTCTCTTGAGCAGCCACCTTCAGTGCGTACCGCAAGGTGATGGCGCCACGCACGCGCAGCAGCGCAGTTGGTGGGGCGGATGGTGGCTTTACGCGAGCCATCTCCGCTCTTCGCCGCCACGGGTCGGAAGCGATTGAGCTCGCGCAGATTATTCGGCCGCCTCGCCGAGCAGGCGCTCGACGATCACGCAATCCCGCCAAGCGCCGTCCAGCTTGCCGTGCCGGCGGTAGAGGCCGACTTCACGGAAACCGACTTTCGACATCAGCGCACGGCTGGCTGTGTTCTCCGGGAAGATGCGCGACAACAATTTCCAGAACCCGGCCGCTTGTGCCGCGCCGAGCAAAGCCGTCATGGCAACATGGCCTGCACCGGAGCCGCGATGGTTGCGTGCAACATAGACCGAGAATTCCGCGACGCCGGCGTAGCACGGTCGGGAGCGGTAGGCGGAGGTGGAGGCGAAGGCCACAACCTCCCTCCCCTCTTCAACGACCACAATCGGATGCCGGCCGTCGAACCAGGCCTCGATCTGCTGCGCGCTCCTTGGTTCGGTTTCGAAGGTGCCGGTGCGATCGGAAATGCCGTGGTTATAGATCGTCGCAATCGCTAGCGCGTCAGCTGGAGTTGCAGCCCGTGCCGTGAAGGAGTGCTCCGCCATCAAGCCTTCTCATCTCATACCAGACGCGCAAATGGCGTATGAAGTCTACGACCGAGAGCATGACCGGCACTCCTGCCAGGGGCAACATAGGTATAGTTGGCCGGCCGCAGCTGGTTCGGCCGCGACGTCCGGAACTCACCAGTCGGCGGGGCAACGGCACCGCCGTGCCGGAACCTGTGGTTCCTGGTCCTCAGCGGGAGCAGCGCATGCGGCGCATTGTCTGGACTACTTCTCGGGGCGCGTCCCAAAGCTCTCGGACCCAGGATCGCGCGAAAGGAATGCGGTTGCCGTGGCACCGATCAGGCAGGCGATCGCACACATTCCGAATGCCCCCGCCCAGGCCGTTAGCCGCGCTGTTCCGCCGAACCAGTCGAGACACAGACCAAACAGTAGCGTTCCAACAAACCCTCCAGCAAAGCCGATGCACGAGTAAACGGCCACCGTCGCACCTCTCTGCTGCGGCTCGGCAACTGCGAGCAGGCCCGAAGTAAGATTGGAGAAATTGCCCTGTACGATGAAGCCCGCGGCCATCGCCAGAGCGGCGACCAGGCCATATGGCAGCAACGCGACGAAGCCAAACAATGCGTTCACCAGCGCTGACGCCACGAATACGCCCGTGGCAGTGGCACGGAGGCCAAGGCGCAGGGACAGTTCGTTGCCGTACAGCCCCGCTGGCACACCCAACAAGCCGACCAGTGCGCCGGTCATCAGCATGCTCCACCCTTGCGTCGCATCGCTGCCCTGGTTCGCCACGCAGAACGCAAGAAACACCACGATCCATTGTCGCAGCCCCGCAGTCCCCCAGATCGTCGCTGTGTAGCCAACAGTCAGCACCAGCACGTCGCGACTATCGAACACCCGGCGGAAGTCTGGCATCACGCAGGATCGTTCGGCGGGCGCTTCGGTGTTCATGCGCGGTAGCGCGGCCCAGGCGAGCAGCACGCCAATAACGCCGAGCAAACCACTCACCGCGAATGCACCGCGCCAGTCCCACATCAGGCCGGCCTGACCGAGCAGGAAGGACAGTGACGAACCGAGGGTGAACGAACTGGTGTACCAGGCGGCGGCACGGGCACGGCTCGTCCCCGCCATCCCATCAGTCAACGCACGCAGCCCCGGCATGTACATGCCGGCGACCGCTATGCCGCTCACTGCTCGCCAGATCAGCGCCGGAAGCAGGCCCTCACTGAAAGCCATGCCGAAGCACGACAGCGCATTCAGTGCGCTGCTGGCGAGAAAGATCGTGCGGGCTGGCATCCAATCGGTGAGCGCAACCAGCGGCAGCACGGCTGCCATGTAGCCAGCGGACATCATACCGGCGAGCCAGCCGGCTTCGGTGTTACTCAGTGACCAGGCCGCGATGAACTGCGGGAGCAGAGCAGGGACCAGCGAGAAGCCCGCCAGACCCAGGATCTCCGCTCCGCAGACGAATGCGACGGCGCGCGCCTCAGCACCCATCAACCGTGGTCACCGGGTCCGTCGCCGAACCGTCGGATTTGCCCCCAGCTCGGTTTCCGCCCTGCCGCTACAAACTGCAGAATCCTTTGCATTCGATGCCGTGCGCTATACTCAAAGCCATAGCAGCCAGACTGCCCGTGTGTCAGCGTAAGTGCTCGCACCCACCCCTTCACACCGAGAACGCGCGAAACCTCTCCCGGCCTGTGACCTCGCGCGCGACTCCCTGTCCTGCCACTCGCGCAGCAGCGCGGGTGCTGGTTCGGGAGGGGCGCTGATCGCAGCCACCATCCAGGCCTGCGCCGCCGCGGTGGCGCGAGCAGCGGCGGCTGGACGCCCTGCCCTCCCCGCGCCGGGCCCCGTAACGCGCCGGGGTGGCCGGTGCATGCGCGTCCCGCCAGCTTGCCAGGGCATCGCGGTCAACTGCGGTACCGAGGCTGGCCAGGGTATGCAATTGCAGAGGCGCTGCCGAGTGGATGCGGGTCCCGCCGGGCAGCCGGCGCAACAGGCGGGCCAGCACCAACGCATCGGCAATCGCCTGATTGGCTGCCGGCATGGTGTCGAGCGGCGGGTCCGCCCAGTCCAGGCGGCCGGCCGGCTGAGCGATGGTATGCGGCAGCGCGCGTGAGCCGGCGCCGAGTGCCGCGAGGGCGGCTGGGGCGGTCAAGCCGGCCTCGCGCAGTGCGAGGTCGAGCGGATGCACCCAGGCCTGGGCGTGAGCAAGCCACCCGGCCGCTTCGGTCAGCGAAAGGCGCGCGCACAGTCCGCTGCGGACCGCGTCGTCGCTGGCCGGCAGCCTTGCATCGAGCCGCGCGAGTGCGTCGGCGGCATCGGCGAGCGTAGCGAGCAGGAGATCGGCATCGGCCGCGGCGTCAGACGCGCCGCGGCGCCTGCGATTGGCGTCGGTCTCGTCCGGGGCGTTCTCCCAGACCGGCCACAGCACGCGATCCGCATCGTCCGGATCGGTAAATGGCAGGTCGGACGGCATGGCAGCGTTGCCCGGGTCTTGTTATGGCTGGGGAATGCTGCCTGAACCGCGCCGATTCGCGGAAGTTCGGTTCGCCAATCGGTTGGATCTCCGGCCGCCTAGAGATTAACGGACCGAAACTATCAGAGAACAGCGAAGCAAGCTGGCTAACGGTCTGCGGGGAGGGGTACCCCTATCGCGCATCTTAGTTGGCCTTGCATAGCCACCAGCGACATGGCCCTAAGCATGTCCACCGCTCCGAGACGGAGGTGTTGTGACACTATTCGAGCAAGCAGATCAGGCACTCGCCGTGGCTGTAAATCAATTTGCTGGTCGCAGCGTCGTGCTCGACAAATTGGTGAACGACCTTCTGGTCACGACGCAGCCAAACGGTGGCCTATTCATAGGGGCTCTTTGTTGGATTTGGTTCGAGACTGACGAGACCGGCGTGCACATTCACCGACGCAAGGTTGTCACTGCATTTTTGGCCGTGATGGTCGTGGCAGTTACCTTGCAGCTCTTGAAGGCCCTACTGCCGTTTCGTCCTCGGCCCCTAAACGATCCCGACCTCGGTCTACGAGTGCCGTTAGGTGTTGATCCAACTTCGCCTAATGAGCTGAGCGCATTTCCCAGCGGTCACACAGCTTTTTTTTTGCGCTCAGCACTGCACTCTGGATGCGCTCCCGCTGGTTGGGAGCTGCGGCAATAGTTTGGACGTCGTTGTCGATCTGCTTACCGCTGCTCTATCGCGGAGAACATTGGCCGACCGACCTCGTCGCCGGCGCCCTCATTGGCGTGGTGCTCATGGTCCTGCTGTGCCGGCTTATTGGCGCGACAAGGCTGCCCGATCGGATACTGCGTTTCAGTGCAAAGCATCCGACTGTATTCTATACTGTTGCATGGCTGCTCGCTCTCGAGATGGCAGAGTTGTTTGAGAACCTCCAGGCCTACTTCAAAGATGCAGCAAGCCTTGCAAGGCTGCTCCTCTCTTAGACTGCGCTACACTCGGGACGATCGGCGCGAAGGCTATTTCGCCGGCGACGCGGCGGCAATAGCGGCTGGTCGACACTGTCCCAGCAGCACCCACAGCGAGCCGGCTAAGACGTCAGCCCCGGCCACGAATCGAAATCGAGAAACGCTGGAATAAGCAAGGCAGCCCGGAAGTTGCTTCGCGCCAAGCCGCCCTGTCCGATGGAACGCAGTAGGCGGAGCGTAGAACCGCGGTGGCTATCGCGAGCGCAAAATCTCTCCAGACTGACGACATCAGCCAGCTTTGCTGGCAGCGGGTACAACCGAAAGTCGCCCCTTCGGGTGGCCGATTCGGATCGTTGGCAGTTCATGGGCGCCGGGAACGTGGTAATCGAGAAACGTCGCGGCGAGCGGCTGGCCGTGTGCATCGTACCGTATCTCTTCGTACAGGGCGGTGCCGATCCCCTGCGTTACTCCGCCGCGGATTTGGCCCTCGACCAGCATCGGGTTCTGTCGCGTCGAGCAGTGGTTCGACGCCGGGCGGCAATTCGTGCATCCGCAGATGCGCGATACTGGAGATCTCGGCAATCGTCACCGAGCCCTTCGGCCCATGCCCCTCGGCAACATCGCATTGCAGCAGGTGCGCGCCGCTCCGACATAGCTTATCGCGTAAAACGCGACTCGCGCGCGCCACTGCTCCGCCCGCCATAACCATGCTACGCGAGGCGAATGTGCCGAAACCGAAGGCCGTGGATTCGGTGTCGCCGTGCCGCACAGAGATGCGCACCGGGTCAATGCCCAATTCCTCGCAGACGATTTGAGATAAGGCAGTTTCCAGCTCCTGCCCATGCGATTGGATGCCGACCGTCAGCACGATGCTACCGATCGGCGACTTCCAGCGCCGCTTTGATATGACCGCCCGGGCTGTCGAGGTAAACAGTGCGAACATTCGGTTTCTGGGCCAGAGCTACCCCGACTTGTTGAGGAAGTGCCCATGAGAAGGTTCCGGCAATTTCAAGCGCGACGCCTTGGGCAGTCTCCCTAATAGCATAAGGTCCCTCGAATTCAAATGTTGCCGCACAGGTTGGGCTCGGAGACAGCAGCGGCCAAGGCAGCACCTCAGGAACGTGTGCCGAACAATCCTCGCGCGATGCGCTGCGAGCAGCTCTGGCGGAGATGTCAAGTGCTGACAACTACCGACAGGAGAAGACCCGACCTGGAGCAACTCGCATCCCGTTGACAAGTCCTGCGAAGCAAAAGGCAGCCCGTTCCCGTACAGGCACAAGGCTAGCCAGCAACTTTTGGTTGCAGAATCGGGTCGTCGTAGTACAGCATTAACTTTGCCGACTAGCCGTCGATTCGTCGAAGCCTTTTGGCCAAGGAATTGGATCACTGAATCCTGGTTTGGAACCTATCTCTAGGCGGAGAGCGGGAATGGAACCGAGGGTGCCGACGACGGATGCGCCATTCGGACGATTGGTGCGTCGACGAACGGCTGCACGGGCTGGGGACCATATTGGGCGCGGATTAGGGCCAGCCATCATTGTATTAATGCTCTTCCTTGCCGGCTGCGCCGGTCCAAGGTCAAACGTCGTGGACCGAGTGCCGTCATTGCGGGTGGCTGATGCTGCTCTGGTGGCAGGCGCTCCTGAAATTGCCCTGCGTGTTGCCGATCTGACGCTCCAGCGTGATCCACGCAACGTAGAGGCTCTAGTTACCAAGGGCGACACGCTCTATGCGATGGGTCTGCGGGAGGAGGCTGGCACCGCATACCGTCAGGCGGTGAACCTCGATCCGACACTTGCGGCAGCGCAGTTGGGCCTTGGGCGGACCCTAGTACAGTCGAACCCAGCAGCCGCTGAAACCGCCTTTCTGGCGGCTGTTGCGTCAAGGCCCGATGACAGCGCAGCGCTCAACGATGTCGGTATCGCAAGAGATCTGCTGGGCCGGCACGCAGAAGCGCAAGAGGCCTATCGAAGGGCACTCGCGATTGCTCCGGGCGCTGCCGACGTGAAAGTAAATTTAGGTCTCTCGCTCGCCCTTACTGGTAGCAAGAGCGCGGCAGTTGAGGTACTGCGTGAGGCCGCCGCGACGCCGGAAGCTATTCAGGGCCGAGGGAAGGAACTGGCGGCTGCACTGGCTTTGGCCGGAGATGCGGCTGGTGCACATCAATTCGCGAGCGCGGGATCCCCGCAAGCCGTGGCGCCCAGCATCGCCTCGGCTGAGATGCCGCGACCTCCGAGCATGGCGGCCCGCGAGGAACCGGCTGCCGTTAAGCCGAAGCAGGATAAGCCTGTTACTGTTCGTCCACCCTTGGAGCGGGATGACCCGGACGTGCTGCAGGGTATCACCACGGCCCCCGCGACCGCCGTTGGCCGTGCGGACTTAGGACTTCTTCCTGGTGACACACCGGAGGATCTGATCGGGCTGGCGCAGCTTCAGGTGCCTAAGCCCCGTAAGGGCCCGACGACTGCCGATGCTCCACAGCCACGCCCCAAGCTCGCATCCCCGACTTCCGAAACGGGAGCGTTTGTCCAGCTTGCGTCGCTGCACTCACTGGATGACGCCCTGTATGAATGGCGACGGCTGACCAGGCGGTTCTCTGATCTGCTCAGTGGGCATACGCCAGTGATCCTGCAGGCAGATGCGCTTGGGCAGACGTACTGGTGTCTGCGCACCTTTGGATTTACGGATCTGGACGGGGCAATGGCGATGTGCTCGGCGGCGCACGAAGCGTCTGGACTACGTTGCTGGGCTCGGGTGGCATCCTGACTTCCTTTCCTGGAGTCAGGGCATCGCTCGCATTTGTCAGCGGATTGATGGCAGGCTGTGCCAGCGACTCGCAAATGTCGTTTGGAGGCCCGGCTCCCATTGGATATTTGAAGCAACATCCCCGCCGAAGCTTTGGAGGAGTCTTAGCCATTGCAGTTGGAGCATTCGTGCTGATGCTTGGTGGGGCCGCTGGACAGCAATCATCGGACGATCCCACGGCACTGTGCGAAAGGGCTGCGAAGCGGGCTGAACGCGACTGGCACCTGCCACAGGGTCTGCTTGACGCGATTGGCCTCGTAGAGAGCGGCCGCCGCTCGCCTGGCGGGTCACTCCCGATTATCTGGCCGTGGGCCGTCAACGCCGAGGGGCAAGGAATCTATCAGCCGAGCAAGGACGCGGCGGTCAGCATGGTGCGGCTGCTGCAGCTACGCGGTGTGCGCGTGATCGACGTCGGGTGCTTCCAGGTTGATCTGTTCTATCACCCGCATGCGTTTACGAGCCTGGACGAGGCTTTCGATCCAGATGCCAATGCACGGGTCGCCGCACGCATTCTAAGTCTGGGACGGCTGGGCACGACGGGATGGGATGGTGCAATTGCTGCCTATCATTCAGCGGTACCGTTGTTTGGCACAGTTTACCTGCAGAAGGTCCGGGCCGTCTGGCCATCTGTCATGGCACATCCACTGTGGAGTGGGCTCGAGCGGCCTGAGGCGTATGCGGTGCTGCTATCACCGCAGGCACGCGTCGTGCGGGTTGTGACACCTCTGGATTCTTCATCCGAGCAACTCATACGACCAGCACGAATAAAGCAGGCGGATCGGTTCGGCGGGACAATACAGTGGTTGCATCAGCCAACAACGAGCTTGCCTCGCGTTGTCTCACCCTGAGAGCTGCTGCGCCACCGGCGCACGTCAATATTGAAAAGAGGTGCTCTCAGTGATCGGGCTACTGGTGTCGGGTGACTGTTAATAGGGGTCATCCGCGAACTCGGTGATGGTAGCGATGGGCGGTGCGGCGTGGCGTTGAATGCCGCTCACGCACAGAAGAGCATCCATGCCACGGTGTCCAACCTGTGGGACCGTCTCCGAGCGGCAGCATAGCTGGTGTCAGCGGAGCCTGTACGACCTGCCGATGCAGGGCATCGCCGATATCCTGTGATGGGCCACGGCTGTCGTGTTGCCACAAACGAGTGGCCGGACACTCACGAGGGCGGGCTCGTGATGTTAGGCTGGTAGCGATACAGCCGTCCGCCGGGCACACGCATCCGATACGTGGTCGCATTATCTCCGAGCTCGCCCTGGGAGACAATCTCCCACTTATGCAAGGACGCTTGTTGCTGGTCGCTCATCGACCGTCCTGCGGTTTGATTTGCCGGTTGCCGGCACCGGTGCTGTCGGCTGCGGAACACCGTGCGGCCGTTGCTTGTGCCAGGGAAAACATCGTCCGGTAACGCGTACCTCGACAGAACGGGTTCGCTGCAAAGTTGGGGCTTGGAGCCGGCGCGAGTCCGTTTGGCAGGGTCAGTCGCGCGGTGCCGACTCCGCCGCGCTGATTGAGGAGCCGCCCGACCAGCCTAGAGGTGCTAAACCCCCCGCTGGTGGGGCGGGGCAGGGTGCGCCCGCAACACCATTGCTGAGGCGCTGAAAGTGCTCGAGTGGGGCGGCGTTCTCACATGGCAGCACCGGATCACACGCGTGCGGGAGCGTGGCCGCGCCCTGTTCGGCCGTGAGAGTTGGGAGTGGCGCGTGCATCGCCGCAGCAATGCCTATGCATTCCGTGACCCGCAGCGGCAGACCCAAAGGCCTCTTGCCTATCAGTCCGAAAATGAGGCCTGGAGCACAGAAGCAAGTGATTCTTGATTCTGTCAAACACCGGCGCTGCGCGCAGACGGACGGCTCGAACGTGCCCTTGCCCGATTCGGCGCGGCTGTTGCAGAAAGGCAAGGCATTGAACAAGACGCCGGCTCGCCGCCCGATGCTTCACAGCCACGATAAGGAGGCGCCACTGGACGACGCATCCGCACGCGCCATCAATGCGCACGCATGGGAACCGCCCCTCTAGTGTCGGTTCGCCCGGCGGGTCTTGCGCGGCGCGAATATTGGCTTTTCGCGGTGCTGCTGACATGCGCCGCTTTCATATGGCAAGGCGACGCTTTCGCAGCGCGCTTGTCGCAGCCGGCGTACCTGATGGGAATATTCGCCTGGCTGTTCGTGACAATCCTCGGCTCGGCGCTGTCGGTCGTGCGCCACGCCGACCGACTCGCGATGCGGCTCGGCGAGCCCTACGGCACGCTGATCCTGACGCTTTCGGTCACGGTCATCGAGGTCGCGAGCATCACGGCGATCATGCTGCACGGCGAGAACAACCCGACGCTGACGCGCGACACGCTGTTCGCGGTGGTGATGATCATCTTCAACGGCATGGTCGGGCTGTCGCTGCTGGTGGGCGGTCTCAGGCACCGCGAGCAGCACTACAATCTGCAGGGCGCGAACGCGTATCTCGGTGTCATCCTGCCGTTGATCGCGTTCAGCCTGCTGTTGCCCGACTTTACCCAGACGACGCCGGGACCGACGCTGTCGATTGGGCAGAGCGCCTTCGTCGGAATCGTGGCCGTGGGCCTGTACGCTACCTTCCTCGCGCTGCAGACCGGGCGGCACCGGAACTACTTCAAGCTTGAAGATGGCGACCTGCTGAGGGAGCTGGGGGAAGAGCCGCGCGCGAGCATCCTGCCGCATGTCTTGCTGCTGGTCGCCTACATGGTGCCAGTCGTCTACCTTGCCGAGCAGCTCGCGGTGCCGGTGGACTACCTGATCGAGACGATCGGTGCGCCTGACGCCGTTGGCGGCGTTGCCATCGCCGTCTTAGTCGCAACGCCCGAAGCAATCGGCGCGGTGCGCGCAGCGCTCGCGAACCGCGTGCAAAGGTCTATCAACATCTCCCTTGGCTCGGTGCTGTCCACGATCGGCCTAACGACCCCTGCGATGATCGCCATCAGCTACCTCACCGGCCATCCGCTGGTCCTGGGCGTGGAGCACACAGACGAGTGGCTGCTGCTCGTCACGCTCGGCGTCTCGATCGTCACATTCGCCAGTGGCCACGCCAACGTCATGCAGGGCTGCGTCCATCTAATCCTGTTCGCGGCGTATCTCATGTTGATGTTCCAGGGGTAAGGTGGTGTCCGTAGCAGCGACTGGAAACCACACTGCCGCCGAAAGCGCATGCGGCAGATTTAGTTTCGAGCAGCGCTGTCCGTGGCTTGCTGCACCGCCACGGCGTCACTGTGGGTGACGGTCTGCACTGCACGTTCCAGGGCCAAGGCGCGCGCCTCCAGTTCCTCGGCGAAGGCAATCAGATTGGCTCAATCAGATTGGCTATGGTTTGCTCATCGAGCATGCCAGCCGCGAGGCGTCGGGCCCGGGCTGCCATGTCGCGTAGGCCGGCGGGGGTCTCAGTGCGCGGCGGTGCCGGATCGCTGCCACGCGGCATCACTCACTCCATGTGACTGCTGCCGGATGATTGGGCATAGCGTCCGAAAAGAGAATTCACACCCTGCGCACTGTTGTGCGCTCGCCGTCCTGTGACCAACCGCGCACCAGACCAGCACCAGAGGTAGCCGGCCCGGTGCGTGCTGCGGACGGTCGGGAGGGCAGTCACTCGATCGCCCGGCGCCGCTGTTCCAGTGCCAGATGCTCCCGCGCAAGCTCAAGAGTTCGGCGCAACGTCACGAGCACTGCCTCGCCGGTTGCAATGGCGCGCTTGGAGTCACCATCAGCCTTCATCTGTGAGATCCGCTCGATCTGCTCTGCAACCCGCTGTTCGCCTTTGCGACTTGACGTTCAGCTTGCGCCCGCGGGTCCTCAGCCATTGGAGTCTTCCTTACTTTTGCGCGGCCGCCGCTGTTCAAGCAGGATCGCAGCCTGTCATACCCCTCCGCAAGCTCTATGCCTCGGACACCACAGCACCAGGACGAAGGGGCTACGGCGCCTGACGGTTGCCCACGGTCAGTGCAACCGGCGTCTCACATCAGCATGTCTAAGACCACGAAGACCACGCCGAGGACCGCGGCGATGCCGACCGCCAATAGGATCGCTTCCATGGGTCCATGGCTGCACCCTGAAGCCACAAGGCAAGTTGGCTCTTGAGGCGCAAGGTGAACAAGGCACCGCACTTGGTTTCGGCGCTCAGTCGGCGGCCCGTTACACTGCAATAATTTCTCGTTGGTCCTCGTTAGCTTGGGGCCGGCAAAAGGGCGGCCAGGGTGCCATCTGGGCTAAACCCGACCGCCCAAGTTGGAAGGGGCGTGGTTTTGCATTGGCTTCTGCCAGGTATCGGTTGATTGCTGCCTGCAGTTCGACGATGGAGCAGAACGCGCCGCGTTTGAGCCGCCGCCTGGTCAGCCTAGCGAAGAAGCCTTCTACGGCGTTGAGCCACGAGGCGGACGTGGGCGTGAAGTGAAAGGTCCATCGCTTGTGCCGCGTGCGACACGACAGGACGGCATGACTTGCGCGCGAGACGATGCGATGGACCACCGCAATGCTTTTGCGTCCGTTGAGCTTGCCGGCGCTCCGGAGACCGCGCGGGCCTTTTGGGATCGGCATCTGGCGCTTCGTCGTGGTCGGCCAACACCAAGTGGAGGCTACGGAGCGAAGAGCCGTCCTATCGGAGGTGGTGCAAGTCGTCGTGCATATGAAATCTGCGCTAGTTTTGCCGCGCACAGGCGGGGGGAGTAAGCATGTGGGGCATTATCATCTCGCGAAAATGGCGGTGGTTCCCGCTCCCGCGAAAGTGGCGCTGGTTCCCGCCCGTCGGCCTCGTGCTCTTCGCGCTGTTTCTGCTGGCGCTGGCGCTGCACACACTATTCGACCGTCTGACCCCGTATACATCGGAGGCGACGCTACAGGCGCCTGTCGTAGGCGTCGCGCCGAGTGTGTCCGGTACTATTGTGTCCGTCTCGGTGCAGGACAACCAGACGGTGCGTACCGGCGATCGTCTGTTCCGCATCGACCCACTTCGCTATGAAGCTGCACTACAGCAGGCCGAGGCGAACCTGTCCGACGCCGTGCAGCGGGTGGGCGCGAGCGCCGCGGCGCTGTCCGCCGCGGCGGCGAAGGTCAGCGATGCGAATGCGAACCTGACGAACGAACGGGCACAGACGGCGCGCATCCTGCTGCTTGCTTCCCGCGACGATGCCTCACGCGCCCAGGCCGACGTGGCCCGCGCCAAGCAAGTGACAGCGGAGGCGGCGGTGCAGTCCGCAGAGGCCAATCTGGAGGAGGCGCGTCGACGGCTTGGTCCGACCAACGAAGACAACCCGCAGATCAAGCTGGCGCTCGCCCAGTACAAACGCGCCCGCCTGGACCTCGACGACACCGATGTCAAAGCGCCGATCGACGGCAGGGTGACCAACACGGTCCTGGCACCAGGCCAGTACGCCTCGGCCGGCCACACCGTCGCGACGATCGTCGATACCGAGGCCGGTTGGGTCGTCGCGAATCTGCCGGAGAACACACTCGGCAACATCCGCATCGGTAATCCGGTGCTGATCACTTTCAATGTCGCCCCGGGACAGATCGTGCAAGGGCGCGTCGGAAGCATGGCCTCCGGCGTTTCGCAATCTGCCGTCGCAGCACTGGAAGGGCCTCTTCCATACGTTACCCAACGCCGGCAATGGCTCCGCGAGGTCCAGCGCATTCCCGTGCGCATCGAATTGTTGCAACAGCAGGAGATACCTGCGTTCCGGGTCGGCTCGCGGGCCAACGTTGTGGTGGTAACCGACAAGGCAGGGTTTGTCGCACCGCTCGGGCGGGCCTGGTTATGGGTCGTGTCGATCGCCGACTATGTCTTCTGAATCCCGTCGCGGGCTGCGGATCGCGCTCTGCTTCACCGCGGCGTTCGTGCTGGCCGAACTGCTGCGCATCGACCTGCAACTGACGTTCCTCGCGCCGCTGGTAGCTGGCGCGTTGGCCGTCGGCCCGGCCATCGGGACAATCCGGCTGATCGTGCTGCCGATATTCGCCTGGCTTCTCGTGGCGTTGGCAGGGGGCGCCATGCAATTCCTCGCGCGCGAACCCATTGTCCTCGGCTTCCTGAGCCTCTGGGTCTTCTATCTTGGCTTCAGGATGTTCGCCGATCCGCGGAATGCCACGCTAGGCCTGATTCTGCTGCTGGTATTCGCGATTGTGCCACAGGCCTTGATCAAAGGGCCGGAACTGTCCGGCGATCTTGCCTACTGGTTCGGGATGAACTTCGGCATTGCCGCGCTGTGCGAGTGGGTGACCCGTCGCCTACTGCCCGATGCGGCACCAGTCGAACCGGTGTTTCGCCCACCACAGGTGCCGCCACTGATGGCTGCCGCGGCGCTGTGGTTGGCCGTCACCCTAACGGCGATGATGCAGCCACCGGCGCCGGGCGCGGTCATGGTCGGCATCATCATCGTTCTGCGTGCCGATGGTGAGAGTGCGGCACACGTGATCCGCGACCGCTTCGCGGCCGCGCTGCTGGGCGGCGCCACGGCTGTCGTCGTCTGGGAGGTGCTTTGGCTAGCACCCACCCTGCCGGTTCTCGCCACCGCTATCCTAATGGCGGCCTGGCCGTTCGCACGCCGGGTAGCCTCTGGCGGGACGGGCGCGGGGATCGCCATGAAGTCGCTCAACGTGCTCGCGATTCTAATAGGCGAGGGCTTCTCGGTGTTCTATCAGGACGCCGATGACAGGGTGTGGACTCGGATCGCCGGCGTGGTGATCGGGCTCAGCTATGTCGCGCTGGTGATCGCCGCCAGTCGGCGCCTGACCCGGCCCGCGACGCTGCCTGCCCAAGCGCCGGCTGCGGGATGAACATGCCGAACAGCTTCACCCGAGCTGCTCTCCTCCGATGGCGCTTTGTGAGGTCGCTATGCCATTACATGCGTGTGGTATGGCCGGTGCTGTCCGCACTGCTGGTGATCCAGTGGCTGCTCGGGATGATCGTCGGCCACGTCGAGGGCTGGTCGATCGGCGACGCCAGCTATTTCACGTTCGTCACCGGTCTCACCGTCGGCTATGGCGACCTGGTGCCGAGGCAAGCGGTGTCGCGGATACTTGCGGTGCTGATTGGCTTCATCGGCGCAGGGCCCGGCGCGGGCCACCTCCTGCTTGAGATTGCGCGAGTCCAACAGCCGTCCCAACAACCGCACGCAGTTCTCCCACGCGATCTGCCATCATGCGCGACCGCAGGATTGTAGAAGCGACCGTGATCGAGGCGACGAGTGCCAGCGCCGCCATAACCATCACGATGGCCAGCTTTATGCGAAGCCTACGGCGCTCCAGAATGTTCATAGCGATGTACCTGGCACGGGTTCCGCGACCAAGCTGAGACATTCAGATTAATCGCTGGCTCACGACCGTTCGCCGCTGCACGAAGCGCCACCCTTCGCTCTTTGATCACGCCACTTTGGCAAGCCGGATGTCGGAGCGGGCTAGATGTTTGGCGGTTGGCCGTCCCGGCGCCCACTCCATCAGACGGAAGAAGGCGCTGGGACGGCCGATCCACATCCGAACCGACACTATCTCGACAGCTCTCCGGCCAGCGCTTCGCTGAACCAGCACTGGGTGGCCCACCTCGTCGAGCCGCCTCGCCAACGCACTGCGCGCTGGGTTCGATGCATGCTTGCCAACGCGATACGCTACCGCTCTCCGGATCCGTAGCGGGACCGTGGACGCTGGAATTTACAGATGGTCTGCGCCAGTTGTAGTCTTGAATTCCGAATTCAGGATGCGCTCCGATGCAACCTCTCGACCCGCAGCCGGCCCTGATCCGGCGAACCTACGAGCGGTTGGTCGAGGCGATCGCCGATGGCACGCTCGTGCCCGGTCAGCGCATCCGACAGGAAGAGATTGGCCGCGCCCTAGGGGTATCGCGCCAACCGGTCAGCCATGCCCTGCAATTGCTACGCCAGCAGAAGCTGGTGGAGGAAAATGGACGGCGTGGACTAGTGGTCTCCGCGATCGACCCTGCCAGGGTATGGGCGATGTATCAGGTCCGCGGCGCGCTCGATGGTCTCGCTGCGCGCGTGGCGGCCGAGAGGGTCGCCGCCGGCGCATCCGACGCCGCCGAGACGCGGGCAGCGCAACGGGCGCTTGCGGCGGGTCTAGCGTTACCCTCGGATGCCCCAGTGCTGGCGTTCATCCAGGCGGACGTCGCGTTTCACACCGCGCTCTATCGCCTATCTGGCAACGACGCGATCGAAGACACGGTCGAAGCGCAATGGCCGCATCTGAAACGATCGATGGGAGCGGTCCTTGAGGACGTGGCACAGCGCCCGCTGGTGTGGGCGGAGCATCGCACGATCCTGCGCCATGTCCTCGTCGGCGATCCAGCGGAGGCAGAGCAAGCGGCGCGCGACCACACTGACCGGGCCGGCGCCGAGACCGCACGCCGCCTGAGCGAATCGTCCTTGTCACGGAGAGGAGCCCGCAATGCCACTGACGGCACAGCAGCTTCAGCAATTCTTTGAGGAGGGCTACTTCCTTCTGCCCGACTGCTTCACCGAGGACGAGGTCGTGATCCTGCGGGACGAGGCCGAAGCGATCTACGCGACCCACCGGCAAGAAGTGTGGCGGGAGAAGACCGGTGCACCGCGTACGGCCTTTGCCGCACACACCTACAACGAGGCGTTCCGCCTGCTGGGTGCGCATCCGCGGCTGATCGAACCGGTGGAGCAGGTGTTCGGCGAAAAGCTCTACATGCACCAGTTCAAGATCAACGCCAAAGCCGCATTCGAGGGTGATGTTTGGCAGTGGCATCAGGACTACGGCACCTGGGCGCGCGACGACGGTATGCCCGAACCACGTGCGATGAACATTGCGGTGTTCATGGACGAAGTCATGCCCATCAATGGCCCGCTGATGCTTGTGCCACGCAGCCACAGGCAGGGTGTGCTGGCCGCGGGTCATGACCGGAAGACGACCTCCTACCCGCTTTGGACTCTCGACAAGGCGACCGTCACGCGCCTGGTCGACGAAGGCGGTATCGTGGCGCCGACCGGCAAGCCCGGCTCGGTTCTGATGTTCCACGGCAACCTGGTGCACGGGTCGGCGCCGAACATCACGCCGTATCCGCGACGCATCGTGTACCTGACGCTGTGCGCCGTCTCGAATTACATCCGTGCGCCGACGCGTCCTGAGTGGATCGCGCATCGCGACTTCACGCCGATCGAGCCTGTCCCTGATGATGCACTGCTGGCCTATACAGGCCGTGTGATGAGGCAGGTCGCGGCGGAATAGGCCCATGAATCTCCATCGTCTGCTACGGCAGCGCGCCGCGGCTGGACGGCCAGTGCGTGTCGGCCTGATCGGCGCCGGCAAGTTCGGCTCAATGTTCCTGAATCAGGCGCCCATGATGGCGGGGCTGGAGATTCCCGTTGTCGCGGATCTTGATCCCGGACAGGCAAGCGCAGCTTGTGCGACGGTCGGCTGGGATGCATCCCGCATCGAGCGCACGCGATTCATCACGTCCGGAGTGGAGTTGTGCGCTGATCCCGGCATTGACGTCGTTGTCGAGGCGACTGGATCGCCTGCCGCTGGCATAGCTCATGCCCGCGCGGCGATCCGCGCTGGCCGGCACATCGTGATGGTCAATGTTGAAGCCGATGTCCTGGCTGGACCGCTGCTGGCCGCGGAGGCGCGCGAGAAGGGCGTGGTCTATTCGCTCGCCTATGGCGATCAGCCGGCGCTGACATGCGAGCTGGTCGACTGGGCGCACGCCTGCGGCTTTGCCGTCGTGGCGGCAGGCAAGGGAACGAAATACCTCCCCGCTTATCACCATGTGACGCCCGACGACGTATGGACCCACTACGGACTGACGCCGGAAGCGGCAAAGGCAGGCGGTATGAACCCGCAGATGTTCAACTCATTTCTTGACGGAACCAAGTCTGCCATCGAGATGGCTGCGATTGCCAACGCGACCGGCCTTGACGTCCCGGTCGACGGGCTTGGATTTCCACCCTGCGGTGTTGATGACCTGCCGCATGTTCTGCGTGGCAGCGATGCAGGTGGCGTGCTGGAGCACGACGGCATGGTCGAGGTTGTCTCCTGCCTGGAACGTGACAGCCGTCCGGTCTTTCGCGACCTGCGCTGGGGTGTCTATGTCGTTGTCAAGGCGCCCAATGAGTATGCGCGCGCCTGCTTTCGCGAGTACGGTTTGAAGACCGATGCCAGCGGCTGGTACGCCGCCATGTACAAACCCTATCACCTGATCGGACTGGAGCTGGGCATTTCGGTGCTATCTGCGGCGCTCCGCGGTGAGCCAACCGGTCAGGCGCAGACCTGGCGCGGCGACGTGGTGGCCATTGCGAAACGTGCCTTGCGCGCGGACGAGATGTTGGACGGCGAAGGCGGCTACACCGTGTGGGGTCGGCTGACGCCTGCCGCGCGCAGTGTGGCGGAGAACGCGCTGCCGATCGGACTCGCGCATCGGGTCCGACTGATACGCGACATTCCGGCGGGCGGGATCGTGCGGTGGGCCGACGTCGTCATGCCTGACAGCGAGGCCGTCGCCGCGCGGCAGGAGATGGAACGACGTTTCGGCGTGGAGCGCGGGCGGACGTGACACCATGGGCACGGTCGGAAGGCGGAAATGTCGGAGGCGTGAATCGTGCCCTGAAAGCAAAGAGTGAGGAAACAACCATGGAGCACCGTCAATTCGGTAGAACTGACATCAAGGTCTCCGCCATCGGCTTCGGTTGCTGGGAGATCGGCGGCACCTACGGCCCGATCGACGCCGCGCAGTTCCAGCAGGCAGTGCACCGTGCGTTGGATTGCGGCGTGAATTGTTTCGACACGGCCGAAGCCTACGGCATGGGCACTTCGGAACAGGCGTTGGGGCGAGCATTGGGGTCGCGCCGGCGCGACATCTGTCTGGTCACCAAAGTTGGTGTTGGCTATCCCGAGGCGCCGAACCGCCGCGACAGCAGCCGGGCCCGCATCATGGCCTCGCTCGAGCAGAGTCTGCGCAATCTCAATACCGACTATGTCGACGTCTACCTGATCCACTGGCCCGACCTGAACACGCCATTCGACGCAACCATGCAAACGCTGGATGACGTCGTGCGGCAGGGCAAGGTGCGCTATGTGGGCGCTTCCAACTTCCGCCTGTCCCAGCTCAAGACGTGCATGAAGCTGCGGCGGATCGATGTCGTGCAGTATGGCTGGAACATGTTCGACCGTCGCATGCAGCAGGAGATCTTCCCCTGGTGCGTGGCGAACGACATCGGTGTGATGGCGTATGGCTCGCTGGCCTACGGCATGCTGGCCGGCGCCTTCACCTCTGACATGCAGTTTGACGAGAACGACTGGCGCTCGAAGCGAGGCGTTCTGGGTGGCCTCAACCTGTTCCGCACCATGTTCGGCGAAGATCATTTCCCGCGAAACCTTCGAGCGGTCGAGGAACTCAAGACAATTGCGGCGAGATACGGCAAGACCTTGCCGCAGTTCGCGCTGCGCTGGACGCTGAGCAATCCCGCCATCCACACCGGGCTGGTCGGCTTCCGCCGCCCCGCTGAGGTGGATGAGAACATCGGCGCGCTGGGCTGGTCCATCGCTCCTGCCGACATGGGCGCCATCGACGCGATCTTTGCCCGCCATGACGTCGTCACCGAGCCCCCAGGTTGGCTGGAGGACGACCCGATTGACTGAATAAGCGACAAGCAAGCCACGGAGGAACACCATGCCGGTTCAGCGTTTCGCGCCCATGACGAAGGACTTCGCCACCTTCGATTGCGACGCCCATGTCACCGAACCACCGCTGATCTGGGAGCGCGCGGCTGAATATCTCACCCGCGACGAGCTGACTGCGCTGCGGTCGACGATCTGGTGGGACAGCGAAAGCCAGCAGCTGATTGTCAACGGTCGTGCCGGTGTCGGGATCGGATCGCAGCGACGCGGCGGAATCCCAGGGACCATGCGGGTCATCTCCAACGCCGGCCCCGGCGTGAAGCATGACATCCAGCGCGCCTTGAATGTGCGCAATCTCAAGACCGGCACCGCGCTTACGCAGGAGCAGGTCGGCTACATCGACTTCGCCGGTTCCTATGAGCCGGAGCCGCGCCTGCGCGATATGGATGTACAGGGGATCGATCAGGTGATGATTATCCCGACCGACATCGACACCTATCCGTGGTTGCTCGACGCGGAAGGCGCCAAGGCCTTCTGCAAGGCGTACAACCAGTGGGCCTACGAATACACCAAGGCAGACCCGGAGCGGTTATTCTTCGCGGCGCTGCTGCCGATCCAGAACGCTCAGTTCGCGATACAGGAGATCCATCGGGTCGCGGCGCAGGGCTGCCGCGTGGCATTGGTGCGCCCCACGGATGCGATGGGCAACTACCCATTGCAACCCAAATACGAGCCAGTGTGGAGCGCGCTGGAAGAGACCGAGATGGTGTACGGGATGCATCCATTTCCCGCCGGTGCCGCGCTGAAGCCAGCGGGGTATACCGAACAATATTCTGGTGCGGAGTTGATTCGACGGACAATCTCGGCGTCCGGGGTACCGCACTCGTTCCTAACCAACGTGCAGAACTTCCAGTCCGAGGCTGCGCTTTGGGTGACCGCCGCGTTGATGTCTGGACTGTTCGAGCGGCATCCCAAACTGAAGGCGGCAGTTTTCGAAGCATCATCCACTTGGCTCAGCTTCCTGCTGGACGAGTGCGACAAGATGTACCGCCTGTATCGCAACGAGCGCAAAATGCCACCTCTGAAGGGCTTGCCGAGTGAGACGTTTTTCGCCCACTGCATGACAGGCTTTGAAGGCGACGAGGCGCCACCGCCGCGCTTTCCTGAATTCTACGGCGATATCCTGATCTGGTCGTCCGACGTTTATCATCATGACGGGGACGACGCCTGGCGCGCCATGGAGACGATGCAGCGATATGGTCTGCCGGTAGAGAACCAGGCCAAGTTTCTCGGTGCGAACGCCCGCCGGCTATACCGGATCGATCCACCGAAGAAGATCATCCGCGATCGCGTCACGGAGATCGAACGCCCCAACTGGTGGCCAACCGAGGAAGAGGTCACGGCAGCGCTGGCGCCGGACGCCTCGGTCACGCGTTGGTAGCAACCCTTCAGCAGATCGGCATCGATCCATGACAACCATCACCAAGTCCATCGCTGTATTTGACAGCGACCAGCATATCGTCGAGCCGTCGGAAATCTGGGAGACTTATCTCGATCCGGAATTCCGCGTGCTGGGCAGGCAGGCGTTGTGGCGGCACGACGGGGAGACAAACTCCTATCTGAAGATCAACGGCGAAGTCATCCGCGACACGATGAACCCGAACCTGCCGCGCCACGCCATCTGGCGTCCCGGCATGACCTGGGATGCGATCGGCGAACTCGACGCAAGCGTTCGGCATCCGATGAACCCCGGCGCGTGGGACCCACGCGCGCGTTTGGCCGATATGGACGCGATGGGCATTGACCAAGCCTTTCTCTATCCGACCTGGTTCGCCGAAGGCTTCCATTTGATCGGAGATCCTGATACCGCCTATGCACTGGCGCGCGCCTACAACGATTGGATGGCGGACTTTTGCCAGGCTGCGCCAAATCGGCTCTATGCTGCGGCGATGCTGCCACTGCGGGACATGGATCATGCGCTGGCGGAGCTGCGTCGCGTCGCGAGCATCCCATGCTTCCGCGGCGCGTTCATTCGGCCGATGTTCTTGCAGGGACAGTACTTTACCAGCCCCTATTTCGATCCGCTCTGGGCGGAGCTCGAACGGCTTGGGCTGGTTGCGGCAGTGCATCCGACGCCGGGTCTCTGGAATCCGGAATGGACCTCGCATGGACCATTCATCGAGAAGATCAGGCGCCGACTTGGCCAGACGCCCATACCGGGCGGCGGTGGTGGGCCCTTTGCGGGCGGCAGTGCCGGTCTGCCCAGCACGCCGTTCTTCACGGCATTTCCCCAACTCGGTCATCCGCTGGCGCCGATTGCCTCGCCCTGGCTGGACAACCACATGTTCGTCGCCTCGGTGCTGATTGGTTTCACCGTCATGCAGCGCTTCCCGGATATGAAAGCCGTAGTGGCACATGGCAAGGCGTCGTGGATGGAGGAGGTGCTCGAGAAGATGGAGGCCTCGTCGCGTGTCATTCCGCTGCTCCACACCTACCCTGTTCGCACCGATACGGAGGAGATGTGGGAAGACGGCAAGGTGATGCTAGGCTTCGACGCAGAGGAGCGGCTGATCCAAAAGCTACCGCAGGATTTTGCTGAGAAGGTGGTGTGGGGGTCGCGGTATCCTCAGCACGACACAACCTCAGCCCATGATGCGATCGCCATGCTCGCCGGAGCGGATGTCCCGGAAGAGATGATTGCCCGCATGATGGGAGGCAATGCGGCAGCGCAGTTCGGTATCGATCTGCTCGAGCCCGCCCATAGTTGACCTGGCCGTGGTCGCGACCGCGGTCGCGAGAATGGGTTTGACTGCCCACCGTGACACAGACGAGCATCCGCTGCAGGCGGCGTTCCAGATGCGAGACGGGAAGCCGATGCGCGACGTGCTGGACTGGCAACGAGGGTGGTGATGAACTTTGCTTCGCTCGTCTTCGACATGGCGCGCCGGCTACCGGAGCAGCTGGCAGTCAGCGACGACCACAATGTCTGGACCTACCGCGAACTCGCCGCACGTATCGCCCGCGTTGCTGGCGGGTTGCGAGCCTATGGGCTTGCGCAAGGCGATCGCGTGCTGCTGTCACTGGAGAACTGTAGCGAGTTCTTCGAACTGCTGGTCGGCTGCTGGGCGGCCGGGCTCTGCGCGGTGCCGGTCAACGCTCGCCTGCATCCGCGCGAAGTCGAATTCATCGCGGCGAATTCCGGCGCCCGGCTGTTGGTGGCGACGCCGGCCTTGGCCGAGGCCCTGGCTCCGCTCACCGCCGCAGTCGCATCGCTCGATCGCGTCATCGCGACCCGCAGCCGTGACTACGAGATGTTGCTGGCTGCAGGCGACCCGTTGATCCCAGGGCCCGGCGCGCCTGACGATCCTGCCTGGCTGTTCTATACCTCGGGGACGACAGGGCGGCCGAAGGGCGCGGTGCTCACTCACCGTAATCTGCTGTTCATGAGCCAGTGCTATTACGCTGACATCGACCAGCTCGACGAACGGGATACGCACGTCCTTGCTGCGCCGGTTTCGCACGGCGCCGGGCTCTATGCCTTGCCCTTCCTGCTGAAGGGCGCACACCAGATCGTACTGCCGCATTTCGAGGTTGCCGCGATCCTCGACATTTTGCAGCGTCGCCCTCTGGTCTCGATGTTCGCTGCACCGACGATGCTGACCCGGCTTGTCCATTCACCGGAGGTCGCGGCCACGGACCTCGCCAATCTGCGCACGATCTATTACGGCGGTGGCCCGATGTATGTCGCGGACCTGGAGCGTGCGTTGGAAATTTTTGGGCCACGTCTCTACCAGCTTTATGGTCAGGGCGAATCGCCAATGACGATCACTGGCCTGCCGCAGCGCCTGCATGCCGAGAGCGCCGATCCGCGCTGGCGCGACCGGCTTGGCTCATGCGGCTATGCGCGGAGCGGCGTGCTGGTGCGGGTTGTCGACGGCAGCGACGCCGACATGCCACCCGGCGAGATCGGCGAGGTCGTCACGCGCAGCGACTGCGTGATGGCGGGTTATTGGGCGAATCCCGACGCCAACGCAGAGACGCTGCGCGGCGGTTGGCTCCATACCGGCGACCTCGGCAGCATGGACGCGGATGGTCTGCTGACGCTGCGCGATCGCTCGAAGGACATGATCATCAGCGGTGGCAGCAACATCTACCCGCGCGAGATCGAGGAAGTGCTGCTGCGCCATCCCGATGTGGTCGAGGCGTCGGTGGTTGGCCGGCTCCATCCTGATTGGGGCGAGGAGGTGATCGCGTTTGTCGTGCGGCGGCCGGGCACAGCGGTCGCTGCGGCCGAACTCGACCGGCTATGCCTTGACCACGTCGCGCGCTTCAAGCGTCCGCGCGACTATCGCTTTGTCGAGGCGTTGCCCAAGAATAACTATGGCAAGGTCCTGAAGACCGAGCTGCGGCACCGCTTGGCTGAAGCTGTCTGATATTGCGGCGTGCCACTGCTGTTGCACGCGGTTGCCAACTATTCCGAATAGATAGATCAGATCACCACGACGCCCGGTCGGGGCGCTATTCTCGTTCCGCTGTGCCACTGACGGCGATGTTCTCAGCCGGGGCGATGACGCGACTTGCAACGCGGCGGCGGAGTTCGTCCTTCTGAAGTTTCCCGGTAGGCCCGTGCGGAAGATCGGCCGCAAACGCAATGGCGTCTGGCAGCCACCATTTCGGCACGAACCGCATCAGGTGTGCGCGCAACTCATCGACCGTGGCGGTCGCATTCTCCGTCAGAACAACGATCAGGAATGGCCGCTCTTGCCAGCGCGGGTGCTGCATGGCCACGACGGCCGCTTCCTGCACCGCCGGATGCCGCATCGCGGCTTCCTCCAATGCCTGTGAGCTGATCCACTCGCCGCCTGATTTGATCACATCCTTGGCCCGGTCGACGATGTGCAGCGTGTTGTCGGGATCGATCATCGCGATATCGCCGGTTTGCGTAAGGCGACCAAGCCCATGGTGGACCAACTCTTGAAGCTCATTGATGCGTCCGCCTAGCTGACGCGGTGCGCTCCCCCCGTGGCGTAGCTGGGATGAAGCATAGACACCTCAAGATACCTGACTGGGATGACTCTGACCGTGTTGGCAGCCGCAAATACCTTGTAGATCGCTCGCGCGGACGAACTGCTGCAACATAGAGATGTGCGGCTGGTGTGTCTCACCCAGAGCAAAGGCCTTCAGAAGGTGGTTTCAAAGCCTGTGTCGATGCGCCTCCGCGCGTGGGCATCCGCGAGGGGATTCATGGCGCACCATACAGCCACAATATGACAAGTCGCGCGTCCGTGGCCGCAGAAAGACCCGAGAGGGCTTGCTGTCAGGCGGCAGCTGCCTGACGGGTTCGCCGCCTTCCACCGTGCGAGGGCCTCGCGTGGCTTCGAGCCGATGGGATAATTGGGACGAAACTGAGTCGCTCGGAGAGAAATCGGGGGTCTCATTTTGACCGCCGACCGATCGAAGCCCTCATCTCAGGGTCTCGGACCGCGCGTCCTGTCAATGTCCTATCAGCTCGAGTGATCGGGGAAATGCGGTCTTGAGACACTTGCGCGATTTTGACAATGATGCCAAGCGCTTACGTTGGTGGGCGCACAAGGACTCGAACCTTGGACCCGCTGATTAAGAGTCAGCTGCTCTACCAACTGAGCTATGCGCCCGACCAAGGGCGGGCGCTATACCAAGCCCGCCCTCAATTGCAAACCCCCTAGGCCCCCGCCAGAATTGCATCGGCGCACTTCTCCGCAGTCATCAACACCGGGAAATTGGTGTTCGCACAAGGCACCACAGGAAAGATCGAGGCATCCACCACGCGCAGTCCGTCCACAGCCCGCACCCGCCCGGCTGGGTCAGTCACCGCCATGGGGTCCTCTTCGCTGCCCATTCGGCACGTGCAAGAGGCATGCCAGACCCCCACGGCTGCCTTGCGTACAAACGCTTCGAGTTGCTCGTCGTCGCGCATCAGCCCTTCCAGTGTAACCCCCTCCATGATCAGGTTCCTGATCAAGTAGCTGCGCAGCGCCGGCGGTCCATCAAGCGCTTTCGCCAGCGCATCGGTGATCCACTTGTTCTTTTTGCTCACCAAACCGACCTGGCGAACCTTGTCGCTGTAGCTCGCAGGGAACGGGTCCGTAGTCACCGCCTGCATCGTCGGCGTCAGGTGCATGGCGCCGAACCGACGTACCCCGTCCATCATCCGCTCCAGGTCGCGCTGGTCCGAGAGCAGGTTGAAATCGACGATCGGTTCGTCCCGCCAGTCGCGCGAGGCGAGGTTCACCTCTCCTGTCTCCGAATAGGTCTTGTAAACGGTGATAATGAACGAGCCTATCTGCTCGCCCACCGCATGCCACGATGTCTTGTTGGTCACCACGGTGAACATGTCACCAGGTGGAATGCCATCCAGGTGCGACGAATAGCGCAACGCCAGATAGATATGGCGACGCGAGTAGTCATGAATGATCCGCGCGTGCGGCTTGATGAACGCCGCTACCGCGACGGCTGGATGGTCCTGAAGGCGCTGCCCGACACCTGGCACCGCGGCACGCACCTCGATGCCCAGATCGCGCAAGTGGCCCGCCGGCCCAATGCCAGCACGCAGCAGATGCGCCGGCGAATGGATTGCACCAGAGGACAGGATGACCTCGCGGCCGCGAAACTCCATGGGACGCCCGTCGACCAGCGCGTTCACGCCGATGCAGCGAAGGCCGTCGAACTGCAGCGCAGTTACCTGCGTCCCCGTGGATATCGTTAGGTTCTCGCGCATGCGCGTCCCGGGATCAAGATATCCGATGGCCGCCGATACGCGTCGCTCATACGCGTTGGAGATGGTTATCGGGAAATAGCCGTCTTCGAACTCAGCGTTCTGATCGATCAGAAACTTGTGGCCAGCAGCCTTGAAAGTTTCCGCTGCCGCCTTTGCATGTTCCGGCCACAGATCGGGGAAGATGCGGCGCACCGGGATACGGCCCTCATTGCCGTGCCATGGACCGTCGAAATCCATGTCCCGCTCGACCTTCTTGAAGAAGGGCAGCACGTTGCCCCAGTTCCAGCCCGTCGCGCCGCGCGCGTGCCACTCGTCGTAGTCGGTTGGTGCGCCACGATTGGCGAGCTGACCGTTGATCGACGAACCTCCGCCCAGGACGCGTGCCTGCTCATAGGTGCGCAATGGCGGACGAGCCGCGTTCGGCTGATTGTGTGGAATGACCTCAGTGCTGACCTTGAGCTTGTTCCACGTGAACGCCGGATTTAGGTACGCGGTACCTGGATAGGAGTCGAGGATCGCCGCCGGCACCTTGCCGTGCGGCGTGTCCATGCCCGCTTCCAGCAGTAGCACTTTGTTGGACGATTGGGCCGATAGCCGGTTGGCGAGAACCGATCCGGCGGATCCGCCGCCGACGATGATATAATTCCAGTCCATTGCTTCAACGTGTCTCGGTATGGAAGGTTTTCGACACGATCCGCCAGCCCTCGGCCAGCTTCACGAGGGTCAGGTAGTCGGTGAAATACCGTGGCGGGATTTGGCAGTGCACCTTGGCGAACGCGGTGGTCGGACTGGAGCGATCGATCTGCACCACCCAGTCACGCCGCGGCAGATCCTGGCTTTGCGCCGACCTTCGCCCCCGCACCATGTCGAACCAATGTTCCCGCGACATGTCATCGAGTTTTCCGTCGGTCACCGAGAACAGGTGCGCCACCTCGTGGAATACGCGACCAAGCTTCGCCGTATCACCCGCATAAAGACCATCGAAGTAGATCTGCAGCGCCTGTTCAAGATCCATCAGGTCAGATGGCATTATCTGGCTTCTCCCAAGACAGAGGCTCAGCATCCCAGCTTTATCGCCATATCCTCGATGTCGGTCGCCACGATGTCCCAATCCTGCTCGGCTGCATAATCGCGCTTCTGGTGTGGCCCGTACTCGGATGGCCGCGGGAAGAAGGCTGTCATAAGGCCCTGCCTGCGCGCGTTCGCCAAATCGTTGTTGTGCGCGGCAGCCATCATTACCTGCCCGGGCTCGATATCCAGCAACTTAGCCACCCCAAGATAGGTCTCCGGATCGGGCTTGAAGTGCCGGAACAGGTCCGAACCGAACACCGTGTCCCAGGGCAAGCCGGCATGCTTCGCCATGTTCGTCAGCAACGCAACATTGCCATTGGACAGCGGCCCGATGATGAACGCGCGCTTCAATCTGGTCAGGCCGGGAACCGAATCTGGCCAAGGGTTCAACCGATGCCAACCGCGGTTGATGTGCCGAAGGTCGGCCTCACTCAGGCCCTTGATACCGAACTCCGCCACCAGTTGGTCGAGCGATCCCCGGTGCAGGCTATCGAGCGTGGCCCATGGCCGCTCCCCCTTGCGCACCCTGTCCATCGACGGGTGATACGCGGCGCGCCAGGCATCCACCAGCCCGGTCCAGTCCGCGTTGATGCCACGCTCGCGTCCGAACGTGGTCAGGTCCGCAATCAGGCTGCTGCGCCAATCCACTACCGTACCAAACGTGTCGAAAACTATCGCAACCGGTCGCCGGTCTGTCATGACGGTTCCTCCTGCCTTCGCGCGGTGGCCCAGACCACCTCATCCGGCCAACTGGAACTCATCGGATGCGTCAGAGCAAGGGTTCCCGGTTTCGGTTTGGCTCTAGCCGTCGCTCGCGTTCGCGAGCGTGCTGGTCGGCAACGGTCCGGCTCGCAAGGCTGTCGGCGAAATTGATCGGTTCACAAACGAACTTTGCAGCGGAACGGCCGTTGCTGAGCTGAGCGAGGCCATCCACTTCCGAGGGAACTTATCTGATGACCGAAATAGTTAGGGCTCTGTTCGATACACCCGCCACGGCCGAAGCCGCCATGCGGGACCTCAAGGTGGCCCGCATACCGTCTGCGGTCATCCAGCGCGGAGGCAGCGACTCGACTCTGCGTGAAGGCAGCGATGCTATTTGGCACCGCAACGCCAGCGCCTGGCAGCGCCCAATGGTAACGGTTGCGGTGGACGAGCTGTATGCGGATGCCGTCACTGGGATCCTCAGGCAGTTCGGCCCGCTCAACATCGAAGAGCGACTGGCGCAAAGCCATCGCCGCTAGCTCTTGGCAGCGTGGCAACTGGTGCACGCTCTCGGGGAGAAAACGCGCACCAGCTGGTCACCGGCGCGCGCCAGGCGAATGGCGTGCACCCCAACCATGGGTTGGGTTTCGATAGTCACTCGGAACGTATCGAAGAGCTAATTAATAGTTCGTGAGTGCAGACATAACTCACGCATCAGGACTCGCCGGCGCCGGCTCTAACGCAAATCTGACACGCCCCGCGAACTACTCCTCCTTTGGCGCATCAACGGCCGCCGGCTCGACAGGCAGTTTCATGTTCGCCACGCGAGCGGCATATTCCGCCAGCTTTTCGTAGCCCATCGCGATCAGAAGCATTTGGTGCTGCAGGCATCGATCGCCCATGCCTCGAGCGCATATTCAGGTGTTTACGGCCTGCAGCAGCCAATACTCGGGCGGTAGCGGCGCGCGTGCCATGAGCGAGTGGTGTACTGAAAGGCGCTCTCAACGGAGGGTCGCATGCTCACGACTGACAAAGGTTTGAATTCGTACACACCTACGTGACCTGGCGGCGATGCGAGCGATCAGAGCTTGCAAAAGCCGCGAATAAACCGCCGTGAACCCCGGTCTTCCCGGAGGTGATCCTGGAGGGTCCCGATGGTCGGACGCGTTATTTTGCTTGTAGTGGCGCTCGGGGTGGCCAGCATCGAGGCCGGCGCAGTCGAGACTGCAACCGACCAGGAGCTGGTGGCGCGGGAATTGCCCGCAGTCGTCAGCATTTCCATCCTGCGCTCGCCGACCGGCGCTGCCGCCACTGGTGCTGGCGCACCGCGCGGCCGACGCTTTCTCGGATCGGGGTTCGTCCTGGATCCGGACGGCATCATCCTTACCAATCGCCATGTCATCGCGGGCGCCAGCGACATTCTGGTCACGCTGCAGGACAACACGTTGCTGCACGGCACATTGCTGGCGCAGGCCGACGACATCGATCTGGCAATGGTCAAGGTCGACCCTGAATCCAAGCTTTCCGCTGTGCGATTCGCGGACAGCGACAGCGTGCACGTAGCGGATCGCGTATTCGCTATCGGCAATCCGCTCGGTCTTGGCGGATCAGTGACGCGCGGGATCGTCAGCGCATTAAACCGCGATATCAGTGATACGCCCTTCGACGACTACATTCAGACCGATGCGGCGATCAACCACGGCAATTCCGGTGGTCCGCTATTCAACGAACGAGGCGAAGTGATCGGCATGAACACCGCGTTGTTCTCTCCGGAGGCGACCAGTGGCTCGATCGGTCTTGGCTTTGCGATTCCCGCCAACGACGTGAAATACGTGGCGAATGCGCTGCTCCGGCCTGACCGCATGCGCGCGGGCACACTCGATTTCCGCATCCAACAGGTGACACCGGAGATCGCTGATGCGCTCGACATGTCAAAGGCCGAAGGCGTCATCGTCGGTGGCACGACAGAGGGGGGTGCCGCAAGCAAATGCGGCATTGTGGCCGGCGACATCATTCTGCGGTATGGCGACCTGGCCGTGAAGGATGTGCGTGCTCTGGCACGCGCGATTGCGCGAACGCCCCCTGGCACCAAGGTCGCCCTGCGCGTTTGGCGCAACGACGAGCCGATCGTGATCGCGGCAACCGTTCAGGAGATGCCCCATGCTGCCACGCCGGCCCTTCGTCAATCGCCGACCAATGGGCCTGGCTGGCATCTGGCAAAAGGCCCGAGCGGTGTCGTCGTAACGCAGCTTGCTGACGACGGGACAGCAACGGAGGCCGGCGTAATCGTCGGCGATATCATCGTCCAGATGCATCAGGAAAGGGTCACCGATCCCGATGATGTCGAGAGGCTGGTCACCGCAGCACGACAGCGCCAGCGGCATTACGTGGCGATGCTGGTCAAGCGCGACACTGAAGGTCTGCGCTGGCTCGCGATTGGCCTCGAGTAACGGCGATGGCGGCAGCCGTAGGTCCGACGCTCCCAAACCTCGCGCCAAGTCCACCTTGGCGCTGGGCTCTGAAATCAACGTTAGAAGATGCCGAATAGTCCGCGCAGAAACCCTGGCGTGAGAGCAGTGAGCGGATTGACGGAGACCTGCGGGTCTTCGATCGGACCGCGCACCGTGTAGCTTGCAGCAAACAGGCCGCCGCCGCGTTCCGGGCTGAACAATCTACCCACCAGCGGTACGTTGCCAAGCAATGAATTGAAGAAATACGCCGGCACGATGGTGCCCTGCATATCGAGCCGCTGAATATCCAGGTTCGCTCGCCCCTTCGCGGTCAACCCGAGCGAGGAACTGAACGCGCGCGCATCTGTCAGGTCCAAAGCGTCCTCGGTCAGCCGAAATGGTGCCACGAGACGCGTGAAGCCCAGGCCCGGCCCTTGCACCAGTTCAACCAACCCATAGAGCGTCATCGCTTGCAGCAGTCTGCCGAGGGCGGGCGCATCACGAACCCGGAAATTTTCGATGTCTGCCGTTCCTGCCAATGGCCGACCGGGCTGGGCGTCGTCATACTCCGCCTGCACCGACAGCTTGCCGCCCTGCATGCTTCGCAGATAGTCGAGGCCGCGCAGCAGCTCGCCGGCATCGTCGGCGCTGACAGTGACTTGTCGTCTCCCACCGTTGGGAACAATGTGCGCGGCAAACGTCCCGTGTCCGGTGCGTCCGTCCAGGTTCAGCCGCTGCAGTATGCGACCGTCGTCTTCGGCATGCAGGGTCACATTGCTGGCTGTAGCGCCGGCCGCCAGCAGGACCCGATCAAACTTTGCATCAACGATCCACGGCGGCCCAGATGGCGGCTCCGGTTTCGGTCCTTGTGCTGGCTGTGGGGGGGTCTTGCGGCCAAGCCGCGGCCCAAGATCCAGCGCCTGTCCGGTGACGTGACCCTTGATTTGGCCGGTCGCAGGCAGGCTGATGGTCGCCTGTGCGGCCGTTCGACCAAGCACCAGTTGGTCCACACGCACTGAGGCGACTCTGCCACTGATGACCTCGGCACGCCCGCGCAGCACAAGTCCGTCCCCGTCCATCTGTACCGCGTCAATGCCAGTAAGCTGATCGTGGTTCAGCAGCAATCGCGCCGACGCCTTCGCCGAAGTGTCACGTGGCTTGCGCCATTCCAGCGCACTGACTGTCAGTTCCGCTGCGGTCAGGTCGGCGCTAACGGCGACGTCGCCCTGGCCACTCCGACGTTCGGTCAGCACTGCCTGTAGCTGAGTCATGCCACTCAACAGCGGGGTGGCATCCAGCCCGGCCGCCGCGAGTTGTCGAGCATCCGCCTGTCCTGAGATGGTAGCGCTCTGCACCACTTGCGTCGGCGGCCCAACCCGAAAGTCCAGCGCAGCATCCAGCTTTGCTGGAATCGCCGCCAGAAGCGCGCGGCCGTTTACCTTCATTCCGTCGTTGTTCGCTGTCAGGTCCAGCGTGCCCTGGTCGAGGTCGCGTCCGGCAATGAGCCGGCTCACATGCACGCCGTCCAGCCGCGCCTGCACCTGCACAGGTATGTCATCCATCGTGACACTGTCTTCCAACGGCACGCTCAATCGGAGCTTGACCGCGACCTGACCCGCCGGGTTGTTCAGCTCGATCGGATGGCGGTCGAGCAATTGCAGCCGGGGCTCACGTAGCAGTGCCAGTGAATCGGCCAGCGTTCCAGTGATGTCGGCCTCGATAACCCCCAATTGGTGCGACCGCATGAGGCCAGTGATCCGCATGTTGCCGCCGCGGATCTGCAGGCCGCCGACGCTGCTTTCCCTCTGATTGCGCAGGCGCTGGCGTCCCCCGGTCACGATGATGTCCAAGGTATCGGGGTCGACGATGCGCAATTGTGCCTTGCCATTGTCTATCGGCGGCACGGGTCGTAGCCAGTGCACCTGAAGGCGTTCGCCGTCGAGCTCGCCCGTGGCGCGGGTCAGCTCGATTGCGGACAAATCAGACGAGGCCACAATCCCAAGATCGACATGACCGTTGCGCGCCATGCCGACTGGTATGTTGCTGATCAGCCAATGCCGTGCGCCGCGATCGGTGCCTTCCGGCCAGAGCCGCGGCAAATCGGCAAAGTCAACCTGATCGACATCTGCAGATATCGCTGCAGATATCTGACTTGCGTCGCGCTGCATCGTTCCGCGTGCTTCAACCCGGGTCGTTGGTCCACCTTCGTGACCACGCAGGTCCACCTGAGCTGTCTCGAGCTTCACTGCATCCGGCGTCCCGGATGCGACCAACGCCGCGTTGAGGATAGGAATCTCGCCGGCGCCGACATGCACCTGCCCAGCGCCAGATCGCAGGCTGATACGGGCGGAGTGGAGTGACAACGTGCTATCCAGGTCGAGAGTCGCCTCGCCTCCGACTGGGGCCTCGAGCGCGGCCAGAGGAGCGAGCGAAGGCGCGACGTGGGCTATCGCGCTTGGGATGATCGGCGACAACCTCACCCGCATCTGGGTTTCCTTGCCGCCCGGCTGAAGGCTCGCCGACATCGTCACATGCGTCTGCTGGTCGCCGACGGCCAAAGCAAGATCGGCAGTCCCATCGACTCCGCCCTGCGGATGCCGGATCAGATCGATTTCCGCATGTGGTGCTCGCCAGGTCACCCCCAACCGCCGATCGATCACGCTCACTGTCGCGTCGTGCACGCGCACAACGCGCAACTGACCCAGCAGCGGCTCGAGGCCTCGGGTCCGATCATTTCTCGGCGGTTTGGCCAATTCGGCAAGAAGGTCTGCCAACGGTGTGGCATGGGCCCAAGTGGAGGGTTCCGGGGCTGGTTCGGGGTTATCGGTCGCCTCTGCGGCGCCGCCGAGATCAAGACTGATCGTGCCGTCCGCAGACCGAACAACGCCGAGCCGAGGCGAATCCAACGTCACCGCGCGTGGCACCAGGCGCAGGAACAGCAACTCGTACATCGACAGCGATACCTCAGCGCGCGGAATGCTTAGCCGTCGCTGGCCCGTCTGATCGGTCACCGTCACGTCGGTCAGGCGTAGATCGAGCGGCCGATCCACACCCATGCGGAACCCTTCCCAGGCGAGCGCTGCAGAGCCGATACTCAGCCTGGTCGTGCTACCTTCGGCGTTGGCAGCAGCTTCCAGCCGACCGGTGAACCAGTCGAGATCCATAGGCCCCTTCGACAGGCGCCAGGCGATCGCGCCAATCCCGACCCCGCCCAATATCCCGACCGTGATCGCCAGGGTGACCAGCCAGTGCACCACCATGCCGCATGCGAGTGCGGCTTGACCCGGAAGACGCCTCACGCCCAGCCTTTCTGCACATGAACGATACAGAATTCCGCCTGCCAACGATCTGGCCGACACCTTACGATGCGGCTGCCGCCGAGCGCCTGATGGAGCGCTTTGCCAGTCTTGGCCGCACCGAGGCACGGCTGGCGGCGCGACCCGCCGCCGCCGCGTTGCTGCGTGCGCTGGGAGGCAACAGTCCCTTCCTTTCTGACCTCGCGGTACGTGAGGCCGCCAGCCTGCGCGCCCTGGTGACCGTCGGTCCGGATGCCGTCGTTTCCGCCGCCATGATGGAGTTGGCGGCATTGCCACCGACGACCCGCCGCGATCGGGTGGCTGCTGCGACGCGACGCGCCAAGCGGATCATCGCGCTGACGACCGGCGTCGCCGATATCGGCAACATCTGGCCGCTGGAGCGCGTGACCGCCGCGATGAGCGACTTGGCGGAAGCCGCACTGTCGCTGGCCATGGCACATTTGCTGCGGAGCGCCCACGAGGCGGACGAGTTGCACCTGCCAGACCCCTCGGATCCGGCACGCGGCTGCGGGTTCACGGTCCTCGGCATGGGAAAGCTCGGTGCCCGTGAACTGAATTATTCCTCCGATGTGGACCTCGTCCTGCTCTACGACCCCGCCGCCTCAATATACACAGAAGCCACCGCTGGCGATGCGATGGGCGTCTTCACGTCGCGGATGGCTCGCGGGCTTGTGGCATTGATGGAGGTACGCGACGCCGACGGCTATGTGTTCCGAACCGATTTGCGCCTGCGGCCCGATCCTTCGGTAACGCCGCCCGCGGTCGCGCTGCCGGCAGCAATCACCTACTACGAGAGCATGGGACAGAACTGGGAGCGCGCAGCGATGATCAAGGCGCGCCCCGTTGCCGGCGACCTCGCTCTTGGCGCCAGCTTCCTCGAGGCGATCCGGCCTTTTGTCTGGCGGCGCGGCCTGGACTTCGCCGCTGTTGCCGACATTCACGCGATGAAGCGGCGCATCGACCAGCACAAGGGAGGCTCGCTGAATGACGGCAGCGACGTGGCGGCGCGCATTGCCGGCCACAACGTGAAGCTCGGCGAGGGTGGCATACGCGAGATCGAGTTCCTGGCGCAGACCTTGCAGTTGGTTTGGGGTGGACGCGATCCAACGCTGCGCGTGCCGACCACTCTGGCAGCCTTGCGCGCACTCGCACGCGCCGGTCATGTCCCGCGTACTGCAGCGCGCGAGCTGGGTGGCGCCTATCGCTTCCTCCGACGTGTCGAGCATCGGTTGCAAATGATTGGCGACAGGCAGACCCACGAACTGCCGCAACGACCCGAGGACCTCGCGCGTTTTGCCACCTTCATGGGTTATTCCCAAGTAGGCACATTCGCCGACGAATTGCTGCACCACCTGCAGCAGGTTCGGGCACACTACGCAGACGTGTTCGACCTTGTCCCGGAGCTCCTGACACCAGCGGACTCGGGATTGGAACTGGATTTTTCCGGGGTGGATGCGGCTCCCGAAGCGACCGCGACTGCATTGCGGACAATGGGATTCGAAAATTCGCAACGCATCGTCGCTGCAGTGCGCGGTTGGCAGGCAGGGCATGTGCGCGCATTGCGCTCGGCGCGTGCCCGCGAGCTGCTGGCGCAGCTGCTGCCACGGATGCTGGCCGCGCTGGCAGCTCAGCCGCAACCGGACACGGTATTCAACCGCTTCGACGCGTTTTTGGCGCGCCAGCCTGCCGGCATTCAGCTCTTGTCACTTTTTCAACGCAACCCGGCGCTATTGAACCGAGTGGCCTCCGTATTGGGCGCATCGTCTTCACTGGCGAACCACCTGGCCAGCCATCCGGCCGCGCTGGACAGATTGCTGAGCCCGGAAGAGAACCCGAACCCGAGCCGGTTGCTGCGATCCCGGCTGCGTGATGCGCGACTTCTGGAGGACGTCATCGAGATCACCCGCCGCACGGTGCGCGAAGAAGACTTCTCCATCTCTGTCGCCACCATGGAGGGTCGGATGGACACCGACACGGCTGGCTTGCGTCGGACAGGAGTCGCCGATGCTGCATTAAGCTCGCTGCTGTCGCCGGTGCTGACCGACTTCGGCCGAAGGTTCGGCCGCGTGCGTGGCGGGTCCATGGCCGTGGTGGCGCTGGGCAAGGCAGGCGGCCGCGAGATGATGGCCGGTTCCGACCTCGACCTGATGCTGATCTACGATCATCCGGACGATATCATGGAAAGCCGCGGCACCCGGCGCCTGCCGGTCAGCCAATGGTTCGTGCGCGCCTGTCATTCCTACATCGCGGCGGTGACCGCGCCGGGTGCAGATGGTCCATTGTACGAGGTCGACATGCGGCTGCGCCCATCAGGCAACAAGGGTCCGGTCGCCGTATCGCTCGGTGCATTCCGCCGATACCACGCGGAATCGGCATGGACATGGGAGCGCATGGCATTGACCCGCGCCCGCGTGGTGGCCGGTCCACCGGCTCTGCGCAGCCGGATCGAGAACGCGATCGCCGAAGCACTGCAGCGCTCCGGCGCTGCCAACCGCATCCGTGCTGACGCAGCTTCGATGCGCGGCCGGATGATGCGCGATCTGCCGCCCGAAGGCCCGTGGGATGTAAAGTTGCGTGCCGGTGGTCAGATCGAGGTCGAGTTCATCGCCCAGGTGCTGCAACTGATATACGCGGATGAATCGCTCGAATTGTGCTCGCCGACCACGCGGGTCGCGCTGGAAAGGCTGGCCAAGGCGGGGAAACTGGAAGCCGAAGACGCGGCTTTGCTGATGCGCGCCGATCATCTCTGGCGCACGGTCCAGGGCATGCTGCGTATCACCGTCGGGCGCAGTGCGCGCGAGGCTCTGCCGGACGCGTCGGGGCAGGCGCTGCTACGCGCGGTCGGGTCGGCAGTTGACTTGAGCGCATTACGGACAACGATGGATCACATGGCGCAACAGGTTCGCGCCGCCTTCGTCAGGTATGTCGGGGAGGTCCACGCATGAGTGTTCAGGAAGGTGACGTCGCACCTGACTTCGAAATGCCGGCGAGCGGGGGACGCACGGTCAGCAAGCGCTCGCTGAAGGGTAAGCCGTTCCTGCTGTATTTCTATCCGAAGGCGGACACACCGGGTTGCACAAAGGAGGCATGTGCCTTCCAGGAAGCACTGCCCCAGCTCGGCAAGATCGGCATCGACGTGATCGGGGTCTCTCCTGACAAGATGAAGCCGATCGAACGCTTTGCTGAGAAGTACAAACTGACATTCCCGCTGGCATCGGACGAGTCGCATGCGGTTGCGGAGAAGTATGGCACGTGGGTCGAGAAGTCGATGTACGGCCGCAAGTATATGGGCATGGAGCGCAGCACGTTTTTGATCGACAAGGCGGGAAGAATCGCCAGGGTGTGGCGCAAGGTCAGTGTCACGGGTCACGCTGCCGATGTGCTGGAGGCCGCGCAGCGACTGAAGTGAGGACAGGCGGCGGTCTCGCGTAAGGATAGCACTTGTTCAGTCCACACGTGATCCAGGTGTGAGTGCGTCGATCAGCAGGCTGACTTAACGCTACATCCAATGAGTCACCTCACTCATGTCGGCGACTTGAGAGTTCTGTCGGATAGCCCCCGCAGCAGAACTCAGTTCCAGACCGGAGCGACGATCAAGTCCTAGCACATACCGCGACCGCACGGAAACGACTTAGCCTTAGCGAATAGCGCAGGCGGCTTTCCATTCCCCTGCGATCCGCACATCTCAGTGACCCATCGTCGATTCTGCCCAACGGGCCTCCCTCGTCCCGCCGGTAGCAACAGTGACGAGCCTCAGAACCATCACTGGGATTTAGGGATACCTGCTCTTCCTACAGATGGCAGAACTCGGACCCTCTGTCGCTTACCTCGCCCCGGCCTGGACCGGCGCCGCAGTCAATACGGCACGGTCCGCGTCGTCGGTCTCAGCGCTGACTACCACGCGCGTTCCTGTCCCGCAGTCTTCGGCCAGGAAGCATACGGTTGTTGGCCCCGCATCAAGACGAACCAGGCCGACGCGCAGAGGCAGGCGCGACCGGAACTGTGGATCGTGGCTGTGATGCAGTGTTGTCGTAGCCAACACTTTGCCTGGTTCATGATCGCTCACCCGCCATTCCAGCGCATCGGCCAGGCAGGACAAGCAAAGTTCGCGCGGCGGATACTGCACCGCTCCGCACGCAGTGCATCGCTGCAGCGCCAGCTCGCCCGCCTTGGCATGCGCGGCCAGTTCCGCGATCGGCGTCATCGCGCAAGAACAGCCGCAGCTGTGCAAAGGCCCCGATCGTAATTGACCATGCCGAAGCCGCTGACCAGCGCGTGGCGCGCGTCAGCTGCGAGTTGACGCAGCGCCTCCACCATCCCCAAGAATCCGCCAGCCGCTCCTGCCTGGCCGCATGAGAGCTGACCACCGCCGGTGTTGTGTCGCAGGTTGCCCCCCGGAGCGAAATCGTTGCGACGAATGAATTCAGCGCCGTCGTCCTTGGCGCAGAAGCCCAGGTCCTCGAACTGCAGCATCGAGATCACGGGGTAGTCGTCATAAGTCTGCACCACGTCCATGTCGGGCGGCCCCAGCGCGGCCTGGCTCCATAGCGCGTCGGCGTCCATTGCCCAGCCACCGCGCCACTGGATCGGATCCTCGGGAAACGCGTTGTGCCGCTCGATCGTCGCCAGAATGCGCGCGCACGGCAGGCCGAGTGCCTGCGCACGCGAGCGGTGCATGACCAGGAACGCGTCCGCACCTGCGCAAGGCATGACGCAGTCGAACAGGCGCAGTGGTTCGGCGATCGGCCGTGCCGCCAGATAGTCCTCCAGCGTCAGCTCGCTGCGAAGCAAAGCCAACGGATTGCGCTGCGCCCACCGACGCTGGGCCACGCACAGCTTACCAAAATCCTCGCGCGTTGCCCCGGTCCGACGCATCGCATGTTCGGTGATCAGCGCGAAGCTCTGGTTGGGACCGCCAGCGCCATAGGGCCAGACGCAGTCACGCGAGAAGCTGCTGAACTGTGCCACCAGATCCTGAAAGCTGGTGGGTCCGTTGGTGTCGCCAGCGATGCACGCGACGACCTCGGCGTCGCAACACTGCACGGCCCGCGCGGCGCGCCGCAGTGCCAAAACTCCACAGGCACCGCCGAACGGCAGGAATTCCAGAAAGCGCGGCGACAAACCGACATACTGCACGAACGGCGCCGGACCATCCGGCGCCAGCGTGAAACTGGACAGGCAAAGCCCTTCGATCTGCGTCTTCTTGACGCCACTGACCTCGAGCAGCTTGCGTAGCGCGCTGCCCAGCCACCACGCCGCAGCTTTATCCGAGCGGCGCACATAGGGCACTGTGACAGGGGCGCAGGCCACGGCGTCGCCGTAATCCATCATGGGCGCGGCGTTGCCCTGACCCTGACCCCGAGAAGGCGCAGCTTTCGCCGGACTACAGTGGATCCCAGTTGAACACCTCCCCCGAACGATCCAGCGGCATATAGGCCGCCTTGAGAGCCGGTGCCGCCTGCTCAGCGATCGCCTCGGGTGTCCAGCCATCAGCCCGGTGAACGATGCGGATCGGCCGTGGCGAGCTGAACAGGATGACTTCGTTCATCCGCGTGCCGAACACCTGGCCGCTGACACCCTTGGCCGCATCGGACGACAGAAACACGGCCATCGGCGCGTTCTTGTCCGGCGTCATCTGCTGGATCTTTGCCACGCGCGCCTGCTGCTCGGGCGTGGTAGCGGGGATCGAGCTGGTCATACGGCTCCAGGCGAACGGTGCGATGCAGTTGGAGCGCACGTTGTAGCGCTGCATATCGAGCGCGATCGACTTCGACAGCGCGGTGATGCCGAGCTTGGCGGCGGAATAGTTCGCCTGGCCGAAGTTGCCGATGAGGCCCGAGGTAGAGGTGATGTGCACGAACGTGCCGCTCTCCTGCTTGCGGAAGTGCTCGGCAGCGGCGCGGGAGACGAAGAAGCTCCCGTTCAGATGGACGCCGATCACCGCCAGCCACTCCTCGGGTGACATGCGATGGAAGATCACGTCGCGCAGAATGCCGGCGTTGTTCACCACGCCGTCGATCCTGCCGAAGTGGTCGAGCGCTGCCTGGATGATCTTCCGCGCCGAGCCCCATTCGGCAACGGAATCCGTATTGATCTCCGCTGCTCCGCCACGCTGCTCGATCAGCTGCTTGGTCTGCTGGGCGGGTGTGGCGGACTGGCCTTCGCCGGACAGCGAGGCGCCCACGTCGTTGATGATGACCTTGGCGCCGGCCGCCGCCATGGCGAGGGCGATCTCGCGGCCGATGCCACCGCCAGACCCGGTCACCACCACGACCTTGCCTTCCATCATGCCCGCCATCTTGTCCTCCTCTTCTGGCTGGCGTCTCCCTACTGGTGAGTATCAGTTGCAGCAACCCCTTGACGCTTCATGCCCGATACGCCATCTCCCAGCAATCAGGACCCATTTGGTCCGATTAACCGCATACCAGGGTGCGAGGGTTTCGCAGACCATGCTCAGGCTGTCGAAGCTGACCGATTATGCCGTTGTGGTGCTGGTGCGCCTGTCGCACGAAACGGGGGTACAGACCTCCCCTGGCATCGCGGCGACGACCGGCATCCCGGAACCGACGGTTGCCAAAGTGCTGAAGATACTGGCGGCCGGCGGGCTGGTGGCCTCCCAGCGGGGGGCCCGTGGCGGCTATCGGCTATTGCGACCACTCGGGGCCATTCCGGTCTCCGATGTCATCGCCGCCGTGGACGGGCCGATCGCTCTGACCGCCTGCGTCGAGGGTTCGGCCGTCGAGTGTGAGTCGCAATGCCTGTGTCCGATGCGGGGACGCTGGGACCCGGTGAACGAAGCAATCCAACAGGCGTTGAGCACGATCACCCTGGCCGACATGCACGAGGCGTCGATCCCGCGGGCCTTCCGCATTCCAACGTCGACCGCCGTGCCCGCCGCTGAATAGGACGACTTGATGTCTGCATCGACCCCGACTCTCGACGCTCTCCAGTCAGTCACCCAGTCCGGCTACAAGTGGGGGTGGGAGACCGACATCGAGATGGACCTCGCGCCCAAGGGGCTGAACGAGGACATCATCCGGCTGATCTCCTCGCGCAAGGAAGAGCCCGCCTGGCTGCTGGAGTGGCGGCTGAGGGCGTTTGCGGCCTGGCAACAGATGACCGAGCCGCATTGGGCGCGCGTCGAGCATCAGCCGATTGACTACCAGGATCTCCATTACTACGCGGCGCCGAAGAAGAAGCCCGGCCCGAAAAGCCTGGACGAAGTCGATCCGGAACTGCTGAAGACGTATGAGAAGCTTGGTATCCCGCTCAAGGAACGAGCGATTCTCGCCGGCGTCGATCCGGAGACGATCCAGGGCACGCAGGTCGCAGTTGACGCCGTGTTCGACAGCGTCTCGGTGGCCACTACGTTTCGCGAGACGCTCAAGAAGGCGGGGGTGATTTTTTGCCCGATCTCCGAGGCGGTGCGCGACTATCCGGACCTGGTGCAACAGTATCTCGGTTCGGTGGTTCCCGTCTCCGACAACTTCTTCGCGGCGTTGAATTCGGCGGTATTCACCGACGGCAGCTTCTGTTACGTGCCGAAAGGCGTGCGCTGCCCGATGGAACTGTCCACGTACTTCCGCATCAATGCACGCAGCACCGGCCAGTTTGAACGCACACTGATCATTGCTGACGCTGGTTCTTATGTGAGCTACCTGGAAGGTTGCACCGCGCCGATGCGCGACGAGAACCAACTCCATGCTGCGGTGGTCGAACTGATCACGCACGAAGATGCGCAGATCAAGTACTCGACGGTGCAGAACTGGTACCCGGGCGATGCTGAAGGCCGCGGCGGCATCTACAACTTCGTCACCAAGCGCGGCGCCTGCCGCGGGGCGCGGTCAAAGATTTCCTGGACCCAGGTCGAGACCGGTTCGGCGATTACCTGGAAGTATCCGTCCTGCGTGCTGGAAGGCGATGACAGCGTCGGTGAGTTCTACTCCGTCGCGGTGACCAACAATCACCAGCAGGCCGATACCGGCACCAAGATGATCCATATAGGCAAGCGGACGAAGAGCACGATCGTCTCGAAGGGCATCAGCGCCGGCAAGTCCAATAACACCTATCGCGGACTGGTGCGGGTACTGCCGCGCGCCTCAGGCGCACGCAACTACACGCAGTGCGATTCGTTGCTGATCGGCGATGCGTGCGGCGCGCACACGGTGCCGTATATCGAAAGCCGCAATCCGACCGCCAAAGTCGAGCACGAGGCAACGACATCGAAGATCGCCGATGACCAGTTGTTCTATTGCCGGCAACGTGGCCTCAGCGAAGAGGATGCAGTCAACTTGATCGTCAATGGCTTCTGCAAGGAGGTGCTGAAAGAGCTGCCCATGGAGTTCGCCGTCGAGGCGCAGAAGCTGCTGGCGGTGAGCCTGGAAGGCTCGGTTGGTTAGAGGAAAGCATTTATGTTGGAAATTCGCGGCCTTTCCGCCGCCATCGAGGACAAGCCGATCCTGCAGGGCATCGACCTGACGGTGCCGCAGGGCGAGGTCCATGCGATCATGGGGCCGAATGGCTCCGGCAAGTCGACGCTCGCCTATGTGCTGTCGGGGCGCGAGGATTACGCGGTGACCGCCGGCTCGGCGACATTCGATGGTCATGACCTGTTGACCATGGAGCCCGAGGCACGCGCCACCGCCGGCTTGTTTCTGGCTTTCCAGTATCCGGTGGAACTGCCTGGCGTCGGCAACGCCAATTTCTTGCGGACCGCGCTGAATGCGCAGCGCCGCGCGCGCGGCGAAAGCGAGCTTGACGCTGTGCAGTTCCTGAAGCTTGCGCGAGCCGAGACGAAACGCCTGGCCATGCCAGAGGACATGCTGCGCCGGAACGTCAATGTCGGCTTCTCGGGTGGCGAAAAGAAGCGTAACGAAGTTCTGCAAATGGCGATCCTTCGCCCACGGCTGGCAATCCTGGACGAGACTGACAGCGGCCTCGACATCGATGCGCTGAAGATCGTGGCAGATGGCGTGAATGCCCTGCGGGGACCTGACTTCTCGGCGCTGATCATCACACACTATCAGCGGCTGCTCGACTACATCGTGCCGGATCATGTGCACGTGCTTGCCGGTGGCCGCATTGCCCGTTCGGGTGGCCCCGAGCTTGCGCATGAGCTCGAAGCGAAGGGATACGCCGGCATGATTGCGGAGGCAGTGTGACGGCAGCCGTTCGCAGTGGTGCAGACGGATTTCTCGCGCGCTACGACGCGTTGCGCGACCTGCTGCCCGGTGATCCGCGGGAGCGTGCTGCCGCGGCCGAAGCGTTCCGCCGCACCGGATTGCCGGGCGCTTCAGCAGGACGACGTGAGGAGGCATGGAAATACACCGGCCTGCGCCCGCTGGCAGATGCGTCGTTCGCGCAATCGGTTTCGCCAACCTCGGCGCATAGCCAGATCCGAGCGCGTCTGCCGCAGATCGAGGTGCCCCGCATCGTCTTCATCGACGGGATGTTCAGCCGCGAGCTGTCGATTGTGCCGCCGGCGGTGCATTTTGCCCGCTTCGCCGGTCGCGCCGAGTTCGGATCCATCGCGCGGCCCGACGGTCAGCCATTGGTCGCTTTGAACACGATGCTGGCAGAGGACGGCGCGATACTTGAAGTGCCCGCCGGAGCGGATGCCGGACTGCTGATCCTCGTCAGCGCCGCCACAGACCGCGCGGCATTCCACCCACGTCATGTCGTCCGGCTGGCGCCCGGCGCGCGCCTGACGTTGCTTGACCTCGCATTCGGCGACGGCAGTTATCTGCACAATCCGGTATTCGAAGTGACCGTCGCGGCAGATGCTGCGCTGACCCACGTGCGCCTGCAGAACGAGTCGACGTCGGCCTTCCACCTGGCAACGCTCTATGCGGAGATCGACGAACGCGGCACCTATGACAGCTTCGTTCTGAACCTTGGTTCTCGGATTGCGCGGACCGAGGCTCATGCGCGCCTGACTGGTGAAAATGGCATCACTCATCTGAACGGCGCCCAGCTGCTGAACGGAATGCAGCATGCCGACTTCACCACCGTGGTGCGGCACCAGGCGCCATACTGCGCTTCGCGCCAGACGGTGAAGAATGTGTTGGCGGGCCGCTCGCATGGCGTGTTTCAGGGACGTATCGAGGTCGCTCGTCATGCGCAGAAGACCGACGGCTATCAAATGAACCAGGCGCTGCTGCTGTCACCTGATGCCGAGATAGACACCAAGCCCGAACTCGAAATTTTTGCCGACGACGTGAAGTGCAGTCATGGTGCGACGGTCGGCGAACTCGATGCTGATCAATTGTTCTACCTGAGAAGCCGTGGCATTTCGGACGCTGAAGCTCGCTCGATCCTCGTTCGCGCATTTCTGGCCGAGGCGCTGGATGCGGTGAGCAACGAGACCGTGCGCGAGGTGCTGGATCAGGCGGTCGAGGGCTGGTGGGAGAAGCAGGCAGCATGAACGTCGAAGCCAAAATCTCACTGGGCCGCCCTGCCGTGCTGGACGTTGCCCGCATCCGCGAAGATTTCCCGATCCTGCGGCAGAAGATTCGCGGCAAGCCGTTGGTGTTTCTCGACAGCGCCGCGTCGGCGCAGAAGCCGCGGGCCGTGATCGAGGCGATGCGCGAGGCGATGGAGACGCAGTACGCCAACGTGCATCGCGGCCTGCACTGGATGAGCGAACGCACTACGGACGCCTATGAGGCTGCTCGCGAGGCGGTGGCAGCGCTGATCAACGCCAACGATGCGCACGAGGTGGTGTTCACCCGCAACATCACCGAGTCACTGAACCTGATGGCGCACAGCTACGGCCGCGGCATCCTGAAGCCAGGCCAGGCGGTCTTGATTTCTGGCATGGAGCACCACTCCAACATCGTGCCGTGGCAGTTGTTGCGCGATGAGCGCGGTATCGAGCTACGCGTCGTGCCGGTCACCGACTCTGGCGAACTCGACATGGATGCGTTCGAGACATTGATTGCCGACGGCAAGGTCGGACTGGTGTCGATGACGCACATGTCCAACGTCCTGGGGACCTACACGCCAGTGGAACGTATCGTGCGAATGGCGCACGCGCACGGCGCCAAGGTGCTGTTCGACGGTGCGCAGGCGGTGGTGCACCGGCGCGTCGATGTGCAGGCACTGGGCTGCGACTTTTATGCCTTCACCGGGCACAAGCTATATGGTCCGACCGGCATTGGCGTGCTGTGGGGCCGCCGGGAATTGCTCGATGCGATGCCACCCTTCCTGGGCGGCGGCGAGATGATTTCCTCGGTTGCCTTCGAGCGTTCTACCTGGGCCGACGTGCCGCATAAGTTCGAGGCTGGCACACCGCCTATCCTCGAAGGCATCGGGCTCAAGGCGGCGATCGATTATGTGCAGCAGATCGGCTACGACGCGATCGCGGCCCACGAGACGGCACTGGTGGATCATGCGCTGGCCCGATTGGGAACGATCGAAGGCGTGCACATCCTTGGCCGGGCGCAGGACCGAGGTGGCGTGGTGTCCTTTGCGCTCGATCGTGCGCATGCGCACGACGTGGCGACGTTGCTGGATCGTCAGGGCATTGCCGTGCGCGCCGGCAACCACTGCGCCGAGCCGCTGATGCATCGGTTCGGTCTCGACAGCACGACGCGCGCCAGTTTCGCCATCTACACCTCGCATGACGAGATCGACTTTCTGGCCGACTCGCTTGCGCGTGTGCGGGAGTTCTTCAAGTGAGCGATTCGTTCGACGACCTGCGCGACCTGTATCAGGAAGTGATTCTCGATCACGGCCGCCGACCGCGCCATGCGCGACGGCTGGAGAGCTTCGATGCAACCGCGAAGGGCGACAACCCGATGTGCGGTGACCGGATCGAGGTTTGGGTGAAGCTGGGCACCGATGGCACCATCGCCGATACCGGCTTTCAGGCGCGCGGCTGCGCGATCAGCGTTGCCTCCGCCGACCTGATGGCCGAGACGGTCATTGGTCGCAGCAAGGCGGATACGCATGCATTGTTCGAGGCGTTTCGCGAGATGGCGCGAACGGGCCAGTGCCCGCACTGCGACGGCGCCCTGGCCGATCCCCTGGAGCGCCTGGAGCCGCTGGCCGGCGTGCACGAATATCCATCCCGCGTGAAATGCGCGACGCTGGCCTGGCACGCGCTGATCGCCGCCCTGGAGGGAGGCAAGGAGGCGAGCAGTGAATGAGGTAACTCAGCCGCACACCGCGTGGACTCCCGACGGGGAAACCACGGCGAGGCCGACCGAAGATGCGATCATCGCCGCGATCTGCGAGGTGTATGATCCGGAAATACCGGTGAACATCTACGAGCTGGGACTGATCTATGCGGTCGAGATCACCGACGACGGCGCCGTCAAGGTCGAAATGACGCTGACCGCACCGGCCTGCCCATCCGCCCAGGAATTACCTGAGCAGGTGCATAGCGCGGTAATGACAGTGGCCGGCGTGACATCGTGCGATGTGGAGACGGTGTGGGATCCGCCTTGGGACCCGAGCCGTATGAGCGAAGAAGCGCGCCTGCAGCTGAACATGTTCTAGGGACACAGATATCGAGCCGATCATGAGCACAACGACGACAGTTCCCCGAAAGACCCGCGCCTTGCCGCCGCTGATGACACTCACCGATGCTGCGGCGGATCGCCTGCGCGCGCTGTACGCCAAAGGCGAACAGGGCAAGTTGTTGCGCATCGGCGTGAAGACGAAGGGCTGCTCTGGTCTGTCCTACGATATGAGTTGGGCCGACGAGCCGGCACCCACCGATGAAGTGGTCACCGACAAGGACCTGACGGTCCTGGTAGATCGCAAGGCCAGCCTGTTCCTGATAGGCACAGTCATGGATTACGAGGTGAAGGCACTTGCCTCGGGCTTCACCTTCACCAATCCAAACGAGAAGGGTCGTTGCGGCTGCGGCGAGAGCTTCCACGTCTAGTAGAGCGTGATGATCGAAGGCGGAATCGCCGGGGCTCTGAATCACGCGATAAAGCAACAAGGTAGAGCCGGATGGCGCATCTGCCTTCGCTCATCCGGCTCTAGGCCTGGCGGCTCTCATCTCTCTTTTGTGAGCGAGCAGCCCTGATTTCGCCGCGTTGCTGCGGCGCAATCAACACGTGCAGACGCTGATCCCTATTCGCTGGGAAGAGCTTCTCAACCAGAGCCTCGTCTGGCTGCACGAGAACGTCCTGTTGCCAGCGCTGCTTGCTCAGTTGATCTGCACGCTGGTGCTGTTGGGTCTGACACGGTGGTTCACCCCGGCGATTCAGCGCGGCTGCCTCTATCTGGCCGACGCTATCCCGGCCGGGCCGCCGCGATCGATCGCCATCGCCTTCTCTCGGGTCGCTGAATGGATCGGCTTGCTGCTGGCACTCTCGTTCGCCCGAGCCGGCTTCCAGGCAAGCGGCCATCGTACCGATATGCTTCGCTTGGCGGAAAGCCTCGTGCTGGTCTGGGTGCTGATCCGGCTCAGCTCGATGCTGGTGCGCGACGAACGGTGGGCGCGGGCCATCGCGGTGCTCGCCTGGATCATCGCCGCGCTGAACATCGGCGGATTGGTGACGCCGGTGATGGACCTGATGGACGCCATGGCCGTGCCAATCGGCAACTTCCGCATCAGCGTGCTCTTGGTGCTGAAGGGGGCGATCGCACTGGCGATCTTCATTTGGATCGCCAACGCACTGTCACGCCTGCTGGATCAGCGGCTGCGGCTGTTCGCACCTCTGACGCCGGCGGTCGAGGTGCTCGCATCGAAGCTCGTGCGCATGACACTGCTGACGCTCGCCGTGGTGCTGGCACTCGGCTCGATCGGCATCGATCTTACAGCCTTTGCTGTGTTCTCCGGCGCGGTCGGCGTTGGCGTGGGCTTTGGATTGCAAAAGGTGGTGTCGAACCTGGTAAGTGGCGTCATCCTGCTGCTGGATCGCTCCATCAAACCGGGCGACGTCATCGAGATCGATGGCACCTACGGGTCGGTCAGCACGCTCAACGCGCGCTATGCATCGGTCCTGACCCGCGACGGCAAGGAGTATCTGATTCCGAACGAGGACCTCATCACGCAGCGGGTCACCAACTGGTCGTTCTCCAACGACCTGATCCGCCTGCATGTGTGGGTGGGAATATCGTATGAGTCTGATCCACACGAGGCGATCCGGCTGGCGCTGGACGCCGCGCGAAACGTGCCACGCGTATTGGAAGACCCCGCACCGAATTGCCTGTTGATCGAGTTCGGCGATAGCGCCGTAAACCTCGAGTTGCGATTCTGGATTCGTGACCCGGCGAACGGAACGACGAACATCCGCAGCCAGGTGATGTTGAACCTATGGGACCTCTATCACCAGCATGGCATCGAAATGCCCTATCCGCAGCGCGATGTGACGCTGCGCAACCCCGAGGCGCTGGCCGAACTGCTCTCGATACGGCACGCGCCACAGGCGAACTAAACATCAGCCGACTCTGCTGCGAAGCTCCGCAACCTGCTCGGGCGTCAGGAAACGAACCCGGTGACCATGCAGCAGAAGATACAGCCGCGCAGTCTCCTCCAGCTCTTCGATCGCACCGGCAGCCGCCGACAGCGACGTGCCAGCCACGACCGGTCCGTGATTTGCCAACAGCACCGCATGGTGCCGACCGACAAACGGCCGAACGGCCTCGGCAAGTTGCATGTCGCCCGGCGGAAAGTACGGCACCAACGGCAGGTGACCGATGCGCATGACGTAATAGGCAGTGATCGGCGGCAGCACGTCCGCTGGGTTCACGTCTGCCAGGCATGAGACCGCAACCGAATGCGTTGAGTGCAGATGCACGACCGCACCCGCGTCCTGCCGGCCCTCATACATCACGCGGTGCAGGAAAGCCTCCTTGGTCGGGGGATCGCCACCAACCAGCCTGCCATCTGCGCCGATCCGCGACAGCCGGGCGGGATCCAGTTCACCGAGCGAAGCATTGGTGGGCGTCATCACCCAGCCACCTTCGGCGACCCGCGCGCTGATATTGCCGGACGAACCGAAGGTCAGCCCGCGGGAAAAGATGCTCGCCCCCAATCGGCAGATTGCTTCCCGCGCGGCATGTTCCGTCAGGTCAGCCATGAGGGCCCTCCGCTATCGCAACACTCGTCCCTTCACCGCGTTCGCGCGCGCACTGCACGTGATCCGCCCCGTCGGATCCGTCGGAAGCATCGCCCGCACGTGCTGCTTGAGCCGTTCGAGATCACCAGCCGCCATCGCAGCGATCGTGGGCCGTATGCTCCCCGACGCCGTACTCGTCGTCCAGAAGTCGTCAAATCCATCGAAAGTGCGGCGCACGTTGATCTCACGGGTCTCGATCGATCCTAACCCCGCAGCGGTCCATAGATCCCGCAATGCGCTCATTCGTGATGCATCGACGCTCGGTGGCGACAGCGGCGTGAATCCGCAGTCACGCAGCCCGATACGGATGGGCTCGAAGGGAAAACCACCACCCGTCATGTCCCAGGCATACGCGGCGACGATCCCGCCACGGCGCACCACCCGCACCATCTCGGCGACACCTTTGGCGGGATCAGGCACAAAGAAGATCACCAGCGCCATCACGGCTGCATCGAACCGATTGTCGGCAAACGGCAGCGCTGTCGCGTGGCCGACCTGGAACCCCGCGTCCTTTACAGACGCTCGCTCGCGCGCGAACGCGAGCTGCGCATCGGACGGATCGATGCCCTGCACTTCACTCGGCGCGCATCGCTGATAGACCAATTCCGTGAACGCGCCACTGCCGCAGCCCACGTCGATCCACTGCGCGCCACCGTTCGGCGCCAGCCAGTCGAGAAACACCTCGCCGGCGAGCAGGCTCCAGCGCCCCATGCCTCGGTCATACGCAGCGCCGTCCTCGAAGCGAATTGCCAGCTCGGCCATGGTGAACGCGCCTCCTTTGGGCAACTGCCATCGCAGCATTACGGTGACAGCCGACGGATCACAGTCAATCCGAATCCTGCAACGCCAGCGCCGGGGCAGGCTGACCGCGAGGGGTGGCGCTGAGCTCTTCCGGCACCGCCGCAATTTGGCGTTCGCGCAACCACTGACCAATCCGTGGATCAGCCGTCAGCACGCAAAGCGGGATCGACACCAGTAGCCCTCCTGCAAGCGGCAAGGCCCACAACGTTGCGGTCCATCCTCCGACGGCGAAAGTGCCGAACGTCACAATACCCAGCACAGTCTGAGGCCAGAACAGCCCGATTGCCTCACCCCAACCGACGCCGCGGTCGCTGCGGTTCTGACCATTCCATGCAATGCGTCCGCCTAGCGCCATGCGCAGCATCGCGCCGGTCTTGGCCACTGCAGAAACGGCGTCGAGCAATAAGGTGAAGACGATCTCGATGGCCAGCCCGACGCCGAAGCGACCAAGGCCGCCGTAGCGAGCGTGCTTATCGGGTGACAGTGCGACTTCCGCGTAGCCAAACAGCTTCGGCGCATAAAGCGCACCTAGCCACGCCCCAGTGAGCGCGAGGGCCCACCCGGCCGGGTATCCAGACACGGCGTCTGTGGCGGCGGCAGTCGCCGCGGCAAACAGGAACAGCAAGTACAGCGGAGCTCCGATGAAGAGCAGGATCGCTTGCACAAGCTGCCATCGCCCCACTGCCCGTAGGCCGGGCAGACGCAGCAGGTGCCAATACTGCATGTTGCCGACAACCCAGCGTGTCTCGCGGCGCAGAAATTCGGGCAACGCGGGCGGATTCGCCTCCCAGGATCCCTCCTCGTCTATGATCACCCTTACGCCCCAACCGGCCGAGCTCAGCATGACGGCCTCTACCTGGTCATGCGACAGAATGTGCCGGCCGCCCGGTAACATCGGCAGGCGGCAGTGGAGCCGAAAGGGCGCGATGCGCACCACCGCGTTGTGCCCCCAATAGGGACCTTCGTCGCCCTGCCACCATGCCTGCCCGGTCGCCCAGGTTCGCATGCCGGCTCGCATGCCGAACTGGAAGAGCCGCGGAAAGGCAGACGATGCGGGCAGACCCACCGTGAGATGCTGCGCGACCGCCAGCGTCGGCTCAACCTGCATGAGCCGAACCAGACGCAATACGGCAGCCGCGGACATCTCCGAGTCCGCATCCAGCGTCAGCATCAACTCGTAGCCATGGGCCGCGTGATCAAGGAATTCCATGACATTGCCGGCCTTGAACCCGATGTTGGACGGCCGGCGGCGATAACGGATACGTGCCGGGTTGCGGTCCTCTGCGCGGAATGACGCCACCGCCCGTTCCTCATCTGTTCCAGACTGGCTGTCCGACAGGATGAAGAGCCCGAACGCATCACCCGCGCCCGCCAGATCAAGCCCGTGCAGCAACCGCCGCAACGCTGGCAATACGCGGCCCATGTCCTCATCACGCACTGTCACGGCAATGGCGGTGCGCGGCAGGGACCGACTGTCGGTGTCGGCCACCCCTCGCGGCAGATGGGCTGGGAAAGGGGGCCGGAACACCGACAGCACAAACCCAATTATCCCGTTCGCCGCACAGAGCCCTGTCCACGGCGCCGTCCCGGCGAATGCCGCCGCCATGGTCAACTTGGCTGCCGTCCACCCTCCTGGTGCAAGCACTTGCCACAGCAGCCATGCCAGCCCGACGTCGGTCGCGAGGGCAATCAGCAGCACAGCAGCACGGCGCATCACCATTCGGTCGGCCTCCAGTTCGGCGGGTCGAGCGCTAGGTGGTGACGCTCACAGATATGTCATTATCGCGGCCGTGGTCCGGCGCAAAGCGGGCCGCGAGCCAGCATGCCGGCGAAGCTACGCTGCGCAACATCCTCCGGCCGGTTCCAGGACTGCACTGTATGCCAGCCACTCGGCGTGTCGCGCAGCAATGCCGCATCGCCCGCTGGTGCGTCGGCAAACCCAGGTGGCGCGCAGGTGACCAGCGCCAGCCTATAGCCCGCCGCAGCCACGGTTCCGAGAGTGGCCGGCGTCACCTCGGTCTCGACGCGGAAGTCCAGGCCCAAACGCCGCGGCTCGGTGAACAGCAGCACGCCGCGCAGATAACTGCCGACGGAATCGTCGGTATCTTGCGGCAGCAACAGGGCCAGCCTGTCGCCCGGCTGGAGAAACGCCGCTGCCGCATTGCCTAGCCGGCGCAATTCGGGCTGCGGTGCGTCGCGGTCGAAACGCAGCAAGGGTGCGCCGGCAACAGGCAGCAGCAAGGCCGTGGCAACTGCGGCGACAGCACCTTTACGAGCAACCTGCTCGTGCGCGGCAAACCAATGCGACAGCCATGGCCGCAATGCGACCACAAAACCCAACATCAGGAGCAACGAGACCTGGGTATTGTAGCGAAAGTAGGAATGGGCACCGAGCGCCCATTGCGCCGGGAAGTGCGCTACGTAGGTGAACAGCAGGAAGCCGTTGAACAGCACGATGACGCTGCTGATCATGGCGAGCAGTCGGCCTTCGGCCGACCAGGGCCTGCGGCGCATAACCGACACCGTCAGTCCCAGCAGCACCACGATGCAGAGGAAGAACGTGGCTTTGCGGAACATTGCGACGAGCAGTGCCGCAATGATCTGCGGCAGCAGCAGCACATTCCACTCAGTGAATGGCAGCGGCTTCAACTCACCCTGCGCAAACCCACTGTCCAACGCAAACGCTCGCCAAAGCAGGTACAGCACAACAGACGGTCCCAGCGCCGCGGCAGTGGCGCGCACGGCGCGCCACGTCGCCACCGCAGGATCGGCTCGCGCCAGAACCAGCATGCTGACACCGACCGGGACCAGAAGGCCGGCACCCGACTGCTTGGTGTTCACCATGGCTACGAGCACCAACGCGAGCGGCACCAGCGATTTCGGCCAGGCAATGTCCCGCGAGAGATCGCCCAGCATCTCGGCCGCCAGCCAGACCGCGAACAGCCCGGTCACTGCGAGCGGCGTCTCACCGTACGGCGACAGGTGGAACCGCGGAACGAACCCCGGATTCAGCGGGCCGATCAGGAGCATGCCAACCGCACAAGCCCACCAGGGTGGCGCCCGCTCGGTCGCGGCAAGTGCCCGGGCGACCAGCAACGCCGCAGCGCACAGCAGGGCGACGTTGAACAGGCTCATCCCACCTTCCGCGAAGCTGCCGGTGGCCAGCGAGCCGAGGTAGTTGGCGAACTGCGTATTGTAGGGCGCGACCGGCAGGAATGAGTAGCTGGCTGGCAGCGCCGCGGTCGGCAGGTGGTCGTGGTCGAACAGATAGGCGGCGTTCGGCAGCAGGTTTAGCCAGGTATCGATTTGCGACGGCCACACTGAGAGCATCAGCAGCCAGAGCGGCAATGTCAGCAGCAGCATGCGGCCAAGGCCCTGCCAGCCGCGCAGCCGCTCCCGCCAGCCGCCGCGCGCCAACCAGGCGAGCCCCACGATCCCCAACCCGCCAGCGGGCCAGCGCAGCGACCAGGGCGTCAGAACGCCCCACCCGGTGAGCACGAGGCACACCACACCCCAGCCGGCGACGAACCGGACCTCCGGCAAGGTGCGACGTGGCGTGGATGCGCCGCCAAGCACCAGGAACAGCAGCGCTGCGGCTGCCATCCCCGCCACCCCTGCCATCTCATGTGCGCTCGGCAGATACGACAGCATGCTCAAGGGTCGCGAAGAGAAAGCCGCTTGCGGCGACGGCGGCCCACCAGGAATCTGTCATCACCTCGAAATTGACGCATGAGATCAGCACGCCGGCGCCGAAGGCAGCATAGGCAAAGGGGCGTGTTGCGGCGCTGGTCTGCCCGATACGGTGCAGAACCAGGAGAGAAAAGCCGAGCGCCAAGATGGCACCGATGGCACCGGTCTCCACCCACAGCTCCAACCATTGATCGTGGGCATAGATGTTGGTGCCATTCAGGATGATATAGTCGCGAAGCTCTTCCGGCGGCATCGGGAGCTTCGTCGATGACGCGATGCCCCACCCGAGCATTGGCCGAGAGAACAGGTGCGTCGTCACGTGATCCCAGATCTCCAGCCGATGCAGGCCGGAAATCTTCAGATAGGGCGCGAGTGCTGCACGCTGCTCCGCCAGCAGGTGCAGACCCACCGGCGTCGCGACAGCGATTGTGACCATACCGGCGGCCAGCAGCTTCGGGGCGAGCCGGGATAACCGAAGCGTAGCAGCAAGCACCAGCAGCCCGACCATCATCGCCACTTTCGCGGCGAGGCTCATTGTCACTGCGACGGCGCATAACAGCGGAACGCCCATCAGCAATGCGCGCTTCCAGTCGCGGCGGTACGCCAGGTAACCGAGTACCGGCCAGACGATCAGCGCGAGGTGGTCCATGCCGCGGTTGTACTTGGTGCCGACCAAAGGAGGCGGCCGGTCCAGCAGGTACTGCTGCAACGCGAAATCGAGCGCCGTATCGATCACGAGGATCAGGCAACCCACCGCGGTTGCAAGCACCAGTACCCGGAACAACCGCTCCGACGCCCCGGCTCGCGGGATAGGAGAGGCCAAGGCGAATAATGCACCCGCGAACACCGCCGTGACCTGCAACGCCGCCATCGCACTGCGCGTCGGGTCGACCGACCACGCCACACTGGCCCAACACAGCGCGGCGAAGGACACCGCGAACCATCCCAGTTGGCGATCGAGACGCGGCCACTGCCGCTGCATGCCCCCCAGCACTACCTGCGTCGCGCCGAAGCCGAACACCAGCAGCGCGTAGGATGGTCCAGCGACCAAGCCGATGCTCGGCAGCGCCGCGAACACGGCGATGGTCAGCCACTCGGAGGTGGTCGAAAGCTCGATCACGAATCAAGGCACCTCGGGCAGCGGCCGCGGGCCGCGTCATAGACGGACCCACCCGCAGCGGCAAATCCGCCGCCTGTGGCTGATCCGGATGCCGCGCCCTATATTCGGCCGCATAGGACACCGGAGTTGACGTGATGGCGAATACCGAGACCGAGGCGCCAGGGGCTTCACAGGTACCGGTGACGGTGCTCACCGGATATCTGGGCGCAGGCAAGACCACCCTGCTGAATCGCATCCTGACCGAGCAGCATGGCCGCAAATACGCGGTGGTGATCAACGAGTTCGGCGAACTCGGCGTTGACAACGACCTCGTGGTGGATACCGACGAGGAAGTGTTTGAGATGAACAACGGCTGCATCTGCTGCACGGTGCGGGGTGATCTGATTCGCATCGTCGGTGGCCTGATGAAGCGGCGCGACAAGTTCGACGGCATCATCATCGAAACCACTGGGCTGGCGAATCCGGCGCCAGTTGCACAGACGTTCTTCGTCGATGAGAACGTTCGGTCGAAGGCCAAGCTCGATGCAATCGTGACGGTCGTCGATGCCAAGCACCTGCCGCAGCGATTGGAGGACAGCCACGAGGCGGCTGATCAGATCGCCTTTGCCGACGTGATCATTCTGAACAAGACCGACCTGGTGACGTCGGAAGAGCTGGCGGCGGTCGAGAACAAGATTCGCGCGATCAACCGGTTTGCGGTGATCCACCGCACGGAGCGCGCGGCGTTGCCGATCGAGCAGGTGCTGGACCGCGGCGCCTTCGATCTGAAGCGGGTGCTGGCGATGGCGCCGAACTTTCTCGACAACGACGAGCACGAGCATAACGACGAAGTGACGTCGGTCAGCTTCGAAGTGGAAAATTCGATCGACCCCGAGAAGTTCAACGCCTGGATCGGCGCACTGCTACAGGAAGACGGGCCCAACCTGCTGCGCACCAAAGGCATCCTGTCTTATGCGAACGATGATCGGCGGTTCGCCTTCCAGGCGGTGCACATGATTGCCGACGGCGACTTCATCGGGCCGTGGAAGGCAGACGAGCCACGGATCAGCCGTATCGTATTCATCGGCCGCAACCTGAACCGGCCACGTCTGCGCCGTGGCTTCGAAGGCTGCGCCGTTGCATGAGAGCATGATCACCCTACCCTCCCCCTCCCCTTGCGGGAGGGGGGCGGGGGGAGGGAGCCGATGAGCCAATCCGTCGCCCAGTACCTGCTCGAATCCCGCGGCACCCATCGCACGCTTGAGGCGTTCGTGGTCGCCGCCTGCTTTGACCGTGCTGGCAGCACGGCCGCCTTTGCTTTGGGCGATGGCACTCTGCGCCTGGTCACTCTCGCCGAGCGCGAGACCTGGAACACCGTCGAAGCGCACGATGGCGCCGTGCTGTCGCTCGCGCCCGATGCATCGCAGACCGGCTTCATCTCCGGTGGAGACGACGGCAGGTTCCGCCGCATCGATCAGACGATCGCCGACTTCCGAAGCAAATGGGTAGAGCACGTCGCAAGCCATCCTGGCGAGAAGGGAAAGGGCGCACTGATTGCCTGCACGGTCGGCAAGGCGATCCATCTGTACTCGGCTGCCGGCGAGAAGCTGAAAGAGCTGCCGCACCCCTCCACCGTCACCGGCCTGACATTCGACGCCCGCGGCAAGCGCATCGCCGCCTCGCACTACAACGGCGCTAGCCTCTGGTTCGTCAACGCAAAGGAAGACAGCCCGCGCCGGCTGGAGTGGAAAGGCAGCCACACCGCTATCGCTGTCCATCCGGAAGGCGATGCCGTGGTCACCGCGATGCAGGAGAACGCCCTGCACGGCTGGCGCCTGTCCGACAACCAGCACATGCGGATGAGTGGCTATCCTGCGAAGACCGAAGCCCTGTCGTTCACTCGCAACGGCAAGTGGCTAGCCACCAGCGGCGCAGAATCAATGGTGCTGTGGCCGTTCTTCGGCGGAGGCCCGATGGGCAAGGCGCCGATTGAACTGGCCGGTGGCGATGGCGTCACCTGCACGCGCGTCGCCGCGCATCCGCAGCAGGAGATGGTGGCAGGCGGCTTTGCCGATGGGCTGGTGGTGCTGGCCGAGGTCAACTCCTCGCGCATCCTGCCGATCGCACCGCCGGGACAGGGCGGTGTCTCCGCATTGGCATGGAGCCCCGACGGCAGCCAGCTTGCCATCGGTTCAGAAAACGGCTTCGCAGCGATCATCGATCTGTCGAAGCGCTAGCGTGGCGGTTCCGAAGTCCGCAATAGCTTGGGGCGTGCTCCGTGGGGGACTTCGGAACCATAATCCACACTAGGAATCAACGCTTGGCTAGTGTCCTGATCGATTCGAAAGTTCGTAGGGTGCCGGTCCAAGAGTCTGACGAACTTTCGAATCGGCACACTAGGGAAGGAACCGCCATGAAACGCCGCACGCTGCTCAGCGGAGCAGCCGCCACGCTTGCTGCCACGCCACTGGCTCGTCCGCACGCGCAGAAGCCGGTGACAATCCGCTGGTGGTACCACTTCGACGATCCGAAGGCGACGCCGGACGAACTGGTCGCGGCTTTTCAGAAAGAACATCCTGACATCAGGATAGAGCCGGAGAACATTCCGTGGGGTGGTGGCGGCGATTACGACAATCGCCTCTACACATCGATCATTGCCGGCAATGGACCCGACACGGCGATGGTCAAGTTCAACAACCTGGCACGGCTGATCGAGATGGACGCGATTGTGCCGCTCGACAAGCGGATCGATGCGTGGTCAGCCAAGAGCGATATCTCCGCCGATCTGTGGCGTCTGCACACCGCCCCTGACGGCAAGCGCTACTATATGCCGCTGCAATACGTTGTGCTGTATCTTTACGTGCGGCTCGACTTGCTGGCGAAGCAGAACCTGAAGCCGCCCACGAACTTCGACGATTTTCTGACCGCCGCAAAGGCGCTGACCGGCGGCGAATTATGGGGCTTCGGTATGCGCGGCGGCTCCGGAGGCCACGATTCGTGGATGCCTTTCGCGTTCGGCACCGGCGCCAAGCCGGTGCAGGGCGGGTTCGTCTCGCCGCAGGGGCTGGCGCAGAACCGCTACTTCATCGACCTCTACCGCACGCACAAGGTCTGCCCACCATCGGCGCCAACCGATGCGTTTCTGCAGATCGTCAACAACCTCAAGTCCGGTCGCGTGGCAATGACGGTGCACCACATCAGCACCGCCAACACGATGGCGGAGACGTTCGGCGACAACATCACCGCTATACCAGTGCCACGCGGCCCGAACGGCAGTGGCTTCGCTACCTTCGGCGACGGTTCCAACGCCGTGTTCAGCGCCAGCAAGAACCCCGAGGCCGCCTGGACCTGGATCTCCTGGCTCTCTACCGGACCGAACAACGTGCTGTACAACAAGGCGGCGGGACAGATGACTGTCACCACCTCCGGTGCCGCCAACTGGACGCTGCATCCGAAACGCTTCGTCCAAGCCACGGTGGATTCACTGCCGATCGCCGGGGTGCTGCCGAACCTGCCGCAGACCGCCGACTTTACCCGTGTTGTCTGGCCGCAGAACACGCAGAAGGCACTGCTGGGTCAGATCCAGCCGGACGAGATGATGCAGGCGTTCGAGAAGCTGTTCTTCGGTTGAATTCGACTGCCCACGCCTCCCCCCACCCCTTGCGGGAGGGGGTCAGGGGGAGAGGACATCGCCTCCGCTCCAGCGCCACGCCATGGCTGATGCTCGCCCCTGCACTCGCGGCAGCAGCAGTCCTGGTGCTGTTGCCGGTGCTCGACACGCTGTGGCTGTCGCTGCACGACGTCATTCTTTATCGGCCGCGCCTGCGTCCGTTCGTCGGCCTGTCGAACTATATGCACGCGCTGAGTGACCCCGTGTTCTGGGAAAGTCTCGGCAACTCGCTGCTCTGGGTTATCGGCGCTGTGTCGCTGCAGTTCGCCCTGGGTTTTGCCGCCGCCCTCTTGCTGAACCGCAGCTTCGCCTGGCGCGGCGTTGCTCGGGCGCTGGTCGTGGTGCCGTGGGCGCTGCCATCGGTGATCATCGGGCTGATCTGGACGTGGATGCTCGACTTCAATCTGGGCGTACTGAACAACATCGGCGTGCAGCTCGGTATTCTGTCGCATTCGGTGCCGTGGCTCGCCCAGCCGAGTACCGCAATGGCTGGCGTGATCCTGGCGGTCATGTGGCAAGGATTTCCGTTCTTCGCGGTGACCTTGTTAGCCGGGCTGCAAGCGATCCCGGGCGAGCTCTATGAGGCCGCGGCGATCGACGGCGCCGGCGCGTGGGGCAAATTTCGCCACATCACTCTTCCCGGCCTGGCGGGTGTGATCGCCACCGCGCTGCTGCTGCGCATGATCTGGGTGGCGAACTCACTCGACCTGATTTTGGTGATGACCGGCGGGGGCCCCGGCACGGCGACCCAGACATTGCCGCTGCATGCGTTTCTCACCGCCTGGTCCGGCGGGAACTACGGGCATGGTTCGGCACTCGCGGTGCTGCTCACGTTGCTGCTGCTGGGGGTGGTGGTGACCTATGTCTGGCGAAGCCGCAGGGAATAGGGAGGCAAGATCATGTGGTCCCGCAACACGCTGACGGACCGTCTCGGGCTCGACTGTCCGATCATCCTGGCGCCGATGGCAGGCGCCACGACACCAGAGCTTGCCGCGGCGGTGAGCAACGCAGGTGGTTTGGGTTCGCTTGGGCTTGGGACATCAGCACGCGATGCAGCGGAGCAGCAGATCGCCACCTTCCGTGCGCTGTCGAACCGCAGCCTCAATATCAATTTCTTTTGCCACCCGCATCCTGGCGACGTGAGCGGCACCGGCGAGGCGATGCGTGCCCGTCTGCAGCTGTACTACACCGCCAAGGGCCTCGGCGATGTGCCGGTCCCGCGCGCGCCGTATGGTCCCTTCGGACCCGAGCAACTTGACCTGGTGCTGCGTCACCGGCCAAGGGTTGTCAGCTTCCATTTTGGCCTGCCGCAACCAGAGCTGCTGCGCCAGGTGAAAGCAAGCGGCGCCTTCGTGATGAGCAGTGCGACAACGGTTGCCGAGGCACGATGGCTCGAGGCGCAGGGTGTCCATGCAGTGATTGCCCAGGGCCTCGAGGCCGGCGGACATCGTGGCACTTTCCTCGAGGCTGATCCCAGCACCCAGGCTGGCCTGTTCGCCTTGTTGCCCCAGATAGCAAGCGCGGTGCGGGTTCGGGTGGTGGCAGCCGGCGGTATTGCCGACGGCCGTGGCATCGCCGCCGCCCTCATGCTCGGGGCGAGCGGGGTGCAGATCGGCACGGCTTTCCTGCGCTGCCCAGAGGCGGCAGTGCATCCGGTACACCGCGCCGCACTCGCGACCGCGCGCGACGACGCCACGTGCCTAACGTGTTTGGTATCGGGCAAGCCCGCGCGCATGCTGCGCAACCGGTTCATCGACGAACTCAGCGACGCGGAGGGGTTGACGGCCCCCTTCCCGGCTCAACTCGCCATCACCGGACCGCTGCTGCGCGGACACGCCGATCCCGACTTCCTTCCCATGTTGGCCGGTCAGGCGGCAGCCCTTAGCCGAGAGATGGCGGCGGGAGACCTGGTCCGTATGCTGGCAGCGGCGACGACCGAGTGTCTGTCCGAGGCTGGCTAGCGGTGCCGCCGATGTGAGCTCGATCGCCGTGATGCCAAACCGTTTACGCCGTCTGCTCGGCACGGAATTTCCCGTTGCCATCATCCTCGCCTTTGCGCTGCTGCCATGGGTCTGGATGATGCTGTCATCCATTCGTCCCGACTCGGAGCTGACGCATTCGCCTATCGCGCTGTGGCCGCACCAGCTCACGCTGATCCACCACATCGAGCTTCTGCGCCGCACCAGCTTTGCACAGAACCTGCGCGACAGTCTGATCGTCGCGTGCGGCGCCACTTCGCTGGGCCTCGCGCTGGCACTGCCGGCCGCCTACGCCTTCTCACGGTTTCGCTTCCGCGGCCGCAATCTGCTGCGCACACAGTTCCTGGTGATCAACATGTTCCCGGTGGTCATGCTGATCCTGCCGCTTTTCGTCTTGATGCGCGACCTGGGTCTGCTCGACACCTATTTCGCGCTGATCGCCGGGCACGCCACCTTCACATTGCCGTTCGCGATCTGGTTGCTGACCAGCTATGTCGACGGCATTCCGCAGGAGCTTGACCAGGCCGCGATGATCGACGGCGCGACGCGAATGCAAGCCATGCTGTTTGTGGTGCTGCCGCTGGCTATGCCTGGTGTAGTGGCGGTCGGCATTTATCTGTTCATCACATCGTGGAACGAATACTTGTTCGCGCTGATGATGACGGGGCGCAACGTCCGCACAGTGACGGTGGCGCTGCAGCTCTTCATCGGCGAGAACCAGATTCAGTGGGGACTGCTGATGGCCGGCGGCACCTTGGTTGCGTTACCGGCCACCATTCTGTTCCTGTTTGCGCAACGCCGCCTGGTCGGCGGTCTGACCGGAGGTGCGGTGAAGGGTTGACCAGGACGGTGCTCGATTCAGCTGCGAGACGAATGTGAAAGTCATACTGCCGAGAAGCGACGTACAACGTTTTCCAGCAGGCGCGAGATCGGACCTTCAAAGCCATTGTGCCACAAGCTGCCGCAGAAAGTAATGGAGCCGACGGAGAATACCGCACCCCCGGAGGGCGTGTCGAAATACACGATCTCGCCCCGCGCCAGATCGGGCACTGGCTCGCCGTTGATCGTTGTCGTGTTCGCGAGCAACTCCTCCGGTACGGTCAGGAACGAGGGAAGCGGGTTTTCCGAGCGTGCCAAGATGACCGCGTTGTCCGGCGTGCCCAGCATCGGATCGGCGCGATCAAGTTCGAAGCCGGCGGCGCCACCTCCCGACTGGCCGTAATCGCCGAGTACATCTTCTTCGATGCCATCGAACATCCAGACGAAGCGCGCCTCACGGGACGCAGGCAGCCGCCGGTAGTAAGTGCCTTCGAACGCCGCCTGGCAGGAGAAGCCGACGCCCGCCAGCATCTGTGGTGGCCTGCGATTGCGGCGCCACAATCCGCCCAGCTGTCCGTCGGTCTGGTGGTAGTATTCGCCTGGTTCAGCGGCCCATGTGCGAATGCCGCCTTCGGCGCGGCGCAATTCGATCAGGTGCGGCGTCGCCTTGTTCCGCGTGACGCGCCAGTAGAACCCGTTGCCGCCGAGATAACCCAGCCGGCCGCCTTGCTTGGTATAGGCGCTCAGCGCGTCGAGCGTGCCGGTCGTGTGATACTCCGGATGGGACCCGGTCAGCACGGCGCGATAGGGTGCAATCAGCGCGACACTTTCCTCATCGAGATCTTCATCCGTCACGATATCGAAGTCGAAGCCTTTGGCTTCGAGCCAGGCCAGCAAATGCAGGTCCGCCGGGTAGTGGCGCATGCCCGAGCCGCGTGGGTCGTTGAATGTCAGGAACCCAGGCCGCATCGTCAGAATTGGCCGATACCGCGTGGAGAACGAGATGCCGCTGCCGTCGCGGTGCTTGTTGTAGGTGGAGTGCCCGTAAGTGTGGTGCCTGTTCGGATTGTGCGGATAGGCGTTCCACGCAGCAACCCGCTCGAAATAGCCATCGTCGATGCTGGCGCGCTCATGATTGGCATAAGCCTGATAGGTGAACGTGGATGCCAGGAACACGATCGGAGCAAACGGTCCTTGCCGCTTCGGCAGGACGTAGAGCGGCAACCAATCCTCGCCGGCATCGCATGTCAGATGCAATGCATACGCGCCGCTGCGCAGGTCATCCGGTACCGTCCAGGTGAAATCGGCCCGCCAGCCGCAGTCGCTCAGGTCGTCGTCATGGAAATGGATCGCACCGTAGTCGCTTGGCGCGTGGCGCCAGCACTGCTCGGTGCCACTCCAACGCATACCGACCACGGCGCGTGTCGGTGAGTTGATCAGCTTGCCGGCGCACGCCTGAGGGCCGATATCGGTAATGATCTGCGTGTCGATGCCGCGCGATAGGTCCCAGCCCGCAAGAAGGTTCGGCGCCAGCGCCCCCAGCGTCACGCCTGGATCGCTCCATGACGCAACGAAGCCGCGCAATATGGCGGGATCCTCGAGCTTGCCGGTAAAATGCCCGGTGGGTGCGGCGGGATTTTCGGCGGCCAGCAAAACCTTGCCACCGGTCGGCAGCCGAAGTCCGTTGGTATGCGTGGCGGCGCTTGCAGGCGCGATGCTATCCAGCGGTTGCTGCCCGATCAGCACGCGGCCGCTCGCAGGATCTGCCGCAAGCCATACACGGTACCAACGCGCGGCAACAACCGGTGTACCAGTGGCGACGGCGACGTGACCGCCGTCCCACCTGATCCGGGCGCTTGCGCCATTGGCGCTGAGCACCAGCACAACGCCGGCATCATCAGCTTCCTGCGTCAACAAAGCCTGCTCGCTGTCAACGACACCGGCCCGCGCCAACACGGTCCAGCTGCGCGCCGCATCAGGTGCATGCGTCGGGCCGCGATCGACGATCGCATAGGAGCCGCGTCGGACCTCCTGCCGCCGACCGGTGAAGGCGGCATCGAAGCGCGACGACAGGTCCTCGAACCGTACGCCAGGTCCGTGCGGATTGGGGTCTCCGCTCAGCACCCGCGCAAGCCGCGCGCGATACGGGCCGGGCGTGTTCATGCTGACAAAGGCGGTAAAGGTTTCGCCAGGACGATGTGAGAAGCGGTCGAGATAGCCGGTGATCGGCAATTGCTGTGTGCTCATACGAGGAAGGCTGGCGGGCGCGGCGCAACACTGTCAAGGCGCGATAGCAAAGATCGTCACGGCACCTTGACGGCCAATGTCCGCATCGTCACGGTTCGTGCAAACACCATCAGCCTGCGATCAGGGAACGGCGACCGCGGCTACCAGGAACCGCTGATGCTCAGACGTGTGACTTTCTCTGCCATTACTGTCATATCGGTTTGCGCTGCTGCGCCAGTTTCAGCCGAGCCATTCAAGTGCCCGCGTGTCGGCGGCAATTTCACCTTTGGTCAGGAGGCCAATTTCAACGGTCTCGATCAGATGACCTCTGCTACAATTTCGACCCGCAATATCGCCATGAACATGTTCGAATCGCTGATGACGCGCGATGAGAACTTCAAGCCGATCCTGGAACTTGGCGATTCGATGGCGGAGACGTCGGACCATCTGATGTACACCTTCAAACTGCGCCAGGGAATCCGCTTCCACAATGGAAAGGAGATGACATCTGCTGATGTTGTCGCCTCATTCGACCGCTACGCCAAGATCGGCCTGTATCGCAGCACGCTTGCCAACGTTGATCGCTGGGAAGCGCCCGACAAGGACACATTCATCATACATATGAAGAAGGTGCAGCCAACCTTCCTGGAACTCCTGAGTTCGTTCGGCGCACCGATCGTGATCATCCCGGCAGAAAACAAGGATGATCCGCCGATGCAACTCAAGACGATCGGCACGGGCCCATGGCAGCTGGTCGAGTCGGCTCCCGGTGGCTACGTCAAGATGAAGCGCTACGAGGGCTATAAGCCGAACACGAACTTCGAGCAGAAGACCGGCCTGGGCGGCTACAAGCAGGCTTGCTTCGATACTGTGACCTTCCGCATCGTGACCGAACCGCAGGCTCGCGTCGCCGGTCTGAGAACCGGGGAACTGCAGGGCGTAGAGGACCTACCCACCAAGTCTTTAGCCGATCTGAAGAACGACAAGAATATAAGCGTCATCCCCTTGCAGAACTGGTGGATCCAGATCGCACAGCCAAATGTCTCGATGCCACCCACCGACAACGTGATGTTCCGCAAGGCGGTCCAGGCCCTGTTCGACATGGACGAAATCATGGACGCCGCATCTGATGGCAACTACCACCTGCATGCCGGTTTCCAGTATCCTAACCAGGCGTTCCATTCCGATGCCGGCAAGGACACTTACAACCTCAAGAATCCCGACCTTGCTCGCAAATACCTCGCGCAGTCAGGCTACCAGGGTGAGCCCGTCGTTCTCCTGACCAACAAAGACTATCCCTCGATGTACAACTCTGCCCTGGTGATGCAGCAGGAGATGCAGGCGATCGGCATCAATGCCCAGCTCAAGGTGGTCGACTGGCCGACCTCGGCGCAGATGGCACAGAGGTCGGATACCGGCTGGAATATCTTCTGTACCGGCTGGGGTACGCAGCCAGCCCTCGGCGTGCTCCCCACCATGCAGCTCTTCGTGCAGCCTGGTGCAGTCTACATGCCGAAGGGCGGCCAGGATGATCCGCGGGTCGTGGAATACTGGACCGAGACGAACAGCCTGCCGACGTTGGAAGGCCGCAAGCAAGCCTTCGCCAGGATGCAGCAATACGTGCTGGATCAGGTCTACACGGTCCCGCTGGGTTCACTGACCAAGGTGCAGGCAGTGCGCGCCAACGTAAAGGGCTACGTGCCCTATCGCATTCCCCGCCTGTCAAACGTCTGGTTCGAGCACTGAGCCGGAGGCTTGCTGGAGCTTGCCGTCGCCAAAGCAGGACCCCCGACAGCACGCCGTGACCGTGAAGTGCCCGTGATCCACGGTGTCCTTTCCGCCGCCCGATGAATGCTGCAAGAATCTTCACTGGTAACGCTTACGTTACCGTTCGGCACGTCTAGATTCCCTGACGTGAACCGGGCATTTCGATATTCGAGACCGGTCTCATGATTTGATACCAAACGACGCCCGACACTCGTGGGAATGCCACAAATGACGACGGAAGAATTTGCCGAAATCACGCTTCTAGTCGCTGACCGGGCCACGCTGTTTCGCCACGGCCTGCTCGGTCTGCTGAAGGAGCACCGACCCCGCTGGTGTTGCGCCGAGTCGGGCACTCTGGACGGAGTGCTGGCGCATCTGCGTGCCGAGCCCGTCGATATGCTGCTGTATGACATGCAACTCGGTGGTCAAACCGAGATTGCCAGCCTGCGTCAGCTGCGGACTGAGTTTCCACAGCAGTTGATCGTGGCAATGGCCGACCATGCCGACCGCGCGGTGATCCTGGAATCGCTTGCCGCCGGTGCAAACGGTTACGTGCTCAAGTCAACCACCCTGTCGCAATTGCTGCGTGCTATCGAGACAGTGCTGTCGGGAGCAGTCTTTGCACCGGCGACGCTCGCGGGTGCCCCCTGCCCGACGACGAGAAGCGCCCAGACCGAGGTCAGCCCCTTGCTCGCCAACCTGACCGAGCGGCAGATCGAGGTGTTTCGGCTCCTGTCGGAAGGCTGTGCCACCAAGACGATCGCACGCCGGCTCGGGCTGGCGGTCGGGACGGTGAAGGTACATCTGGCAGCGATTTATCGCGCGCTCGACGCACATAACCGCATCGAGGCACTGGCCAAGGCGCGTGGCACCGTTTTGACGGCGGCTCCACCACGTATGGCCGAGTCGCTCGTCGCCGCCTAGTTCTGCATCGAAAACGCCGCCAGCATGCTGCCACCCGCCGCTGGTGGCCTTTGGTGCCAAGCGCCAGGTTCAAGGGATGGGCCTAACTCCACCAGTTGCAGGCGCAGCCATCGATTATCGATATAGGTCTGCGCAAGAATTTTTGGCGCAAACCGCGCAGAGGCGTAGCCCACATCGCTTGCTGCAACGCATCACCTACTCCATCCTATCTGGCAATCGAGATAAGTGGCGGAAGGCACAGGTGCCAACGCGCCGGTGCTGCCCCGGCCACCCGCTTGCGCAGTCAGCGGCGAAGTCATTTCGATATAGTTTCCATTAGGCCGTACGGATTAGACCGGCTTATCGCCAGAACAGTCCATCCGGCGGAATGAATTTACGGCTTCGTTTCGATACATTCCGCTCCGACATCAACCCGAAGGAATTCTTCCCATGCTGGTCTTGCGAGTTGGTAACGCCACATTCTGCCGTGGCGGCAATGCCACAGTGCTCGAGCACCATGGCATCCGAAGCGAACAGGCCGTGTCGGGCCGCGAGGCTTTGGAATTCCTCCGGCTCTACGACTATGACCTGGTGCTGATGGATCTGCAGCTGCCGGACGTGCCTGCATATGAAGTCGTGCGCATGATGCGCGCAGCCTCACTGAAGACCCCGGTCGTAATTCTGTCCGATGCGGCCACGGTGCAGGCGAAGGTGAAGGCGCTCGACCAGGGCGCGGATGATTTCCTTCTCACGCCGTGCGATGCGGAGGAGATTCTGGCGCGTATCCGCGCCGTGGTTCGCCGCAGCCAGGGCCACACGAAATCCGCCTTGACGCTTGGCCCGGTGGAATTGTTGCTGGATCGCCGGGATGTACGGGTACATGGCGAGTCACTGCATCTCTCTCGTCGCGAATACGCCGTGCTCGAGCTGCTGTTCCTGAAGCAGGGACACATCCTGAACAAGGGCGCATTCCTCACGCATCTCTACTGCGGAATGGACGAGCCAGAGATGAAGACGATCGACGTGATCATCTGCCGGCTGCGCAAGAAGCTGGCTGTGGCAGGCGTGCCGTCTCTGATCGATACCGTGTGGGGTTGCGGATACATCCTGCGTGACCCGTCGACTGACCAGCAGGATGAGAGGCGTGTCACGAGCCCGCAGCCCGCTGTCGAACGAATTGAGACCGGCTGGTCCGACCGTATGCGCATCGCGGCCTGATTGCTGCCCGGCGAGAGCGCAGCAGACGGTCCCCGGCCATCGCAGTGGACGGAGCCTGGCTGTCGCTCTTGCTGGAAGACCGGCCAACACCCAAGTCCGACGTCGCCCCGTGAATATGGAGGCGCGACGCCATTGTCGCCGGGATCGGAATCAGCCGACAGCGAGTGCGACCGATTTGGTGGATCCAGGTTTCTCGGCTGAAGGTGTGGCCGCCCGGCGCTGGGCACGTACGGCCGGCATTGAGAATACGGCAGCGACCGACGGTCTGCCGTAGCCCTCCTGCGCCAAGACAATGGCAATCTTTCGCTTGGCGCTCGCTTCGAGCTGGCTCACCCGCTCACGCGTTACACGGAATTGTTGGGCAAGCGTCTCCAAATGCACCACGTCGCCATCATCCTGCATGCAACGTGCGAGGAAGACGGCCCGCTCCCGCTCTCCCAGGACCTGGTTCACCAACTGCATAATGCGCCGACGCGCCTTCGCGTGGTCCAGCCGATGAATCACATCGTCCTCCGGCGATTCCCGCCCGGCCGCGAGCGTTTCCTCTAGGTTCTCCCCGCCTGTCGCTTCGGTGCGTTCGCCTTCGAAGCTCAAGGCGCCGCCGTGGATCAGCCGCAGGCTGGAAGCGACTTCATCGGCATCTAAACCGAGCCGTCGGCCTATTCGTGCGTACAGCTCGGCTTCGGTGGCATCGACATTCTCCCGCTCACAGCTGCGGCGGGCATCGGCAAACAGCCTGCGTGCCGAACGGGCGAGCTGACGGTGCGCAGTGCTGGCGGGCAGCCGCACCGGCGCGGCATTGCGGCGGATATAGTCCTGGATGTACGCGCGAATCCAGCCGATTGCATAGGTCGCCAGGCGCGTCTCGAACCGCTCCGCGTCGAACCGCGCGATGGCAGTGTGGAGTCCGAGATGGCCTGCACCGATCAGGTCCACCAGTTCTATATTGCGTCTCCGATAGCGCGTGGCGATCGCCACCACCAACTTGCTGTGGCTTTCCCAAAGCGTGGTCAATGCAGTCTGGCGTTCCTCCGCATCGGTCGAGGATTGGTAGATGCGTAGCAGTTGCCGTTCGCGCTCGGGCCCCAGATTGGACCAGTTCTGTTGCGTGCGAATGGCAAGCTCGCGCCACCCGCTTGTCTCCGTCGACATGCGGCCCTTCCGCAGTATCAAATCCAGGACGCCAGTTCGTCTTCCGCGGGGGCTCACTGTTCCATGAACACCGGTGGCCTTTGCAGACGCCGGGTCATACGAAGAGTTAACGATCCCCCAAAGGTTTATATCGGAACTGTTACCTCTTCTGCAAGTTTGGTTGCAATGAAAAAACTGTTCGCGCGACCGATCGCTCCTTTGAACCGGTGAAACCGTGACAGCAATAACGTTTGCATAGCGAACCTCTCGCCGTTCACGATACGTTCTAAAATTGCGGCGGCCCTCACTCCCCCAAGGCTTGAGGTGGCGGTCACTCCGCGCCAACACTCCAGCATGCGGATCCTGATCATGGGCGGCGGTGTGGTGGGTGTGACGACAGCCTATCAACTCCTCAAGGACGGCCACGATGTCGTGCTGCTTGAGCGACAGGATACCGTCGCGCGCGAAACGAGTTGGGGCAACGCCGGCATGATCGCGCCCGGTCACTCCTTCGTCTGGTCCTCGCCTCGCGCCCCCTGGATCTTGCTGAAATCGTTGTTCCGCAAGGATCAGGCCCTGCGCTTCCGCTTCTCGGCCGATCCGAGGTTGTACACCTGGTCACTGAAGTTCCTCACCGAATGCACCGAGGCAAAGGCGCGGCGCAACACGCTGCGCAAGCATCAGATCGCGATGTACTCGCAGCGCGTATTGCACGAGGTGATCGCCGAGGAGCCGTTGGACTATGACCGCAATGTGCGTGGGGTCCTCTACTTTTATCGCGATGCGGCGGCACTGGAGGCTGGCGTTGCCCACATGCAGATCCTGGCCGAAGACGGGCAGGAGATCCGGGTCCTGGACCGCGCGCAGGTAAAGGAGCTGGAACCGGCGCTTGAGGGAGACATCGCCGGCGCAATCTACTGCCCGACCGACGAGACGGGCGACTCGCACAAGTTCACCCGTGCACTTGCCGAACGATGCATCGCATTGGGTGGAGAATTCCACACCGGCACGAGCATCGCCGCAATCGACACCGCCGGCGACACGATCAGCGCCGTGCGAACCTCCTACAAAGCGTTTGCTGCGGATGCCTACGTCATGGCGCTGGGTAGCTACAGCCCGATCATGGCGCGCCGCATCGGAATCGATCTGCCGATCTACCCGATAAAGGGGTATTCGCTGACCATTCCAGTGGGCAACCACCGGGCATCACCGACAATCGGGACGATCGACGAGACCAACCTCGTGGCGATATCGCGATTTGGGGATCGCGTACGCGTCACCGCCACGGCAGAATTCGCTGGATACGACACGAGCCACCGGCCGCGCGACTTCGCGTTCATGCGGTCCGTGGTGCAGCAGCTCTATCCTGACGGCGCCGACTACCACCGAGCCGAGATGTGGGCAGGGCTGCGGCCGATGACGCCTGACAATCTGCCGGTGCTGGGTCGCAAGAAGCACCGCAATCTATGGTTCAACACCGGCCATGGCCATATCGGCTGGACGATGTCGCATGGTACGGCCCGAATCACCGCAGATCTGATCGCCGGACGCACGCCGGCCGTGCCAGTGGACTAGGAGGCAGCGATGGACGTGGAACCAGGCTTTGTCGATCTCGGCGTCCTTCCCTGCACCCTGGACCAGGGCATCGCATCCCGCGCAGCCATCGGCTTGCTGGTTCTGGCAACCGACCAGACGATGGAGCATGAGTTCGCGCGTTTGATCCGGCTGCCAGGTGTCGCGACCTATGCGGCGCGACTGTTCAATGACGCCGACATAACACCGGAGACGCTGCGCGCCATGCGTGATCGGATCATGCCGGCGACCGAGCTGATCCTGCCCTCGCTTCATCTCGACGTTGTCGCGTTCGGCTGCACCTCGGCCAGTATGGCGCTGGGCGAGGAGGAAGTGTTCCGTCAGATTCACCGCGCGCGACCCGGCGTCTCCTGCACAACTCCTGTCACTGCGGCCTTTGCGGCTTTCAAGGCACTGGATGCGCGACGCATCGGCGTGTTGACGCCTTACGCACCCGAGGTCAATGCGGTGGTTCGCCGCTATCTCGATAGCCGCGGCGTCCAGGTCGCGGCGTTCGCGACATTCGACAAGCGCGATGACCGCGAGGCCGCGCGGATTACGGTCGACTCGATTACTGCGGGCGTCGTCGCCTTGGCGCGGTCGACGCGTCTGGACGCTGTGTTCCTGTCATGTACCAGTCTGCGCCTTGTCGAAAGCCTCACAGCGATCGAGGCGATGGCTGGCGTGCCGGTCACCTCCAGCGACCACGCATTGGCCTGGCATTGCCTGCGCCTTGCGGGATTGAATGACAAGGTCGAAGGCACCGGATCGCTGTTTGGCTGCGACATTTGAGACGCCCCGGCCCGTGACCGCTGCCGATCGGCTTAGAGCTTGACGCCGCCCATGGTCAGACCGGCCACCATATAACGACGCAATGCAAAATAGATCGCAACAGGTGGCAATGAATAAATCAGCGCCACCGCCATCATGTAATTCCAAGGCGCCTCGTCGCTGTCAAAGAACTGGTCGATTGCCACCGCCACAGTGGCGTTGCGCGTCGAGGTGATCAGCAGATACTGATACAGGTATTCGTTCCAAGCAAGCAGCAAAGCGTATATACCGACCGCCACCAGCGCAGGCGCCATCAGCGGCAAGTAGATACGCAGATACATCTGCAGCGGTGTGGCACCGTCAACCTTTGCGGACTCGTCCAATTCCAGCGGGATCAGTCTGCCGTACCCGTGCAGAATCAAGATCGCATACGGCGTTGCAAATGTGACTTCCGCGGCAATGACCGACCAGAGGCTGTCCGTCAGTCCATACAAACGCATAAGATGCACGAACGGAATCACCAGGAAGGCAGATGGTATGGCGTAGGTCAGCAGCGCGATGTCTGTGATGATCCATCCCTTCCGCAGCCGCATGCGGCCCAGCGCAAAGCTTACGAGAGAGGCAATCGCGACAGTCAGCACCATTGTCGTTATCGCCATGTAAGTGCTGTTGCCGAGCTGGCGCCAGAAGTTCTCCAGATACCAATAGTCCTCTTCCCACACGACCCGGAAGCTGTCCCAGTTCCAGTCCTGTGGCCATATTGCTCCGGTGAACTCGTCTCCGTCCTCGCTCAATGCGATCAGGAACATGTTGTAGATCGGCACGAGCGTCCAGATCAGCAAAGCGGCTCCAAGAACCACGGCGCCGATCTTGTTCCGCTTGCTGCGCCGCCTCGGCCGCAGCCGGTACTCCCGTTGCATGGACGTAAATGCGATGCTCATAGCTGGACCCCCGTCACCCGGATCCGCCGCATCAACAGAAGCACCGCCGGTATGAGAACCGGAAGCGCCGACATCATCGCCGCCACACCACGGTTCGGGTAACCGAAATCGAAGGCCATGTGAAAGCCGTACGTCGCGAGTACGTCAGTCTGCCGCGCCGGCGCTCCCGAAGAGACGAAGTACACGGTGGGAAAATCGCCAATGGTCCAAATGGTAAAAAGCAGCGTGGACACCAGGTAGACATTCGCAATGAGGGGGAAGGTGATGTGAACCAGTTGGCGCCAACCGGATGCGCCGTCGATTTCCGCCGCCTCGTAGACGTCCTGCGGGATCGCCATACGCCCAGCAATGAAGATCAGGGTCCAGAACGGCATCCATTTCCAGATGTAGGACACAATGTTCGTGGTCGTCGCCAGCGAGCGTGACACCAGGAACATCGGCCCGTCCTCGCCGGTAACCGCGCGCCAGAGGCTGTCGAGGAAACCATACTGGCTGACCGTCATATAGTGAATCGACACGAAAGCGGTCAGCGCCGGAAGTGCCCAGGGGATAAGATAGATGGCAAGGAGCGATCTGATCCACCAACTTCGGCTCATGAAGAAGCCCGACAGCAGGAAGGCCAGGAACATCTGCACATTCACGCCGAACGCGGTGAACACCAGCGTGTTGAGCACGATCGTGAGGTACTGCGGGTCGGAGAACAGCATGTCGTACAGCGCCGGATCGTGGCCCATCCAGAGCCCGAACATGATCGGATAAACCACGAAGGCAACGAACACAGCTACATAAGGGACCAGGAAGGCAATCCCCCAGGTGGTGTCGGATCCCCGCAAGCGGAAGCGCCGGGGCGGAACCCGGGGCCGGACCGCCCCAAACGGACGGCCCAACTGCAAGGTCCGAGATGCAAGGCTCATTGTCGCACTCCCGCGTTGCCGCGGTCGTGGCGCTTATCCTTTCACGCCACCCATCGTCAGTCCGGCCGCCATGTATCGACGCAGGCCGTAGTAGAGGATGATCGGTGGCAATGCATAGATGATGGCGGTTGCCATCATGTAGTTCCACGGCGACTCATCGCTGTTGAGGAACTGTGCCAAGGCCACGGCTACCGTCATGCTCTGCGGCGTCGATAGCAGCAGGAAATTGTACAAGTACTCGTTCCAGGCCAGCAACAGCGCATAGGTCCCCACTGCGACCAGCGCGGGCGCCATCAGCGGCAGATAGATACGCGCGTAGATCTGCAGCGGGTTGGCGCCGTCGATGCGAGCGGATTCGTCAAGTTCCATTGGAATCGACTTGCCGTACTGGGAAAAGATGAAGATCGCATAGGGCGTCGCAAATGATGTCAACGCCAGGATAACCGACGACAGGTGGTTCCCGAGGCCATAAATCTGCATGATTCGGTAGATTGGGATCGCCAGAAACGAGGCTGGAATGACATAGGTCATCAAGGCGGCGTTGGTGAGCATCCAGCCGTTGCGCAACCGCATGCGTCCGACAGTGAAGCTCGCCAGAGAGCCGATCAACAACGTCAGGAACATCACCGACAGACCAACGATGAAGCTGTTGCCAAACTGGTGCCAGAAGCGTTCGAGGTACCAGAAGTCCTGAGTCACCACGACGCGGAAGGCCTCCAGGGTCGGCGCTTCCGGAATTATCGATCCACCGAAGATCCCTTCGTGGCTCTCCAGTGCGATCTTCCACATGTTGTAGATCGGCGTGATCGACCATACCACAAGGATGAAGCCGAGTGCGAGACACAGCGCTTCCACGCCGTAGCGCTGCAGGCGGTAGAACAGCGGCGAACGGATTCGCCGAGCTCCGATGGTCGCGCTCATAGCTGACCCTCCGCTGGCCGCAGCCTTCGCATCAGAATGATCACCAGCGGAATCAGCACCGGCAGCGCTGACATCACGCACGCGACGCCGAGACGTGGCAGCGCGACGGTGAATGCATAACGAATGCCAAGGGTGGCCAGGACCTCGGTGGACATCGCGGGTCCGCCACCTGACACGAAGTACGTCGAGTTGAAGTCGCCGAGAGCGAAGACCATGTCGAGCAGCACGCAAACGAGGTACAGGTTCGCCATCAGCGGCAGCGTGACGTGGGCGAACTTGTGCATGCGAGATGCGCCATCGACGGCCGCGGCCTCATAGAGCTCCTGCGGCACAGCCATCCGACCGGCCAACAGAATCACGGTCCAGAACGGCAAGGTCTTCCAGATGTAGGCGCCGATGTTGCTCGCCAGGCCCGTCCAATGCTCATTCAGGTAGGTCGGGCCATCGAAACCGAACAGCTCGTAAAGGATGTTGTTCAGCATGCCCCACTGACCGTTGAGGAACCAATGGATCGACATGTACGCTGGCAAGGCAGGCGTGGCCCAGGGCAGGATAAAGATCACCATCAGCCCTTTGATCCACCAGCTCTTGCGGAAAAAGAATCCTGACAACAGGAAAGCCAGGAACATCTTCAGATTCACGCCGATGACGACGTAGAGCACCGTATTCAGCACCGCGGTCAAGTACCGAGGATCGGCGAACAGCTCTCTGTACAGCGCAGGATCGCTTCCCATCCAGAGCCCGAAAGCAATGGGATAGACGACGAAAAACAGGAAGACCGCGATGTACGGTAAGGCGAAGGCGATCGCCCAGATATAGTCGGCGCCATGCAGTCCGCCAAACCAGGCGTGCCGCCACGTGCGCGGCGCCGCCAAGCCTCGTCCGAGGGCAAGTGCCTGCTGTGTCACGCTCATGATCGCCTCGCTACGCTATATCTGGATCTTCGCGAAGATTTCGGTGCAGCGCTTGAACGCCTTGTCGATGGCGGCGGCCGGCTTCATTCCGTTCTTGATCACGTCGGCATGCGCCTGGCCCCACAACTGCTCGGCGTCGCACTGGCCCCAGGCAGGCGAGAATGCATTGTAAAGAGGCACGGTCGGGTTGATCGCTATCTGCGTCATATATGGCTTCAAGCACGGCATTTCGTCGCTGAACCACCACGGATCGTCCTTGACGATTTGCGGGATCGCCGGCGCCCAGCGGCCGAGACCAGCCTTCAGGTTCTCATTCATTACCTTCGGCTGCATGAAGTACTTCATGAAATCCTTCGCCACCTCGACGCCCTTGGCACCCTTCGGAATGTAGCCGCCGCCGGCGTTCAGCATGGTCTTCATCGGCGTGCCATCATTCTTGTTCGCCGGGGCCAGCACCTTCATGTCGTGATAGAAGGCCTGCTTGTCCTTGATCATCGCCAGCTCGGTGGACAGCGTGCCGTCGAAGTCCATCACGAACAGCTTCTCGTGATAACCGTTGTTGTCGTCCGCGTCGTTCCAGCTCAACGCCTCCGGCGGGACGACGCCTTCCTTATACAGATTGGTCATGAACTCGACCGACTTGATTGCCGCTTCCCGAACCTTCGGGTCGTCGGTGTGCAACTTTCCGTCCGGGGTGACGATATCCTCGCCACCATTGGCGATCAGGAAATGCCGGAACAGGTTATTGCCGTCGTTCGGTCCGACCGTGGTGATCTGCAGACCGCAGGCATAAATCTTCCGCATGCCCTTGGCGCGCAGCGGCGCCTGAGTTTGCTTGAGATAGTTCCAGACCCCGTTCCAATCCTTGGGGATCTCCTCCATCTTGAACCCAGCCTTCTCGACCAGGTCGCCCCAAATATGGAACGGCGTGGCACCCTGTTTGACCGGGCAAAGGAAGTAGCTGCGCTTCTTGGCGACCCGGTTATAGAAGGTCGAGCAGAGCTTCGCCGTCTCGGAAAGCTGCGATTCGTAGGGCGCCACCACGTCGCTGACGTCAACCAGCTTATCGTCCCAGGCGTTCTGCGGCAGAATGTTCTCGGGTGCGTCCGCGAAGATGAGGTCCGGCACATCGCCGCTGGTCAGCGCGGATACCGTCTTCTGCATATGCGCCATGAACGGCATAATGCTGTAGTCGAGCTTGTTGCCGCTGGCCTTCATGTAGTCGTCGCAGACCTTCCTCATCGCCTCATCTTCTTGTTGGACGAAGCCTTGGCCGATCCAGCAAACCGCCGTTTTGGCCTGCGCGTTGGCGATGTAGGGACGGCACAAGGCAGCGGTGGTCGCCGCTCCAACCGCGGTGGCGAGCACTGAACGACGGCTCATCTCGACCATGGCCGCTCTCCCTTCCCTGCTGACCGGCCGCTCGGCGGCCGGCTCCGTATGGTTGCCGTTGTAAGTGTCTTTGGGGAAAAGCTTATGACAAAGCCCCACTGCCTCGTCAAATGACCCTTCGGTCACCCTTGGCGCCGCTCGTTCCGAGCGCGCCCGCCCACCACGCCCGGCTGGTTCATGCGAATGTGAAAAGCCTCCTACGAACTTGGTATCCAACTGACACGACCGAGCCAAATCGCCGCTCGCCCTGTTATTCGCGCGTAAAACGGTTTGACGTCGCTGCATCGATCCGTCAGGTCCATGGCCTCCGTCGCTATCCTTCCGGCAATCGAAAATAAACTTGGGGATGCATCATGCCTTGCTTCGCGGCAACACGCGCAAACGTTCCGCGGCCCGCTCTCATCAGCCCGCCGGCGCTCCGGAGCCGTGATCTCCGGTAGCTCTCCTCAAAGCTAGCCGATCGCTTCCAACCCGACGATCGCTTTACCTGCGGAGTGGGTCCTCCTTCCGCCGGCAGCGGTGACGCACGTCCAGCGCGCACGCCGCGGACGCGTTTGCGCGCGACCAATCGTATCAACTGCAGGATGAACTCATGACACAATCTGACAACCAAATTGCGCCTTCCGTCCAGGACAGCGGCAGTCATCCATCGCTCTCTCGGCACGCCGCTGGCGGCGGGATTCTTGTCGATCCGTCTCTCGGCTTCGATAGCGTCACCGCGTACCCAATCGATGGGGCCGGCAATACCCCCTCGAACCCGACGCTCGGTGCCGCCAACACGGACGAATTGCGCTTGGCGCCTGCCAACTTCGCGCCAGACAGCACCGACACGCCCGTAAGCGGCCCGAATCCGCGCGACATCAGCAACGCTATTTTTGCTGCTCCCCAGGACGAGGACCCGGGCGGGCGCTCCGCCTATATGTACGCGTTCGGTCAGTTCATCGACCACGACATCGATCTGAACAATGTCCAAATCCGCGCGGCCGACGGGTCCAACGTTCTGAGCTTCACCATTCCTGACGGCGACCCTGCCCTGCCACCCAGCAGCGAGGTCAGCATCACGCGAGGGCAAGTGAATTCGGCGAATGGCAACGCCATAAACGCTGTTACCCAGTACCTCGATCTGTCGCAGGTCTATGGCTCCGATCCCACCCTCGCAGCCAGCCTGCGCAATCCAGACGGTACGCTGAAAACGTCCGCCGGCGAATACCTGCCGATCGTCAACGGCCAGTATGTCGGTGGCGACGTCCGCGCCGCGGAGAACCCTGACCTCACGTCAATCGACGTGCTTTTCGTACGCGAACACAATTACTGGGTCAGCCAGTTACATTCCGAAGATCCAAATCTGAATGGCGATCAGCTCTATGCCATGGCGCGTGCGATTACCACCGCAGAGTATCAGAATATCGTCTTTACTGCATTCCTGCCGCATCTTTTGGGCATCGACGCTCTCTCGCCGTATCAAGGCTACAATTCGTCAGTAAGCCCGCAGATATTCGAGGAATTCTCCACCGCCGCCTACCGCTTCGGTCATTCCACCGTATCTCCAGAAGAGACCAAGATTGCCAACGACGGCACGATACTCGAAGAGAAGGGTCTGGTTGCCGCTTCCGCCCAGCAACCTAGCGAACTGCCACCCAACGGGGGCGCCGACGCGCTGCTGCGCAACATGGCACAGGACTTCTCGCAGGAGTCAAGCGCCACCATAAACTCGGACTTGCGCAACCTGCTCAACGCCAATCCGCCCGGCGAAGTGGGCGACCTCGCGGCCATCGACATACTGCGTGAACGCGACCTCGGCATCGCCACGCTGAACCAGACGCGCGACGCGCTCGGCATGACGCCTTACACCTCGTTCGATCAGATCACCAGCGATCCTCAGCTTGCGAGCGAGTTGCAGCAGGCTTACGGCAGCGTGGACCAGGTCGATCTGTTCGTCGGCGGTCTCGCCGAGGATCCCGCGTCCGGCGGGTCATCCATGGTGGGACCGACCTTCCAGGCCATCATCGCTCAGCAGTTCGAAAATCTGCGCGACGGCGATCCGTCCTTTTACCTCAATCAGGGCTTCAGTCCGCAGCTCATGACGCAGATTCAGAATACGACGCTGTCGGATCTCATCATGCGCAACACTGATACCACCGCGATGCAGGCTGATGCATTTGTCGCCACCGAACGTCACTCAAGCGACGTGGCCTGGTCCGATCCCACGACGCCTCAACTCATCATCGGCGTCGACGACGACAACGCTGTGATTGCCGGCTCGCCGCAGGCGGACAACACGATCGTGGCCGGACTTGGGGTCGATCAGCAGCTTACCGGCGGCGGACCGAACAACACGTTCGTGTTCATCGGCTCCGATCATCATGACACAGTAACAAACTTCAATCCGGCAACCGATAAGCTCGACTTCGAGAACACCATGACACCGATGGACTTCAGCAATGTCAGCTTGTCCGCAGCGCCGGACGGGTCGGCGATTGTCGAGGTCTATGGCAACACGATCCAGTTGACCGGCGTTTCCCCGTCGCAGGTCACTGCCGGCATGGTGGAGTACAACCAGCGGAACCCGGCGCTGCTGGCCCAACAGATGTTGTCATCGGATTCCTGATCGCTTTCCGCTCTTGCTCGCCAGCCTGCCTGTGCCAGACTGGCGGCATGACCGGCGAGTCGCTTGACTGCCTGAAATGCCCGGCGTTCTGCTGTCGGACGGCTGGGTATGTCGAAGTCAGCCGAAACGACATCAGGCGACTGGCGAGGTTCCTGGGACTCACGGTGCGCGAGTTCGAGGAGCGCCACATCGTCGAGCGGAACCGCAAGGGCAGCAAGCGCATCAAATCCGGCTTCGGCACCTGCCAGTTCCTCGGCCAGGACCGGCGCTGCACGGTCTACGAGGCACGCCCACGCGACTGTCGTGGCTACGTATGCTGGGACCAGGAGGACACGACGGTCTACGAATTTGCCCGCTTCTACCAATTGCCGGTTGCTGAGCTGCGCCGCAGTGATGTCGACGGCAAGCATGACAAGCAGGAGACAGCACCATGAGCGATGCGGAAATTGCTGCGCTGCGTGAGACGATCGCGAAGCGGGTGCGCTCGGACGACATCGCGCAGCGGCGCCGGGATATCGACGCACGTGGTCTCGCTTACAGGTTGCCGGCCGATATCAAGGCAGAACCGGTCGATGTCAACGGCATCAGGTCGGAATGGACGGCGACCCCGGATGCGGCTCCGAGCAAGGCAGTACTATACCTGCACGGCGGTGGTTACGTCATCGGCTCGCTTGACAGCCATCGCCATCTGGTCGCGGAGGTTGGTCGCGCCGCACGGGCCCGCACACTGGCCATCGACTATCGACTCGCGCCGGAACATCCGTTCCCTGCCGCGGTGGACGACGCACTCGTCGCGTATCGCTTCCTGCTGGCCGGCGGCGTGCAACCAGGCGGCATCACCATCGCTGGCGATTCCGCAGGGGGCGGGCTCGTCGTGGCAGCGATGGTGGCGATTCGCGAGGCGGGATTGCCGCAGCCGGCCTGTGGCTGGGCGATCTCGCCGTGGGTGGACATGGAAGCGATCGGCGACAGCATGACCACCAAGGCCGCAACGGACCCGACGGTACAGAAGGCGGGCATCCTCGATATGGCGAAGCAATATCTGAATGGTGCCAATCCGCGTTCACCGCTTGCCGCGCCGATCTACGCGGACCTGCGCGGCCTCGCGCCGCTGCTTATCCAGGTCGGTGCGGCAGAGACACTGCTCGATGATGCAGTTCGCCTCGCGCAGGTGGCAGGAGCGGCCGATGTCGCCGTCGATCTACAAGTCTGGCCGGAGATGATTCACGTGTGGCACATCTACCATCCGGAACTTGCGGCCGGACGACGTGCCATCGCTTCGGGTGGCGAATTTGCCAAGGCGATGACATCACGCGGATCGCGTAGCGGCTTCTGATACGCCAACTTCTCGTTCTTGCGACGGTTCTCGCTCCCTGTACGGCGGTTGCACACAGACTCGTTAACGACAAGCGACTGTGATTGACAGGTTGTGGCCTTTCTGTGCCAGATGGGCAACGCAATCGCATTTTGGCTAGGCTTGCTGCGCCTCCGTCGATCGGGTGCCCTCAAGTTTCCAAAGGGCCGGTTGTCGACCCAGCGCCGTACGCTGTTGTGCGGCGCGCTTGACGGAGAGTTTCGCAGACGATGGCTACCGGTACAGTCAAGTGGTTCAATACGACCAAAGGCTACGGCTTTATCATGCCGCAAGAAGGCGGCAAGGACGTGTTCGTCCACATCACCGCAGTGCAGGCGGCTGGTCTTCGCGGCCTCGATGAGGGCCAACAGGTCAGCTATGAGGTAGCGATGGAGCGCGGTAAGGCCGCCGCGACCAACCTCAAGCTCGCCTGACCAGCGCGCTGCGCGCCAATCACCCAACCCCCAATCGCGCGATCAGGGGACGCGCAATGGAAGGAGCAATCAAAATGGCCGTTGGGACCGTGAAGTGGTTCAATGCAACAAAGGGATATGGCTTCATCATGCCGCAGGACGGAGGCAAGGATGTGTTCGTCCACATCACTGCTGTGCAGGCGGCGGGGCTGAAAGGCCTGAATGACGGCCAGAAGGTGAGTTACGAAGTGGCAATGGAGCGCGGCAAGGCCGCTGCCACGAATCTCAAGCTCGCCTGACGTATCACCTTCCACATTGATGCCGCGGGCCGCGACCGGTATCCCCGTGGCGGCCCGTGTCGATTTGGATCGCGTCTATGTTCTCGCTGAGCGAGTTGGAAGCGGCACTATCGCTGGTGCACGACTGCTTTCCTGGCACACCGCAATATGCCTGGCCGTTGCTGGCTGAACGCTGCGGCACCGAGGTATGGGTGAAGCACGAGAATCATACCCCGACCGGAGCCTTCAAGCTGCGCGGCGGACTGATTTATGTCGAGCGCCTGCGCCGGGAACGCTCGCACGTGCGCGGCATTGTCTCTGCCACCCGTGGCAACCATGGCCAATCGCTGGCATGGGCGGGCAGACGTTACGGCATTCCCGTCACTGTCGTTGTCCCGCATGGCAACAGCGCGGAAAAGAACGCGGCGATGCGTGCATTCGGCGCACGGCTCGTCGAACACGGCGATGATTTCGAAATGGCGCGCGATGAGGCCGCCCGGCTTGCCGCATCCGAGGGTCGCGAATTTGCTCCATCCTTCGCGCCGGATCTGGTCAAGGGTGTTGCAACCTATTCGCTCGAACTGCTCCGTGCCGCGCCACCGCTCGATGCAGTGTATGTACCCATCGGGCTTGGCTCCGGCATCTGCGGTGCGATCAGGGTACGTGATCTGCTCGGACTGAAGACCGAGATCATCGGCGTACAGGCGAGCGGCGCACCGGCCTACGCCCGCTCATTCGAAGACGGCCGTGTCGTGGTGCTGAACCGCGCCGAGACAAAAGCCGATGGCGTTGCGGTGCGCCAGCCTGATCCCGATGCGTTCGCCATCATCCGCGCCGGTGCCGCGCGCATCGTCACGGTTTCAGACGAAGCGATCGCTGACGCAATCAGAGCCTATTGGACGGATACGCACAATCTGGTCGAGGGGGCGGGGGCAGTACCGCTCGCCGCGCTGCTTGCCGAACGTGAGCGCATGGTAGGCAAACGCGTCGGCCTGGTGGTCAGCGGCGGCAACATCGATCTGAAGCTGTTCCGTACCTGGGTGCTACAACAGCCAGTATAAGCCTCTCTATACGATTGGAGTCGGGGCCTGGGGCACGCCGCGCCAGAATTCCGGATCGTGGCCGAAGAAGATGCGTGCACCTTGGCGTTCCAGCGCTCCGAGCCGATCAAGCGAGGCCAGCATGGCCTCTCTGTCATGCACATATCGGGGCAGCCGCCGCTCGCGCAGGGTTCGACAAAAATAACAGGAATCAGCGGCGAGCACGACGTCGCCACTGTCGAGCCGGAGGCGAAGCGACTGGTGTCCCGCCGTGTGCCCGTAGGTCGGCAGACACACCACCGAACCGTCGCCAAACACATCATGCTCACCATCGAGCAGGCGCAGCTTGTGGCCAAGGTCGAAATCACGAGGATCGTAACCATGCTGCGCAGCAGTGTCGGGATCCATCCCGGCGTCCCATTCACGACGTTGCACCAGCATCGTCGCATTCGGGATCAGCGCGTTGCCGCCGACGTGGTCGAAGTGGAAATGTGAGTTGATGAGCAAATCGATCTTCGCGGGATCACGCCCGATCGCTTCGATTCGCGCACTCACTTCTTCGCCGGCAGCGAAGGTGATGCGAAACAGTCCGGCAAGCCGGGCTCCGAGGCGCCCGGCGGGATCCTGCTGACAGTCAGGATGCAGCCCCGTGTCGAACAGCGCCATACCGTTCGGGTGGTCAATCAGGTAGACCGGAATCGGCAGGGTGATGTCGCCCTCGCCGCCCTCCATCAGGCGTCCGAACTCGCCTGTCACCGTGCCGCAGGTGAAAGCGTAGAGCCTGATTGTCATTGCGACCACCGGTCGCCGATGGCCCACCCCCGTCAACAACGGAAGCCATGTTCGCGCATCATCGCTATTCCAATTGGGTTGGGCAACAGCAGCAGAATTTTGCGTGGCCGTCCATTTGACATGGTTCCCATCACACCGCATGCTAATCGGCTACCGAGGGGGGCCCCGCCGAAGGGGCTGAGATACCGTAAAGGCTGCTTGCAAAGCAGCGGCGCGGTGACCCTTGAACCTGAACCGGGTCATGCCGGCGTAGGGACGGGTGCCTTCGCAATCGCAACGCCCGTTCTTCCCGAAACAGCCCGCGAGCGCGATTGAGGAGACGTCGATGACTGTCCAGTCGAAGACTGCCGCCCGCCCGAGCAGCGTCACCACCGGCGCGATCGCCGGCTCCCGCAAGATCTACACCTCGCCCGCCGGTCGCCCGGACATCCACGTGCCGTTCCGCGAGATCGCCCTCGATCCGACCGCGCGCGAAGAACCCTATCGCGCGTACGACACATCAGGTCCGTACACCGACCCGGCAATCACCATAGATCTCGGGGCAGGTCTGCCGCCACTGCGGGCTGACTGGATTGCAAGGCGCGGCTTCGAACCGTTAGCGCCCCGCGCCGTCAAGGACGTGGATAATGGCGGCGCGTCCGGTGACCGCCTGGTGCCTGCCTGTCCAGCCGAGCATTCAGTACTCGGCGGCAAGCCAGGCCAACCGGTCACGCAATTCGAATTCGCCCGCGCCGGCATCGTTACCGAAGAAATGATTTATGTCGCGCACCGCGAGAATCTTGGGCGGCAAAAGGCGCTGGAGGGCGCGGCGGAGCGCCGCGCCGATGGTGAAGACTTCGGCGCCTCAATCCCAGAGTTCATCACTCCCGAGTTCGTCCGCGACGAAATAGCGCGCGGCCGCGCCATCATTCCGGCCAATATCAATCATCCGGAGCTCGAACCGGTCATCATCGGTCGCAATTTCCTGGTGAAGATCAATGCCAACATCGGCAACTCAGCCGTCACATCGGGAGCTGCCGAAGAAGTGGAAAAGCTGGTGTGGGCGACTCGCTGGGGCGCTGACACGGTCATGGACCTGTCGACCGGTCGCAACATCCACAACATTCGCGGGTGGATCCTGCGCAACGCGCCGGTGCCGATCGGTACTGTGCCAATCTACCAGGCACTCGAGAAAGTCGATGGCGAACCTGACAAGCTCGACTGGGAGGTGTTCAAGGACACGCTGATCGAGCAGGCCGAGCAGGGCGTCGACTACTTCACGATCCATGCCGGGGTTCGTCTCGGCTACATCCCGCTGACCGCGAAGCGCGTGACCGGCATTGTCTCGCGTGGTGGTTCAATCATGGCACGCTGGTGCCTGGCGCATCACAGGGAGAGCTTCCTCTACGAGCGCTTCGACGAGATCTGTGACATCATGCGCAAATATGATGTGTCGTTCTCCTTGGGCGATGGGCTGCGGCCTGGCTCGCAGGCGGATGCGAACGATGCGGCGCAGTTCGGCGAGCTGGAGACTCTAGGTGAGTTGACCAAGATTGCCTGGAACAAGGGCTGCCAGGTGATGATCGAAGGCCCCGGCCACGTGCCGATGCACAAGATCAAGGTCAACATGGACAAGCAGCTGCGCGAGTGCGGCGAGGCGCCCTTCTATACGCTCGGGCCACTGACCACCGACGTCGCCCCTGGCTACGACCATATCACCTCGGCGATTGGCGCGGCGATGATCGGTTGGTTCGGCACCGCAATGCTTTGCTATGTCACGCCAAAAGAGCATCTCGGCCTGCCAAACCGTGATGACGTGAAGACCGGCGTGATCACTTATCGCATTGCGGCGCATGCCGCCGACTTGGCCAAGGGTCACCCGAGCGCGAAGCTGCGCGACGATGCGATCAGTCGTGCGCGGTTCGAGTTCCGCTGGCAAGACCAGTTCAATCTGTCGCTCGATCCCGACACGGCGCGCAATTTCCACGATGAGACGCTGCCGAAAGAGGCGCACAAGGTCGCGCATTTCTGCTCGATGTGCGGGCCGAAATTCTGCTCGATGAAGATCACGCAGGATCTCCGGCAGGATGCCGAACGGCTGGCCGGCCTGGAACAGAAGAGCAAGGAATTCCGAGAAGGAGGCAAGGAGATCTACCTGCCGGCAGCGGAATAGCTATTGTCGATGGCGGCCAGGCTCACTTGCACCTGGCCGCCATCGCGCCCACAGTAACGCGTATGAGCGACCCACGCGCGGCGCTGGAAGCGATTGGCCTGTTGCCGGACACCGAGATCGATATCGGTGACGCCGCCCTGCAGCTTGCGCGCATCGATGCGCCCAACGCCGATTGGCACGCCGCACGTGAGCACCTCTCCGCTCTGGCGCGTGACGCGGTCGAGCTTGCTGGAACCATCGGCACCAACGACCTATCGATGCGCGCAGAAGCACTCGCGGGTCTAATTGCCGGACGCTACACCTATGCCGGTGATGCCGACACCTACGACGATCTTGCCAACGCCAATCTGATCAGCGTGATCAATCGGCGCCGGGGACTGCCCGTCGCTCTCGGCATTATTTGGCTGCATACCGCGCGCGCTGCCGGATGGGGCGCGCATGGTGTGGACTTTCCGGCACATTTCCTTGTGGCGCTCGAAGGTCACAGCGTACAGGCTGTCATCGACGTCTTCGGCGGTGGGGTGACCCTTGACGCACGTGATCTACGCGTACTGCTCAAGCGAATCGAAGGACAAGATGCCGAACTGCGGCCCGGCTTGCTGCGGCCGATGAACGCGCGCGGCGTTCTCCTGCGACTGCAGAACAATATCGTGTCACGGCGGCTGCAATCGGGCAACTTCGACGGCGCACTCGCCTGCATCGAGGACATGCTTCGCATGGCGCCTGACCACGCCGACCTTTGGCGCCAGGCGGCGGTGATGAACCAGCGGCTCGATCGTGTCGGCGCCGCGTTGCGCTGCTTCGAACGATTCCTCGCACTGGTGCCGGAGGGCGCTGCCGCCAACCGCATCCGCGGTGCGATGGAAGAACTGCGAACGCGCCTGAACTAGGGTCCAGTGTCGGAGGGCGCATTGCGCGAAAAGCTTAGCGCAGTCGTCGTCAGCTACAACCGTGCATTGTTGATCGGAACGTGCGTGCGCGCCGTCGGCTTTGCCGACGAGGTGATAGTTGTGGACAAATCGTCCACCGACGGCACTCCAAATATCGCCGCGAGGTACGCAGATCGTGTGATCACCGTCCCATGGTCGCCCACGGTTGAAGAGACGCGCGCCTTCGCGGTCGCACAATGCAAAAACAACTGGATAATGTGCCTGGATGATGACGAGTGTCTCAGCCCCGAGGCAATTCGCTTCATTCAGGCTGAGCTGGAAGCACCGCGTGCCGACGTCTACGGGTTATTACAACGCCATTATATTCTCGGCTCGCACGACGAAGCGGCATACTACTGGCCCGAACACCAGATCCGGTTGTTCCGCAAGGGGGCCGTAACGTTCAGCAGCACGGTGCACAGCGGCATTGAGCTTCATTCTGATAATGTATTGCATGTGACGGAGGACACAGGGGCCGCTATTCTCCATCTTTCCCATCAAGACGTGGCGCAGTGGATCGACAAGACAAATCGCTACACATCGCGGCTCGATCGCGAGCGTGTGTCTGATTACGGTAACAGCCTTGCTCGCTTTGCACACGAACGGACTGAATATTGGTTGTCGAGGACGCGTGACACATCACCCGGCGGCTACCCCGAAGCTGTGTCAGTGTTACGCGCAACCTACGATCTGATAGACCGCCTCAAGATCTGGGAGGAGGAGCGCGGACTGGACGCTGTGGCCGAGTTTCAGCGGATCTGTGCGCAGCTCGATGCCGCATACATGACTCTTGGTATCGTCAGTGACCGCACTGGAGAGATGGTGACAGCCGTGCCGTATATGCCACGCGCGGTCGATGAGCATGAGGTCCTGAAAAGGCGATTGGCTCACTTCCGGGTTCGCTACGATGCCTTGACGGTCGAGCGGGACACGCAGGCAGCCGAGGCAGCGCGACAGGCGGGCGAGCTGGATTCGCTCGCGAAGAAGCACGAGGAAGCCCGGCGCGCTGTCGACGCGCAGAAAGAGCGGGCTCTCATCGAGTGCCGCCGTGCTCAGGCCGAACGGGAGCGGGCAGTGCAGGCGGAGGCGCAGCTAGGGTCTCTGAAAGGCGAATACAGCACGTTGCAAGCTCAATTCCATACGCTGCAATGCGAGCTTCGTGCGCTACAAAATGAGCAAGCCCTGCTGCAGGGTTCTATGCGGACCTTCTTGCGCGCTTACCTGCCGCGCCTGCGCCAGCACCTGTTCGGTCAGCGGCCATAGCGCCGTCGTCGCTGCTGGAATGCTCGCACAGCGCGCAGAAAGTCGATCTTGCGGAACGCAGGCCAAAGCACGTCGGAAAAGTAGAATTCGCTGTACGCGCTTTGCCACAACATGAAGCCTGATAGCCGAAGTTCCCCGCTGGTGCGGATGATAAGATCAGGTTCCGGCGTTTCGGCAAGGTAAAGATACCGTCCGATCTGCTCCGGACAGACACCGTCGATAACTTCAGCTAACGACACACCTTCGTCCAGAGCTCGCGTCAGCATCTCGCGCACTGCGTCAGCAATCTCCTCGCGACCACCATAGGCAACGGCAATAGACAGCAGCATAGTGTCATAGTTCGCGGTCGCTTGCTCCGCCGCCCGGATTGCAGCCAGGGTGCTCTCCGGCAACAACTCCAGCCGCCCGATTGCCTGCACCCGGACGCGTCGGCGATGGATCTGCGGATCATTCACCAGCGCAGCCAGCTTCAATTCGAGCGCGCCCAAAATCCCAGCCACCTCTTGCGGCTGGCGTGCCAGGTTATCCGTGGAGCACACCCATAAGGTCACCGCCGGTATCGACAGCTCGCCGCACCAGTCCAGCAATTCGTCCAGCTTGTGTGCGCCCTGAGCGTAGACCTGGAAGGGGTCCATAACTCCGGACAGGCGGCCAAAGCGTCGATTGCCATCCAGGATTATGCCGACATGCCGTGGAGGTGGGCGCAATTTGACCTGGGTAAGAAGCCGCTGTTCGTACAGCGCGTAGACCGGCCAGCGCAGTGACCGGAGCAAGAGATGTCGCCAGCGCAGCCAAATCGCGGTCGCCGCGTGGGCCGACGGAACAACGGCAGCGCGCTGGCTCAGCAATAGAGTCGTCCGGTCAGATTACACATCCATCTACCATGCATGCCTGTCCTTATACCCAGATCCTATCGGGGCCATGCTGCGCTCCTGTTGACTTCATCTGGGCTAAGCATCTCATCGTCATAAGGGAATGCGGCCCTCCATGCTGGCATTGTTGCACCGCGGTGGGGCGAGCCTCCTCGACCGTCGGCGACCAGGGGCCGCTGGATGACCGGGCCGGCATACGCCGATGGCGATCAGTTCGTCGCCGAACACAGACATGTCGCCAGTAATGGATTTAGGTTGCATTCGATGAGGCCGCTGGCCACCATGCCGGCCAGAACTGATTGACCAACAACGGACAGCGGCTCATGCCAGGCACCTGCACGTGGGCGCACGTCGGCCTCATCAGCCGAGGCCGGTCACGGGAGATGCTGGAAGAAGCTGGGGGACCTGCTGAAACTGGTTGCTCCGATGCATTGGCCTAGAAGACATCACTACTCGGAGTGACAGGATCCGAACCTCCTGCCCCCGCCTTCCGAAGAGTGCGTCCTGCGCTGGATAGCTCGAATTTCAAAGGGTTTCAACGGCCCCTCGGGCCTCCCGAACAGGATTACATAGCGGACATCTACAAGGGAGTAAGCGCTGTGTTTTGCTGCCCGGTCTAAGTCACTGGCCAGCTGAGTGAACGACCCGGCCGCGACGTAGAACCCGGAATATGCTCCGTTCTGCATCAGGCTATTGCGGCAAGTCCCCCGTCAGGTCTCTCAGTGCCGCACAACTCCGCGGTCAGGCAGCGCATTTGCGCCGTCTGGCCAGCGAGCTCTCCGGTATATCAACGGCCCGAACGGTTTCAGAGCTCGCTGCAGCCTATGAAGCGAAGGCGGCACGAGCCGAAACGACCATGCCGCCATAAGCGCTCAGAATTCGTCGCGTTGCCGGCCGCCAAGGGCGCCCGCCGCGGAGGCAATGAAGGCGCCAATCAGCATCGAGAAGAAAAGATAAAATGAAGCTTTTGCCGATGTCTTGCGTGCCGTATCCGCAGCGGCCTTGGCCTTCTGTTCGGCGTCCTGCATCTGTCGCATGACGTCGTCGATGCGCTTTTCGGCGTCCTGTTGTGAAATTCCGGTGCGGACCGCCACCAGTTTTGCAAGGTATGCGCGGTCGTTGGTGTCGAGCGAGCCGTTGGCAACCGCTTTTGCCAGGATACGTCCGGCTTCGGCGCGGGCATCCTGCGAGGATGCGTTGGCGTCAGGTTGATCCTTTCGAAATAACGCATCGAGGAAATAGCCGTTCGAATCCGATGGTTGATTAGCAGCGACCTGTGTGGCCGTGGCAGCGGCGCTCCCGGCCACATTTGAAACTGCGCGGCCAGCAGAAGTGACAGCCGACGTGACCGAAGATGTGGCAAATGAGGCGACCAGGATCGAACCAAGCGCCCATGCCAGAAAACCATGGGCCGTATCGCGGAAGAACACCTCGTCCCCACGCAGCCCCGTCCATTTCGTCCGCAGCCTGCCAGCGAGGTAACCGCCCAAGCCGGACGACAGCCATTGCACGATGATGAGCCATACGGCCGCCAGAACGGTGAAGGTTGTCGCCGATGGGTTCGATGACGACCACGGCGAAACTGATGAGAGACCGATGCCGCTGCCAAGAGCGACCAAGAGCAACGTCAACGCGACGGCGGCGACGCCGCCAGCTATGATAGCTGCCCACGAAACGGCCGATTGAGAGCCGGCCCCAGCATCGGTGCCTATCGTGCCTGAGGCGGCAGTTTCGGCGACGCGTGCCATTGTTGCCTCCTAGTGCCAGAGCAGGAGCAGGAGAATGATGATCGGGATAGGTATACCGAGCAGCCAGAGAAGAATTGGCATTTCCGTTTCCTCCGGATGGTGGTTGCAATCGGCAAATAGTACCCGCCGTTCTTCGCTCAACGGGTAGAGCCGTCAATCCATTTTGACCTGGTGCTAATCACGGCGTTTTGTATCGGCGCAACCCTGTGGCGCCACGGCAAGGTAATTTCGACATAGAGCTTTGCTCCACCAAAGCCGGCTCCGGCACGGACGCCAATTGGAGCAACGAAGCGCTCAGGCGGCTCGTGGCACCATGACGATGACGTGGCACGTTGTTTTTGCTGAACCTGCCAACGCAGCAAGCCACGTCGCCGACGCTCTTGTCGGCGGCGCAGCAGCCTTTGCTGCTTAAAACTCTGGGAGTCGATTGAAGAAACTTTGCCCTGGCATCCAAGTCCACTGAACGATATGGACTTGCAGCTGAACGGCGACGGCAAGCGCGATATTCTAAGAACGCAGGCGACGTTTCCTCGCTCAGACCAGACCGGAGCACTGCAAAGCGATTAAGCAATTGGTAAGGCCAATGGTCAGCGCGCCTCATAGTGCCATGGCCGACCGGAATTGGAATGATCTGGATATTCCCGCTGCGG
>JAMXLO010000105.1 GCA_024280945.1 Acetobacteraceae bacterium
GCCAGCTGCGGTTTGGTGTCGGCGGTGGAGGATGACAGCGCTGGAGCGGTCACCGGCACGATCGAGATTGAGATGGGAGAGGTGCGCGTGCGCGTCAGCGGTGTGGTTGATGCGGCTGCGTTGCGGCAGGTGCTGAGCCATCTCAGGCGCAAGCCATGATCATCGACCTGCCGGTGCGGCCGGGTCTGCGGATCCTGGTGACTTCCCGGCCTGTCGACTTCCGTCGCGGCATGGACAGCCTTTCCACCTTGGTGAAGGAGACGCTGGCAACTGATCCCTACGCCGGCGACGTATTCGTGTTCCGGGCTAAGCGAGCGGACAGATTAAAGATTTTGGTTTGGGATGGCTCTGGCCTGGTGCTGCTGAGCAAACGACTGGAACGGGGGCGCTTTACATGGCCGCCGGTGCAGGACGGGGCGATAACCTTAAGTGCGGCGCAACTGACCTTGCTGTTCTCTGGTGTTGACTGGTCGCAGGTTGTGCCTCGCACGGCGTTTGTGGCGCACCAAGGGACCGGGTGAGACGATCATCCCCTGTACGAATCGCACCGCGGTTCGGTAATTCATTGGCATGGCTTTCGACCTGGCGTCGCTGCCACGTGATCCTGATCGGCTGATCGAGATCATCCTCGCGCTGCAGGACCGCAACGCCCATCTGGAGGGGATTGTCGCGGCTTTGAAGCGGACCGTGTATGGCCCGCGATCGGAGAAGCTTGTCGCCGACACGGCACAGCTGCCGCTCGAGCTGGATGATTTGATATTCAATGAAGCATCCGCGGCGAACGATGACGCTGCCGGCCCGAGGCCTGACAGGCCCAGCTCACCGCGACCCAAGGCGGCACGAAACATCGGTGCCTTGCCGAAGCACCTGCCACGCTATGAGGTGGTAATCGAACCGGAAGGCAAAGCCTGCCCTTGCTGTGGTGGCACGATGCACGTCATAGGGGAGGACGTGAGCGAGCAGCTCGACGTGATACCGGCGGTTCTGCGGGTCAAGCGCATCCGCCGGCCGAGGTATGGCTGCCGATCCTGCGAAGGCGCTGTGGTGCAGGCGAAGGCACCGCCACGCCTAGTCGACAATGGAATGGCGACAACCGCGCTGGTTACCTCGATTGTGGTCGGGAAGTTCGCCTGGCACCTGCCCCTGAACCGACAGACGGACATTTTGCGGGGTCAGGGCATTGCGCTCGATCGCTCGACACTGGTGCATTGGGTGATCCGAGCGGCATGGTGGCTGAAGCCGCTCTACAAATTGCTGGTCGGTATCGTGCTGGCCTCACCGAAAGTGTTCTGTGACGACACGCCGTTGCCAGTGCTGGACCGGCGACGACGACGAACACGAACGGCACGGTTCTGGTCCTACGCGATCGATGACCGACCTTGGCAGGGACCTGCGCCGCCGGCGGTGGTCTACCTCTTTGCGGAGAATCGGAAGGGCCGGCACGTTCATGAGCATCTGACAGGGTTTAGTGGCGTGCTGCAGGTCGACGGGTATGCGGGGTATCGTGAACTGGCCAAGCCGAATCGACCTGGCGGCGCCGTCACATTGGCATACTGTCTGGCGCACGCCCGCCGGCAGTTCTTCGAGGTTTACCAGAAGTCGCAGTCTTCAGTGGCGGCCGAGGCGCTGCAGCGGATAGGGATGGTGTATCAGATCGAGGAACGGGTTCGTGGTCTGACGGCCGCCGAGCGTGGCATTGTCAGGCAGTCCGAGACCAAGCCGATCCTCGAGGCGTTCAAGATTTGGCTGATGCAGCGCCTCGCTGCGGAGTCGGCAAAGTCGGACCTGGCAAAGGCGATCAAGTACACCCTCAATCACTGGAATGGATTGACGGTGTTCCTCACGGATGGCCGCGTTGAGATAGACAGCAACATAGTGGAACGAACGATTCGTCCGATTGCACTGGGGCGCCGGAACGCGCTGTTCGCGGGATCAACACGTGGAGCAGAGGCGTGGGCGATCCTGGCTTCCATCATCAACACGGCGAAATTGCACGAACTCGATCCACAAACCTACCTGGCCGATGTGCTTGAGAAGATCGTGTCGGGTCAGACCAAAGTGAACAGCTTGCACGAGCTGTTGCCATGGGCCTGGAAGGAAGCACGAACTCAGCAGACGGCGGCTGCCGCATGAGACGCGCGACCGCCGTGCGTCGTCGTGGCGCATCCAAGGCGATGACCCTGGAAGAACTCGAGGACTGGATCGACCACCTAGATCCGCCGCCACTGGTCGACGGCGTCTCCATGTTGGACGGCTACATGGCCGCGATCATCGTCGGTCCGTGCTCCATCAGTTCGTACGAGTGGATGGAACACATGCTCGGCGCACACGGTGATATCGGCATGGACGGCAGCACGCAGGCGGCTGCGATGATGGGTGTGGTCGCGCGCTTCAATGCCGTCAGCGAGGGGTTAGCCGCAGCGCCGGAGCGCTACGCGCCGATTTTTGAGCGCACGGATGATGGCACCGTTCTGGCACACCCCTGGTGCATGGGGTTCCTGGCCGCCATTAAACTCCGCCGCAACGCTTGGCAGCCACTCCTCACCCTGAGCCGGATTGAGCACGGGCTGCTGCTGCCGATCCTGCTCCACTGCACTGACGAAGCCGGACGTCCCATGCTTGGGCCGACGCGGCCCGGGCCAGAAGGCGAGAAGTTCCTCCGAACCGCCTATCACGACATCCCAGTGGTGGTACCGGCCATCCGTGAATTTTGGATGCCGCAGCGCGCCCGCAGCTGATCACGCCGAACCAGTCAATCGTCGAGGCGTGGTCTGCTCACAGCGGACACAATGTGGGTTCAACGCACCGCTAACACATGACGCGGGTGTTCCTGAACCTGTTCAGCAACGGGTTCTACGCGGCCACGCGGCGGGCGCGGAATGGCGCCGACCCGGCGTTCATGCCGACCCTAAAGGTTACCACCCGCGACATCGGGGAAGCGGTGGAAATCCACGTGCGAGACAACGGCATCGGCATTTCGGCCGACATCAGGGACAAGCTGTTCCAGCCATTCTTCACCACCAAGCCCACCGGCGAAGGCACCGGGCTTGGCCTGTCGATCACCTACGACATCATCACGCAACAGCATGGCGGCAGCATCGCTGTGGACAGCAAGGTCGGCGAATACAGCGAGTTCATGATACGGCTCCCGCGCAATCTGGCACAGTCAACAAAGCCGGCTCGCTGAGATTGGCTTCTAACGAGCGGCGGGCCGTCGCTATGCTGCACTTCATTGACCAGCACGCCGAGCCCTGGGGCTCGACTGGAAACCTGCG
>JAMXLO010000106.1 GCA_024280945.1 Acetobacteraceae bacterium
GCAGCGCGCTGAAAGGCCTGGTCAATGTGCCGGACAACCGGTTTGCCGACACGCTCCGCGAGGAGATCGGGCCATGGCTGGCTGCGGGCGAGAACCACGTCCTGCTGTCAGGCATGATCGGCAGCCGACAGGGCTGGAAGGAGGCTCCGTATCTGCCGTGTCCGGCGAGCGCGGCCGATGTGGCAGCGGCGCTGATGGAGATCGAGTTCGACTGGGGTCAGGTGAAGCTGGTGCCGGGCCTGTCCGCCGTCGATGAGGCGGGTGTCGCCGAGGTGATGCGGGGCGAGGAGACACAGGTTTTCGGCGTTCTCGACGCGATGGGCGGCAGCGGACTGTCCTGCCTGCCAGGCACACATTCGAAGTGGGTGCGGGTCGAGGGCGGCCGGATCACCGGGTTCTCCACCCACATGACCGGAGAGGCCTTCGGCGCGCTGCGCGGGCACACGATCCTGGGACGGATGATGCGCGAGGGGCCGGCGAATGGTGCTCCGTTCGACGCAGGTGTGCGCCGTTCCGGCGATGCCGGCGGCCTGCTGCACCACATCTTTGGTGCTCGGGCGCTGGTGCTGGCCGGCCGACTGGCAGAGACCGATGCGGCAGCCTACCTCTCCGGCATCCTGATTGGTCACGAGGTGCGCGCGGCTCTGGCAGGACAGATGGGCCAGGTGGTTCATGTAATAGGCACGCCGGACCTGACCATGTTGTACGGCCGTGCAATATCCGCGAATGGCGGCTACCCCGAACGGCACGACGGGGAGGCGGCAGCGCGAGGTTTGGCACTGATCGGCCGGCACGCTGCATGGAACTGAGGCACTGGCTGGCGCGGTGTCCGCTGATCGCCATCCTGCACGGGGTGAAGCCGGATGAGGTGGTGGCGATCGGCGCGGCGCTGATCGGTGAGGGCGTCGCTATCGCAGAAGTGCCGCTCAATTCCCCGCAACCGATCGACAGTATCGCGCGCCTCGTGCGGGCATTCGGCGAGCGACTGCTGATCGGCGCAGGTACAGTTATGACGGCCGCACAAGTCAGGGAGATCGCTGCCGCCGGCGGCAGGCTGATCGTTACGCCGCACGCCGATGCGACGATCGTGGAGGCGGCAAAACAGCGCGGGCTTCTCGCCGTACCGGGATGCTTCACGCCGACAGAGGCATTCGCGATGCTGGCAGCTGGAGCCGACGCGCTGAAGCTGTTCCCCGCGGAAGCGGCCAGCCCGGCGGTGCTGCGGGCACTGCAGGCAGTGCTGCCGCCAGGCACGGCGCTTTTTCCTGTAGGTGGGATCGACGCCGCCAATATCGCCGGCTGGCGCGCGGCTGGGGCCGCGGGTTTCGGCATCGGCTCGGCGATCTACCGGCCAGGCGACAGCCCGGACGCGGTTGCAGCCAAGGCACGCGGGCTGGTAAGCGCAGTGGGCAGCTGAGGCCACCAGGAGGGACCGCGATGTCCGACCCGCTCCCATTTCGTCCCTACGCCCCAGGCACGCAGCCGCCGTACGATGCCCCAGCCTATCTCGGCACGGTGAAGCGACATCCGAAGCAGAAGCTGCATCCGATGCCGCAGACCGTCACCGAGACGACCGGCCCCCGCTTCTCGCCGAACCGGTTCCCGCCGCTCGGGGATCTGACCATGGCGAAGGGAAAGCCGGCGATCGGCGAACGCATCATCGTTGCCGGCACGATAACCGATGAGGATGGCCGGCCGGTGCCCAATACGATGGTGGAGATCTGGCAGGCCAACGCGACAGGCCGCTACGACCATCCGGCCGACCAACACGATGCACCGCTCGATCCGAATTTCCATGGCATGGGGCGGGTATTCACGGACGACCAGGGACGCTACCGGTTTTTGACGATTCGGCCCGGGGCCTATCCGTGGCCGAACCACAAGAATGCCTGGCGCCCCAACCACATCCACTTCTCGTATTTCGGGCCGGCGTTTGCCACCCGGCTGATCACGCAGATGTATTTTCCGGGCGATCCGCTGCTGGCATTCGACCCGATCTTCCACGCCGTGCCGGACGAGCACGCGCGCAACCGGCTCATTGCCGTTTTCGACCTTGACATCACCGAAGCGGACTATGCGCTGGGGTACCGCTTCGACGTGGTGCTGCGTGGTCGCGCCGCCACCCCGATGGAGGATTGAGCGATGCCAACCGCGACCGCCAGCCAGACGATCGGGCCCTACTGGCACCTGATGGAGGATCCATCCTGGGCTGACCTGACGCGGTTTGGCGCAGCAGGTGAGAAGATCACGCTGACCGGTGCGGTGCTGGATGGCGATGGCAAGCCGTGCGCCGATGCCTGCGTGGAGATTTGGCAGCCCGATCCACCGGCGTCGGACAGTTTCCCAGGCTTCGGTCGCAGCAACACCGACAGTGCCGGTGTTTACCGCTTCACCACGGTGAAGCCCGGGCCTGTCCCCGCACGGGGCAATGCACAGCAGGCGCCGCATATCGCGATCTGCGTGCTGTCGCGCGGTCTGATGCGCGGTCTGGTGACCCGCGCCTATTTCGAGGGCGATAGACTGAATGACACCGACCCTCTGTTGATGTCCATCGAGGAACCGGCGCGGCGGGCCACGCTGATCGCGCGACCGGCCGGGTCGGGCACCTGGCGAATGGACGTGCGGCTACAGGGGGAAGGAGAGACGGTCTTTCTCGACGTGTAGGTGTTCGCCGATCCCCGCGTGGATGATGCGCTGTCAGGCCATCACCACCGTCGCACGATATGATGTTGTGGTTCGCGGCCTCGCACGAACTTGCGAGGGCCGCCAGCCGCGACGGCTGGCGCGACGATCGCCGGCAAACCTTCTCGGCGATGTATATTCTGAATGGTCCGGGACCATTGTGAACGCGGGCATGGCCGGCACAAAAATTCTGACGCCTCGTGGCGAGGTCGCCGTCGAGCACCTGCATGAAGGCGATCTGGTGCAGACCGTCTCCGGCCACAGCCGAGCAATACGTTGGACCGGCGGACGCCGAGTCGAGTTCCACCGTCGCCCGAACCGACAGCGCATCCTGCCAGTGCGGATCGCCGCACACGCGTTTGGCGCAGACAGGCCAAAACGCGACTTGCTGCTATCGCCAGACCATCCGGTGTTTGTCGATGGTGTGCTGATCCCGATCCGTCACCTGGTCAACGGCAGCAGCATCACTCAGATCCAACGGCATTCGATTACCTACTCCCACATCGAGCTCTTAAGTCACGACGTGCTGATCGCCAACGGTTTGCCGGCCGAAAGCTATCTGGAAGCCGGCGCACGGGATGCCTTCGCTGAAGGTGCGGCCGTCTTTCGGCTGCATCCAGATTTCGCCTCGCCGCGCCATGACTATGCCTTGCTCTGGGAACTCTACGGCTATGCTCCGCTGGTCGTCGCCGGACCAGAACTCGAGAGAGTTCGGCACAGGCTGGCAGACCGGGACCAGCTTGCTGCGTAGACTTCTGTCAAGTTAGCACGTCCCGGCTCGTTTCCGTCGGATAGCGCCGCAACAGCACCAGCATGAGCGCCATCGAAGGCAACGCAGCGAACATGCACAGCGCGTAGAACCCGATCCAGCCCAGACGTGCCGCGAAGATGCCTGAGACGCCACCGATTGTGTGAACCGCGATCGCAGCAAGCGACGACAGCAGTGCGTAGTGGGTGGCCGTGAAGGCGCGCGAGCAAAGCCCGGAGAGGTAGGTGATGAAAGCCGCATCGGCCATGCCCTGGGCGAAGGCTTCTGTGGCGACGGTGCCGTAGAGCACGTGGTGCTCTCCAGCCGAAACGGCGAGCACCAGGTACATCGCCATGGCAAGGGTCTGTGCCCAGCCGGTGCGCAGCAGCGCGCGGCCGGTGCCAATGCGCGACACCAGCCAGCCGCCGAGTGCAATGCCGGCCAGAGTGCCGCCGAGAGAGAACCAGCCGGTGGCCGCGATCGCCTCGCGCGAGAAGCCAAGGGCTCGGTAAAACGGCGCGGTCATGATGCCGGCCATCGCCTCGCCCAGCTTGAACAGCGCAACGAAAGCGAGGATCAGCAGGGCACCGCGCCGGGTGAGAAAATCGCGCAGCGGTTCGATGACCGCATGCCCCAGCCGAGCGGCGATTCCGGTAGGGGCGAGGTGACGCTCGAGGGCTGGAGGCTCCGGCGCCGACAGAGTGACGAACACGCCACAGCCGATCAGGGCGGCGATGCCGATCAAGGCAAGGTGCCAGCCGATGACAGAGACGATGGATATCACACCAGTCGTGGCGATCAGCAGTGCGACCCGGTAGCCCCAGATGTAGGCGGCCATGGCGGCGCCCTGACGATGCGCAGGATAAGCCTCGATGCGCCAAGCATCCACCACGATGTCCTGAGTTGCGGACAGGAACGCCACCAGAGCCGCGAGCGCCAGCGAAAGGAACGGCAGACGCGCTGGATCGGAGAGCGCGAGTAGCGCCGCGGCTACAGCAAGAGCGGGCTGTATGGCGACAAGCCATCCGCGGCGACGCCCCAAATTTCGGAGAGGTCCGGGCGGCCAGGCGTTATCCAGGACGGGAGCCCAGAGAAATTTCAGCGAGTAGGCAAGGGCGATGTTGGCGGTGAGCCCGATGACGGCGAGCGAGACACCACCCTCGGACAGCCACAATCGCAGTGTGAAGCCGGAGAGCGGCAACGGCAGGCCGGCGACGAAGCCATAGGCGGCCATGAGAAAGAGAGCCGGGTCCAGGGGCTGATTTTTTTGCCGCAGCCTTCCCGGAAGCCCCTCCCGCGCGGGGAGGGGGAGGAGTTCAGGGGATATCGGCGTCACCCCTGCCGAGTGGGCGCTGCATGGTGACGACGTCGAGCCAGCGGCCAAATTTGATGCCGGCGGCCCGCATGGTGCCGACCATCTGGAACCCCAGGCTGGCATGCACGCCGATCGAGCCGGTATTTTCCGAATCGCCGATCACTGCGATCATCTGGCGCATGCCGGCGGCGGTGGCGTCATCAATCAGGCGGGCAACCAACGCCTTGCCGACACCCTGTCCGCGAACGTCCTCGCGCACGTACACGCTGTCCTCGGCGCAGTACCTATAGGCCGAGCGGTCGCGGAACTGAGTATAATAGGCGTAGCCAAGAACTCCACTGGCGTCGGTCGCCACGAGCCAGGACCAGCCTCGCTCCAGCACCTTGGAGATGCGATCCGCCATCTCCTCGACCGACGGGGGAACCTCCTCAAACGTGCCGGCGCCGGTCAGCACGTGGTGCGCATAGATCGACTGGATTTCCGGAATGTCGGCTTCGGTCGCCGCGCGAATCTGCATGGACTTGCCTCTCCGCTCAGATCGGGAGTCCAAGCACGTCCGCCGCGTCGCACGCAAACGCGAGCAGTCCGCGGTCCAGGCCGGGGCCTGCGACCAGCGACAGTCCGACCGGCGCACCGTCGACCATGCCGGCGGGCAAAGTGACTTCGGGAAGACCGCATAGGCTGGCAATCGCTGTCACACCAATGGTGGCAGCGCGGACAGCGTCCTGCTCGGCTGGGCCAGCAGTCAGCAGCGGCGCCGGACAGGGGCTGGTCGGAAACACCAGCACCGCCCCCGCAGCGAGCAACGGCCGGACGCGCGCCTGCAGCACACGGCGGAACGCGCGGCCGGGCCCGGCGATGGCGGGATCGGTTGCCTTGGCGGCCGCGAAGCGCTCACGGACTCCTGGACCCAGCCGCGGTTTCGCTGTCTCGATCCAGCGACCCAGCGATGCCCAGACCTCCTCTGCCTGCACAGTGCGGAAGTGGTCGAACAGGCTATCGATGCCCTCGGGCACGACGCGGATGCCTATGGCGCGGCCACGCAGTTGCTCGATTCGTTCCAGCCGTGGGCGGAGCACCTCGGCCACCTCTGGGCGGGCGTTCACCCAGGCCTCCTCGACCCGGAGCAGTGGGCCATCGACCGGCTGACGGCCGCCGGGCAGCAGGACATCGCCCACGCCAACCAGGAGCGAGGCAGTACGGCTGAACCACCCGCAGGTGTCGAAGCTGGGGGCGAGCGGGAAGGCACCAGCGAGGCTGACGGCGCCGTGGCTTGGCCGGATGCCATAGAGGCCGCAATAGCTGGCGGGAATACGCACGGAACCGGCGGTGTCCGAGCCAAGTGCAAAATCGACCAGGTCAGCCGCCACGGCTGTGGCAGAACCGCAGCTCGATCCGCCGGGGAAGCGCTGAGGTGCACGCGGGTTGACTGGCGTGCCGTGCCAGACGTTCTCACCGGTCAGCCCATAGGCGAGTTCCACCGTCTTGGTTTTGCCGACCAGGCGCGCTCCTGCCTGCAACAGGGTGGTGATCACCGGGGCGGTGGCAACGGCAACCGGATGGCTGGCGGCCCAGTCGGGGTTTCCGTAGGTTGTTATGCTGCCGGCGACGTCGAACAGGTCCTTGACGGCAAATCTCAGGCCGGAGAGCCGGCCGGTGCCGAGCGCCGGCCGTTCCAGTCGTCGCCCAGGAACGAAGGCATTGACCACGTCGTCGTCCAGTATTGCCATTCGCTGCGTCCTCTCGTCCCGGCTGTGTCGCGAGGCGGTGGACCAACCTGCACGGGTAGCCGGCGCACGGCCAAGGAAATGTTTGGCAAGTTGTAAACGTTCTGAGGCATACTGCCCACGACCTTCCTTCCGTCGCTGTTACGGTTTCGGCGGATGGTTCCAGGCCTGGCCACGCAACGACGGCGGCCAAGGCCGTCACAAGGGCACATTGGGCCCGCAGATGGAACATGCCTTCGAGGGGGACTACGCGTGGATGTAAATGACGGACATACCTCCGGACCTCCGGGGCAGGGTCACGCACTGACCGATACCGGCGGAGGCGCCGCCAACCCGGTGTCGGTGGAAGTGGATGGGGCCGAAGAAAGACCCGTTCACCCTCGCCTGATGGCGATGATCGTCGCTGGCCGGTACCATGGACAGGAGCTTGATCCGAACGAGTTCCGCGGTACGCCGGGCGAAGCCGCGCCCACAGCGGCGGCACTGTCAACCTGGGCCCAGAATGCCGGGATGTGGGCGCGCGCGGTGCGGCTGCGCTGGCGCCACCTCATGCGCTTCGACAATACCGCACCCGTGGTGCTGTTGTTCAATGACGGCACCGCGGGCCTGCTGACCGCGGTCAACACCGAGCACAAGGTCGTCTTCATCAAGGACCCGACCGGCCCAGCGGCCGACGCGCCGGTGCCGGTGGACGAATTGCGCCTGTCCGAAGTGTGGTCAGGCGATGCCGTCCTGCTCCGCGCCAATCGCGGCTACGTCGATAACGACGCTCCGTTCTCGCTGCGGTGGCTGTTCGGGCTGGTGATGCAGGAGAAGCGCTCGCTGCGCGAGATCGGCCTCGCCTCGCTGGCGCTCAGTATTCTGACGATCTTCCCCCCGTTCCTGGTGATGACGGTGGTGGACAAGGTGCTGACCCACAGCTCCTACTCCACGCTGGCGCTGATCGCGGTGATCGTCGGCATTGCCATCCTCTACGAGACGCTGTTGGGCTACGCGCGGCGACTGATCGTGCTGGTGGTTGGCACGCGGATCGATGCACGGCTGAACCTGCACGTCTTCAACCGTCTGCTCCGCCTGCCGCTGGACTATTTCGAACGACATCCGGCCGGCGAGACGATGTACCGGATCAGCCAGGTGCACCGGATTCGCGAATTCATCACCGGCAAGCTGCTGTCAGCGTTCCTGGACCTGATGACGCTCTGCGTGCTGCTCCCGTTCCTGTTCTGGCTTAACGCGCCGCTGGCCTGGATCGTACTGGCCTGCGCCTGCGTGATCGCGCTGATCATTCTGGTGTTCCTCAAGCCCTTGGCCGTGCTCTTCGGCCGCGTGGTGCAGGCCGAGACAGACAAGCAAGCGGCCCTGGGCGAGACGGTGTTTGGCGTGAAGACTGTGAAGTCGTTGGCATTGGAGCCACAGCGCAAGCAACTGTGGGACGAGAGGGTTGCCGAGGCCGGAAAGTGGCGTCTGGCATATGGCAAACTGGGCAACTGGCCACAGACGCTGGTGACGCCGATCGAGCGCTTCATGTGGATGGGCGCGATCCTGCTAGGGGTGTACTGGGCGCTGAGTGATCAGACCGGCGCAGGGGCCGGCGCACTGTTTGCGTTCATGATGCTGTCGCAGCGCGTCGCACAGCCGCTCGTGCAGCTCGCGCGGCTGACGGATGAGTATCAGGACGTGGCAGCGTCGATCGGCCTGGCGGCATCGGTGCTGAATCGGCCACTGGAGGTGGATGCCGCATCGGGTGGGCTGCGACCTCGCTTCGCTGGCGCGATCAGCTTCGAGGATGTGACCTTCACCTATGCCGGTACCAAAACCCCGGCGCTGGATAGGATCAGCTTCTCGATTCCGGCCGGCACGATGCTAGGCATCGTCGGTCGGTCAGGGTCAGGCAAGTCGACCATCGCGCGGCTGCTGCAAGGCATCAATCGCGACTACTCCGGCTTCTTGAAGATCGATAATTCTGACCTGCGCGAAATCAACCTGCGTCACTTGCGTCAGAGCTTCGGTGTGGTGTTGCAGGACAACTTCCTGTTCCGCGGCTCGATACGCGACAATATCCTCGCCGGACGTCCCGGCCTGACGCTGGAGGATGCGGTGCGCGCGGCGCGACTCGCCGGCGCGGAAGAATTCATCGAGCGGATGCCGAACGGCTACGAGACCTACATCGAGGAAGGCTCGCCCAACCTGTCCGGCGGACAGAGGCAGCGGCTGGCGATTGCCCGCGCGCTAATCAATGACCCGCGGATTCTAATCCTCGATGAGGCCACCAGCGCGCTTGATCCCGAATCGGAGGCGCTGGTTAACGCCAATCTGCTGCGCATCGCGCGCGGCCGCACGATGATCATCGTATCGCACAGGCTGTCGTCATTGACGGAATGCGATCAGATCCTGGTGCTGGAGAAGGGCAATGTGATGGACGTCGCGCCACACCGTACCCTGCTGGAGCGATGCGCCGTCTATCGCCAGCTGTGGGCACAGCAAAATCGCCACCTCGAAACGCAAGGTTCCCGCCATGCCGCGCTCGCTCCGACTCTCGTCCAAGGCGATTAGTACAGCCGTTGACGACCGGAGCGATCCTACGCTGCCGGTGATTCTCGAGTTTCAGATGCCGTCGACGGCGATAACCTCGGCACCGGTGCCGCAATCGGCGCGCCACGTTGTCTGGATCATTGTCAGCATGCTGGCGGCCATCCTGGTCGCACTGGGGATGATCCACGTCGACCGTGTCGTCACAGCACAAGGCCGGGTGGTATCGCGATCGCACACGATCGTCGTGCAGCCGCTTGACACGGCCATTGTGCGCTCGATCGACGTGCATGAAGGCCAGTCGGTGCAGGCGGGTCAGGTGCTGGCACAGCTCGACCCCACCTTTGCCGCGGCCGATGTGGGGGCGTTGGCGGCACAGGTGGCCAGCCTGCAGGCTCAGGTCTCGCGACTGCAGGCCGAGGCCAGCGGTCAGCCGTTTACCTATTCGGGAACCGATCCGAACCTGGCGCTTCAGGCCGCTACCTATGCACAGCGGCAGGCGGAGTACAGCTTCAGGATCGAGAACTACACCCAGAAGATCAACGGCCTGGTCTCCAACATTGCCAAGGCGAATGGCGACGCGGCAGGCTTCCGCGACCGGCTGCAGGTGGCGACCCAGGTCGAGAAGATGCGACGCGACCTTGAACGACTGCAGGTCGGCAGCAAGCTGAACACGCTGGCGGCGATGGACAATCGGGCTGAGATGGATCGCGACCTGCGGGGTGCTGTCGAAACTGCGTCCAGTGCGCAGCGCGACCTGGCGGCTCTGGTTGCTGAACGCGACGGATACGTGCACTCATGGCACGCTGACGTTTCGGAGAAGCTGGCTGACGCGACCAGCAAATTGTCCGACGCACGCGAGTCGTTGAACAAGGCGCAACTGCGCAAGCAGTTGGTCGAGCTGCGGGCAGATCGCGATGCGACGGTGCTGACGGTGGCGAAAGTGTCAGTAGGTTCGGTCCTGCAATCGGGCCAGCAGTTCATCACGCTGGTCGAGGCCGACGCGCCGCTGGAAATCGAGGCGAATATCAGCGGCCGCGACGATGGCTTTGTGCATGTCGGCGACCCTGTGGCGATCAAGTTCGATACTTTCCCGTTCGTGCAGTACGGGATGGCGTATGGAGCCGTGCGCACGATCAGTGCTGACAGTTTCACCGCATTCGATGATCAGCGGAACCCGACCGGCGCTGTGCCATTGCCGGGCAACTCCACTGAGCCGTTCTATCGGGCGCGGGTGACGATCGATCGAGTGGATTTGCACGGCACGCCGCCCGGCTTCAGGTTGTTGCCTGGAATGCCGGTGACTTCGGATATCAAGGTTGGCAAGCGGACGGTGCTGCAATACCTGTTGGGACGTGCATTGCCTGTTGCCTCTGAGGGAATGCGTGAACCCTGATACTCAGTAGACAAGTCTGAGATAAACCTGGTGGCGCTTCTCGATCGAATGCTTGCGCTGACGCCGGCCGCCGCGCTGCGGCGGGCGTCGCGGCTGGCCGAGCAGAAAAACTTCAGGCAGGCGTTTCCGCTCCTGGCGAGGGCCGCGCAGGCGGGCATCGCGGAGGCGGAACATCGGCTCGGCCGGTGCTATTTGGAGGGTGCCGGCGTGCCGCCCAGCCGGACCGAGGGCGTGCGCTGGTTGGAACGCGCAGCCAATCAAGGTTACGTCGAAGCGCAGGCGCAACTCGCGACCTTGGCGATCCATGGCTTGGTGACCCAGTCCGAGGATGCTGCGTCAACCCGGCTGTTCGCTTCCCAGGAGGCCACGGCACCGGACTTCGAAGCTGGACTGCATTGGGCCAGCAAGGCGGCAGAGGGCGGCTCTGCGGATGGCCAGGCGGTGCTGGGCTACATCCTCACATCCGGCCCGGAGAAGATGCGCGATCTGGAGGAGGCGCATCGCTGCTACGAGCGGTCTGCTGCGGCTGGCAGCCCACAGGGGGCACTGGGATTTGCTCTGTCCCTCGCACGCAACGCCAAGACACCGGAACAGCATGCCGAAGTGGCACAGTTCCTGCGCAAAGCGGCTGATGCCGGCCTGCCCACGGCACTGTACCTACTGGCAGTGATCACCGAGCGCGGCATGGCGGGGCCGGCAGATCGCCCCGCTGCCATCCAGCTCTTCCGTCAAGCGGCGGAAAGAGGCAACCGTCCGAGCCAGGCGCGCTGGGGCATGGCCTTGATGGAAGGTCTGACGGTGCCTGCCAACCCCGTCGAGGGCGAATCGTGGCTGCGCCGGGCGGCGCTCGCCGGGGACCCGGAGGCAGCCGCCGTGGTGGGCGACATGTATGCCAAAGGGGGCAAGTTGCCGCCCAACTTTGCCGAGGCGGCGATGTGGTTCCGTCGCGCGGCGGAGGCAGGTCACCGTGGCGGGGCGCGCGCCTTGGGCATGATGCATCTGACCGGGGCAGGCGTTCCGCGAGACTCGGAAGAGGCCGCGCGCTGGTTCCGCGCCTCCGCTGACGCGGGGGACAACGCGGCGCGGGTCGATCTCGCCAACCTGTTGCTACGCGGCGAGGGCGGTACCGACGACGCCATCCGCACCCGCGAATGGTTCGAGAAGGCTGCGGCGTCCGGCGACCTCGTCGCCGCATTCAATTTCGGCGTGTGCCTGGCAGAAGGTGTGGGCGTCGAACGAGACGACCGCAAGGCAGCGCAGTGGCTGCGCCGCGCAGCCGACGGCGTGGTGAACGCGCAGTATTGGTATGGTCGCATGTTGGTCGAAGGCCGTGGGCTGGATGCGAACCCCGAGGAAGGCCGCGCCTGGATCAAGCGGGCCGCCGATGTCGGCATGGTGGAGGCCGAAGTTCAGCTGGCCGAGTTGATGCTGACTGGCCGGGGCGGACCGAAGGATCACCCCGGGGCACTGGGTCTGTTCGAAAAGGCGGCGGGGCGTGGGCACGTCGGAGCCATGTTCGCCATGGGCGCGATGCATGGAGGCGGCCACGAGGTGCCGACCGATCGGCCGACAGCTCAGCGTTGGTTCCGTGCGGCGGCGGAACGCGGTCATGCCTATGCGCAGATGATGTTCGGTCGCTATCTCGCGCGGGGGCTCGCCGGTGAGCGCGATTTCGACCAGGCCCGGGTGTGGTTGGAGAAGGCGCTTGCCCAAGGTCTGCAGGAGGCACGCAATGACCTCGCGGCGTTGCCTCCGGCGGCGGCCGAGGTGCAGCAAGCAGAGCCACAGGCGGTCGGCCACTGAGCGGGCCGACGGATCCGGCAGCACTGGCATTAGAGGCGTTTCAGCATGGCCAGGCGGCGACTGCCGCCGGTGACCATCGCGATGCACTGCGATGGCTGGATCGCGCCTGGCGCCTGACGCCACGCGATCCGACGGTGGCGTTGGCCTTGGCGACAGCCTGTCTGGGCCACGACGACAGCCGCGCCGAGGCGCTGTTCGCCGGCATCGTCGCGGAGCACGATGTGCGCGAGGCATGGCTCGGGCTGGCGACCGCGCGGCGGCTGCTCGGCAATGCCAGCGGCGCCGCAGAGGCGTTGGCGGAGGTGCGGCGCCGGCACGTGCTTGGCGCCGATACGGCCGCAATCGCGGAAGCCATCGGCATCCCCACCTCCGCCCACGATGCAAGCGAGAAGCCGGCGCCAGCCGCAGGATGCGTGACCGTACAGGATGGCGGGTTGGTGGGATGGGCGTGGCATCCGGGAGATCCCGCCAGGGATCCCGTGCTGACGATCCGACCGCTCAGGGGACCAGGACGGCTGACAGTCAAGGCGTCAGACACGACAGTGGAGATCGAGGGATTACTGGCTAGGCCGCGCGGTTTTGCCGTCCCGGAGGTGCCCTTCGGCGGACCGGTAAGGGTGTTGGGCAGCGACGGCAAGGACCTGCTTGGAAGCCCTCTACACCCGCGGGCGGACCTCGTGTCGGTGCCGGTGGCCGCCATCATGCCGCAACAGGAAGGCTCGCGCCGGCGCTTGCCAGTCGATGTGGTCATCCCGGTGCACGGCGGCTTGCGTCATACGATGGACTGCATGGACAGCGTGCTGACCGGGCTGCGGCGGGGCAGCCGGATCATCGTGATCGATGACGCGTCCGAAGAGCCGGACCTGGTGAGGGCATTGGTAGCGTTGCAGCAACGCGGCCGGATCATCCTCATTCGACATCGGCGGAACCGCGGATTCGCTGCCAGTGCCAATCAGGGGATTCGCGCAGCCGATCGGCGCGACGTCGTGCTGTTGAACAGCGATACGCTGGTGGCGCCCGGCTGGCTGGAAGCACTTCGGACGGTTGCCTATAGCGCCCCGGATATCGGCACGGTGACGCCTCTATCGAACGACGCGACCATCGTCACCTATCAACACGATCGGCCGAACCGCACGGACACCATCCGCCTCGATGCGCTGGCGCGACGCGCCAACGGCCTGCGCGCGGTCGACATACCGGTTGGCGTCGGGTTCTGCCTTTACCTGCGTCGGGCGTGCATGGATGCAGTGGGCCCGTTCCGCGCGGACATCTTTGCGCAGGGATACGGCGAGGAGAACGATTTCTGCCTGCGTGCGCGCCAATTGGGGTGGCGAAACGTCGCGGCACCAGGAGTATTCGTCGCGCATGTTGGAGGACAGTCATTCGGTGCGGCGGCGGTGCATCTGCGGACCCGCAATGCGTCGCTGCTGGAGCGACTGCATCCCGGTTATCAGAAGCTGATCGAGGCGCATGTGCGGCGAGACCCGCTGTCCACGGCGCGCCGTCGGCTTGATCTGGCGCGTTGGCGAGATGGCCGGCGGCGGGGCGGCAGATCTGTGATCGTGGTCAGCCATGCCGAAGGTGGTGGTGTCGAGCGGCAGATCCGGGCGGCAGCTGAGCGGCATCGGGCAAACGGACTGCGGGTGATCGTCCTGCGGCCGGCTCGCGATGGCGCTGGGCGACGCTGCGTCGTGGTTGGCGACGATTTTCCAGACCTGCGCTACGCGATGCCCGAGGAGCTGGGCGCCCTGCAACGCCTATTGGCGGGTGAACATCCGGCCGGGATCGAACTGCATCACCTTGTCGGCCACCATCCCGCGATCATCGAGCTGATCATGGCTCTGGGCGTGCCGTACGAGGTGCATGTGCATGACTATGCGTGGCTGTGCGGACGGGTGGCGTTGGTCGGGCCGGAAGCGCGTTATTGTGGCGAACCCGATCTGGCGCAATGTGAGCGGTGCGTCGCCGAGGGCGGGAGCCTGATCGACGAAGACATCAAGGTTGCAGCGCTACGCCGTCGGTCAGCGAAGCTGCTGGCCGGCGCGCGGCGTGTCGTGGTGCCTTCGGAAGACGCGTGCGTCCGCATCCGTCGTTACTTTGCGTCGGTCCGACCGGTGGTGCAGCCGCACGAGGACGATGCGGCGATCGTGGATCCGCCGCCGGTTCGTGCAGGACGTCCATTCCGGGTGTGCGTCATCGGTGCGATCGGAGCGCACAAGGGATTTCGGGTGCTCCTCGACTGCGCACGAGACGCGGATGCGAGAGACCTGCCGCTGGAGTTCGTTGTTGTGGGGCACACGATCGACGACCGGGCGTTGCTGGCGACTCGCCGGGTGTTCGTCACTGGACCTTATACAGCGGATGAGGCGGTGGCGCTGATCAAAGCGCAGGACGCAAGCCTGGCGCTGCTGCCGTCGATCTTTCCCGAAACGTGGTGTTTCACTCTGGGGGAGGCCTGGCAGGCGGGGCTGCGCGTGGTTGCGTTCGACATCGGCGCCCAGGCGGAGCGAATTCGGCGCACGGGTCGCGGCACTCTGCTACCGCTGGGACTTTTTCCAGCGCAAATTAATAACGCATTGGTTGCAGAGGCTGGACCAACTCGGCATGAATTGCTGCTCTAGGAATAACTACCACTACCAAAGCGAGAATGCTGCATGTCGGAAGCCATCACTGCTGCTCCCAAAGCTCAATCCACAAGGCCCGCTCCGAATGCCACCGCTGCAGCGGGTAGAATTGCTGAACTGAAGGTATCCGGTCATCTGATGACGCTGGATACCGGGCTGTTCTGCGTCTTTCAGGTACCTGGGTCGCAACTCGCAAATGACCGCTCCGGTCTGCCAGGGGTGCGCATCTCACTGCCGCCGGGACCGGGCGGGCGGCCGGACGCCATCAACATCAGCACGTTTCGAGAGGATGGCTGGATGAACGGCAGCGACTCGGCGGCACTGGTCCGTGTTTCGCAGGGGCCGGCGCAGATATTGGTGACGGTCTATCAGGCGCCATCGGCACCTCCTGAAACAGCGCCACGGCTCCAGGTGATGCGCTTGGGGGCCGGCGCGGACGGTCAGGCCATCGGTGGAGCACCGGCGCGGGGCTTGGGGACCGCGGCGCTCGCGGATGCCGAGGTTGTCGCTCATGTGCAGCGCACAGGTGATGTTCCGGCAAAGGTTGGCGACTGGATCGGCCAGCGGGGTAGCCGGCTATGGATCGAGGGCTTCAGCCTGACGCCGCGCAATGGCGTGAAGCCCGCCGACATCGAGTACCAGGCCGTGCTCGGACGCGGATGGATGTCGCCGTGGATCGAGGGCGGCAAGTTCTGCGGCAGCCGTGGAATGGCGCTCCCGCTGCTCGGGCTGAAGCTACGGCTGAAGGGCCATGCGTCGAAGACGCACGAGTGTAGCTACTCGGCGACGTTCGTCGATGGCAGCTCAATCGGGCCGGTGGCGGCAGGTGAGACGTGTGAGGCGGAAAGCCTGGCCGCGCTGGAATCGTTCCAGCTGGTGATCCGCCGCAAAGGCAAGGGACCGGCGCCGTCGAAGGCGCCGGCGCGGAAGAAGTCACGCTGACACCGCCCGTCGCCCACCCGTGAAGTTCCTGTTCGTACACCAGAACTTTCCAGGCCAATACCTGCATCTCGTCCGCCACCTCGTGCGGGCGAAAAAGCACGATGTGGTCTTCGTCAGCGAGCCCAATGCCAACCGCATTGATGGCGTGCGCGTGGTGCCATATCCGAAGCCGGTGGATTCGCCGGCCGAGGTGCATGTTGCCGCGCGCGAACTCGATGCGGCACTGCGGCGTGCCGATATCGTTGCGCACACGGCGCGGAACCTGAAGCAGCTCGGGTTCCGGCCCGACATCATCATTGGACATCATGGCTGGGGCGAACTGCTCAATGTGCGTGACGTCTGGCCGGACACGCCATTACTCGGCTACTTCGAGTTCTATTACAGTGCTGATGGCATCGATGTCGGCTTCGATCCGGAGTTTCCGACGCACCCGGCCGAACATCCGCGCATCCGGGCCAAGAACGGTGTCAACCTGCTTGCGCTGAATCTTGGAGCGCATGGGCAGACCCCGACCAACTGGCAACTTTCCACCTATCCCGAGTGGGCGCGGCCATACATCACGCTGCTGCCAGAAGGGGTGGATCTGGATGTCTGCAAACCAAACACCGAGGTGCGGCGGCATCCGCTGAAGATCAACGGTACAACCATCCGGCCAGGCGATAAGCTTGTGACCTACGTGGCACGTGACCTGGAGCCATACCGCGGCTTCCACGTGATGATGCGTGCTGTGCCGCACCTCCTGCGCGCGCGGAAGGATGTCCGCGTGGTGCTGGTGGGCGCGGATGGCATCAGCTACGGCCGGCCTCCGCCAGAAGGGACATGGCGTCAAAAGATGCTGGAGGAACTCGGCGGCAGCATTGATCCGGATCGCGTGCTGTTTCCTGGGCGGCTCGATTACAAACTCTATGCAGCAATGCTGCAACGATCAGATGCGCATGTCTATCTGAGCTATCCGTTCGTTGCGTCCTGGTCACTGCGCGAAGCGCTGGCAACAGGATGCGTCGTTATCGGCGGGGATACGCCGACCGTGAGTGAATTTGTCAGACACGAAAAGAACGGGCTGCTGGTTTCCTTCTTCGACCCGAAGGGATTGGCGCATGCAGTGCTACGGGCGCTGGAGGATGCGTCGCTGGCGCGCCGGCTGCGTCAGGGTGCGCGCCGATATGCCGAGCAGCAGTTGGGAATGGCGGACTATATAGCGCGCTACGAGAAGCTGATCGGCAGGCTGACCGGAGCGGAGCCTGCAGCGTCACGGCATGGTGACGCGACAATGGAACGTCTGGCGGAACGCTGGTAGCAAGCTTTGCATTCAGGCTCCCATGCCGGCTGACGCCGGAGCTGGGAGAGTCATGCGATGCGAGCGCTGGTCTGGCACGGGAAAGAGGACATTCGCTGCGACACGGTCTCTGACCCGAAGCTCCAGGATGCCCGCGATGCCATCGTGAAGGTGACGAGCTGCGCCATCTGCGGCTCGGACCTGCACCTGTTTCACAATTTTGTACCCGCGATGCTGCCAGGCGACATCATGGGACATGAGATGATGGGCGAGGTGGTCGAGGTCGGCTCTGGCCTGAACGGCAATCTCAAGGTTGGCGATCGTGTCGTGGTGCCGTTCACCATCATCTGCGGCGCGTGCGAGCAGTGCAAACGCGGCAATTTCTCGGTCTGTGAAAGGACCAATCGTAACAAGCATATTGCCGACAAGGTTTTTGGCCACGCCACCGCTGGCCTGTTCGGCTACACGCACCTTACCGGCGGTTATCCCGGCGGTCAGGCAGAGTACTTGCGCGTGCCGTTTGCCGACAGGACGCACATCAAAATCCCGGATGGTCTGACAGACGAGCAGGTGCTGTTTCTGGGCGACATCTTCCCCACCGGCTGGCAGGCGGCCGTGCAGTGCGAGATCGAGGAAACCGACACGGTCGCGATCTGGGGATGCGGGCCGGTTGGACAGATGGCGATCCGCAGCGCAGTGCTGCTTGGGGCCCGTCAGGTGGTTGCTATCGACCGCTTGCCGGAGCGGCTCAGCATGGCGGAGGCAGGCGGCGCGGTCACCATCGATTTCGAACAGGAGAGTGTTGTCGGGCGGTTGAACGACCTGACCGACGGCAAGGGGCCGGAGAAGTGTATCGACGCGACCGGGCTGGAGAGCCATGTCACCTTTGCACTGCCAGATACGATTTATGATCGGGCCAAGCAGATGATGGGCATGGAAAGCGATCGGCCGCATGTGTTGCGCGAGATGATCTATGTGTGCCGGCCGGCCGGCACCATTTCGATCCCTGGTGTCTATGCTGGCCTGGTGGACAAGATCCCGATGGGGCAGGCAATGAACAAGGGCCTGACGTTCCGGATGGGCCAGACGCACGTGAATCGCTGGACCGACGATTTGCTGCGGCGAATCGAGGAAGGGCAGATCGATCCGTCTTTTGTCATTACACATACTGCGCGACTGCAGGACGGTCCCGAGATGTACAAGGTGTTTCGCGACAAGCAGGACAGTTGCGTCAAGGTCGTCTTGAAGCCCTGAACCATTGGGAGGCCGCGCCGTGAACACCATTGCCAATATCTCGCGTTCTGAGGGCGACCCCAGAATTCTGAGCAGCGGTCCAAGCTCGCTCACCGGCAGCGATCGTATGGCGCGGTGCCTGGGGTGGTTCAGCATCGCGCTCGGAGCAGTCGAACTGGTGGCGCCTCGCACCGTTGCGCGCTTCCTCGGTATGGAGGGGCGGGAGAATCTTTTGCGGACATTCGGCGCCCGCGAGATCAGCGCGGGCATTGCATCGCTGTCCACCGAGAAGCAGGTGGGAATGTGGAGCCGCGTTGCCGGCGATGGAATGGACCTGGCAGCGCTGATCGGCGCGTACCGGCAGGACAATCCGCAGCGGTCCAATGTCGGGCTGGCGATCGGCATGGTCGTCGGGATCGCCATGCTGGACATCGCCGCGGGTCGGATGACGACCAGCCTGCATGCACGCAAAAGCCACGAGTGGCGGCGCTATAGCGATCGGAGCGGGTTCCCGCGCGGCGTGCAGCAAGCGCGTGGTGCTGCGAGCAGGGAAGCTCACCGGATGTCGCGCGCAGCATCGGGATAGCTCGAGGACATCAGGCCACGGCGACGTGGCAATGCGCCCGCACGGTTAACCACGCTCGTTGTCCGCGCCTGTCCCGGTTGGGCTGATCCCAGCACGCGATGGTGCATCGCTGCCTGGGCGAACGGTCTGCATCTCGCTTTCGACCTCCCGATCGATGCCGGCGCGCTCCTTCGCTTTGTCGTGCTCGGCTTGGGTCTCTTGTTGCATGCGGCGGATATGCGCCTCGCGGTCTTTGTCGTTCTGCTCCATAGGGGATCCTCGTCTTGCCGAAGGCAAACGGCAGGTGCCGGCGAAAGTTGCCGACAGATCATTTGACACCAGGGAGATTTTCCCCTTGGTGCGGGCTCATGGATCGGAGTCGGCTCGACCGCCGCCGGGCGCTGGCCCTCGGTGGCTTTGCCTGGATGGGCGGCGGGCTGCTCATCGAAGCGCAGGCGCAAGATTCTGCCGCACCAACTCCTGGCAACCGGACAGATCAGACGGCGCACGAAGAACGTCGCCGCCTGCCGGCAGACGTCATGACCCAGCACACTATAGAAGTTCCGGGCCGCACGCTGCGGTTCGCAGCGACGGCAGGTGCCATAGTGCTGCGCGGCGAGAACAATGCTCCGCACGCCGAATTGGCTTTTGTGGCGTTTCAACTGGACAATCCGGATAACGCGCATCGGCCGGTGACGTTTGCGTTCAATGGCGGCCCCGGCTTTGCGTCCGGCTGGCTGAACGTCGGCGCGGTAGGTCCCTGGAGAGCAGCACTCGGCGGGGATGCGGGTGCTCCTTCTGCGGCGCCCGACCTGGCGGCCAATGCCGAAACGTGGCTCGACTTCACCGATCTTGTGTTCATCGATCCGGCGGGGACGGGTTACTCGCGTGCGCTGGACAGCAGTGAGCGTTCCCGACGTAGGCTGTTCTCGGTCGACGGCGACATTGCCTACCTGGCTGAGGCGGTGCGTCACTGGCTTGATCGTTTCGATCGAAACGTGTCGCCGAAGTATTTGCTGGGCGAAAGCTACGGCGGATTCCGAGCGCCACGGCTCGCGCGTGAGCTCAGCACAAACCAGGGGACGGGAGTGTCCGGCCTGGTGCTGGTCTCGCCGAAGCTGGACTTCGGCGACCTGAGCGCCGCGTTCAATCCGTTGTCGTTTGCGACACGGCTGCCTTCGATGGCCGCGGCCGCGCGTGCCGAACAAGGCAAAGTGACACGCGCGCAGCTTGCGGATGTCGAGGAGTACGCCACAGGACGGTTCCTGGCCGATCTGGTCCGGGGGGAGACCGATGCCGAGACGATTGCCCGACGCAGCGCACGGGTTGCTGAGTTCACCGGGCTCGATCCGGTACTGGTGCGACGGCATCACGGCCTGATCAGCAATGATGTGTTCCTGCACGAACTGGATCGCGCGCGAGGACGCGTCGGCAGCATCTATGATGCGACGGCGACCATTCTTGATCCTTTTCCGCTGGATCCGGTGAGCGAGTATCCTGATCCGGTGGTGGAGGCCCTGAAGGCGCCTATCAGCAGTGCGATGGTGGCAATGTACCAGAACCGGCTGAACTGGCGGCCGGACGCCAGCTACCGACTTGGCAATGCGGAGGTGAACCGAGCGTGGGACTGGGGCAACCGAATCTGGAATCCGCCGCAGTCGATGACAGCGTTGCGCACGGCCCTGTCACTTGATTCCCGCATGACGGTACTGATCGCGCATGGGCTGTTCGATCTGCTGACGCCGTATATGGCAACGCAGTTGTTGCTGGATCAGATGCCGGAGCATGATTTCTACGGCCGGATCCGGCTGACGACCTATGCGGGTGGCCACATGTTCTACATGGCGGATGGCGCGCGGGCGGCATTTCGTGACGATGCGAAGGCGTTGTATCCGGCGCACTGATTCCGCCGTCTCGTGCCGGGCGGCGGTTGTGGACTGCTCCGAGCCAAGTGTTTTTGATTGATGCTTGACGCAGATCAATGTCCGGTGGTCGGGGATGTGCGTAATTCATCTGCAAGCAATCACGAACAAAGGGAACTTCAGATGACATTTGCGACATTTTCGGCCGCTATGGCTCTGGGCTGGAGCGGAACGGGCTACGCCTCCGGGGCGGGAACAGAGTCGTAGCTGCAAGTGACAAGGCGCGGAGCGCCGATCTGCAACAAGCGGCGACGTCAAGCCGCCCGAACGCCAGGGGCTTCGGTCAGCGATGAAACGCATTCTTTGCGCGATTGACCATTCGGCACCATCCTTGCGAGCAGCAAAGCTCGCAGGATCCATCGCTACCAAATTCGCTGCTGAACTGCTGTTGGTCACTGTGGTGGATGCGCTCGACGCGCAGCAGGAGGACATCAAGCGATATCTGGATCGCGAACACAATGCAGAGTCGCCGGGAGTGGCGGTGGCAGAAATCGCCGAGGATGCGCTCCGCTCGCGGGCAGACCGTATCGCCAGCGAATACGGGATCTATGTCGCCCGCGACGTGCGAACTGGTGTGGCGGCAGCACAGATCATCGCCGCAGCCAAAGAGCAGGCCAGCGATCTGCTCGTCGTCGGGCATGCGAGCCGTAGCCGGCTTGCCAGGGCATTTGTCGGCAGTACTGCACGGCGCGTTGTCGAAAGTGCGCCGTGCCCTGTCCTTGTGGTTCCCTAAAGCATGATGACTCCAGGTTTGACCTCATCATGCTTTAGCTTTCTTTGTTTGAGCGCGCGATTCAGCCCTCCGGGCGATTTCGCCTCCGGTCATCACGCGCTAAGCGGCGCTTTCGTCAGGTCGGCTCAACCGGCATGCGCGCAATGCCGAGCCAGGCGATCGGCACGCCAGCCTTCTCGGCCGCCTGTTCGCCGGGCAGCGAGGCATCCCAGTCCATCGCCACGAAGCGGCGCGCGGTGACACCCGCTGCCGCGTCAGAGATCAGCCACAACAGCGGCGGCACCATGATCTCGGGCTGCAGCATGCGCGCGCGATCCCCTGCTTCGTCGCCGACGATCGCCGTGTTGGTCACGCCCCCCGGCACGAGCACATTGGAAGTGACGCGCGTCCCTTTCAGGTCCGCGGCGAGTACTGCCATGGCGGCTTCGGCGGCGGCCTTGCTGGCGCCGTACAGCAGGTAGCCCTCGCGCACCATCGTGCCAAGGCTGGTGGTGACGGTGATGACGCGGCCCTGGCCGGCCTGCAGCATGTGCGGCACCACGGCACGCGCCATCATGATCGGAGCCGTGGCGTTCACTGTCACGAACCGCTGCCACTGGTCAGGAGTGATTTCCCAGAAGCGAAGCGGGTTGCGCCGCTGGTCGGGCTTGATCGAGGACTGACCGATGCCGGCATTGTTGACCAGGACGTCGATCTTGCCGGACCTGCTCAGCACCGCGGAGACAATTGCATCGAAGGAGTCCGGTCGCGCGAGATCGGCCGGGATCGTCTGCATCGTGCCGGTCTTGTCCTGGACCGTGGCAGCAAGAGCGGCGAGGCCTGCCTCGTTGCGGTCAACAGCGGCGACGTCGATCCCCGCACCGAGCAGGCCGACGGTCATCGCACGACCAATGCCGCTGGCCGCGCCGGTGACAATTGCGGTTGGCTTGTCTGCTGGCATGAGCTTTCCTCCCGGTTCCTGTGCCGAATGTCGCGCGCGGGCGGCTGGCACGCAACGCGGGGCAGCTTACAGAAAGGTCTGCGCCGTCAACTGGGTCTTGGGTCTTCCGGCCTGGTCATGGATCGCGGAGATCTTCTATCGATGCTTCCGATCCAGGTTGCGGTAGGCGTACGCCATGCGGGGGATTGTTCGCGAACCGCGACCGGTGGCTTTCGTCCAAAGCCGAGCCTCGGATTTGCCGTGTTCTATCTTGTTCCTTGGGCGCCTTCGGCAAGCAGGCATTCGGTCAGCCGTCCGTGAGTGACGATATTGTCTGGCGCTTGGGTGCGACAACGATTCAGGGCCACGGGACAGCGCGGATGGAAGCGGCAGCCCGGCGGGATATTGGCTGGGTCCGGATAGGTCTCGCCGAGACCAACGTCAGGAATCCCATTGCCGGGCTCCGGTGTCAGCACGGAGGACAACAGCGCGCGCGTATATGGGTGGCGTGGATCGCGGAACAATTCGTCCACCGGCGCCCGTTCGACAAAGCGACCAAGATACATCACCGCCACCTCGGTCGCGATGTGCTCGACCACCGCGAGGTTGTGACTGATGAAGAGGTAGGTGAGACGCAGGTCGCGTCGCAGTTCCGCGAGCAGGTTGAGGATCTGTGCCTGCACCGACACGTCCAGGGCGCTGGTGGGCTCATCGCACACAACGATGCGCGGATGCAGCACAAGGGCGCGCGCGATCGCCACGCGTTGTCGCTGCCCACCGGATAGTTGTGCCGGCAGGCGGTCCGCGATTTCAGCGGAGATGCCAACGCGCGCCAACATCTCCATGACCTGGTCGCGCTGCTGCCTGCCGGAGATATTGCCCTGTGCCGCCAGGGGCAGGGCGACGATGTCGCGCACGCGCTGGCGCGGATTGAGCGAGGAGAACGGATCCTGGAACACCGGCTGGATCAATCGGGCCCGCTCGCGGCGATCCATCGCGGCGAGGCTGCGGCCATCGACCAGTATCTCTCCCTCGCTTATCGGCAGCAGGCCGAGGATCATCCGGGCGAGGGTCGATTTGCCGCAGCCGGACTCACCGACGATGCCCAGCACGTGACCAGCAGGCAAGGCGAACGACACGCCATCGACAGCGCGCACCACGCGCTCCGGTGCCAGCATGCCGGCGTGCGTGCGGAAGACGCGGCGCACGTCGCGCACCTCCACGGCACAAGTCATGCCGCCTCGGCTCGCGTCCAGTCAGTGGGCAGACGACACAGGTAGTCGTGGTCGATGGTGGCACGCTGACGCGGCACGTGGCGCGCACAGTCCGGCATGGCCTGCGCGCAGCGGTCACGAAACGAGCAGCCGACAAAATCAGGAGCGATGCGCGGTACCACGCCGGGAATGCTGCCTAAGGGCTCATCGCGTCGGACCTGCCGGGGCACCGGAATGCAGCGGAGCAGTCCGCGTGTATACGGATGTGTCGGCGCGGCGAACAGCGCGCCGGCCGGCGCGCTTTCCACGATCTCGCCGGCATACATTACGGAGACGCGGTCGGCCATGCGCGCCACGATGCCGAGATCGTGGGTGATCAGCAGCAATGACAGCCCCAGTTCGCGCTGCAGGTTCTGCAGCAGGCGAAGGATCTGCGCCTGCACCGTCACGTCCAGTGCGGTAGTAGGTTCGTCGGCGATCAACAGTTCCGGTTCGCACATCAGCGCCATCGAGATCATCACCCGCTGGCGCAGCCCGCCGGACAGCTGGTGCGGATACTGCTTCAGCCGCAGACCTGGTGCGGTTATGCCGACCCGCTGCAGCAACTCGGCGGCCCGATCGAGTGCAGTGGCACGCGAGACGCGACGATGACGTTGGAAAACTTCTGCCATCTGTGACCCGACGGTGTAGGCCGGGTTCAGGCTCGTCATCGGTTCCTGGAAAATCATGGCGATGCGGTCGCCGCGCAGCCGCGCCATGCCACGCTCGGACAGGCGAGTGAGGTCGTAATCGTGGAAGCGAAGAATATCGGCACTGCGGTGCGCGGTGCGCGACAGCAGGCCCATGATCGCCAGCGCCGTCACCGACTTGCCGCAGCCGGACTCGCCGACCAGGCAATGCGTCTCGCCGCGATTCATCGTCAGCGACACACCGCGCACTGCGGCGACGCTGGTGCCGAAGGTGACGCGCAGGTTGCCGGCTTCCAGCACAGGGCTCATGTCGGCCGCGCAGCACCCAACAGATCACGCAGACCGTCGCCCAGCAGGTTGATGCCCAGCACGAGCACGAACAACGCGATGCCGGGGATCATGATCACCCACGGCGAGAAAAACATGTAGTCTTTGCCTTCCGCGATCATCAGTCCCCAGGACGGCAACGGCGGGGGTACGCCAAGGCCAAGGAATGACAGCGCGGCTTCGAGCAGAATGGCCAATGCCATCTCGAGTGTTGCGACCACGACGAGAGGCGTCAGGATATTGGGCAGCACCTCGCGCAACAGGATGTGTCGGCGCGAGGCGCCCGCCGCCTGTGCTGCGGCGATGTAATCGAGATTGCGCACCTGCATCGTCGTCGTGCGCGAGACGACCGCGAAGCGTTCCCACAACAGCAGGCCAAGCGTCAGGATCACCACCAGGAGTGAGCTGCCGATCAGCGCCACCACGGTCAGTGCCACCAGGATCAATGGAATGGAGAGGCGGCAGGTGATGATGAACATCACCACCTCGTCGATCTTCCCGCCGAAATAGCCGCCGAACACGCCCAGCGTGATGCCGATCAGGCCTGATGTGACGACGGTGAAGATGCCGATCATCATGGAGATGCGCGCGCCATAGAGCAGACGCGACAGATAGTCGCGGCCGAGTTGGTCAGTGCCGAACGGATGCACGGCAGAGCCACCGTCCATCCACTCGGGCGGCACAAGCCGTTGGTTGAGATCCTGCACAAACGGATCGTGTGGTGCGACCAATGGGGCGACGACCGCCGCCAGCAGCACGGCGAACACGATGAGCGCGCCGAGACTTGTGGCGGCGTGCTTCATGCTGCGCGCAGCCGCGGATCGAGCACGGCGTTCATGGCGTCGGCAAGCAGAGTCAGCCCGATATATATGATGGCAAGGATCAGCACGACAGCCTGGACCACCGGAAAGTCGTTCTTGCTGATCGACTCCCAGGCCAGATAGCCGACACCGTGCAGCGCGAAGACCGCCTCGATGACGATGGAGCCGCCGAGCATGAAGCCGAGCTGCACGGCGGCGACCGACACGACCGGCATCGCCGCGTTGCGCAGCGCGTGCTTCAGCACGATCTTGGTCGAACTCAGCCCTTTCGCCCGCGCGGTGCGGATGTAGTCCGATGACAGCGCATCGATCATGCCGGCGCGGGTCAGGCGCATCAGCGCCGGAATGGCGGAGAACGCCAGCACGATGCCGGGCATGATATAGCCCTGCCAGGTGTCGACGCCGGAAATCGGCAGCAGCTGCAAATTGAGACCAAGCCAGATGATCAGCACGAGCGACAGCCAGAAACTGGGCATCGCCTGACCGAACAGCGCGAGCAGCCCGATGGCCCTGTCGAGCAGCGAGCCTTCGCGCATTGCGGCAATGACGCCAAGGGGGATGGCGACGACCAGTGCAATGACAAGGCCGGTCAGGCCCAAGGTGAGCGTGATCGGCATACGCTCCTTGATCAGCCCGGCCACCGGCGCGTGGTAAAGATACGACCGGCCGAGATCACCTTCGGCTGCGTGTACAGCCCAGTCGACGAACTGCGTCGGCAGTGGCCGATCGAGCCCATAATTCTTCCGAACTGTCGCGATATCCTGCTCGGTGGCGTTGGGGCCGGCGATAGAGATCGCAAGATCGCCGGACAGTCGCGTCAGCGCGAAGCTGATGACCAATACGGTGAGGCAGACCAGCAGGGCGAGCACGGCGCGGCGCAGCAGGAAACGCAACATGCAGGTACTAGGGGAACGTGAGCATCAGCGAGAGGGCTGCCAGTCGGGCGGTGCGAGCTCGAAGCCATCGAAGGAAAATGCCGGCGCGACAATGCAACTGCACAATGTCCATTGCCCCTGGCTGCGCGCCGACTGCCAGTGATCGCGCGGCACAAGCTGCTGCAGCACTTCGCCGTTCCCGATCCTTGGACCAAGCGTGTGTGCGGCGCCGGCGTCGATCTGCAACAGCAATGGCGCACCTGCCTGCCAGATCCATAGTTCCGCCGCATCGACACGATGCCAGTGACTTCGTTCGCCGGCTCGCAGCAGGAACAGGATCGAGGTGCCTGCGCCGCGCGCACCGTCCGCCGCCGCATCGCGCCAGGTTTCCCGGTAGTGGCCGCCTTCAGGATGTGGCTGCAATCCCAGCGCCTCGATCACAGCCTCCACGGGCGCGGTAGCATCACGCAGGTCGATCAATCGCCTGTTTTCACCTGAAACTATCCTTCTTTGCCCTGAAGTCGGCAAAGGTGGCGACGTCGGGAGCGCGCAGGAATGGATTGGCGGCGAGCTCGCTCGCCATCGTCGAGGGCACGGTCGGCTGACCCGCGGCGCGCTGACGGTGCGCCTCCTCGGTGCGCGCCTTCAAGGCAGCGTTGTTCGGATCGACGCTCAATGCAAAGCGCGCATTGCTCTCGGTGTATTCATGGCCGCAGCAGACGCGCGTGCCGGACGGCAGCGCTGCGAGTTTGCGCAACGAGGCGAACATCTCGTCGGCAGTGCCCTCGATCAGCCGGCCACAGCCAAGGCTGAACAGCGTGTCGCCGGACAGCAGTATCTCGCCGTCGCCGAAGAAGTAGTTGATCTGTCCCCGTGTATGGCCGGGAGTGTCGATCACCCGGGCGCTGGCGTTACCGAGTGCGACGGAATCGCCTTCGTTCACCTGCCGGTCCAGCTTCGGTAGCCGGTGCGCGTCCTTCGCCGCGCCAACCACCTTGGCGGAGGAAAAGTGCGCCCTTACCTCGTCGACCCCGGCAATGTGATCGGCGTGATGGTGCGTCAGCAGGATCAGGTCGAGCCGGCCGCCCGCCTTTTCCAGCGCGGCGATGATCGGCTGGGCATCGGCCGGATCGACGATGGCAACCGCTCCGGACCCGCTCTCGCGCAGCATCCAGGCATAGTTGTCGGACAGGATGGGAACGGGTTGTGCTGTGACTGTCATGTGCCGAGTCTAGCACTGCCAGCAGCGACCGGAAACTGACGGTCGTGCTATAGGCTCCCAATGGCAGCCGACACGCACGCCGCCGCCGACTTCTACGCCACGCCGCGGGGGGCGGTGGCCGAGAGGCTGTTGTGCGAGCGCCTGGCGTTGCTATGGCCCGATCTGCGTGGGCAATCGGTACTGGGCATCGGTTTCGCCGAGCCCTATCTGCGGCTGTGGCGCGACCAGGCGACACGCTGCATCGCGCTGACGCCGGCGCAGATGGGGGCTACGCGGTGGCCTCTGGGCGAACCAAACCTGTCATGCACCGCCGAGGAGGACGCGTTGCCGTTCCCCGACCTGCTGTTCGATCGGGTACTGCTGGTGCACGGGCTGGAGGCGGCCGAAAGCGCGCGACGGATGCTGCGCGAAACGTGGCGCGTGCTGAAGGATGATGGGCGGCTGCTGGTTGTGGCGCCGAACCGCAGTGGCATGTGGGCGTACTGGGAGAGCACGCCGTTCGGGCACGGTCAGCCATATTCATTCGGCCAGGTCGGACGGCTGCTGGCAGGTTCACTCTATCGTGTGGAGCGGCGCGACAGTGCTCTCTACCTGCCGCCGTCCCGTTGGCGGCTGGTGCTGCGCGGCGCACGGCTGTTCGAGCAGACGGGGCGGCGATGGATGCCGGCTCTGGCTGGGGTCACGATCACCGAGGCGGTGAAGGACATGTATGCGGCGATGCCTGTGGAGGCGGTGCCGCGACGGCGCCTTGTGCTGGCCGAGACGGCGTAGCGACCGAACAAACTGGCTCAGTAGGTGTGCATGCCCGGGCGCACCTTGCCGCGGAACACCCAGTAGGCGAAGCCGGTATAGGCAAGGATGATCGGCACGAGGATCAGTGCGCCGATCAGCAGGAAACGCTGGCTCGCCGGCGGCGCCGCAGCGTCCCAGATGGTGATGTCCGGCGGCACGATGAGCGGCCACAGGCTGATGCCGAGCCCGGCGTAGCACAGGACGAACCAGGCCTGCGCGCAGAGCAGCGGCGTGGCGTGGTGTCCTCGGCTCAGTCCTCGCCAGAGCAACCAGCCGACCAGCGCGACCAGGATGGGCACCGGGCTTGTCAGCGCGATATTTGGCCAGGTGAACCAGCGTTCGCTGAACCTTGGGTGCAGCAGAGGCGTCCAGAGGCTGACGACGACGATCAGCACCAGCGTCGTCACGGCGAGGACACGTGCCTGCTGTCTCGCGCGCAGTTGCAATGCGCCCTCGCACCGCCATACGAGCCAACAGGCGCCTTGGAGTGCATACCCGATGACAAGCGCGGCGCCGCAGAGCAGGGTGAACGGCGTCAGCCAGTCCCACCATCCGCCGGCATAGACGCGGTCCTGCACACGAATGCCCTCTAGCAGCCCGCCGAGAATCAGGCCCTGACAGAATGCCGCCAGAGCGGAGCCGACGCAGATTGCCCGGTCCCACCAGATCCTGCCGCGCGTCGTCGCGGCGCTGAAGCGGAACTCAAAGCCGACACCGCGAAACACCAGCGACAGCAGCATGGCGATGATCGCGGGGTACAGCGCCGGCATGATCACGGCGTAGGCAAGGGGAAACACGGCGAACAGTCCACCGCCGCCGAGCACCAGCCAGGTCTCGTTGCCGTCCCAGACCGGCACGACAGAGTTCACCATGACGTCGCGATCCTCTTCGCGCCTTTCGGCTGCGAACAGAATGCCGACACCCAGATCGAATCCGTCCAGCAACACGTAAGCCAGCACGGCGAACGCGATCACCCCGGCCCAGATGACTGGCAGCCACGTCATGGGTGGTCCCGGGCATCAGCGGGTCCCCGGCGAACGGGTTCGCTGGGAGCCCGACCCCGGCCTTCCGCGCCTGCCGCCGGGCTTGTCCCGGTGGTCATGGCTGGGCTGGACCCGACGATCATGGCTGCCGCCGGAGAGCAGGTGCCGGCGTGATACCCGCCGAGCGGACGGGCACGCCGCTCGGAGGTCCGGGTTCGCCGATTGTCGGCGGCCGGCGCAGCACGCGAAACAGGAAGAAGAAACCGGCGCCAAATACGATCGCATATACAACGACGAAGGCGGCCAACGAAGCCGCAACGCCCGGGGTGTCGATCGGCGAGGCGCTGTCAGAGGTGCGCAGCAGGCCATAGACGGTGAAGGGCTGACGGCCGACTTCGGTGACCGTCCAACCGGCGAGCAAGGCGATGAAGCCCGACGGCGCCAGCAGCAGCACGGCGCGGCGCAACCAGACAGAGGTGTAAAGCCGGTTGCGGACCCGCAGCCATGCGGCCCACACGCCGACCGCGGCCATCAGCAGGCCGAGCCCCACCATGATGCGGAATGCCCAGAAGACGACAGGCGAATAGGGCCGGTCCTGCGGCGGAAAATCCTTCAGCCCCTTGATCGCGCCGTTCCAGGTATGCGTCAGGACCAGCGCGCCAAGATGCGGTATCTCGACCGCCCAGTCGGTACGCTCCGCGTCCATGTTGGGCATTCCGAACAGAATCAACGGCTGGCCCGGCCGTGATTCCCAGTCGCCCTCCAGTGCAGCGACCTTGGCCGGCTGGTATTCCAGGGTGTTCAATCCGTGCTGATCGCCCGCCAGCAACTGCAAGGGTGCCACGACGACGGCCATCCACATCGCCATCGAGAACATTAGGCGCGCCGCCTGGTTCTGCAGGTCGCGCCGCATATGCCACGCACCGACTGCGCCCACGACGAAAGCGACCGACAGAAAAGACGCGATCACCATGTGGACCAGCCGATACGGGAAGGACGGGTTGAAGATGACCAGCCACCAGTCGACGGGCTCGAACCTGCCATCGGGCGTCACCGCGTAGCCTTGTGGTGTCTGCATCCAGGAATTGACCGCCAGGATCCAGAACGCGCTGAACAACGTGCCGCCCGCGACTATCAACGTGGCGAAGCAGTAGATGCCGCGGGAGACACGCTCGCGGCCGAACAGCATGATGCCGAGGAAGCCTGCCTCCAGGAAGAAGGCCGTCAGCACCTCGTAGCCCATCAGCGGCCCAACCACGGGCCCGGCCTTGTCGGCGAAGCGCGCCCAATTGGTGCCGAACTCATACGACATCACGACGCCGGACACGACGCCCATGCCGAAGGTGATGGCGAACGCCTTCAGCCAATACTGATAGACATCGCGATACACTTGTCGGCCCGTGAGTAGCCACAGAACCTCGAGCACCGCGAGATAGCTCGCCAGGCCGATGCTGAACGCCGGCAGCACTATGTGGAATCCGACAGTCAGCGCGAACTGCGCGCGCGCCAGCAGGACAGCGGCTGCGCTGGGCATGCCCACCTCGTGCGGTTGCCGGGTACGTCAGTATGCAGAGCGTCGGGCGCGCTTCAAGCTGCCTGGCGCATCGCCTCCGGCCGTAGCTGCGTCAGGGCACGCACGCCTATGACCTGGCGCAGGTTGCCCTCGAGGAGGTGCACCGCGTCTGCCGGCATCGCATGCATGGCAATCTCCACATGCATGGTGTCACCGGAGCGGTGCGACCACATGCGGTCTGGAACCAGGTCTCGGCGCCCAAATGGTTGTAAGAGACGGCTCAGCAGGCCAGGCGAGACATCCGCATCAAGCATGAAGCGGACGGCGACGTGGGGGACATCAGACATGGGAGCGAACTCCAGCACAGACGCGAAAACGAAGACGGGAGGATCCCCGGCTGCTCAGGCAGCCGGGCCGCTAATTCGCGTGCTGTTCGAACGGAGTTTCACGCCCCTACGATAGGCTTCCACAGGGCCGTTGCCAAGTCCCGCGTGCGTTATGGCCAATCCACCTCGGGCAGACGCAGTAGAGGGACCTGCCGCATCGACAGAGTGCGGTATTGCAGCGTCAGCGGCACCTCCACCTCTGGTCGCGAGCCATCGTCGGGCGCATTCGCGAGCAACGACAATACCGCCTTTGCCGCAGTGGCAGCAGATCGGCTGATCACTGAATGCGCCGCCAGAGCGTCCAGTGTTTCGGCGTAGCCGACGATGCGGGCGCTCCCCGCACCCATCGGCTGCAACTGGTCGTCGAGTGCCAGTGTCGCACCGGCCGTGAGGTCGAGCGGTCCCCAGGTCAGCACCAGACGCTGGACTTCCAATGAGCCACCGCCATCGCGCCAACTTGCCGCTTGCTCCGCGGGTTTTCCTGCGGCCGGGAGGGGACCACTGAGTGCTGCGTCAATCTCGAGCTTGGAGATGCTGGGACCGAGCGGGCGGACGACTCGAGGCGGGGGGCTGATGTCTGCAGCATAGAACGAGGCGGTGGCGGCCGGTTCGCCGGAATGGGCGTCTGGATGGACTACCAGGTGCATCTGCAGGCTTCGAACGCTCGCGCCCCCTGCTGGAGTGTCAGCACGCAGATTGGCAGCAGCAACGTCGATGAAATCGGGCCAGTTGGTGTCTCGGAGCGGCAATAGCAGGCGGAGGCCGTCGGCGGTGTAGGAGACCCGGGGGCTGCCAGCCATCTCGACGCGCTGCTGACCTTCCGGCGAAATCTCGAGCACGGCCGGCCGTGCCAACGCGACGCGCAGCTTGACCCTGTCGGCGCTCCAGGCGACCCCGCCGAGCATGTCAGGACCCTCATGCGTGAGGGATAGCGCTGGGATGACAAGGGTGGCTGCGAAAGGCCAGCCGCCCAGGCTGGTCGGTCCGTGCTGCTCCCTCCAGCCGTTCGCTTTCTGCAATGCGGCCCAGTCGGCAAAGCCTTGTTGCAAATGGACAGCAGCGATCCGCCAATAGACCGTGTCGGCAGCCAGCAGCAGGAGCGGCACAGCAAGCAAAACGAGCCACAACTTCCGCCTGCGCCGCATAGAGCCTCGTATCGAACCGCTCGCCGCTTATAGGCGAACGCCGAAGGGAGGCAACGCGACCCAGAGCGCTTGATGCGGCGCCCTATGGACCTGCAGCGGGGCGCCCGGACCGCGGCTCTACGTCTATCCCCATGTTGGGCTTCAGCGCGCCGTCGCGGCAGGCACAGAAACTACTTGTTCTTTTTCAATGGCTTGTGCTTGACGATTGCCATGGTGTGCGAGCCGGATAGGTGCTCAACCCACAGAGTTTCCCACAGGTGACCCTTTCAGGACCTGCGCAAGACTCTGCATGAGTTGGTCGCGTCCCGCCTCCGGCGAGACCGGCTCCAGCAGACATATGTGGATTGTCCCCGACTGCTTCTGGAACGCGCGGCGTCCCCAGCAGCGGCCCGAATCGGTGACCGCCGGGATCACCGGCAGCCGGGTTCGGGCAGCCAGCGCTGCAGCGCCAGGCTGCAGCGGAAGCTGTTGGCCCGGCGCGGCCCGGGTCCCCTCCGGAAAGATCACGATCTGCCGTTCTTCGCGAACGGCTCGTTCGCCTTCGCGCAGCAGGTGGCGCATCGCGCTCGCACCGCCACGGCGATCCACCGCGATCATGCCGGCCAATGGCATCAGCGGACCGAACAAAGGGATCCGCACCAGTTCCTGCTTCAGGACATAGCAGCAGCGCGGCACCAGCGTGAGCCAGACGAACGTGTCAAATGCCGACTGGTGCGTCGAGGCAATCAGGGCCGGGCCGGAACCCAGGCGTTCCAATCCCTGCACCGCCAGGCGAATGCCGCAGATCACCCGCAACCCTGCCACAAGCAGGCGCGCCCACAGCATTGCGACGTCCAGCACGCGATGAGGCGCCAGGAACCTGACGGGCGTGGCGAGCGCCACGGTGAGGACGAAGGTCAGCAGGAAAAAATACAGATTGAACAGCGTGGAGCGCAGCAAGGTCATCCGGCATGGCTGGGATGCGCCAGCGTTGGTTCGCGTTCCGGCAGGACGGTGGTCAGGCCGGTCGCTGTGGCAAGGAACTTGATGTATTCCTCGGCCATCAGACGCAGCGCCGGCTCAGTCGATCGCTCGTGTGAGGCCACCGGCAAAGGATGCAGCGTTACCCCGGGCAGGGTTCGTGCGAGTTCGGTCAGCGCCCGCGGCATGTGGTACGCGGCCGTCACCACCAGCAGTGAGCCGATGTTGTTGCTGCGCGCCCAGCCGGCCGTGGCCAGTGCATTGCCCTTTGTCGTGGCGGCGTTGCGATCGATGGTGACACGCGGCGCCAGCGGCAGCGGATCGACACCGGCACGGTGCGCCAACGCAGAAAGCTCTGCACCTCCGCCAATGCCCGAGAGCAGCAGCCGATCGGCGCGCCCCTCGGCAAGCAGGCGCAGTGCGGTTTCGACCCGTTCGGGACCGCCGGTGAAGGCAACGATGCCATCGGTGTGCGGAGGAGCCTGAGCGTGACTGTCGGCCAGGTGCAGGAACCAGGCGAAGCCGGCCGTGCAGGCCAATATTCCGGCGCCGATGCAGGCGCCCAAGCCGACAAGAACATGACGGCGCGTGATGATCATGGAAGCCGTCGCAGCCAGCGCCGCACGGTGGCCTGGGCCGTCAGGAAGCCGATCGCCGCCGTCGCCGAAGGGAGGCCCGCAAGTGTCAGCCACAACGCCGGCGGCAAGGCTGCCACCAGAGCGATTGGCGACGGCGATTCTTGAGCGGCAGTTCCCGTAAACGGCGCCGCCAGGTTCGCCAGCCCGATCAGCACCGGCAAGGCGAGTGCCGCACCCACGGTCCCGCCGGTCGCTGCCATCAGAGTCGCTCTGCCGGCAAAGCGTGCCGCGATATAGCTATCCGTCGCCCCAAGGCCGTGGACGATCTCGATGGCTTCGCGGCGCGCTGACAGGCCTGACCGTGTCGCGACGGCAATCACTGCCGCAGCCACCGCCGCCACCAGCAGAAGCGCCAGCCCGGCGCAGGCCTGAAGGCTGCGGGCCAGTACAGTCAATCGCCTGATCCAGACGCCGTGGCTTTCAACCAGCGTGCCCGGAGCAATCTCGTTGAGTCGGAGCGCCAACCGCTCAGTCTCCACCGTACTGTCATTCAGTCGTACCGCGATTACCGCGGGCAAGGGTATCGCCAGCCTCTCGGCGCCACTGCCAAGCCAGGGCCGCAACAGTTCGCCGAGTTCCTCATCGCTGAGCGAGCGTGCCGAAGCGACTCCAGGCGTGGCCGGCAACGCAGCCAGTACGCGATCCAGGCGGATCCCACCACCCTGTGCCGCGGGCTCTCGCGGCTTCGGCACCTGCACGGTCAGCGCTGATCCGGCCCCTTGCTGCCAGTGCTGCGCCAGCGCTGCGGCGCCCACCCAGCCGGCGACGGCAAGCGCCGCCAGAAACGCCATCGCCGCCACCAGAAACGGCAAAATGCGGTCAGCGATGGCCCGACGCAGGCCCAGTTCGTCGAAGCCGGCGGGCCGCAGCGAACGGCGGGTGCGCAGCGACATCACACCTGATCCCCTGCGAGCCGTCCTCGCGAAAGTCTGAGTGCCGGTGCCGGATGTCGGGCCACCAGTGCGTCGTTATGGGTCGCCACGACGACCGTCGTGCCCAGCCGGTTCATTTCCTTCAGGAGCTGCATCAGCCTCTCGGCCTGCGCCTCGTCGAGGTTGCCGGTCGGCTCGTCCGCAAGCAGCAGGCTGGGACGGCCGATCACCGCTCGGGCAATGGCCACACGCTGCTGCTCTCCACCCGAAAGTTCCGCCGGTCGTGCGCTCGACTGCTTTGCCAAACCGACCCAGCGGAGCATTTCGCCGACATCGGCGCGGATCTGGCCCTCTGGCCGGCCGGCGATGCGCAACGGGAGTGCCACATTGTCGAACGCCGACAGGTGCGGCAGTAGCCGAAAATCCTGGAAGACAACGCCGATCCTGCGCCGCAGTCGCGGCAACCGCCATCGCTCGGTGGTCTCGATGTCGGTACCGAAAATTGTGAGCCGCCCGCGGGTTGGTCGGATCGCCAGGTACATCAGGCGCAACAGGCTGGTCTTGCCGGCACCCGAGGGGCCGAGCAGCCACCGGAACGCGCCGTCCGGCAACGCAAAGCTCAGGTCGTGCAGCACCTCGGGTGCCGGCCTGGCATGACTGCCCTGGCTCACACGGCCATAGCAGAGCCCGACCGCCTCGAATCGAACCATCAGCATCCTTCTTGCCATCCTGCACGAAGGGTTGCCATTGCTTCGAAGCTGGTGCGCGACCACCATCTGCGTGCATGCGCATCGTCTGCCCGACCTGCTCGGCCAGCTACGACGTTCCCGATCGGCTGATGACAGCGGGGCGCGTCGTCCGGTGTGCGCGTTGCTACAGCGAATGGACGCCGGTGGCGTCGGAACAGCCGATAGAACTGCCAGAACCGGAGCCAGGTCCTCCATCTCCATCGATGGAACCCGGGGCGCCTCCGCCGCCGCCCCCCGTGGCACCACCGACAGATCCGGCGACGATTGGCGAAGTACGACGATCGGCGATGGCCCGACTCGCGGCACAGCCTGCCAAACGCCGTCCATCAGTCATGTTGCGTCTGGCCTGGGTGGGCAGCATTGCCCTGCTCACTCTGCTCGTAGTGATGGCATTCGCGTGGCGAAGCGAGATCATCGCCCTTTGGCCACCGAGTGCCCGCGCTTACTCCGCCCTGGGGTTGCATCCTCAACCGGAACTCAACCGATGACAGCGACAACATGTAGGCTGTTCATCTTAATATTGCTGCTGTTGAATCTGTCGGCTGGCGTCGTGAATGCCGAGCCCCTCGCGTTGCAGCGGACCATTGCGTTGAAAGGGGTCTCGGGGCGCATCGATCACATGGCAATCGACGCTGACCGCAAGCGTCTGTTCGTCGCCGAGTTGGGCAACGGAACGCTGGATGTGATCGATCTGGAGGCCGGACGGGTCATCCAGCGAATTGAAGGACTGAAGGAGCCGCAGGGGGTGGGTTACGCGCCTCACCCCGATATCGTGGCGATTGCAAGCGGCGGAGACGGATCAGTGCGTCTGTTCCACGGTGCCGATCTGTCAGCTGCCGGAGCGGTGGCTCTCGGCGATGATGCTGACAATGTCAGGTTCGATCAGGCAACCGGTGATTTCATCGTGGGTTACGGGAGCGGCGGCCTGGCGGTGATCAGTCCGACAAATGGCGCTGTTCGCAGCCGCATCCAGTTGGCGGCGCATCCGGAAAGCCTCCAGATAGATGCTGCCAGCCGCCGCGCCTATGTGAATGTGCCGGATGCGCGACAGATTGCCGTCGTCGACCTGAAGGCTGCGCAGCAGACGGCGACGTGGCGAGTGGCGGGTCTTACCGCGAATTTCCCCCTCGCGCTGGATGAGGGGGGAGGCGCAATCGCTTCCGTATTTCGCAGCCCGCCGCGGCTTGTGGTGCTCGATGCGCACAGTGGCAAGGCGACCAGCAGTCTGACAACCTGCGGCGACGCCGACGATGTGTTCTTCGACAACAGGAGGCATCGTCTCTACGTCAGCTGCGGCGAAGGAAGCGTCGACGTTTGGCAACAGGAAGGAACCGGATATCGACACCTCGGCTTGATCAGGACGGCAAAGGGTGCGCGCACCTCACTGTTCGTGCCTACGCTGGACCGGTTGTACGTGGCAGCACGCGCTGGGTTCTTTGGATTGGGATCGGACGCGGCCATTCTCGAACTTCGACCGGTCGACTGATCTTCAGTCGACGAACCCCATCGCCTCGTCATAGGCGCGCCGGACCGAATCAGGTTGGCCAACAAGGAACGGGAACTCGCGGCGTGGTGCGATGCCGGGGCGTTCGCGCGCGATCTGGTCACGCGTGAGGCCGTCGATGAAATGGCGGCGGCCGATGATCGGCAGCTCGATGCAGCGGTTTACCACGGGATCGCGCACCACTGCCTTGGGCTCGCCACCGGAGGCCACTGTATCGAGATCCTGAAAGAAGCGCTGCCGCATCATGATGATGCCGCGATCGCTACGCCCGAGATGTTCGCGCTTGCGGTCGGTGACGGCACCCTGGCCGACCCAGCCGACAAAATCCTGGTTCATGATGTGGCTGGTGATCCAGCGCCCGGTTTTCTCATCGACGATCGGCGAGTACCAGTAGGGGATGCTGTCCTGCAGGTAAGGCTCACGTTCCTTAGGGACGCGGGTGAAGAACCAACCGACGCTCAGCGTGCTGGTGTCGTCGATCGGCACGCGCCATTCGAAGTGGTTGCCGGTGAACAGCGCGTTCGGCCACAGGCAGACTCGGCCAACGGTCCATAGTTCGCTGCTTTCATCAGAGTCCTCTCGGACGCGGCGATACACCAGCCCGTATTCGAATTCATCGAATGCCAGCTTGAGGTGGCGTGGCGAATAGTCGTTGCGTCCTTTCAGCCGCGCGCCCCAGTTGTCGTGCATCCATTCGAAATGCACCGGATCAATCGAGTTTTCCTGGCACTGGAACCAGTTGCACGGCACGGTCGCGAACACGATCTGCACGAAGCCGTTTGCCCAGGTGAACGGCTCCCAGCTCGGTATCAGCGGCGCTGGATCAGGGCCGAGATAGGCCCACAGCAGTCCCGCTTTCGCCTCGACGCGATACGCCTTGATGCGGATCTGGTCGCGGAACCGGATCTCTGGCGCAGCGACATCCTCATATGGCTGTTCGCGGCAGGCACCGGTCTCGTCGAACATCCAGCCGTGGTAGCTGCAACGCAGCCCGCACGATTCGACGACGCCGTAGCTCAGATCAGCGCTGCGGTGCGGGCAATGTCGTTCCAGCAGGCCATGGTTGCCTGACAGATCCTTGTACAGCACAAGGTCTTCGCCGAGCAGCCGGACTGGCTTGGTCGGCGTGTCATCCAGTTCGGCGACTGCGGCGATCGGCTGCCAATAGCGACGCATCAGTTCGCCCATCTTGGTGCCCGGCCCGACCTCGCACAGCAGCCGGTTACGCTCGTCGCTCAGCATCAGGCGAGCTTCACCAGCTTCTGCATGCAGCGGATGTCGTCTTCCGGGGCGATCGGTGTGCCGCGGTTGCGCATCGCCGTGCGCGATACTTCGCCCACGTAAATATCCCCGCGTGAGTCGACAGCCACGCCGTGCGGGGCGATGAACTGGCTGGGCGCCTCGCGTGTCGCGTCACCCAGACGTGCGATCTGCTTGCCTTCGTGAGTCCAGATGCTGACGCGAGGACCGATGCCAGGCGACTTGGCGTTGACCGCCATGCCAGGGCCGCTCTCGCCGATATAGGCGATCGGATTCCGTCCCTGGGTCATGCACAGTCCGCATGGCCGGTGCATGTTGTTCCACTGCGTTTCATAGCGACCTTTGCCATCGAACACCTGTACGCGATGGTTCTCGCGATCCGCCACATAGACCCAGCCGTCCTGGTCGCAGCAGATATTGTGCACGATGTTGAACGCACCGGGATCGGTGCCTGGCTCGCCCCACGAGAACTGCAGCTTGCCGTTCGGTGAGTATTTATGCACGCGCGCGTTGCCGTAGCCGTCGGCGATATAGATGTCGCCGTCCGGTGATAGCGCGGTGTGGGTGCAGCGGTTGAACGGATCGCCGCCATAGAGTGGCGCCGGCTCGCCCGGTACACCGATCTCCAGCAGCAGCTTGCCGTCGAGAGTCAGCCGTCGCATGGTGTGGTCGCCGTCGTCGGTGCAGTAGATCGTATCGTCCGGCGCCAGGTGCACGCCGTGCGGACGAACAAAAACGCCTTCGCCCCAAGAGCGCAGGAAATTGCCCTCGCGGTCGAACACCATCATCGGGTGTTCGCTGCGCGCGAACACATAGACGTTGTCCTTGCTGTCCACGCCGACCGCAGCGACCTCGCCATAGCGCCAGCCCGGCGGCAGCCTGCCCCAGTTCTCGATTACTTCGTAGCGGTGCTCGCCTGAGCCGACGATGATGGACATGTGTCGCTCCTCTCCGCCGCGGTTCGCTGACAGGCAGCTTTGTGCGTCAGCCTACCACCATGCCAGTGGGGACGACCAGATTGGGCGACCGCTACGCGAGCGCACAAACTGGCAGTCAGTGATCACGAGCCGTCTCGGGCTCTTCCAGCTCGATACTCAGTTCCCGCAGCGATGCCGTGTGCGGATGATGCGTTCGCCCGGCGCGAAGGTCGTCGGCTGACAGCAGCTCCACCAGCTCACCACTCTGCATGACGCCGATACGGCTGCAAACATGGGCGACGACCGCAAGGTTATGGCTGACCAAGACATAGGTCAGGCCGCGCGCCTGCTGCAGATCCGCAAGCAGGTTCAGAACCTCGGCCTGCACGGACACGTCGAGGGCGCTGGTCGGTTCGTCGAGCAACAGCACGTGCGGCTCCGGCATCAATGCGCGAGCGATGGCGACCCGCTGGCGCTGCCCTCCGGAAAGCTGGTGTGGATACCGAAAACGCACCGAGGCTGGCAGAGCGACCTCGTTCAGCGCGCGCATGATGCGTCGTTCGACATTGTCCATGTGATGCACCAGCAGCGGCTCGGAAAGCAGCCGGTCCACTGTCTGGCGTGGATGCAGCGAACCATAGGGATCCTGGAACACCATTTGCACGCGCTGATGGAACGCCTTCGAACGACGCGGCGCGAGGAGCTCGCCACCGATCGACATGCGGCCGGTCCAGTGTGGATTGAGTCCCGACACTGCGCGCAGGACCGTGGACTTGCCCGAGCCGGATTCACCGACCAGTCCGAAGCTTTCGCCGCGTGCCACGCGAAACGAGACTGACTTCACCGCCTCGGTGCGGCCGAAGCAGACGGAGAGCGCATCGACCTCAATCATACCTCCAGCCACGAAGGGTCACGCTGCATCACGGGGAGGCGCGTCTGCCGATGGCTGAGTGCCGGCAGGCATTCGAGCAGGCCGCGTGTATAGGGGTGTCGTGCGCGTGTCAGTGCCGCGGCAGCCAGTTCTTCCACCACACGTCCAGCATACATCACCATGACCCGGTCGCAGAAATGCGAAACGAGCGGCAGGTCGTGGCTGATCAGGATGAGGCCCATGCCACGACGCGAGACGAGATCCTCGATCAGGCGGAGGATTTCCGCCTGCACGGTGGCATCGAGCGCGCTGGTCGGTTCGTCGGCGATCAGCAATTCCGGGTCAGGTGCCAGCATCATCGCGATCATCACCCGCTGGCCCATGCCGCCGGACAGTTCATGCGGATAGGCACGCGCCACGCGCTGCGGATCACGGATCTGCACCTGGGCGAGCAACTCAATCGCTGCCTGCTCCGCCGCCTTGCGGCTGCCACCACGGTGCACGTGCCAGGCCTCGGCGATCTGTGCGCCGGCGGTCATCACAGGATTCAGCGAGAACTTCGGATCCTGCAGGATCAATCCGGCGCGCTTGCCACGGATGCGACGCAGCGTCCTCTCGTCCGCGCGCAGCACGTCGATGCCGTCGAAGGTCAGACTGTCGGCAGTGGAGATCGCGTTGGACGGCAGCAGCCGCAGAATGGAGCGTGCGGTCAGCGACTTGCCGGAGCCTGATTCGCCAACGATCCCGAGTTTCTCCTGGCCCAGGGTCAGCGACACGTTGCGAACGGCTTCCGAAACGCCGGTGGCGGTGCGGAACTGGATGCGCAGGTTTTGAATTTCGACCAGCATTCAGCGCTGCCGTGGATCAAGCACGTCGCGCATGCCGTCGCCCAACAGGTTGAATGCGAGCGAGGCGACAAAGATGGCGATGCCCGGAATCGTCGGCACCCACCACTGATCAAGGATGAAGGCACGCGACGATGCAATCATGGTACCCCATTCCGGCATTGGCGGTTGCGCGCCCATGCCGAGGAACCCGAGCGAAGCTGCGGTCAGGATGATTCCGCTCATGTCCAAGGTCACACGCACGATCACGCTGGAGAGGCACAGCGGCATGATGTGGCGCACGATGATGCGGAGGCTGCCTGCACCGGTCAGTCGTACCGCCGCGATGAAATCGCTGTGGCGAACGGTGAGCGTGTCAGCACGTGCCAGTCGCGCGTAGGGCGGCCACGCCGTGAGGGCAATGGCGATGATGGCGCTGGTGATGCCGGGCTTCAGTGCGGCGACGAAGGCCAGAGCCAGGACAAGCCGCGGGAAGGCAAGAAAGACGTCGGTCACACGCATCAACAGGCGATCGGCGAGGCCACCCAGGTAGCCGGCGACACTGCCCACCGCCAATCCGACCGGTGCCACCAGCAGGACCACCGACACCACCATGCCGAGGGTGACGCGCCCGCCGTACAGGATGCGGGCGTAGATGTCGCGCCCCAGTTCGTCGGTGCCGAACCAATGGGCGAACGAGGGCGGCGCGAGACGGCCGGCGAGGTTCTGCGCACTCGCGTCTTGCCACGCCAGCAGAGGCGCTGCGAGTGAGGCCAAGATCATGATCGCGACGGTCACCAGGCCAACCATCGCAAGGCCGTTGCCGCGGAACTGCAGCCAGCCGCGATAACGTCGCACCCATGCCGCCTGCGCGCGCGATGCGGGGGTCTCGGTCAGCAGCCAGTCGCGTGAGATGACGCCGATCATGCGACACGCGGATCGAGCAGCCGGTACAGCACGTCAGACAATAGATTGAGCACGAGATAGACCAGGCCGACCACCAAGGTCGCGCCCAGCACTGCATTCATGTCGGCATTCAGCAGTGATACGGTGAGGTAGAGTCCGAGGCCCGGCCAGGAGAACACCGTCTCGGTAATGACGGCCCCTTCCAGCAGTCCGGCATAGGCGAGTGCCAGCACGGTCACCAAACGCACCGCGATGTTGCCAAACGCGTGCCGCCAGAGGATGCGGGCCGCCGACAGGCCCTTGGCGCGCGCGGTGATGATGTATTCGCCGGACAGCGATTCGATCATGAAGGCGCGCGTCATGCGGGTGATGTAGGCCATGGAGAAATATGCCAGCACCAACGCCGGCTGTGCCAGATGCGCAAGCGCATCCCAGAACGAATCCCAGTCACCGACGATTACTGAATCGATTACCAGCATGCCGGTGACGCGCGGGACCATGCCCTCATATGCAACATCGAGCTGGCCGGTGCCGGGCGCGATGCCGAGCTTCACATAGAAGATCAGCAGGCAGAGCAGGCCCAGGACGAATATTGGAATTGATTGTCCGGCCAGGCTCACAACGCGCACCACGTGGTCGAAGCGGGATCCTTGTCGCGCTGCGGCGAATACACCAAGCGGCACGCCGATCAGGATTGCAATGATGATGGCAGTGGTGGCAAGTTCCAGCGTTGCCGGGAAGTACCGGGCAACGTCCTCGGTGACCGGATGCGAGGTCATGACCGACCTTCCAAGGTCGCCATGCACCAGGTTCACCAAGTAAATCCAAAATTGCACCAGAAGCGGCCTATCGAGGCCAAGCTGCGTGCGGATGGCGGCGATCACGTCAGGCGGCGCATGATCGCCGGCGATGGCGATCACCGGATCGATCGGCATCACCCGGCCGATCAGAAAGGTGACGAGGATCAGGCCGAACAAGGTCAGCGGGATGCTGGCGAAGCTCCCCGCCAGCATCTGCAGGCGCGCATTCACGCCTTGGCGATCGATGTGTAGCGGGTGTAGTCGGGCATCGGCCCGACCCTGAAGCCGGATACGCCTTTGCCGAGTACCGCGACGGCATTGCGTTGCAGCAGCATGGCGAACGGCGCGCGATCCATGAAGGCTTGCTGCAGGCTGCGGTAGAGCGCCATGCGTTTCGCCGGATCGAGCTCATGCACCGCAGCCTGCGACTGGCCGGTCAGCTCCTTGTCCACGAAATGGCTGCGCCAGGCGAGGATTTTCAGCTTGCTCTGGTCGGAGTCGTCGGGGTTTTCGCACCAGGCCTGGGAATTGGAATTGGGATCGAAGTAGTCGGTGCCCCAGTAGAGCAGAGCAAGCTGGTGCTGGCGAGCACGGGTCTTGGTGATCACCTGCTTCTGTTCGCCTGGCTGCAGGGTCGCCTTGATCCCGACGGCAGCGAGATCGGCCTGAAGCGCCTGGGCAATCTCTGCATGCGGAGACGCAGAAACATAGTCCATGGTCACCGCGAAGCCATCCGCATGGCCCGCGTCGGCCAGAAGCTGCTTCGCCTTTGCGACGTCCCTCCTGAACGGATTGTGCTTCAGTGCTCCTGGCAATGCATCGGGCAGGAAGGCCTGACAGACGCTCCAGGTCCCCGGGGTGATGTTGCGGGCGATCGCGTCATAGTCGATCGCCCACTTGATCGCCTGGTGCACCTGCTGCTTCTGCAATTCCGGCATGGCCTGGTTCATCGCCAGATACATCGACGTGCCCTGCGGCGCCGAAGCGACGGTCAGGTCCTTATCGTTGGCGATCGTCTTGAGCTGGTCGGAGCCGAGTTCGCGCGCAATATCAACATCGCCCTTCTGCAGCAGCAGGAGCTGTGCAGCGGGGTCTGCGACGTGGCGCAGAACGATGCGCCGCATGAGGCCCTTCTCGGCCGCGTGGGGGTTCGCATCGATGATGACATGGTCGCTCGCTGCCCATTCCGTCAGTTTGTAGGCGCCGGCACCGGCCGTGCGGCTCTTCAACCAGGCGTTGCCCAGGTCGCCGTTGGCCTGGTTCGCAATCACCGTCTTCATGTCCACCACGCTGCCGACATTGGCGGAAAGGCAGTACAGCACGAAGCTGGTGGCCTCGGCTTCGTTCGGCAGCTTCATCTCCAGAGTATAGTCGTCGAGCGCGCGAATGTTCGCGTCCACGTTGTCGGCGTTGAAGCCGAACTGGGTGATGATGAACCCGGGAGTCTTGTTCAGCTTCACCACGCGCTGCAGGCTGAACACGGCGTCATGCGCGGTGACCGGATTGCCGGAGTCGAATTGTGCATTGCGCCGCAGCTTGAACCTATAGGTCAGGCCATCCATGCTGATGTCCCATGCCTCTGCCAGGTCACCCTCGATCTTGGTGGCGTCGTCCCGGTTGGGCCGGATCAGCCGGCGATAGCAGTTGGCATCGACCTCGCCGTTGGTGAACTCGTAGGATTCGGCGGGGTCGAAGCTGACGATGTCGTCGATCTGTTTGGCCATTACGGCCACACCCTTGGGGGTGGCGGCGCGTGCTTCGATCGGAATGGACGGCGCCGCGAGCGTGGCGGCTGAAGTGGCCAGCAAACTGCGTCGCGTCAGCACGATACCTCTCTCCCAGAAGCCGATTGTCGCCACTTTGCCAAGGCCACGCACGGAGCGCTAGGCTCCGCGCCCATGCAACGAAACGTTCGCCACTCGGCCTGCCCGCACGATTGCCCCTCGACCTGCGCGCTGGAAATCGATGTCCTGGATGGCCGGCGCATCGGCGCGGTGCACGGGGCAGAAGGAAACAGTTACACGTCGGGCGTGATCTGCGCCAAGGTGGCACGCTATGCGGAGAGGATTCATCATCCGGACAGGGTAACGCGACCATTGCTGCGAACCGGCCCCAAAGGGTCTGGACAGTTCCGGCCGATCGCGTGGGACGAGGCGCTCGACCGCGTGGCCGCGGCATTCATCGAGGCGACCCAACGCCATGGCGCAGAGGCAGTATGGCCATATTATTACTCGGGGACGATGGGTCTGGTGCAGCGCGACGGCATCAACCGGTTGCGCCATGTCATGCGCTATTCGCGGCTGGCGAAGACAATCTGCACCTCGATCTGTGAGGCGGGCTGGGCGGCGGGCGTTGGCCGCTTCATCGGGCCCGATCCGCGCGAGATGGCACGCTCCGACCTGATCGTCATGTGGGGCGGCAATCCGGTGGCCACCCAGGTCAACGTGATGACCCACATTACGCGGGCGCGGAAGGAGCGTGGTGCAAGGCTCGTGGTGGTGGATCCCTATCGCACCGGCACGGCAGCGGTCGCCGATATGCATGTGCCGCTGCGACCCGGCACGGATGCTGCGCTGGCCTGCGCGGTGATGCACGTGGCGTTCCGCGATGGTCACGCCGATCGCGATTTCATGGCGCGCTTTTCAGACTTCCCAGCCGGGCTGGAGGCGCATCTTGCGGCGCGCTCGCCGACTTGGGCCGCGGCGATCACGGGCCTCGATGTTCGCTTGATTGAGGACTTTGCCAGGCTGTACTGCACGACGCAGCGGGCCTACATCCGCATCGGCTACGGTTTCGCCCGTTCGCGCAACGGTGCGGCGTCGATGCATGCGGTGACCTGCCTTCCTACCGCCACCGGCAAGTGGCCGCACGAGGGTGCCGGGGCATTGTGGAGCTACCGCAGCATCTACAACTGGGACAAGACGCTGATCGAGGGGCTGGACGCGATGGATCCGGCGACCCGCGTGCTGGACATGAGCCGGCTCGCCAGCATTCTTACCGGGGATCGCGATGCACTTTGTGACGGACCGCCGGTGCACGCGATGCTGATCCAGAACAGCAACCCGGCGACCGTGGCGCCGGACACCAACCGGGTGCGCCGCGGGTTCATGCGCGACGATTTGTTCGTTGCCGTGCATGAGCAGTTCATGACCGAGACGGCACAGCTTGCCGACGTCGTGCTACCGGCAACGATGTTCATGGAGCACGATGATCTGTATCAGGCAGGCGGGCACAGCCATATCCAGATCGGTGCCAAGCTGATTGAGCCACCCGGCGAATGCTGGTCGAATCACGCGGTGCTGCAAGGGCTGGCAACGCGGCTGGGTGCGCAGCATCGCGGTTTCGAGATGAGCGCGATGGAGGTCATCGACTGGACCTTGCGCGCCTCTGGTTGGCCGGACGCGAAGACGGTGCTGGAACGGCACTGGATCGATGTCGCACCGCCGGTGGCCGAGGCGCATTTTCACAACGGCTTTCCGCAGCAGGACAAACGGTTCCATTTCGCGCCCGACTGGCGAGCGATCGGCCCTGGCTGGGCACGCATGCCGACGTTGCCGGACTACATGCCGGCGACCGACGAAGCAACAGCCGAGCAGCCGTTCCGCATGGTGACCGCGCCCGCGCGGCAGTTCCTGAATACGACATTCACTGAAACGCCGACGTCGCGTGAGCGGGAAGGGCGGCCGACCGTATTGTTGCATCCGGCAGATGCGACGCGACTGGGCATCGTCGATGGCGAGCGGGTACGGCTTGGCAATGCGCGCGGCGAAGTCGTGCTGCACGCGCGCCTGTTCGATGGCCTGCAGCCTGGTGTCGTGGTGGTGGAAAGCGTGTGGCCGAACGCGGCGTTCGAGGGCGGCATCGGCATCAATGCGCTGACCAGCGATGATCCGGCCCCACCCATGGGGGGCGCGGTATTCCACGACACCGCGGTGTGGCTGCGCTCTGCTGCTGCCGCAATGCCGCTTGCGGCTGACTGAAGGAACAACAGCAATGAACAAACGCATCGCCTTCGTCGGCGCAGGCGCAATCGGCGGCTATATTGGCGGCAACCTTACCGCGCTTGGGCACGACGTGACATTGATCGATGCGTGGCCGGCGCATGTCGAGGCGATGCGCACCGCCGGGCTTCGCCTCTACGGCATGACGGAACCGGAGAACCGCACCGTCCGGGTCAACGCGATGCACATCACCGACATGCAGTCGTTGGCGAAACAACGGCCGATCGACATCGCGTTCATTGCCATGAAGTCGTACGACACGGTGTGGGCGACGCGGCTGATCCGGCAGTATCTGGCCCCCGGTGGTTTCGTGGTGTCGTCGCAGAACTGCATCAATGAGGAGCGGATCGCAGGTGTGGTTGGCTGGGGCCGCACGGTGGGCTGCGTGGTCGGCGGCGGGGTTGGTGTGGAACTGTTCGAGCCGGGTCACGTGCGTCGCACCATGACGAAGAACCCAAACGTCGTGTCGTTTCACGTCGGCGAACCGCACGGGCGGATCACGCGTCGCGTCGGGGAACTGGCGACAATGCTCAACGATATCGACACCGCGCATGCGACCGACAATCTCTGGGGCGAGCGCTGGACGAAGCTGTGCGTCAACGGCATGCGCAATGGAGTCTCTGCGGCGACCGGGCTGGGTGGCAATGCGCGCGACAGTCACGACGCGATCCGCCGCGTCTGCATCCGGCTAGGTGGCGAGGCGGTGCGAGTGGGACAGGCACTCGGCTTCACTCTCGGTAAGGTCGGTGCGCTCGATCCAGAAAAGCTGGCGCTCGCGGCGGAGAATGATCATCGCGCACTGGGCGAGATCGAGGAGCTGATGTTGGCTGGCACGAACGCGGCGGCACGCAGCGACCTACAGCGGCCATCTATGGCGCAGGACATGGCAAAGGGACGCCGTACCGAGATCGAATTCATGAACGGTTTCGTTGCCGAGAAGGGCGCCGAAGTCGGTGTCCCGGCGCCGACGCATGCGATGCTCACCGAAGCGGTAAAGCGCGTCGAACGTGGCGAGATCGCGGCCGACCCGGCGAACGTGCTGGTGAACCGCTAGCTGTCAGGGCGCGAACGTCACCTCGGCTGCACCCAGCCCTTCAAACCGAACGCCGCAGACATCGCCTGGCTTGAGGTAGCGCAAGCCAGTGTAAGAGCCGCAGGTAACGAACTGGCCGGCGCGCACACCGCCTTGGTTCCGCCACATGTTCACCAGCACCACGGCGATGCCCAGCGGATCGCCGGTGGCGTGGCCGCCTGTCTGCTCCAGCACCGCCGCCCCGTTGACGGTAAGTGTCACAACGAGCTTGCCCAGCTCCAAGTTGCGCCAGTCAGTGGCAGGTGCGGCATAGACGAATGCGCCATTGCTGATGCTGTCGGCCAGCTTCTCCAGGTTCGTGGCGTCAGGATTGCGGTATCGACTGGTCACCAGCTCGATTGCCGAACACGCATCGACGCCCGCCGCGACCTCGTCTCGTGAATAGGCAGCGGCGCGTGGCGGAAAATCCCGCCGAAAGATGAAAGCGACTTCGCCCTCCACCCCGCATTGCGGCACCAGCGCAGCGGGGACGCGCGCCGGCGACGCATGGATCGTGTCACCGTATATCACACCACGTGTCGGCTCGCCGTTGGCCGGCGCCATCGCCTTGAACGCGCCCACGGGCTTGCCCAGTGCCCCGGTGACCGCGTCCTGCACGGCGTGCGCATCGGCGACGCTCGCCGGGGTTGCGTCGGCCGGCAGGGATTCCGGCAGGTTGCCGGTCCGGCGTGCCTCGACGAGCAGGGCGGCGGCGCGTTCGATCTGTTGCGTATCCATCTGCTTTCCCTCCTCTGGGCCCGAGGGTGGCACTCCTGCAGGCGCGGGCAAAGTCTTGGCAGTGAGCGATCGGGGTGCAAGGATAGTATCGTCTGGGACAATGAGACACGGAGGGGAACGGCCGGGATGATCGGCCTGGTGCGGCTATCCTTGCGTCGGCCCTATACCTCGGCCATCGCTGCGCTGCTGATCTTTTTGATGGGTGCTCTGTCGATCACCCGTATGATCGTCGACATCTTCCCGGTCATCGACATCCCGGTCGTGCTGGTGGTTTGGAACTACAACGGCCTCACTACCGAGGACATGGAACGGCGCGTCGTGTTCATCTCGGAACGCGCCTACTCGACCACCGTCAACGGCATTGCTCGGATCGAATCTCAATCTATTCCCAGCATCGGCATTCTGAAGGTCTACTTCCAGCCAGGCACCGACATCGGCAGCGCGATTGCGCAAATCACATCGGTGAACAACACGATCCTGCGTGGCGCGCCGCCTGGGATGCAGCCGCCGGGCGTGATCCAGTTCAACGCATCAAATGTGCCTGTCGTACAGATGACTCTGTCCAGCAAGACGCTGACGGAGCAGCAGATCTACGATTACAGCCTGAACTTCATCCGCATCAGGCTGTTCACGATTCCCGGTTTGTCCACGCCCGGTCCGTTTGGCGGCAAGTCGCGGCAGATCAATGTTGATCTGGATCAGTCGCGACTGGAGGCGAAGGGGTTTTCTCCCGTCGATGTGGTAAACGCATTGCAGTCTTCGAACGTGATCGTGCCCGCGGGTACGGCGCGCCTGGGTGATCGCGAGTATAACGTCCAACTTAATTCCAGTCCGACGAGCGTGGACCGATTCAACGCCCTGCCGATCGGGGTGTTCAACGGTGCGCCGGTGACGATTGGCGACGTCGGAAGGGTGTCGGACAGCTTCGCCACGCAGACCAACGTAGTACACGTCAACGGCAAGCGCGCAGTGTATCTGGCGATACTGAAGCATGCCGATGCATCGACACTGGCGGTGGTCGATGCGGCGCGCGAAGCGCTGCCGGACATTCAGGCGGCGGCGCCGGCCGGGCTGGAGTTGAAGCTGGATTTCGATCAGTCGGTGTTCGTGCGTGCGGCGGTGCAGAACGTCATACGCGAGGCGATCATCTCGTCGATCCTGGTGTCCGCGCTGATCCTGGTGTTCCTGGGCAGTTGGCGGAACACGGTGATCGTGTCCGCTTCTATCCCGCTGTCGATCTTCGCCGGAATCGTCGGGCTGTTTCTGACCGGCAATACCGTCAATCTGATGACTCTCGGCGGTCTGGCCCTGGCGATCGGACTGCTGGTCGACAACGCGACGGTGACGATCGAGAACATCCACCGGAACCAGTCGCTGGGGAAACCGCTGACGGTCGCGATCCTGGACGGGTGCGCGGAGGTGATCCAGCCGCTGACGGTAGCCACTCTGGCGATCTGCATCGTGTTCTTTCCGGTCGTGCTGCTGTTCGGGGTCGCGCGCTATCTGTTCATACCCCTGGCCGCGACCGTCGTGTTCTGCATGCTGGCATCGTATATTCTGTCGTTCAGCGTCGTGCCATCGTTCGCGCGCTTCCTCCTGGCAGGAGAGGCAGCGCACCACGGGCCGCCGTCGGGCTTCTTTGGTTTGTTCGACCGCGGCTTCAATCGCTTCAGAGTTGGTTATGGCCGGCTGCTCGAAGGCGCGCTGCATCGGCGGGTATTTGTTCTGCTGTGCGCTGGGGGCCTCTTGGTGGTCTCGGGCGGTCTGGCGACAGTGATCGGGCTCGATTTCTTCCCAACCGCTGATGTTGGCTTGATCAAGCTGCACTACCGAGCCCCGCCCGGAACTCGGTTGGAACGAACCGAACAGCTCGTGCTGCAGGTCGAGGACAGCATCCGCAAGATCATTCCTGACAACGAACTGGACACCATCAATGACACAGTCGGCGTACCTTCGGCATTCAACTTGGCTTTTGTTCCAAGCGACAATGTCGGTTCGATGGATGCAGAAATTCTGATTTCACTCAAGCCGGGGCATCGTCCATCGATCGATTATATCCGGGCTATTCGCAGTCGCCTGCCAGATCAGTTTCCTGGCAGCATTTTTTATTTCCAGACCGCGGACATCGTCAGTCAGGTGCTGAACTTCGGATTGTCGGCACCAATCGATGTGCAGATTCAGGATGTCAACTTCGACCGCGCGACCGCAATTGGTCGCCGACTGCTGGAGGCGATGAAAGGCATTCCCGGTGTCGCAGATGCGCATCTGGTGCAAGTCTTGAACTACCCTGCGCTGCAGGTCGATGTCGATCGCCTACGTGCCGCCAAGCTGAACGTGGCTCAGCGCGATGTTGCCAACAACGTGCTGACTTCGCTGTCTTCAAGCGTTCTGGTGGCGCCGAATTTCTTCCTCAATCCGCAGAACAACGTAAATTACTCGGTCGCCGTGCAAACGCCGATAGACCAGCTCAACTCGGTCTCCGACCTGTTGCACACGCCGGTTCTTCGGCCAGACCGCGGCGCGACGACCGATCCCGCGGCGTTGCCGGCTGCCCCTGTTACTCGGCTTGCGGATGTTGCCTCGGTGTCACCGAGGTCCACCCTCGAATCGGTCAATCACTATACCGTTCAGCGTGAAATCGACATCGCGGCGAATATCGACGGCCGCGACCTCGGTGCGGTGGCCGGCGATATACGAAAGGCCATCGCGGAGGTCAGCAAGGGTCTGCCGGTGACCACGAAGATCCTGATTCTTGGTCAGAACGAGGTCATGGAGACTTCTTTCAGAAGTCTCGCACTGGGCATGGTTCTGGCGGTCGTTCTGGTCTATGCGCTGCTGGTTGTCCTGTTCCAGTCCTGGGTCGATCCATTCATCATCATGATGGCGGTGCCGGGTGCTCTGATGGGCATCCTGTGGATGCTGGCGCTGTCGGGGACCACGATCAACGTCGAGTCCCTCATGGGCGCCATCATGTCAATCGGCATCTCGGTGTCGAACTCGATCCTGGTGGTGAGCTTCGCGAACGATCTGCGCGCACGCGAGGAAGTGGGGCCGCTGCGTGCGGTGATCGAGGCTGGCCGTATCCGCCTGCGGCCAGTCCTGATGACGGCGCTGGCAATGATCATCGGCATGGTGCCGATGGCACTCGGTCTCGGTGAGGCCGGTGAGCAGAATGCGCCGCTCGGCCGCGCTGTGATCGGTGGCCTGATCGTGGCGACGATTTCGACCCTGTTTATCGTGCCGATCTTCTACACATTACTGCGGCGCAGACCGCCAGCTTTGCACAGCCTCGATATGCGCTTTGCGAGCGAGGCGTCGGGTGCGTCGGGTTCGGGGGAAACTCACCATGCCTAGGGGCCGGTTTCGTTCGCTGCTGGTATACTCGATCGGGATCCTGCTGGTCGCCGGCGCGGCACTCACCGCATTGCGGCTGTGGCACGACAAGGACTCGCAACTTGTCGCCGCGCGCGAAGCGATGGCGGCAGAACTGGCGAAGGGGCCGGCGGTACAGGTGGCAACGGTCGCGCAGGGTCCAAAGGAGCGACAGATCACGCTGCTGGGCGACACTCGTGCGTATCAGGTGGCGACCTTGTACGGGAAAGTGGGCGGCTACGTGAAATCCGTTGCAGTTGATCGTGGCGACCACGTGAAGGCGGGGCAGGTGTTGGCCCAGGTGGAGTCGGCGGAGACTGATCGGCAATTCGACGCTGCGATGAGCGACCTGGAGAACAAGCGCAAGAATGCCGAGCGCGAGAATGAGCTGGTGAAGCGCGGCTGGACCTCGGTCCAGTCTGCGGATCAGGCGAATACGGCGTATCGGATGGCGCAGGCGGCGATGGAGCAGCTCGCGGTGATGAAGTCCTACGAAGTGCTGCGCGCCCCCTTCGACGGCACGGTCACCGCGCGTTTCGTCGATGTTGGCGCGCTGGTGCAGAGTTCGGTGACCAACCAGACGTCCAACCAGCCGGTGATGACCATCGCCGATATGAGCCGGTTGCGCGTCGATGTGTATGTCGAACAGAAGGACGTGCCGTTTGTGCACGTCGGCGATCTCGCTGATGTCGCCGATGGCTCCAACCCAGACCGCAAGGTGCAGGCACCGATCGCTCGGACTGCGGCACAGCTCGATCCGCGCACGCGTACTCTGTTCGTCGAACTCGACGTCGACAACACCAATGGCTTTCTGGTGCCGGGCAGCTTCGCCTATGTGACGCTGCATGTGCCGGTGCCGAGTTATCCCGAGGTTCCGGTCACCGGCTTGGTGGTGCGTGGCACCAACACGTTCATCGCCAATGTGAGTGCGGACAGCACGGTGAGATTGCAGCCGGTCAAGGTCGCGAATACGGACGGAATGCGGGCCAGCCTCGCGGAGGGCGGTCGTGTGGGCGAACGTGTGGCGCTCAATCTGCCAGACGAAGTGAGCGACGGCAGCCGGGTGCGGCCGATCGAACCCAACCGCTGACCGATGACGCGGATTTGGCCGGTAAAGGTTCACACCGGCGTCCGGGTGAGGATGCGTGACGGCGTCGAGCTAAATGTGCGCGTCACACGGCCTGACGCACCGGGGCGGTTCCCGGGCGTGATGGAGTATCATCCGTATCGGCGCCTGGGCGCGGCGCTGCCCGACTATCGGGACGAATATCCACCGGTGGTGCCGTACCTGGCCGAGCGCGGCTATGCAGTGGTGCAGTATGATGTGCGCGGCACCGGCAGTTCATCGGGGTTTTCCACCGATATTTATTCGCCTGAGGAGCGGCAGGACGGCTACGACATGGTCGGGTGGATTGCCGAGCAGCCGTGGTGCAGCGGCGCGGTCGGCATGATCGGCAAATCGTACGGCGCGGTGGTGCAATGGCAGGTGGCGGTACAACGGCCGCCGGCATTGAAGGCGATCGTGGTGCGCTCTGCCAATGACGATGTGTATACCGGCTTCACCAATCCAGGCGGATGCATCCGGCCTTGGATGTTCGAATACTATGCGCCGCTGATGAACGCACTGAATTTCGCGCCCCCTGATCCGGACCTGGTCGGTGATCAGTGGTCAGCGATCTGGGCGGAGCGGCTGGAGCGCAGCGCGCCTTGGAGCCTAGGGTACATTCGCAACACGCTGTATAGCGATTACTGGCGCGGGCAGAGTCTGGCGCCGGACTATGATCGCGTGCAGTGCGCGGTGCTGCTTGTCGAGGGCTGGGCAGACTGGTACTCCACCGAGGAGTTGCGGGCGTTCCAGAAACTGCAGGCGCCGAAGAAGGTGCTGATCGGCCCGTGGGGGCACTACTATCCCGAGGAGAAAGAGGCATTTCCAGGACCGCGGATCGACTCTCGCCCAGAATACGCAAGGTGGTTCGATTACTGGCTCAAGGACATCGACAACGGTATCATGCAGGAGCCGCCGGTGACGGTGTTCGTGCGCGACTGGCAGAAGCCGTCGCTGCTGTGCGTGGAGGATGCGGGCACCTGGAGGCACGAGGCGGCATGGCCGCCGGCGCGGGTGCAGCCGACGACGATGTATCTGGTGCGTGGCGGGACATTATCGGACACGGCCGGCGATCACGGTTCCACCAGTTATGCGTATCGGCCATCGGTGGGCATCACCACGGGGCGGCGGGGATTGGGTTCGACGACGCCATGGGCGATGCCGGTCGATCAGCGACTGGACGAGTCGTATTCGCTGCTGTTCACCACCGAACCGTTGCGCACGTCGGTGGAGTTGTTGGGTGAGCCGTTCGTGCAGCTCTGCGCCGCGTCAAGTGCCGAGATAGCGTACTTTCATGTGAAGCTATGCGAGGTTGCCGATGACGGCACAGCGCGGCTGATCTGTGACGGTGGACTGCTGGCAACACACTGCGACTCGCATGAGATGCCGGCACGGCTGGAGCCGGGACGCTTGTATGCGCTGCGCTTTCCTTTGCGGCACTGCGCATATCGAATTGCAGCAGGGCACCGGTTGCGCGTCGCCGTCGCGAGTGCCGAGTTCCAGAATGCATGGCCGACGGGCCAGCCCGCGGTGAACACGGTCTATCTTGGCGGCAGCAACGCATCCCACATCGTGCTGCCGGTTGCATCAGGTGATCCGCAACCTTTAGCGGCGCCGCAGCTGACTGAGTCACCGCACCCGGCGCCTGCCCAGGAGATACTGGCGCAGCCGGCCTATCGGCTTGAACTGGACCTCGTGAAGGACACGGTAAGCTGCGTACTGCAGCCCGCGGATGCAGGACGGACCAGCAGCCAGTCGCGCTACACGGTGTCCAATCGTGATCCCGCGAATACGGTGATTTCGGCATCGGCGACGCATGTCGCCGTGCATCCGACGCTGGACATCCGGATCGAGGCGACCTGCCAGACCTCCAGCGACGCAACCAGCTATACACATTTGTCACAGGTGAGGATCACCGTCGACGGTGCCGAGCACTTCCGCAAGAGCTGGAACACAACTGTACCGCGCGGACTCTCCTGAGGCTCATGCCATTGGCGGTGTGGTTGCGGGCGTGACCTGCTGTATTTTGCTGGTGTCAACCTGGGCGTGGTAAGGGCTAGGCATGGGCTACTGGGGCAAGATCATCGGCGGCATGGCGGGCTTCGCCATGGGCGGCCCGATGGGTGCCGTGGTCGGCGCGGCCCTGGGGCACGCGGCCGACGCCGGGGCAGCCGGCGATTTCGGGATGCGGTTCGCGCCGCAGACCGGCTGGAATCCGGCGCGCCTGGCGGCGATGTTCAACCGCCGCGACCAACTCTTCGCAATCTGTGTTGTGGTTCTGTCTGCCAAGCTCGCCAAATGCGATGGCCCGGTAAGGCGCGAGGAAATCGACGCGTTCAAGCGCCAGTTCCGCATCCCGCCCGAGTCGGTGCGCGATATTGGCCGCCTGTTCGACCAGGCGCGCGATAGCGCCGAGGGATACGAGCCCTATGCGCTGAAGTTGGGCGACGCGTTCGCTGACAACCGTGGCATGCTGGAGGACGTGCTCGCGGCATTGTTCGCCATTGCGCGGGCCGATGGAGCGGTCGGTCGGTCGGAACTGGACTTCCTGTCGCGCACGCATCGTGCCTTGGGGCTGGACCAGGCCGCGTGGGATCGGGCACGCGGCGGCGGCTCGCGACAGGCGCCAACCCCGGAAGAACCCGATGCATACGCCATACTCGGCGTGCCGCGCTCGGCAAGCGCGGAGATCATTCGCGCCACCTGGAAGCGGCTGATGCGTGAGAACCACCCCGACAGCCTGGCGGCGCGCGGCGTGCCGGCGGAGTTCATTGCCCGGGCCAACGAGAAGGTGGCACGGATCAATGCGGCCTGGGACCGGATCAAGCGCGAGCGCGGCTTTTGAGCCTCCGAATCCGGGACCTGTCGAGCCCGAACCAGGATGACCGGCCGCCAGGTACGCCGATCGAGATGCTGATCCTGCACTACACCGGCATGCGCAGTGCGCGGGAGGCGATCGATCGGCTGCGCGATCCCGCCGCGGGTGTGTCGTCGCACTACGTCGTCGATGAGGACGGCGCCATCCTGCGGCTCGTGCCGGAGGAGCGGCGGGCCTTCCATGCCGGCGTGTCGTACTGGCGCGGTCACAGCAGCCTGAACGGACGATCGATCGGCATCGAGATCGTCAATCCGGGACATGAGTTTGGCTACCGCGACTTTCCGGTGCTGCAGCTTGCGGCGATCTGCGACCTGTGCCTGGCGATCCTGGCGCGGCATCCTATCCCCCAGCGCAATGTCGTCGCGCACAGCGACGTCGCACCCGGCCGAAAGCAGGATCCTGGGGAAAAGTTCGACTGGAGGGGCCTGGCGGCAAACGGGGTAGGGTTGTGGCCGGAGGATCGCGTTCAGCTGGCGGGCGCCCATATCGCCTCGGTGAACGAAGTCAGGGCGGCGCTGGCTGACATCGGCTATGACGTGGCACGCGATGGCGCGTGGGACTCGCAGCTTGCCGCGGTGCTGCGGGCCTTTCAGCGCCACTGGCGGCAGGAAGCGATTACCGGAGAAGCCGATTCCGGCACGCTTGCACGATTAGGCGCTGTTCAACGCATGCTGGTTGCTGGCTGAACGCACTTGGCGATCCGGGTTTGCCGGCGAACTATCCCAGCCGGAACGCGGGCTTCCGCTTCTCGGCGAATGCCGCCATGCCCTCGCGCTGGTCGTGCGTGCCGAACAGTGACATGAACAGCGCACGCTCGTGGCGCACGCCCTCGACCAGCGTGGTCTCGAACGCCCGGTTCACCGCCTGCTTGGCCAGTGCCACCGCGACCGGCGACAGCTCGGCCAGGCGCGCGGCAATCTTCAGTGCCTCGGGGATGAGCTGATCGGCAGGGAACACACGCGATACCAGGTTGGCGCGCTCCGCCTCGGCTGCATCCATCATCCGGGCGGTCAGGATCATGTCCATCGCCTTCGACTTGCCCACCGCGCGGGTCAGTCGCTGAGTGCCGCCCGCACCCGGCAGCACGCCCAGATTGATTTCGGGCTGGCCGAATCTCGCGGTGTCAGCAGCAAGAATGAAATCGCACATCATCGCGAGTTCGCAGCCGCCGCCGAGGGCGAAGCCCGCCACGGCGGCGATCACCGGCTTCTTCACCTGCAGCACAGTCTCCCAGCGCTTGCCGATGAAGTCCTCGAGGATGGCCTCGGGATGAGTGCGGTCCTTCATCTCCTTGATGTCGGCGCCGGCGGCGAAGGCCTTCTCATTCCCGGTCAGCACGATGGCACCGATGGCCTTGTCTACATCGAACGCCAGCAGCTGGGTGCCCAGCTCATCCATGAGCGCGTCACATAGTGCGTTCAAAGCCTGCGGGCGGTTGAGGCGGATCAGCCCGACCCGGCCATGCGTCTCGACGATGATGCTCTGGAAATCCGCCATCTTCGCTCTGCCTTGCTGTTTCGGAGCGCTATTCGCGCGCTCCGACGGTTTCGCCTCGCGCGATCACGTTCCAAGGGACGGGCTTGATAGCTATCGCTGGGTGCGCGGGCAATAGAACGTGCTGCGGCCCGACTGGGTGACGCGGCGAATGCCGGGGCAGGCAGGACGCCGCGGGCAGCGCTCGCAGGGTTCGCCCTCGCGGCCATAGACCTTCCAGGCATGCTGGAAATAGCCCAGCTCGCCATCCGGTTGAACGTAATCGCGCAGAGAGGAGCCGCCGGCCGCGATCGCGTCCTGCAGCGTCTCCTTGATCGCCGGTACGAGGCGGCCGGCACGGATGCCGGGGATGGTGTGCGCCGAGCGCAAGGGGCTGAGGCGCGCGCGGAACAGCGCCTCGCAGACGTAGATGTTGCCAAGACCGGCGACCACCTTCTGGTCCAGCAGCGCTGCCTTGATCGGGGTGCGTTTGCCAGCCAGGGCGGCGGAGAGCGAGGCAGGCGTGAAGGCGGGACCGAGTGGTTCGGGTCCCAGACCGGCCAGCAGTCTGTGCTTTTCCTCTTCCGGCGTCGGCACCAGGTCCACCGAGCCAAATCGGCGCGGATCGACGAAGCCCAGGCGCCAGCCCTCATCCGTCTCCAGTACCAGGTGCTCGTGCGGGGTCGGCATGTTTGGGCGCAGAGGCGTCAGCACGATGCGGCCCGACATGCCGAGATGCAGCAGCACCGAATCGCCGCTGGCCAGGCGCATCAGGATGTACTTGCCGCGCCGGCGAAAGCCGGTGATGCGCGCCCCGGTCAAGCGGTGTTGCAGGTTCTCGGGAAGCGGCCAGCGCAGGTCGGGGCGATGCGCGGTGGCGCGCACGATGACGCGCCCCTCCAGCCGCTGGCGGAGGCCACGCATAACGGTCTCGACCTCGGGGAGTTCCGGCATGGGGGTGCGGCACGCTATAGATCGGCTGAATGAGCGACAATACCGAAACCACCGATTTCGGCTTTCGCCGCGTGCCGCGGGCGGACAAGCGCGGCATGGTGCGTGCGGTGTTCGACAGCGTGGCGTCGCGCTACGACCTGATGAACGATCTGATGTCGCTTGGCGTGCACCGTGCCTGGAAGCGCGTGCTGATCACGGCGCTCGATCCGTCGCCGCGGCGGTCGCTGCTGGATCTGGCCGGCGGGACCGGAGATATCGGGCTGGCCTGGCTGGAGCGCGGCGGCGGTCCGCTGCTGTTGACCGATATCAATCTCTCGATGCTGGTGATCGCGCGGCAGCGTGCGCTCGAGCGTGGATCGATCGCCGGCGCCTCGCTGTTGGTCGGTGATGCAGAACGGCTGCCGCTGCCCGATCGCATCGTGGATCGGGTGTCGATCGCGTTCGGGCTGCGCAACTGCACCGACAAGACGGCGGTGCTGGCAGAGGCACGGCGGGTGCTGCGGCCGGGCGGCCGGTTCTTCTGTCTGGAGTTTTCGCACGTGCGGGTAGCGGCGCTGCAGCCAGCATACGATGCGTGGTCATTTCGCGTGCTGCCGATGCTGGGGCGGTACGTGGCGCACGATGAGGCCAGTTATCGCTATCTGGCGGAGAGCATCAGGACTTTTCCCGACCAGGATGCGCTGGGGGACATGCTGCGCGAGGCGGGGTTCGCCCGCATCGAGGTGCGCAACCTTTCGGGGGGTATTGCAGCGATCCATTCCGGGTGGCGGCTGTGAACGATCTGTCCGGGAAGCGGGTGCTGCTGATCGTCTCCGGCGGCATCGCGGCGTACAAGGCGTTGGAGTTGATCCGACTATTGCGCGGCGGCGGATGCGGCGTGACCTGCGTGCTGACCGATGCGGGCAAGCATTTCGTGACGCCGCTGTCGCTGCAGGCACTGAGCGAAAGCAAGGTGTACGCCGACCTGTTCCCGCTGACCGACGAGAGCGAGATGGGTCACATTCAGCTGTCGCGCAGTGCCGATCTGGTCGTGGTGGCGCCGGCCTCGGCCGACATCCTGGCGAAGATGGCCGCGGGACTGGCGGACGATCTTGCCTCTACACTGTTGCTGGCAACCGACAAGCCGGTGCTGGTCGCGCCGGCGATGAACGTGCGCATGTGGCAGCACGCCGCGACAGTGGCGAACATGGCGCGGCTTTCCGCGCGCGGCATTCACGTGGTCGGACCGGACGAAGGTGCGATGGCGTGTAACGAGTTCGGGCCGGGGAGGTTGGCGGAACCGCCCGCGATCCTCGCCGCGATCGAGGCGCTGCTTGCTCCGCACCACGATCTGGGGTTGGTGCCTGCGCGGCCCTTGGCCGGACGCCACGCGCTGGTCACCAGCGGACCAACGCATGAACCGATCGATCCGGTGCGCTATATCGCCAACCGCTCCAGCGGTCGGCAAGGTCACGCCATCGCTGCATCACTCGCGGGGCTGGGTGCGCGGGTGACACTGGTGAGCGGGCCGGTTTCGATGCCCGATCCGGCGGGTGTGACGGTACAGCGCGTGGAAAGCGCGCGGCAGATGCTGGAGGCGTGTCAGGCGGCGCTGCCCGCCGATGTTGCCGTGTTTGCCGCGGCGGTCGCCGATTGGCATGTCGCGCATGCTGCTACGGGCAAGATCAAGAAGGTGCCTGGCGCAGCGCCGCCGACGCTGGAGATGGTTCCTAACCCGGACATCTTGGCGACGATCGCCGCGCCTGGACCGGCGCGGCCGCGCCTGGTGATCGGTTTCGCCGCCGAGACAGAGAATCTGATCGCGAACGCTGATGCCAAGCGCAAGCGCAAGAATGCCGACTGGATCATCGCCAATGACGTGACGCCCGAAACGGGCATCATGGGCGGCGAGGAAAACCTGGTGCACCTGATCACTGCCGAGGGGGTGGAGGACTGGCCGAGACTGGCAAAGCACGAGGTCGCGCGGCGCCTTGCATCGCGGATCGCGGCAGCTTTGGCGTGAACGAGGTCATTCGAATCCTGGGCGCGACGGACGCCGATGAATTCCGGAGAGTCCGACTGGATGCCCTGCGCCTGCATCCGGAGGCGTTCAGCTCTTCCTATGAAGATGAAGCGTCTCTGGATCGCGCGCAGATCGTCGAGCGGCTGGAAACGCCTGGTCTCACACGGTTCGGCGCCTTTGCTCAGGCTTCGATGGTGGGGCTTGTCGGACTCCAGATGCCCGGTGGCACCAAAGTCCGGCACAAGGCGCGCCTGTTCAGCATGTATGTCGAGGCGACAAGCCGGCGCAGCGGATTGGCGCAGCAATTGGTTCAGGCGGTGATCGACAGGGCACGCCAGGGGGGTGCAGTGGTGCTGCAACTTTCGGTGACGGTCGGTAATCTGCCAGCCCAGCGCCTATACGATTGTATGGGCTTCCGGATCTATGGCACTGAATCGCGTTCACTGAAGATCGGCGACCGATTCTACGACGAGCATTTGATGGCTCTCGACCTTGACCGAAGCGGTCACGCCATAGGCTGACCGGGTTGCAATTGCGGCGAAGCGCTTGCGAATATCGTGTCGCGCTCACCGTGATGCGAGTCGTCGATCGCTTCTGGCCCAACGAGAGACAGGACAGGGGCGTTCAAGGAGGATGATCGCCGGCCCTCAGGCCGAACCGGCCGCCGTTGGCGGCTTCAGTGCAGTTCGACGAAGGTAATCCGATGGATACATTGCGCCAGCTGGCAAATTAGCTATTGCTCCCGCTTCGTTCTTCGGTGGCGTTGCCTGAGACGATCTGCCGCAATCCGGGCCGACGTTGTCTCCCACCGGCGCGAACCGGCATGCCGGCGAAGCGTTCAGATGGCAAGCGTCACACTAGTCATCCTATCAGCTTCAGACAATGCCAGGATTCCAACATGGGAATGATTTTTGCCGATGTCTGCCATCTCCTAAAAGTGCGTGACGGTCAGTCTGGTGGCAGGGCGCTTACGCTAGGCCGCCTGTCATTATTCCTGCATCGCTCCGAGCTGCGAACAATCAGGGCTAGCTTGCGCGGGGATAGAGCTGCGCAGGCTTGGATCGACGACTTCAAATGGGGTCAACCCGCTGATCGGTTCTTTCACGATGTGCTTCGGTTCGATGCGGTCGATAGTCTCGATATTGCCGATTACGAGGGGGCTACGATCATACAGGACATCGGAGAGCGAGTGCCGGCGGACCTCGAAGGGCAATTCGACTTGATCGTGGATGGCGGCTCGCTAGAGCACATATTCGACTTCCCTGTAGCAATAGCCAACGTCATGAGAATGGCGCGCCAGGATGCCATCGTATACCTGAACATGCCGTGTAATAACCTTTGCGGACACGGCTTCTATCAATTCAGCCCTGAGCTGATGCACAGATTGTTTTCTCCTTCGAGCGGTTATGACCTGATGTTTGTGCGTGTGGCGAAGGCGCGTTACTTGAGCATCGAGCTCAGTGCGAAACACCGGGTTTATGAGGTCAAGGATCCAGCGGAACTCGGTACCCGCGTCAATCTGAGCACGTCGGACCCAGCGGTTATGATGACCATGGCGCGGCGCAAAACGATACGCGAGCCGTTGGCGAACAAGGTTCTCCAGAGTGATTACGTCGCGAGATGGGGAGGCGCCGCTCCGTCAGGTTTGATGGCGATGCTGAAAAACAAGGTGCGCCAAGACGGGGCGCCCGCCGGTTTAGCACCTTTGGCCGGCCTTTATATGCGCTGGAAGGCATCATTGAAGAACAGGAAGCATTACAGGCGCGTCCAGTAGTGACCGGGCGGCCTGCAAAATCGGCACTCATCTCTTTGCCTGCTGCGAATGAGAAGGACGTCTGTTCAGCTCTGCAGTGTGTG
>JAMXLO010000107.1 GCA_024280945.1 Acetobacteraceae bacterium
GCGCGAGCGACACTGCTTCGGCATCGGTTTCGGCAATGACCATGTGCCGCGTCGAACCGACCAATGGATCATCGCCAAGAAAGCGAGGATCGTTCCGCGCGCGACCAGCCTCCCAGATCCGCCAATACTCGTCGATCATGTCGCGTGTCGCGCGACCAAGCCCGTTCATCCCCTGCTCGGCCGCGCGCTGCAGATTGCCGGCATACCAAAAGCGCGGATACGGCTTCTGCACCATCTCGAAATGCACCGGTTCGTCGTCGTACTGGAACCGCTGGCCGTGATGCGAAATGCGCCCCGTGCTCAACCCCTGCTGCAGGATCGCGAGCACCTCTTCGTACGTCTCCCGCATGGTCGCGAGTTCGCCGCCGAACAGCTCATGCTCGGCGTCGCGCACGCCGCGGCCCACGCCCGGCATGAACCGACCGTGCGAAAGCTGGTCGATCATGCAGAACTCCTGCACGAGGCGCGTCGGGTGATACAACGGCAGGCAAAGCACCATCGTCCCCAACCGTATCGTCTTCGTGGCACGCGCCACGGCGGCGAGAAACACGATCGGCGATGGTGCCATGTCCAACGTGGTCAAGTGGTGCTCGGCGATATGATAGCCGTAGAACCCAAGCTCCTCCGCGTGGCGGATCAGCGCAATCCTCTCATCGTATTGCCGCCACAGCGGCATGTCCGACCGCTGCTCGAAATGGTCCCACCAGCCGAATTGCAAGGTCATGCGATGCTCCCTCGCCTATGCGAGCCCGATGTGATCAGCCAACTGCGCCGCCGTGTATGTTTCACCGAAACTGTCCGGACTTTCCGGCAGCATGGTGGCGCTCCAGGCGTGCCAGTCGCGCACCAGCCGTTCTGCCACATCAGGCTCCCGGCGCCAGAGATTCGCCCGCTCGCGCGGATCGGCGACGACGTTGAACAGGAAGCTGTTCTCGCGGATCTTGAGGTACTTGTAGTCACCGTCGCGCAGCGCACGCTGGGCATTGGTCTTGTAGCGCCAGAACAGCTTGCGCGGGATCGGCGCGTCCGTGCGCGTCAGTATCGGCAGCAGGCTGATACCATCCGGTGGATAATCGTCAGCCGGATCCACACAAGCTGCGTCAAGCAACGCCGCGAACCAGTCCATGGTGATCGTCACCTGGTCGGAGACCTGCCCAGCAGGAATGCGCGCCGGCCAGCACACCAAAGTGGGAACGCGAAGACCGCCTTCGAGCAGCTCGGTCTTGATGCCGGTGAACGGCCAGGTGTCGGAGAAGCGCTCGCCACCGTTGTCGCTGGTGAAGATCACGATCGTGTCGGCGGCGAGTCCGTGCCTGTCCAGCGCCTGTAGGACGCGGCCGATCTGTTGGTCCATCGCCTGAATCATTCGATAGTAGGTCTGCTGGGTACCCCCGTCATAGTGACGAAGTGCACTGCCGCGCAGCCGCTCTGACTCCGCGCGATCGCCAGGCGCCTCCCAGGGCCAGTGCGGCGCGTTGAAGTGCAGGCTCAGCAGGAAGGGCGTGCCGCTTCCGGCAAATTGCTCGATGGTTGCGACGGCGCGATCGCCAAGCAGGTCGGTCAGATAGCCATCATGGTGGACTGGTTCGCTACCCTCCCAAAGATCATGTCCGCCACGCGTGTTGTGGTGCGAGTAGTAGTCGGCGGCGCCACTGTACATGCCGTAGAAGTGCTGATACCCGCTGTTCAGCGGGCCGAAGCGCGGCGGCACGCCGAGGTGCCATTTGCCGACCAGCGCCGTGCGGTAGCCAGCCCGCTGGAGCAGCGATGGCAGCGTCGGATGCTCGGGCGGCAGGCCGACATCGGTCTTGCCCGCCAGCGGTTCTTCGAGGCCCAGCGGCAGACGGTACTGGTAGCGTCCGGTGATCAGCGCGAGACGGGTCGCGGAGCATACCGCCGAATTGGCATAACCCTGCGTCAGACGCACGCCGCGGGTCGCGATGCGATCGATGTGGGGTGTCGCAAACTCGGCGCGTCCGTAGCAGCCAACATCGGCATAGCCCAGGTCGTCCGCCATGATGAACACGATGTTGGGTCGCGGCATCGGTCCACTGTGAAGCGAACCTTCCACAGCGTCCAGACAGCGCCCTGTTGACCTGCCGGATGCCCGGTGGCGTGCTTGCGGCAGTCGAGGAGGTGTCCATGCCACTGCTCTCCTATCCCGCTGTGTTCATGCGCGGCGGCACCAGCCGAGCGATCATGTTCCACGGCCGCGATCTGCCGGATCGCGCGGAATGGGATCCGATCTTCCTTGCCGCCATGGGCAGCCCGGACCCGAACGGGCGGCAACTCAACGGCATGGGCGGCGGCATCTCATCGCTGTCGAAGGTGTGCATCCTGACGCCGTCGGACCGGTCCGACGCAGACATCGACTATACGTTTGCACAGGTGCAGATCCGCGAACCGCGCGTGGATTATCGCAGCAACTGCGGCAACATGAGTTCCGCCGTCGGGCCGTTCGCGGTGGACGAAGGCATCGTGCGCCCGCACGGGGACACCGCGATCGTGCGCATCTTCAACACCAACACGCAGAAGATCATCCGCTCCACGTTTCCGCTGATGGACGGCAAGGCAGCGACCGACGGGGATCTCGCCATTCCGGGCGTGGCGGGCACCGGCGCGCCGGTCAGGCTGGATTTCCTTGCGCCGGGCGGCGCCACCACAGGGCGGCTGTTGCCCACTGGCAAGCCCATCGACCGGCTCGATGTGCCGGGCATCGGCACGATGGATGTCTCAATGGTCGATGCCGCGAACGCCTGCGTTTTCGTTCGGGCGGCCGACCTTGGACTGATCGGTCGCGAACTGCCGGAGGAGCTGGAACGGGACGCAACGCTGCTGGAGCGCCTGCAGTCGATCCGTCGCGCGGCGTCCATCGTCATGGGAATCACACGCGACGACGCAGAGGCGCGCAGTGTTGCCGCCGTGCCGATCATTGGGTTTGTCGCGCCACCGCTGGATGCGCCGACACTGTCCGGCGATCCGCTTGCCGCCGCCCAGGTGGATCTGACCGCGCGGTTCCTGTCGAACGGGCAGCCACATCGCGCGCTGCCGCTGACCGCGGCACTGTGCACCGCTGTCGCCGCGAACATCTCCGGCACGCTGGTGGCCGAGGCACTTCCTCCCGGCGCAGGCGGGCAGGTACGGATTGGCATGCCGTCCGGGATCCTGACCGTCGGCGCCGAGGTGGAGCAGAAGGCCGATGGCCAGTGGGTCGCGCATAGCGGCGCGTTCTATCGCACCGCGCGGCGACTGTTCGATGGGCGTATTTACGTGCCCAGCTGATTGCGGCCGTGGGGGAAAGCGCGCCGCGCTTCCACCAGCAGGCCCACGCCTGATACGGCGAGCAGCAGGTTGACGGCGATGTTGAACTGCCGGGTGCTCATCCGACGGAACCATGCGAACCCGACGATCGTGCCCATCAGTCCGGCCGGGACATACAGATAGATCATCGGTGGCAAACCCACATGCGTGGCGCCACTCCCTTGCATCGCAGGAATGGCGAGCAGTGCCACGATCTGCATGATCATGATGAAAGGCTGGTAGAGAGCCCGCTGGCGCGTCTTGCCCCAACCTTTGGCCGCACACCAAATGGGAACCGGCGCTCCCGGGATCGCGGCCAACCCACCGAGTATTCCGCCGAAGAAACCGGCGACAGGATCGCCGATGGTGTACGGCCGTTGGAGTTTGATTGGTGGCCGTAACAGCATATAGGCGCCATAAACGATCAGGAGCGTTCCAAGCACGCGGATATAGGCATCGATACGCAAATGGAGGAGCGCAAAAACGCCGCACAGCACGCCTGCCGCCCCGGGCAGAAGAAACGGTCGCAACCGGCGCCAGTCGATATCTCGACGCAGCATCCAGACGCTCAGTGATTGGTTGGCCAGACTGCAAAGCAGCATGATCTGCACAACCGTCACGGGGTCATGGCGGAATTGGAACAACATCGCCCCGCACAGCGCCGAAAAGGCGAATCCCGCGAGGCTGGACAGCAGGGATGCGGCAAACACCGCCGCCGTGGTCAATTGGGCGGCCACAGGCTCGTGCAGGACGACCAGCAGGCCCGTATAGATCGGCACCGCCACCACGCAGGCAAACGGCACGATTGCCTGACTGACCGTTGCGGCGCGCGGCTGCATGGGCTGCCCCCTGATTCGTTGCCGCATTGAGGTGGTTTGCTCCTGCAGCAGCTATCATTTGGTTCACGTCGGCTGGCTGGGTTGTACGGTATCCTGTGTTGTACGGTATCCTGTGTGGAGTACGTCGTCTTGCGACGCCGGCCGCGTTCAGGCGGCAGCGTCTCGTATCGCGGTGTCCGCATGCCGTCTTCGCATTCAGCGCAGCCGGGATTCGCATTCGCTGCAAACCGCCCCAGAAGTCAGTGCACCAGTAGCCGTACCACGAGCGGCACGAGGATCGCCGTCACAACGGCATTCAGTGCCATCGCCAGTCCAGAGAACGCCCCCGCGGTCTCGCTTTCCTGAAACGCCCGCGCGGTGGCAATACCGTGGCTTGCAAGCCCCATGCTGAACCCGCGCGCCGCCGGGTCTTCGATGCGCAGAGCGTTGAGCAAGCAAGGCGCGAGCACCGCGCCGGCGATGCCCGTCAAGATCGTCAACACCGCCGTCACCGCCGGGATGCCGCCGATCTGCGTCGCAATCGCCATCGACACCGCGGTGGTCGCCGACCTCGGCGCCAGCGACAGCAGCGTGACGCGCGGCAGGTGAAGCCACCACCCCACCGCGATACCGCTGACGATCGCCGTCATCGAGCCCACGAGCAGCGCCACGACCAACAGCGTCGCCCGTTCCCGTACCAGCCCGATATGGCGATAGAGCGGAACCGCAAGCGCCACCACCGCGGGACCGAGCAGCAGATGAACCGGCCGCGCCGCCGCCAGATACCGCGCGTGGTCGACGTGCAGGACACTCAGTGCCGCCGCGACGACGCCGATTGCGATCAGCGTCGGGTTGAGCAACGAGTGCCGCCCGCACCAGCGCTGCAGCGTGACCCCCGCCAGATAGGCGCCCAGAGTCAGCAACAGCAGTGCGGTCGGTTCATGCGCCATGTTGTTCCACCGTAGCGACGCCTTGGACCGCAACGGCGCCGCGCCGCCCGGCGACGATCAGCGCCGTCAATGCGATGGTCGCGATCGTGGACAACAGCAGCACAATAATCAGCGCCGGCCCTTCCGTCGCAAGGCGATCGAGGTTGGCCACCACCCCCGCACCGGCCGGCACGAACAAGAGACCGAAATGATCGTGCAGAGCCTTCGCCACGCGGCTCAGCGCTCCCGGAACCGCATGATCGCGGCCGAGCCGGCGGCCCCGGAAGGCCAGCACCAACAGCACCAACAGCAGGCCGATGACCACGCCAGGCATCGGCAGCGAGAGCGTGTCCGCGATCAGATCGCCCAGGTACTGGGCAGCGACAAGCGCCAGCACGGCGTACAGCATGACGTCCTCCCCGCTGAATCGCCGCGTCTGGAACATCAGCCGTGGCTATGACTTGGTTCACATCGGCCGGCTGGGTCGTGCGGTAATCGGTATGGTGACTGTCTTCTTGCGACGCCGCCCGCCTATAGGCGGCAACGTCTCTTACCGGGTGATGCGCATGCCGTCGTCTCAGTCAGCGCAGCGAGAATTCGCATTCGCTGCAAAGCGCACGTCAGCGCGTAGGATGCTCGCCGGACCCAACCCCAGCAACCGTCAACCAAACCCGGCGGTTGTCGAACGATCGCATGGCGCAACCAAGTTAGTTGCGTTAGCGTCGGCGATGAGGTCATGAAGCAGCACGCGGATCAGGACGGGCCGCCGCCGGATCGTGGGACTGACACGGGCGAAGGAGCGCGCCTGCCGCCGTCGCCGACAAGGACCATAGTCCTGGCAGTCGATCATCTTCGTGACGCTGACCGCTTTGCGTATTGGCGCGAGCAATGGTGCCAGGGCACTGTCGGCGTCACGGGAGAACTCACGCGCGGCGAGAACCATGGCTTCTACGCCCGGGCCAGCGCGTGGACCGCTGGATGTGTGATTCGGCTGCGGTGCGAGACCGGGCCTTTCCGCGTCGCACGCGGGTTGCCGGAGATCAGCCGGCGAAGCTGGGAGGACTGGATCTGGCTGTATCAGGAGATGAGCGACGGCGTCCGCTTCGAGCATGCAGGCAACGAGTTCATCACGCATCGGGGCGATCTGTTGCTCACCGATCCAACGGTCCCATTCTCCGGCCAACCGCGCAGCGCGCACGACTATCGGCGTTGGATCGTGCCGCGCGCCTGGATCGCGCCGCATTTGCCAACCGTGCATCGGCCGCTTTCCGCACACCTGACCGGATCACACGGCATCAACGGTCTGGTGCAGACATATCTGGGCGCCTTGAATGACGCCTTGGACGAATGCGACAGCGCGGGACTGTCGGGGGTCATCGACAACTTTTGCCGCCTTATCGCCTTGGCCTGCGGCGGCGAGGCTGGCGACCAACACACCGCAATCCGGACTGCGAAACTGCGACAGGTGAAGGAGTATATAGCGCTCCATCTGTCGGAACCCGACCTGACCCCGGCACGCGTAGCTGCTGCAATGCGGATCTCTGTGCGGCAGCTGCATCTGCTGTTCGAGCCGACGGGAAGCAGTTTCGCAGAATATGTGCTGCGCCGGCGATTGGACGAATGTCGCGCGATACTGCAACGCCCGTCGGGCGGAGAACGGTCGGTCACTGACATCGCCTACGCCTGGGGCTTCAACAACCTCGCCTCGTTCTATCGGGCTTTCCGCCGGCAATTCGGCGTCAGCCCCGGCGCATTGCGGCGACACTGATCCTTTGGTTGTCTGGTCAATGAATGGAGCAACGAATGCCAGAGCGCCGTGGTGACCGACACCCTCAGGCAGAAGAACTGGGCCACCGAAGTCTGGTTCATTGGCAACAGTCTGAGCACGCGGCGCCAGCGCTTTGTCCGGCTGTCATCGTACTGCCAAGCTGCACGTTCATGCATGGCCAGGGCGAACCCGCGTGACTATTGCGGACACCAACGCAGCAGCCAAGCCACCGTCTCGTTGCGTCGTCGTTTGCGGGTGCCATCTCTTCTATCAGTGGTGTTGGGGTGCCGTCTTCTCGCGTTTGCTGCAAATGCGCCCAAGTTCGGCACGGCACAATTGCTTGTCGCAACCGAACCCGATGCGGTACTGTTCACGGCGAGCACAATGAGCAGGGAAACGGACCGGAATGGCCCGTCATCCGACGGGACCGAGAGGAGCGGGCGCGAGCGCACAGTACCAACGCGTCCAGGGTACGCGCCGATTGAAGCAGCGATAACCACCACAACTCTGGCAGTCGATCATATCGGCGAAACCCACCGCTTCGCGTACTTCCGCGAGGCGTACTGCCAGGGCACGTCCGGTGTGACGGGGGAGCTCGCCCCGGGCGATCGGCGCGGCTTTTATGCGCACGCAACCGTGTGGACCGCCCCTTGGCTGATGCGGGCGCGATTGAAAACCGGCCATTACCGAATGTCGCGCGGATTGCCCGAGATCAGCCGGCGTAGCTTGGAAAACTGGATCTGCCTTTATCAGGAGCTGAGCGACGGCGCCACGTACCAGTACGCCGGAAACGAGTTCACCACGCGCCCAGGCGACCTGGTGCTCACCGATCCGACGATTCCTATCTCGGGCCAGCCTCGCAGTGCGTACGACTATCGCCGTTGGAACCTGCCCCGTGCCTGGATCGAACCGCACCTGCCGGCCGGGCGCCGGCCACTCTCAGCACAGTTCACCGGATCACACGGCATCAACGGGCTGGTGCGGGCTTATCTGCATGCCCTGAACGATGCCACCGACGAGTGCGACAGCGCCGACCTGCCGGGCGTCATCGACAACTTCTGCCGCCTTCTGGCGCTGGCCTGCGGCGGGACTGGCGACCAACGCACCGCAATCCGGGCTGCGAAACTGCAGCAGGTGAAGGACTATATCGCGCTGCATCTGTCGGAGCCGGATTTGACGCCGGCAAGCGTGGCTGCGGCGATGAAGATCTCTGTCCGGCAACTGCATCTCCTGTTCGAGCCGACAGGGAGCAGCTTCGCGGAGCACGTATTGGGCCGGCGGCTGGAAGAATGCCGTGCTGCGCTGGAAAGCCGATCGAGCATAGCCCAGTCCGTCACCGACATCGCCTACGCGTGGGGGTTCAACAGCCTCGCCTCGTTCTATCGGGCTTTCGGCCAACGCTTCGGCGTCAGTCCTGGTGCATTGCGCCGACATAGCGGGACATGAGGGGCTAGTCCGATCCCTCCTGGAGCCAAGGCTCGGTCGCCCAGAGTTTGCCCAATTCGGTGCGCTCGTCCTCAGCTTCAGCGGTCCAGGCGGCGCCATCCCGCCAGCCGACTGCATAGCCACCGTCTTTGGCCAGATCATGGAACGCCGGGTCGTCCGCGGCTGCGTGCAAGGCGGAGCGGAGCCGGGACAACACCGTATCGGGCAAGCCTGTCGGCACTGCCAGCCCACGACGGATCAAGGCTGACAGGTCAAGCCCCGAGTCCCGCAGTGGCGGCAGGTCGGGAAACGCATCGGCACGGTTCATTGCAGCGATCCCGAGTCCCGCGAGCCGGCCTTCCCGCAAATCGCCAATGGCGCTCGATAAGCCAATAGCAGCCGCAGCCACGTTGCCAGCAACAGCGGCCTGCCTGGCCGCGGCAGCGGATGGGAAAGCGATAATGTTGAGCCGTGTGCCGGCGAGAGCCTGCAGCCGCAGGGCCGCCAGATGCGGTGGACTGCCCGGAGGCGGCGTACCAAGTGGAACAGCCTCAGCATCCTCCGCCGCCTTCGCCACGATATCCTGAACCGAATTCAGCGGCGTGGCGGCCGGGGAGACGATGGCAATCGGCTCCTTCTGGACCGCGCCGACCAGGGAGATGCGCTGCAACAGGTCATCAGCGCTGTGATCCACCATGCGCGCCGGCAAGGTTGGGGTCGCAACCCAGCCGACGACGCTCCCGATCGGTTCAGCCCGGGCAAGCTCTTGCAACGCTGCAAGGCCGCTGCGGCCAGGTAGATTGACGATGCGAAATTCGATACCGGACAGATGCCGCGCGAAGAACGGAATGAAGGCGCGGACCATCGCGTCACTGGCAGAGCCTGGCTTCGCCCCGACCAGCAGCGTAACCGCCTGCGACGCGGCAGCCGCCGACACCAGCGGCGAAGCGGCAGCGCCGGCCAAAGCCTGCCGCCTGGTGATCATGTCCGCGCCACTGGCACCGGCGCCGGAGCCGTCTCACGACGCAAGCGATTCTCGCCCAAGAACAGCAAGATAGGGGCCGCAATAAAGATAGAAGACGAGGTTCCAACTATGATGCCGAACAGCATCACCCACGCGAAGCCGGAGATCGACTCGCCGCCGAACAGCGCCAGCGGCAGGCTCGCCAGGAACACGGTCATCGAGGTGCCGAGGGTGCGGTTCAGTGTCTCGTTGATCGACAGGTCGATCAGGTCCCGCAGCGGCATCGTCTTGTACTTGCGTAGGTTCTCGCGGACCCGGTCGTAGACGACGACCTTGTCGTTGGTGGAATAGCCCAGGATGGTCAAAATGGCTGCGACCATGACGAGGTCGAACTCGATGCGTGTGATAGCCAGGAATCCTATGGCTTTCGTTATGTCCAAAATGAGGGTGACGACGGCTCCGATCGCGAACTGCCATTCGAAGCGGAACCAGATGTAGACCAGAATCATGGCGAGACTGATCCAGAGCGCGAGCAGGCCATTGCGGAACAGTTCGGCCGAGACCGAGGCGCCAACCGCGTCGGTGCGCACCACTTTCGCGCCCGGCACCGACTTCTCCAAACCCTCACGTACCCGGGCGACCGCCTGTTGGGTCGCGGCCTCGCTTGGTTGCTGACCGAGCCGGATCAGCACCTCCGAAGGATCGCCGAACCGCTGGACGCCCTGTTCCGGGATGTGCTCGCTGGCCAGCGCGGCGCGGATCTGGCCGAAATCGGCAGGGCCAGGCGTGCGCACCTGCATCACGATGCCGCCGGAAAAGTCGATGCCGAGGTTCAACCCAGGATAGAAGAACAACACCACGGAAGCCGTTGACAACAGGGCAGAAACGACAAGCCCCATGACCCGTCCTCGCATGAACGGGATCTTGGTGTTGTCAGGGACCAGGCGGAACGCAGGACGGTAGAACATGGCGATCAGACCGGCAGAAGCTGGGGTCGCCTGGTGACATACCAGCGCGAGACTAGAAGGCGCGTGAGCATCCAGGCGGTGAACATCGAGGTGGCGATGCCCACGGTTATGGTCACCGCAAACCCTCGTACAGGCCCGGAGCCGAACACGAACAGCATCACGTGGGCGAGGAAGGCAGCGACATTGGAGTCGAAGATAGTATTATAAGCCCTTGTAAAGCCATGCTCCAGTGCCGAAAGAGGTGGACGCCCGAGACGCTGCTCCTCGCGTATGCGCTCGTTGATCAGGATGTTGGCGTCCACCGCCATCCCCAGCGTCAGCAGGATGCCGGCCATGCCGGGCAACGTCAGGGTCGCCTGCAACAAGGACATGATGCCAAGCATCAGGATCAGGTTCACGACCAGGCAGACGTTCGCGAACCAGCCGAACAGGCCATAGAAGGTCGCCATAAACCCGATCACCAGTACGAAGCCAACGGCCAGGGAAATCGCCCCGGCGCGGATCGAGTCGGCGCCAAGTTCCGGGCCGACGCTGCGCTCCTCCACTACTGTGAGCGGCGCCGGCAGTGCGCCAGCGCGGAGCAGAACGGCAAGATCATTGGCCGAGGCGGCCGTGAAGTTGCCGCTGATCTGGCCACGCCCGCCGGTGATCGGTTCGCGAATGACCGGCGCGCTGATCACCTTGCCATCGAGCACGATGGCAAAGCGGTGGTTGACATTGGCCCGCGTGACGTCGCCGAAGCGTCGCGCACCGATCGAGTTGAAGGTAAAGTTCACCACCCACTCACCGGTTTGCGGGTTGGTGCCGGCGCGTGCGTCTGTCAGGTCTCCACCGTCGACATCGACCCGGCGGCGGACCGCGATCTTCTGGCTCGGGCCGTCCTGCATGGGCAGGTAGTCCACGCCCGGCGGCGGCGGCGTCCCGCTGTTCGGATTCGCGGTCTCATCGACCAGTTGGAACGTCATATGCGCGGTCTTGCCCAGCAGTTCTTTGATCCGGTTCGGATCGCTGATGCCGGGCAATTGCACGATGATGCGGTCGCTGCCCTGCTGGGCGATCTGCGGTTCGACCACACCGGTCTCGTCGATGCGACGACGGACGATCTCGATCGACTGCTGCACGGCGGCCCGGGCACGCGCATTCAGTTCGACCGGTGACACGGTCAGGACGATCGTGCCGTCTGGGCTGGAAGCGAGATCGAATTCGGGCGTGCCCGTGGTCCCTGTGGCCGCAATGATGGGGCGGATCGCCGCCACTGCCGCGTCAAGTTTGGTCGCATCGCGCAGCCGCAGGATAATTCGGTTCTGATCGGGCTGCGTCTCCAGCGTCTGATAGAAGATGGCGCCAGGCCGCAACGCCTGGCGCGTGGCATCCACCATGCTGTCCAGCCGTTCCTTGGTCACTGCCTTCATGTCCACTTCCAGCAGCAGGTAAGATCCACCACGCAGATCCAGCCCGAGATGGACTTGGCGCCACGGCAGCCAGGGGGCCGGTGTGGAAAACAAGTTTGGAATGCAGCAGATTGCCCCGAGCAGGCACAGGCCGAGAATCACCGCGGTCTTCAGGGGGGTAAAGTACATCATGCCGGCGCCCCTATGCGCCCGGGGCGAGGCGAGGTCCAGATGTCGAAGAGACGCCCCTCACGCCGGCCGGTCAGCCGGCATACAGCCCCTGCCAGTTGGGAAAGGTCGGCTGCAGCGGCTCCATGAGTTCGGCAATCCTCGTGTGCAGACGTTCCAGCATGCCAATCTTTGCCTCCGTCGAATCGCCGAAGGGATAGCCGCAGCGCAGCAACACGGGCCGCAGCGTGTCCTCCGCCAGGGCACAGACATCGCGATGGGTCTCTGCCGATACCAGACCTGGCACTGCTAGCGCGTGCAACAGCAACACGGTGCAGTCACGCTGCGCCGCACGCTTCGGCGAGACTGCGACAAGCTGGATGACGGCAGCCAGCGACTGTTGTCCCGTCCGCTCGGCATCCAGCGCGGTCAGGCACGCCTCGATGACGACTTTCCGACCGTTTCGCAGCCGATTCCGCGCGCCGTTTCCAGCGGCGAGCGCATCAGACAGGTCACGCAAGAAGCGATCTACGTCCATGCTTCGATACCAATCGACCTAGCGGATTGACCCGACCGATGACAGGGCTACGCTTATTTCTTGCAGTCAGGGACGCACGGTGAGCTTCGACCTTCAACGCCCGTTGCCAGGCGCCGGTTTCGGCGGCGTGCTCCGTTGCCCCGACCGGCCAGACGCGCACGGTCTGGCCGCGGCCGCAGAAGCCGAACCAGGAGCACTGCCTGACGCCCTCGCCCAGTGTTCCGGTCTTCTGCTGCTGCCAGGCATGCAGATGATGACCGAGGCGCCGGCACTCATGGTGCGGCTGTCGCGCATCTTCGGCAGCGAGGTAGAGGACTATCGGCATACGCTGACGCCGCTGAACATGGTGCATCCGAGCGTGCCCGAAATCTTCGTCGTCGCGAACCGGCCGCCAGCGTCACGCCCACCACCACGCCGGCCCGAGCCTGCGTTCAATGCCGATGGCAGCCTGCCGGTGCAGTTCCCGCACCGCCGAGGCTGGCACACCGATCAGAGCTATCGTCGCCCGCCTCCTGACATTTCGTTGTTTCTCGCCGTGCAGCCAGTACCGCGGGGCCAGGGGCAGACGCTGTTCGCCGATGGCACTGCCGCCTATGCGGCGCTGCCCCCACCGCTGAAGGCGCGCGTCGATGCGCTGGAGGGTCTGCATGTCGGCGCCAGCGCCCGACGTGGCCGCGACGCCGTGCTGGCCGGCGAGACGCCGCGGCCGCTTGGTCCTCACGAACGGCCGCAACGTCAGCCGGCTGCTCGCGTGCATCCGGTCACCGGCAGGCGTGCGTTGTATCTATGCGAGTATGGCCAGATGGACTGGGTCGAAGGCCCGTTTGTCGGCATGCAACCCGGACCACATGGAGATGGGGCGGCACTGCTGGCGGAACTGGTGGCCCACCTGACACAGAAACAGTTCGTCTATGTGCACGAATGGACGCCGGGTGATCTGATCGTGTGGGACAATCGCTGCCTGGTGCATGCAGCAACCTGGTTCGATGCCGAACACGAAAGCCGGGTCATGTGGCGCACGACGGTCAGCGGCAACCCCGGCGCTGCCTATGCCGGCGAACAGAAGAGTTGGTTGGCGACCTGATCAGAGAGGCAGAGTGCGAATTCTCGCGCGTGCATCGAAGGCCTCGGCAGAACAAGACATCAGCAAGGAGGAACGCCATGAGCCGTCTGTTCGGATCACTGCGCCAGATGGGTTATGTCGTTCCCGATGTCGAAGCGGCGATGGACCATTGGATAAACGTGTGCGGCGTCGGGCCATGGTTCTATGCGGAACGCCTGCCACTGACGTCGTTCACCTATGGCGGCAAGCATTATGATGATATCCATCTCTCGATCGCGCTGGCCAATTCCGGCGATGTGCAGATCGAATTGATCCAGCAGCGGTCGGATCACCCAAGCATGGGCCGTGAGTTCCTCCTGGCCGATCCGCGTGGCGGTCTGCAGCACTGGTCGAGTTGGCCGGAGAACTACGACGAGGTTTATCAGCGTGCACTCGATGCAGGCTACATCGTTGGGCAGGAGGGCGATGCACCACGTGGTCGCTTCGTTTACTTCCGCAACGCAGGGCATCCAGGAACGGTGATCGAAATGGCGCACGCCACACCGACCCGCATGCGCATCTTCGATGCGGTGCGCGCAGCAGCGGTGGGCTGGGACGGAAGTGACCCGATCCGCACCGGGTGGCCGGGCTAGCGGTCCGCGGATTCGGGCGCGCGCGGAAACTGCACCGGTGCCGGTGATCGACTGGCCAGAGGTGGGCAGAAACCGTTCGACGATAGGCCCTCGGCAGCAGCCGCGACCGTTCCCATCGACTCGCCGTGCCGGCGCGGCCGTGCGCGCAGCGCACGGCGGTGCTCTGGAGATTCCATGCAGCATGCGCCCAGGTCCCAGCCATTCCGCAAGGTGAAGTACTGCAGCCCTTCGGTACCCACTCCGAGCGGCCCATGGCCCGACCAGGCGCCGGCAAACTGAACTGCCCCTGTCGCTACATCATGGCGGCCAAGCCAGCCCCATCCTGCATGATCACCTGGAACCGGTCGGCCTGGTGATAGTGCGCGCCGACCACCGCATCGGCATCCTGCTCGACCAGAAAGGCCATCGGATAGCCTTCTCCTGGTTCCGGCGGCGCCGCAGAAGCCGGTGCCTTGGAACTTGCGCGCCGGCGCGTCGGACGCGCTCGATCGGCGGTGGCGATCACCGGCATGGTTGGCACCTTTCCTCTGGGGCTGCAGCGCACCAAGATAACAGCCATGAGCGAACAGGACATACTCGCGGCGATCCGTTTCGACGCCGGCGGCCTGGTGCCGGCAGTCGCGCAGCAGCACGACACCGGCGAGGTGCTGATGCTGGCCTGGATGAACCGCGATGCTATCACCGAGACGCTGGCCACTGGTCGCGTCTGTTATTTCAGCCGCAGCCGGAACAGGCTTTGGCGAAAGGGCGAACAGTCCGGGCAGGTACAGCACCTGAAGGAGCTGCGCATCGACTGCGATGGCGACACGCTCTTGCTGCTGGTGGACCAGCAGGGGGTCGCCTGCCACACCGGACGTCGAAACTGCTTCTTCCGAGCCGTGCGGGACGGGGCGCTGGTGGAGATCGCCGCGCCGTTGGCTGCGCCGGAAACGCTGTATGGCTGACCCTGTCCCGGTCACGGTGCTCACCGGTTTCCTCGGTGCCGGCAAAACCACGCTGCTCAACCACCTGCTGCGACAGCCCGCACTCGCGGGAACTGCAGTCCTGGTCAACGAGTTCGGCGAGATCGGCATCGATCACCTGCTGATCGAGAAGTTGGACGAGAACACCGTCCTGCTGAATGCAGGATGCCTGTGCTGCACGGTGCGCGGCGATCTGTCGCGCGCGCTGGGTGATCTGCTGCCGCGGGTGGAGGCCGGCGAGGTACGGCGGGTGATGATCGAGACTACCGGCCTCGCCGATCCCGCGCCGATCCTAGCCACGCTGATGAGCGATCCTGTCGCGGCGCGCGACTATCGGTTGGACGGCATCGTGACGGTCGTCGATGCCGTTAACGGCATGGCGCAGCTCGATGCGCAGCAGGAGGCTGTGCGCCAGGTCGCGGTCGCCGACCGCATCGTGCTGAGCAAGACCGATCTGTCCGATCCGCCGGAACTGCGCGACCGGCTGCGGCGGCTCAATCCGGGCGCACCTCTGCTGGCCGCGGCGCGCGGCGAGATCAATCCAGAGGCGCTGCTGCATGCCGGCCTGTTCGATCCCGACAGCAAGCTGCCGGATGTGCGCTCCTGGCTGAATGCCGAGGCTTATGCCGATGCGCACCACCATCATCATCATGATGTGAACCGCCATGATGCGCGGATTGCCGCGTTCTGCCTGACCTTCGACCAGCCGCTGCACTGGCAGGGCGTCGCGACCTGGCTGGACATGCTGGTCGCGACGCGCGGTGAATCGCTGTTGCGCATCAAGGGCATCCTGAATGTCGCCGGCCAGGACCGCCCCGTCGCGATCCACGGCGTGCAGCACCTGTTCCATCCCCCTGCCCTGCTCGCTGGCTGGCCTGCAGATGACCCGCGCACGTCGCGTCTTGTGTTCATCACGCGCGATCTGCCGCGCGATGTGATCGAGGAAGGGATCCACGCATTCAACAACGCAGCGGCGGCGTGACGGCGCAGACTGACCTGATAGACGGTTCGCTCATCACCACTGCACTGCGGCGCTGCAACGCCCTGGGTGCCGGATCGGTGCGCAGCGTCGCGGTCGACAGCGCGCGCAATACGATTTTCTCACGCATTGCCCGGCTGCGCCTGGAGTACGACGGCGACGCGAGCCACGCACCACAGACGCTCATCCTGAAGACCGGCCGATGCGAGCGTCGCGGTGATGGCTGGATGGCAGGCCACCAGGAGGTGGCATTCTACCGCGATGTGGCCGCTGCGACCACGCGGCGCCTGGTGCCGTGCTGCTTCGCGGCCCACTGGCACGACGCGACGCGAGACTGGTACCTGCTGCTCGAGGACCTCGGCGAGTCGCACGTGACAGCCACAACATGGCCGCTGCCACCGACGCTTGCGCAATGCGCGCAGATCATCACGACGCTGGCGCGGTTTCATGCCTGCTGGTGGGACGATGCGCGCCTCGGCGCTTCGATCGGCACACTGCGCGATGATGCCGCGGTTGCGCGCCTGTTGGATGACCTGACGAGGCATTTTGCGTCTTTTGCCGACGCGCTGCCGCGCGAGCGACGCCAAACCTATGAACGCCTGTTCACGGCCGGACCGCGGTTGCTGAAGCGCTCATACGCGCAGCGCCATCTGACCATCCTGCACGGCGATGCCCATGTATGGAACTGCTTCCTGCCGCGCGACGGTGGCCCTGATGTTCGCCTGTTCGACTGGGACGGTTGGCGGATCGGCGTGGCCGCAACCGATCTCGCCTACATGATGGCGATGCACTGGTATCCCGACCGGCGTCATCGCTTGGAACGGCAGCTGCTCGACCGCTATCACGCGACGCTGCTGGCTGAAGGCGTGCGTGGCTATGATCGAAAGGCGCTGGACGACGACTACCGTTGGGCGGTGTTGTGGCAGATCACCCTGCCCGTGTTGCAGGCTGCCTATGGCGTTCCTCCGGTGATCTGGTGGAACAATCTGGAGCGCATTTGGCTGGCGTTCGAGGAGCTGGGCTGCCGCGAGCTGCTGCCATGAAGCGGCGCTACGATGCCGTGCTGTTCGATCTGCTGACCGCGCTGCTCGACAGTTGGACGCTGTGGAACGAGGTGGCCGGCAACACGGAAGCTGGGCAGCGCTGGCGCGCCGAATATCTGCGCATCACCTATGCAACCGGGCGTTACCGGCCGTATGAGCAGCTGGTCAGCGATGCAGCGGAGGCTGTCGGCTTGCCGCGCAACCTCGCTGTGGAGTTGACGCTGCGGTACGGCGAAATCAAACCATGGCCCGAAGCACCCGAGGTAGTGGGCCGGTTGCATGATTCCGGCGTGCCGCTCGGCGTGGTGACGAATTGTTCGGAAGCGCTGGGGAGACTTGCAGTCGCTCGGGTGACGGTGCCGTTTCGGGTGGTGATTACCGCCGAGCGCGCTGGCCACTACAAACCCGATCCGGTGCCGTATCGGGTTGCTCTGGATGAACTTGGCGTCGAGCCTGAACACTGCCTGTTCGTCGCTGGATCTGCCTATGACCTTATCGGGACGGCACGCGTCGGATTGCGGACGTGGTGGCATGACCGGATAGGGATGACGGCGCCGCCCGATGCCCCAGCGCCAATCGGGCGCCATAGCACCCTGACGCCACTCGTGGAGCACGTGCTGGAGTGCCATCGGTGACGCGCTGCGCATCTTGCCGCTGATCTACCTGATAGCCGGTGAGCCAAGCGGCGATGCGCTGGGCGGGCGTCTGATGGCGGCCCTTCGTTCGCAGCGATCGGACCTGTCGTTTGCCGGTGTGGGCGGGCCACAGATGACGGCGCAGGGCATGGCGAGCCTGTTTCCGATGCAGGACCTGGCGCTGATGGGTTTTCTGGAAGTGTTGCCGCGGCTGCGCCAGCTGCGCCGAAGGCTGCAGCAGACCGTCGTCGATATCGCTGCAAGGCAACCCGACATCGTGGTGACTATCGACAGCCCTGGTTTCACCCTGCGCTTGCTGCGTGCCGTCACACCACTGGACGTGAAGCGTGTGCACTATGTCGCGCCACAGGTCTGGGCCTGGCGTGAACGCCGGGTGCGGCATTATCACGGTCTGTGGGATCAGCTGCTCTGCCTGCTGCCGTTCGAGGCGGCATTCTTTGCGCGTCATGGCTTGGCGGCGACATTCGTTGGCCATCCGGTATTGGAGAGTGGCGCCGGTGCAGGCGACGCTGCGGCGTTCCGTGCCCGCCATGGCATCGACCCGGCCGAGCGCGTGATAACCCTGATGCCGGGCAGCCGGCGTACCGAGGTATCGCGGCTGCTGCCGATCCTGGGAGCGACATTGCAGCGCCTGCCCAATCTGACCACCGTCGTGCCGATCGCCGGGTCCGTAGCCGAAGCGGTGCGAGCCAGCACGAGAGGGTGGCCAAGGTCGCCAGTGCTGGTAACCGACACCGCCGACAAGCACGATGCCTTCGCAGCCTCCGCCGTGGCGCTGACCAAATCCGGAACTTCAACACTCGAATTGGCGATGGGGGGTGTGCCGATGGTGGTCACCTATCGGGTCAATCCCCTCAGCGCAGCCATTGCGCGGCGCATGATCACCGTCTCGCATGCTTCACTGGTGAACCTGCTGGCGCAGCGCGAGATCGTGCCGGAATTGCTGCAGGAGGCATGCACGCCTGACTTACTCGCGGCCGCCTTGCGCGCCTTACTGGATGATCCTGCCGCCGCAGCGGCGCAGCGAGCCGGCTTCCGCGATGTGCTGGCGATGCTTCGCCCGGACAGTCAGGCGCCCTCAGATGCTGCGGCTGCCGCTGTTCTGCGGCTCCTCGATCAGGCCTGAGGCGATCATGCGCGTTCGTGCCGCAGCAATGCTGTCGGCCACCATCAGCGCCGCCGCCAGCGCGCGGCGGCCAGTGGCTGCATCCACCACCACCGGCGCACCATCCAGCACGGAGGCGACGAAGGCAGCGTGCTCGGCTGCAAGCGAATCATGATCCTGCCAGGATTCTTCCATCATGCCGAAGCCCGTGACACCCGGCACCGGCGTGCCTTGATCGCGAGCGATCACCGTCAGCCGGCGATTGGAGAAATCAACTGCCAGATACCCGTCATGGGCGAACAGTCGCATCCGTCGCTCGGTGCGCAGCGAGACCCGCGAGGCGGTGATCGTCGCGACCGCGCCGTTGGCAAAGCGGATGCGGGCATTGGCGATATCGGCATGTTCGCTCGAGACCGCCGCCCCGACGGCATCAACGCTGTCGATTTCACTCGCAACCAGTGACAGCACGAGATCGAGGTCATGGATCATCAGGTCGAGGATGACCGACACATCGGTGCCACGCTGCTGGAACGGTGCGATACGTGTCGCTTCGATGTAGAGCGGTGCACCGACACGGCCTTCGATCGCAGCGAAGGCGGCAGAGAAGCGCTCGAGATGGCCGACCTGCAACACGAGCCGCCGTTCGTTGGCCAGTGCCACCAGTTCATCGGCCTCGGCGAGTGTCGCAGCGACCGGTTTCTCCACCAGTACATGCTTCCCCGCACGAAGTGCCGTCGCGGTCAGCGCATGATGCACATCGGCTGGCGCTGCGATCACCAGCGCGTCACTCAGTTCCAGCAGGCGCCCCCAATCAACCGCCGGTGCACCGGTCTCGCGGCTCACCGCCTCCGCACGGTTGGCGTCTGGATCGAATACGCCGGCCAGGTCGGCGCGCGGCGACGCAGCGACCTTCAGGGCATGATAACGCCCGAAATGGCCGACCCCGGCCACGCCGATACGAAGCGGTGCAGACAGCATTGCTGTGGTGTGTCCGGTTCGCATCGCGGACGCAAGGGCTATGCCTCAAGGTCCAGCGTGTGAGGTTCTACCTCGACCAGGTCGTCTTCGGGCCGGCGGCGGGGTGACCGGCGCGGCGGTTTGCGGTCTTGATCGGCCGGCCCGTGGTCCTCTACGGGCTGCCGCTGGTCGGCGGGCACCACAGGAACAATGCCGCTCATTGCAACACGGTGGCACTGAAGCGTTAAGGCAGGCTTACTCTGCAGCTCGCTTCGCCCATACGGCCGGCTGAACCGCTCCCACCTGAGCGGTGATCCGACCATAGGCCTCCGGCCGGCGATGCCTCTCAAAGGCGAAGATCGTCGTACGACCCAGCCTGCATATATCCAGGTTGCAATCGGCCGTGATCAATTCGTCGTCCCACGAGGTCGCCATGGCGATGATCTCGCCCTGCGGGTTGACGATGATCGAGTGGCCGAACAGCTCGCAGCCATCCTCGGTGCCGGCCTTCGCGGTCGCGACCGCGAAGCAGGCGTTCTGATAACAGCCGGCCTGGATCGAGAGATGTGAGTGGAACACCCTGAGATGGTGTGCCTCGAAGCCGCCGGCCTCCATGTTCAGGCTTGGCGTGTTGTAGCCCAGCAGCACCAACTCGACGCTTTGGAGGCCCAGCACGCGCCACGCCTCTGGCCAGCGGCGATCGTTGCAGATCAGCATGCCCATGTTGATGCCCGGCAGACTGGCCATCGGCGCGCGGATGACGGGGAAGCCGAGATTGCCGACCTCGAAATACCGCTTCTCCAGGTGCTGCACCTTCCGCCGCGGATCGTATTCAGCGTGCCCCGGCAGGTGCACCTTGCGATACTTCAACAGAATGTCGCCGTCCGGGTTCACCAGGATCGCGGTGTTGAACCGCCGCCCGCCCTCGGTCATTTCGGCGTAACCCAAATGGAAGCCGATCCCGTATTTCCGTGCAGCAGCGAACAGCGGCGCAGTTTCGTTCGACGGCATCGCGGTCTCGAACCAGTGGTCCGCTTCGGCGATATCCTTGTGGTAGTGACGCGGAAAGAATGTGGTTAGTGCAAGCTCCGGAAACACCACCAGTTCCACACCGCGTCGATGTGCACGCTCCATCAGCCGCACCATTCGTTCGACCGCGACGGATCGTGGTTCGGTCATCTGGATCGGGCCAAGCTGTGCGGCGGCGACAGTGATGCTGCGGCTCATATCAATCTCCCGAGTGCGATCCAGATGATCGTCGCATCATGGCGGACGCGTTCGAACATCGGTGCACCGGGTTCGTGCTCCAGTATACCGAGGCGGCGGCTTATCGCCACTTGCGGTCGGTGCAAACGCTGGCTGGCGTGGGTAAGGCTGCCAAGCCCAGCTTTGGCTATCAGGGCCTCGAACTCGTCGATGTTCACCATCAGGCATCCTGATGCTTGGCCGAAGCATTATGCATTTGACTGCGTGCTCGGCCAGCACAGATTGCAGGCAGCAATCAGCGAGGAGGTGACCGATGCGCAGTCAGGCCGAGAAAGCCATCGCATTCCGCGCACTGCATGAGCGACCTGGCGCCTTCATCATCCCCAATCCGTGGGATGCCGGCACCGCGAAGCTGCTCGCCGCAGGCGGATTCGAAGCGCTCGCCACGACAAGCCTCGGTCTCGCCAATATGCTTGGCCGTGCCGACAGCGCAGTGACGCGCGCGGAGGTGATCGAGAATTGCCGCACCATCGCTGCCGCAACAGATCTGCCCGTGAACGCCGATCTGGAGAACTGCTTCGCGGATGCGCCGGCCGAGGCGGCCGAGACTATCCGCATGGCGGCCGAGGCCGGAGCCGTTGGTGGCTCGATTGAAGATTACTCAGGTGATCGCGCGAACCCGATCCATGACTTCGATCTCGCGGTGGCGCGGGTGCGAGCGGCGGCCGAAGTGGCGCATGGCCTGCCGGTACCGTTTCTGCTGACCGCACGCGCCGAGACCCTGCTGCACGGACCACGCGACCTGCCGGAAGCCATCCGCCGACTGCAAGCGTATGAGGCCGCCGGAGCGGATGCGCTGTAAGCTCTGGGGCTGCGCAACCTCGACGAAGTACGCGAAGTGGTGCGCGTAGTGCGGCGTCCGTACAATGTGGTGACCGGCTGGCTGGATCCCGCCATCACCGCAGCGCAACTGGCCGATGCGGGCGCGAAGCGGATCAGCGTTGGCGGCGCTCTGTCTCGCCTTGCGCTTGCCACCTTGCTGCAGGCTGCACGCGCCATGCAGCAGGATGGCTCGTTCACCTTTATGCGTGAAATGCTGCCAATCGCCGAGGCGCGCCGGATGTTTGGCGAGGCAACGCCGCTCTGATGACCTGATTCATTGCACCTGCTCGAGCGTCAGCAACGGATAGATTCGGACCGACACTTCTTGGCGCTGGCCGTCCTCCGTCAATTCGCTGACGTAATAGACCGAGCCGGGGATTGGCGTTCCCGGCGGCAGATCGTCCGGATTGATGCCGTGCAGATCGGCCTCGCAGGCAAAGCGAAAGGCCAAGTAGCCACCCGCGTGGGTCCGGATGTTATCAAGCGTGATGCCCGACGGCAGCTTGAAGCGATCCGTCAGGCGGCGGTGCACCAACGCGAGCGTCCTCGGATCCTCACAGTCCGGCGGCACGACGTTCGTGCGCAGCCAGGTCGCGATCGCTGCAACCGATGCCACTATCGCACACGCGGCGACCGCCACGACCAGGCGCAGCATCGGCCGGCGACGCGCACGGAATAGCGCATCGCTCGTCGGACTGAAGGCGTCAGTGCGCCGGCCGCCGGACAAACTGTCCGCTCCCTGGACGCGCCAGCACCGTCGTCCCATCCCAGATCATGGAGCCCCTGAGATAGGTCGCGGCGACCCGGGCGCGCATGCGTCGTCCATGGTAGGGCGACCAGCGCATCTCCGGCCGGTCTTCGATCTTCGTCTCGTCGAACACGAACTCGCCACGCTCCAGCACGCAAAGATCGGCGTCCGAGCCGACGCGCAACGCACCCTTGCGCGGCCAGAGCCCGTGCATCTGCGCACTTTTCTCGGCGCAACAGCTTGCCATCAGCGTCGGCGAGAGCCGGCGTTCCTCGAGCAGCGAGAACATCAGCGGGGCAAAGCTCTGGAGCCCTGGCAAGCCTGCGCTGTTGGCGAAGATGTCCGGCAGCGTCTTCCGCTCGATCGGCCAAGGCGCGTGGTCGGTCGACACATAAGCCACCTTGCCAGCGGTCAGGCACTGCCACATCCGCTCGACTTCGGCAGCGGTGCGGAACGGCGGGTTGCATTTCCCCCTGCCCCCGAGACGAACGATGTCGTCCTCGGTCATGCAGAGATACTGTATGCAGGCCTCTCCCGTCGCGTGCGCACCCATGCCGCGAAATGTTTCAGCGATTTCGAAGCCACGTGCCAAGGATGAGTGTGCAATATGGACATGCGCACCCGTCTCCAGCGCCATCTCGAAAATTTCGAGATCCGCCATCGTCTCGGCCAGAGGCGGTCTGGTGCGACAATGCATGATGGGGTCGATACGGCCCTCGGCGCGCGCCTGGGCCGTCAACATTTCCACCAGTTCCTGATCCTCATTGTGGATCGCGCATGGCAGGCCGGTCTTGGCGATTTCGCGGAACGCCGCAAGCATCGTGGGATGGTCAATGCGTGGGAATCGCACCGCGTCATATTCATAGGTTGACAGCTTGAATGCGGAAATCCCGGCTGCTGCCAGACCCGCAATCGCGCCGACACCGCCGGTCTTCGTGATGGTACCGTACAGCGCCATGTCCACATACGCGGTGCGCTCCACCCAGCCGATCTTGTCCGCCAGGATCGAGGCATCGGTCACTGGCTTTGGCACATCGTACGGCATGTCGACACAGGTGGTCACACCGCCTGCCGCTGCGCATCGTGTCGCCGTCTCGATGCCAGGCCAGCCGATTGACGACGACGTGTGCATATGGCCATCGACCAAACCAGGCAGGATCAGCTTACCTGAGTGATCGATGGTTTCCTCCGCTTGTGGCGGTGCGCCTTCACCGATGGCAGCGATCGTCTCGCCACGCACCGCGATGTAGCCGTGCGGGATGATGGTGTCGCTGTTGACCACCTCGCCGATGACCACCCGATCGAATGGAGCTGACACCATATATTAAGTGTTCCTGGCACTCGGTTGCGATGTCGTGCGCTTGACCTTACGAAGGATCGCTCAGCGAGGCCAGCGGAGGCATACATGATCCTGCACGACGTGAGAGTGCACCCATCCAAAGACAACCTGAAGCGCGAGGAACAGCTCGCCTGGAAAATCGCGGCGGTCGCGGCGGATAAAGTGCCAGTCGGGCGTGATGTCGCCGCCATGATCATTAACCGCGTGATCGATAATGCGGCGGTGGCGATCGGCGCGATCAACCGCCGCCCCGTTGTCTCTGCGCGCGACATGGCACTCGGCCATTCCCGTCGGGATGGTGCAACGGTCTTCGGCGTGCCCGCGACGAAGCGTGCAAGCCCGGAATGGGCCGCCTGGGCGAACGGCACCGCCGTGCGCGAACTCGACATGCACGACACGTTCCTGGCCGCCGACTATTCCCATCCGGGCGACAACATTCCGCCCATCCTCGCTGTCGCGCAGACAATGGAGAAGTCGGGCCGTGACCTCATCCGCGGCATTGCCACCGGCTACGAGATCCACATCGACCTGGTCCGCGCCATCAGCCTGCACAAGCACAAGATAGACCACATCACCCACCTGTGCCCTGCCCAGGCGGCTGGTATCGGCACGCTGCTCGGCCTCAGGCAGGAGGTGATCTTCCAGGCGGTGCAGCAGGCGGTACACGTCAGTTGCACCACGCGCCAGTCACGCAAAGGCGAGATCAGCTCGTGGAAAGCCTATGCCCCGGCGCATGCCGGCAAGCTGGCGGTGGAAGCGGTGGATCGGGTGATGCGCGGCGAGGGCGCGCCGAGCCCGATCTACGAAGGTGAGGATTCGGTGATTGCCTGGATGCTCGATGGCCCTGACGCGCATTACCGCGTGCCGCTGCCAGCGACCGGTGAGCCGAAGCGCGCCATTCTCGACAGCTTCACCAAGGAACACAGTGCCGAGTACCAGTCGCAGGCGCTGATCGACCTGGCGTTCCGCATGCGCGACCAGATCCCCGACCTCGAGCAGATCGAGAAGA
>JAMXLO010000108.1 GCA_024280945.1 Acetobacteraceae bacterium
TTTCGGCTTCCTTCAACCAAGAGGAGCCGACCGATGGACGAGGCTATTCGCACCGCTGCAATCAGCCCACTGCGCCAGCGACTGATCGACGATATGAACATGCGCCGGTTCTCGCGAGAGACGCAACGCAACTACATTCGGGACGTGGGGCGCTTTGCGACATTCCTCGGCCGTTCACCCGATACAGCGACGGCGGATGACGTGCGCCGATTTCAAGTCGAACAGCGCGATGCCGGCATGCCGACGCCGACCATGAACAGCATCGTGTCGGCGTTGCGGTTCTTCTTCACGCACACGATCGACCGGCCCGACCTGACGCGCAAGCTGATCCGCGTGGCGCATCCGCGCAACCTGCCGGTGGTGCTGAGCCGGGACGAGGTCGCACGACTGCTCAACGCGACCACCTGCCTCAAGCATCAGGCGGCTCTCTCGGTCGCCTATGGCGCTGGCCTGCGTGTGGCCGAGGTCGTGGCGCTCAAGGTCGCCGACATCGACAGCGAACGCATGTTGCTCCGGGTCGAGCGTGGCAAGGGCGGCCGGTATCGCAACGCCATGCTCCCGGCAGATCTGCTCACCCTGCTGCGCGAGTGGTGGAAGGTCGGGCACCAACAGGGCGTGATGCATCGTGACGGCTGGTTGTTTCCGGGACAGCACGCCATGGAGCCGATCATGACCCGGCAACTCCACGCGTCGTCGTCGAGGCGGCACGCGCGGCGGAGATCACCAGGCGGGTCGGGCCGCACACACTGCGCCAGAGCTTCGCAACCCATCTGCTGGGAAGGCGGTGTCGACGCTAGGCGTGGCCCAGCAGCACCTGGATGAGTGCTACCGACGGTGAAAAGCGGACGTTCATCGCTGGATCAAGTACGAAGATGCCCGCCTCGAACGCTGCTTGCGCGACGTTCAGGCGGCCGGCCAGCACATCACCTTGTCAGCCGGAGGTTTCGAATTGGGAGGACGAGTCCTGCTCGGGCTCGAACTAGGCACGCCTAAGTTTTGAGAGCTCAATCATTTCGGAATGTCGAATAGACCGCGCCGGATCAGGCCCTTAACCGCTGCAGAGGTCCGGTGCAAAAAGCCGCCCAGCGCCGCATCCACATTTGGGCCAGCATTGGCCCGCAGTGTGTCTGCTTGACCAGCCGCTCGGCCACGCGAACCAAAAACCGGACATTTAGAATTGCTGGGCGCCGCCGGCTCAGCGACATGTTGCTGACCAGTCTGGCAACAGTCTGTCCGTCTTCCTCCCGCGGCAGTGGATAGGACCAATCTCTAATAGCCTGATCGGCGGCGTGACCCTGGGAAGAGCTAGCGAGATCAGTGGGGCGCGGGTCTGGTGACCCGCTGCGGGCGACGGGGTTAATACTCCGATCAGTCCTCCGAGCGCAGCGCTGCTTCGACGCGCCGGATCAGTCGCTCCCGCTGGGCAGGGCTAGGCGCCGGCCCGAGAAGGGCGAGGACACAGACGATGGGCAGGTAGGGCTCGATCGCGGCCGTCAGCGCCGCGGCGGACGTGCCGGCCAGGCGAGCATACTCGGACTGCACGGCCGCATTGACGCCTCGCGGCCGCTTTGGATCGTCGACGAGTTCCGGGGCGATCTCCGACAGGAGAATATGGCAGACCCCAAGGTCGAAGGCGGCCGGCGCGCGGACCATACCGGTCCAGTCGATCAGTCTCGGACCATCCGGCGTCATGATTACGTTGCCGGGGTGAAGGTCGCCATGGCACAGCCCGTCCTCCGGGGACAGATGCTCAATCAGGGGGAGGATGCCGTTGGCGATCTGCTCCGGAATCCTGCCTCCGGCGCTCCGCAACGAGTGGTCCATCCAGTCACGCAAGAAGAGTACCTTCGCCGGCGGGGGCGTCCTGTGAACGGATATGGCGAGGGCCGCGAGGATCGAGCCCACCTGCCGGGGCGTCATGGCGCCGGTCCGCGAGAGGTGCAGCAAGGTCGGTCCGTCGAGGCGCGACATCACGATGCCAAAGCGCCCCTCGAGGGTCACCTCGTCGAACACCTGCGGCGCCGGGGCGCCGGCGGTGAAGGCGGCGCGGGTCATTCGCGCCTCGTGCCAGCTGAGCCGCTGCGGGAAGCCCGCCTTGAACAGCTTCAGGACCTGACCAGGCGCCCAAGCGTGGACGTCAGCAAAGAAGCCTTCGCCGAGCTTCTCCCCCAAGGATCCTCGCATCGCTCCTCCTCCGCCCCGAGGAGTAGCCGCCGCGGTGAGCTCCGCCTCCAGAGGTGGAACATGGACGCGCCCACCCCGACCGACAGCTTTTTGTTCGACCAGTTCCGGCTCGATCGCTGACAGGCGCTGTCCTAAGTCCTAAGGCCTCATGCAGTGTATCTACGGCCGCCGAATCCTCAGGGGCCGCTTTCGATACCGGCCTACCGGCGACCCGCTGGATAGCCTGTACTCCTATCCTAGCGCTAGAAGGCGGTAGCCGCGCTAGCCGCGATGGTGAAGGAAGTTCGGTACCGAGTGCTGGAAGAAATCTGATGGAAGGTTGGGCAGCAGAAACGTATCCGGGGTGCCGCCCGGATCAGACAGCGTGATCTGCACTGTTCCGCCGCTTACCGTGGTAATCAGGCCACCATCCGACTGAGGATAGGCATTGAAGGTTTCCGGCGGGGCGGTGGTTTTCTCTTCCAGTAGGTCGCCGGGCTTGATCGAGCCGTGCAGAAGTATCTTCCCAGCGGGCGTCGGCGTCAGACTTTCAACAAGGTCAGCATGCCGAAGCATCGTTGTCGGGTCGAAGCTCATTGACCCCGATACCATGGTGCCGGTCGCCAACTTGATGTCGTTGGTCATGCCATTGGAAAAGGCGGGATCGCTGGTCTCGCTCACACTGGGCGTCCCGTCATTGTTCTTGGGATCGGCCCACAATGTAACGTCGATACCGGTGTAATGGTTGACGGTCCCATTCGGATTGTTGATGGCGGTCGCGTCGATCGTGAGAAATAGCCCGTATCCCTTGTCGAACCCAGGCGGGGTAATTGGGTGACCGTTGGATTCGAAGCCTGTCACCGGCTCAAGGAAGTGTACTGAGTTGGACAGATCGGGCTGGATGACGGATCGCAGATAAAGGGTTCCGTCGAGCGTGTCGACCGGCGTGAAGTGGTTCATCTCGTGTCTCCTCTCATGCGCGGTTGGCTGGGGCGCCTGCGTTCCTCACTCCCAGCGGCGGAGCATGCGCTACGAGGGCTGAGACAAATTTCTCCAAAAAGTTCCAAAACGCTGTGATTGCAGTGGGTTACCTCCTCGAACAAGAACCGTAGTAAACCGACCCCCCCCGCTCTACACTGACATCGCTTCTCATCTTTGGAGCTGGGAACACCCCACACGCAGAGCCAGAACATGGACGCGCGCACTTCGACCGACAGCTTCCTGTTCGGCCAATTTCGCCTCGATCGGCTGCGCGGCTTGTTCCGGTGCGATCCTGCTGGTGACCTGGTGCCAGTCAGCCTCGGCTCGCGCGCGCTTGACGTACTTCGCGTATTGATTGAGCGGCACGGCGATCTCGTCTCGAAGGACGAGATCATGGCCACCGTATGGCCCAACATTGTCGTCGAGGAAGCGAACCTCACTGTGCAGATATCTGCGCTTCGCCGGGTTCTCGACCAGGGAAGCAGTGGACAAAGCTGTATTCAGACGGTCCCCGGCCGCGGTTACCGATTCGTTCTCGCGGTTACGCGTGCCGAGGACGCGCGGTCCGATCCAGCTTCCGCGTCGATCGTCGATACTGCTCCAACCCAGGAGACAGTGCGGTGGTCGCGCCTGCGTTGGCATTGGCTGGTGGCGTGGGGGGGCTTCGCAGCCGTACTCGTGATGATTGCAGTGCCTTGGACCGGTGGCTGGTTCACCAGCGACACGCGCTCTCGCCTGTCACTGGTCGTGCTGCCGTTTGAGAACCTGAGTGACGATCGGAGCGAGGATTATCTCGCCGATGCCATCACTGATGACGTGACTACCGACCTGTCCCGTGTGCCCGGGATGTTTGTCATCGCGCGGGAGTCGGCCTTCACCTTCCAGGGCAAGGCGGTCGATGTGCGCAAGATCGGCAAAGAGCTCGGCGTGCGCTACGTCGTCGAGGGAAGCGTGCGCAGGCAGGGCGACGCGCTTCGGGTGAATGCCCAACTTGTCGACAGCGAAACCGGGGCGCAACTCTGGGCGGATCGGTTCGACCAGCCCCTGAAGGACCTCAACACTGGCCAAGAGGATATCGTCCGACGGATCGGACAGACCCTAAACGTTGCGCTGTGGGACGTCGAGAGTGCCCGAAGCCGGCGTGAACGCCCGACAAATCCGGACGCATTCGACCTCATCATACGCGCACGGTCCCTGCGAAACGGCCTGCGCAGCCGACAGCAGAACGAGCAGGCCCTGGCGCTTTATGAACGGGCACTGGAACTCGACCCAGCGTCCGTTCAAGCGAAACTCGGCATCGCCCGTATCTTGATTGATCGTAACCTTGAGGCACTTGGTCAATGGACTGCGGCGGACGATGTCGCTCGTGCCGGGACACTGATCGCTGAGGCACAATTGGTTCAGCCGACTTCTGAAGATGTTCTGATCGCCGCCGCGGAACTGGCTCAAGCGCAGGAACGCTGGACCGACTTGATATTCGCGGCGCAGCGAGTCATCGATCTCTATCCGAACCGGGCCGAAGGTTACGAGTTGCTCGGCATGGCCAAGCGCTTGGTCGGGTCGCTCGAGGAGGCGATCCAGCTCTACGAAAAGTCGGTTCGATTGGATCCACGTGAACCCAACATGTTCCTCCGCTGCAGTTGCATGGCGTATGCGCTGCTTCTCGTAGGAAGGTATGAAGAAGCGATCAGATGGTTTGAACGCTCACTCGCTGCCAATCCGAAGGCTTCCAACGCCAGTCGAGGCGCCCGGTACAGTGCCATCGCGGCTGCCTATGTGCTGAGTGGGCGATTGGACGAGGGCCAGGCAGCGATGCATGTGGCAGAGCAGTTGTCGCCCTATATGACCGCGCGGATGAGCTCTCCGGAAAATCCCAGAAATTCAGTCGAGGTGGCCCAGAAGCTGCGTATCGCTGATGCGTGGCGACAACTGGGGATGCCTGATCATGCTGTTGAGGATGCCGATTTCGGTGTCCAGGATGTTGACACGGTTCGGCGGGACCTCGCCGGGCCGACGCCGACCGAGATAACCGGTGCGCGCACGATTCGAACCTCGGATCTGGTCACATTGCTGGGCGATCGCAGGCCCATCGTCATCGATACAGCCCTGTATTCGTGGGGACGATCGATCCCAGGTGCGATCGGTTTGAAGAATGCCGGGTTGGGAGGCAACTATCTGGACAAGGCACAAGAGCAATTGCGCCGAAAAATGCAGGAGCTGACCAAGGGCGATCCTTCGGTCCCTATCGTCACGGTCGGCTTCAATTCACTGCGTTTCGACGGTCGCAATCTCGCGCTGCGGCTCGTGGCCTTGGGCTACAAGCATGTCTACTGGTATCGCGGCGGACGGGAGGCCTGGGAGGTGGCTGGGCTCCCGGAAACAGCGCTGGACGTGCAGGGATGGTAGGGCTGTCCGAGTCCAGTGATCGCTTTTGGAGATCTCGTGGCCTATCGGATGAGGTCGCATTGGATAAGGCGGAGCAATACCTTGGACGTGCCAAGATGCTCGCCCCGAACTCCGAGGCGGTCCTGGCGGCTCAGGCGCTGGTGCTGGAAATCCAGGGCCACCAGGGACCGGATTACCGGCGGCTGCGATCAGAGGAGAAGGCGGCTTCGCAGCGGCTGGTCGACATTTACCCAGGTGCCAAGGGACTCTTGGGGGAGGCACGCTGACTGTCCCACTTTGTCGTGCGGGACATCGAGCCAAATGGTCGGCGGCGCAGGTTCACTGTCCGCTATTCTGTCCCGAGAACCGGAAGCAGACCGGCGGAAAATCCACCCAGCCCCGCCGCTCGGCGGGCTGCCGACGAGGGACATAGTTCGACCCCAAAGCGGACATCAGCAAAGGCCACACCCTCGTCGGCGGCGCCTCAGGTTATAAGAGGTAACAGTCCTTCTTCGCCTTATAGCCGCCGAGGATAGCCCGGTATCGGGTCTCCGTCGTCGCTCAGATTCCGACGCGCCAAACCGACGGCAGAAGCAGATCCTGGTGCCGTATGTAGCTCGCTGTCATGCACGGGCGGCTGCGACCAAGGCGGCCTGCGGACCGGCTCCATCAACTTCAACGATCGTATCTGCCGGTAGGCCGAGCCTCTCGGCGGCGGCGCGGATCGCCGCAGCATTCGGGGCTTCGTAGAGGCAGTACGACTTTCGCTTGTCCGCGCTCAGGAAAGAGAACAGCCACTGAATGCCGATCTCGTCATTAACCTCCTTGATCGTGGCCAGTGTTTCTGGGTCATTCTTCACCGCCTCGGCAAAGGCGCGTTCGATAAGAAACAGCGGCATGGCCACCTCCTTGGTTCTGTCATAGCATCGGATGGGCGGGTGTCGGGACGCAATGGAGAGGTCAGGACCTGCGTCCAGATGCGGGGGGAGGCTTGGGATGATCGCGCCGACCGACAACTTCGTCGGACGACGGGACGAGTTGGAAAGGTTGCGCTCCGCTTTCGAGCAGGCCACAGACCGCCGCGGCCGGATCGTCATGCTCGCTGGCGAGCCCGGCATCGGCAAGACTCGGATCGCGCAGGAACTGGCAGATCATGGCTCGCACCTTGGAGCAATCGTGCTGTGGGGGCGCTGCCATGAAGAGGTAGGCGCACCGCCCTACTGGCCCTGGGTGCAGGTCATCAGGACCATCCTGCGCGATGCTGCCGCTCGCGGGCTGTTGAGCGAACTAGGCGGTGGCGCCAGCGACCTGACGGATATCGTGCCGGAGGTTCGCGACCTGCTCCCGGGCCTGGAACCGTCGGCCGAGCTCAGGGACCCGGCGGAGGCGCGATGGCGGATGTTCGAATCGATCCGCGGCTTCATTGCCCGCCTGTGCGAGCATGAGCCGGTCCTGATCCTGCTGGACGACCTGCACTGGGCAGACGCACCTTCGCTGCGCCTGCTGGAATTCCTAGTCCACGAGCTCGCCGACAGCCGGCTGCTGCTGGTCGGCACATATCGGCAGACCGAACTATCGCGTCGGCATCCTTTGTCCGACACACTCGGCGGACTGGTGCGGGCACCGCATGTAGCGCGGATCCAGCTCGCGGGCCTGAGCGCGGAAGAGGTCAGCGACTTCATTGCTGCCGCGAGTGGGATCACGCCGCCGGCGTGGCTGGCCTCGGCGCTCCATACCCAGACCGAGGGCAATCCCCTGTTCCTGCGGGAGATCGTACGCTTCTTGGAACAGCAGGGCGTGCTTCGCCGCGACCGGGCCACCCCGTTGACAGCGCTGCCTCCGACAATACGCATCCCAGAAGGTGTGAGGGAGGTCATCGGACGGCGACTCAACCTGCTGTCGGCGTCGTGCAACGAGGTGCTTGCAGTCGCTGCCGTCGTCGGTCGTGACTTCAGCGATGACGTGCTGATCCATATTGCCGCGTCGCAAGGCGATGAGAGACCGATCGACGCACTGGATGAGGCTCTGGCCGCCAACGTCATTGAGGAGATCTCGGATGGGCATTACCAGTTTACTCACAACCTGATACGGATGACGCTGTACGACGAATTGCGGCCGGCACGGCGACGGCAATTGCATCGCGCTGCCGGCGCAGCAATCGAAGGGCTGCGTCGCGCCGACCTCGACGCCTCGCTGCCTGAGCTCGCGCGCCACTTTCATGCTGCCGGAGACACCAGGCGCGCGATCGAGTACGCGACGCGCGCCGGCCAGCGTGCTGATGCGGTGCTGGCTTTCGAGGACGCAATGCAGTTCTACCAGGCCGCGCTTGACGATGCCGAACAGGCCGAGCCAGACGAGCTGACGCGATGCCGCTTGCTGCTGTGGCTGGGCGAGGCGCTGCGCAAGGCCAATGAATATCCACGTGCGCTTGAGATCCTGCACGATGCCGCCGAGGTCGCGACGGCGCTGAGTGAAGCCGAGTTATCGGCACAGGCGGCTCTGGCCTATGAACAGGTCTCCTGGCGTGGAGCACGTCAAGGAGCGGTGCGGCCGGCGTTCCTGTTGGAGCGGGCGCTGCGTCAGCTTCCCGAAACGAATACGGTGCTTCGGGCTCACGTCGCGGGTGCTCTGGCGAGAGCGCTCGTATATACCGGGACCCCCGCGGAGGCACGTGCGCAGGGCGCGCGGGCCATTGCAATGGCGCGCCGGCTCGGTGACCCTGGTGCGCTGGCAACCAGCCTTGTCTACATGTTCGACTTCATTTGGGAGCCGGAGCACACTGATGAGCTGATCGGCTATGCCACGGAGATGCTCGCCGCCGCCGAACGGGCAGGCAATATGGAAATCGTTGGTCTGGCCTATGCGTGGCGACTGTTCCTGTATCTCGAATGCGGCGATATCCGCGCCGTGGAGGCCGATCTTGACGCGTTGACACGCGTCGATGTCCGGATACGCCAGCCGACCTACTCGATCGCCATGATTTCGTTTCATACCATGCTGGCGCAGATGCGCGGCGACCTAGTGGAGGCGGAACGGCGCATCAGGCAGGCGATGCAATTGCAGCGCAGCGTCCTTGATCTCCCGCATTATGATCCATTGAGCGTCATGATCTTCACCCTGCGCAGAGAGCAGGGACGGCTGCGCGAATTGCGACCGGTGCTGTCCTCGTTTCTGCAAAGGCAATCGGTGGCCACGATTTGGTTGCCCGGACTGGCACTGATGCACGCGGAGATCGGCCAACTCGATGGAGCACGTGCCGCTTTCGAGCGGCTGGCGGCCGACGACTTCGCTGGCCTCGTCCGTGACGGGCGATGGTGCTTCTGCATGGTCTATCTCAGCGAAGTGTGCGCGATGCTGGGCGATGTAGCTCGGGCCGCCACGTTGTATGGGATGTTGCAGTCCTATACCGGCCGCAACCTGGTCATGGGCGGCGGCGTTGCGTGTTGCGGCTCGGCTGACCGATACCTGGGGCTGCTCGCAACGACCATGTCGCGGTGGCCGGACGCCATGCAGCATTTCGAGGCGGCGCTGGCGATGAATGCCAGGATCGCTGCCCACGCGCCGCTTGCCCACACCCGGCATGACTACGCCACCATGCTGCTGGCACGCGGCGCGCCCGGTGATCGCGATCACGCGGCAGAGTTGCTGCGACGGAGTCTGGAGAGCGCGCATACGCTGGGCATGCGGGCTTTGGAGGAACGCGCGGCGGCGCGGCTGGCGCAACTGGGCCCGTCGCCATCAGCCTCGAACGCCGCCGAAGAACTGACCTCGCGTGAGACCGAGGTCCTCAAGCTGATCGCCATGGGACGCGGCAACGCCGACATCGCGACGGTGCTGGAGATCAGCCTCAACACCGTGGCGACACATGTGCGCAACATCCTGGCCAAGACGGGCTGTGCCAACCGCACCGAGGCTGCCGCCTACGCGATCCGGCACAATCTGGCCCAGGCTCACCATTCCTGATGAGACGCCAGCCCGCGGCCTGTGATCGCCTTCACCCGTTTCGACGATTTACCGGACTACCCGAGCATCCATAAGGTTCTCCCGCCGACCCCAACGGAGGCTCTGATGTCAGCCCACGAACATGTCCTACCCGACGCCATGCTGCGGACATTTGCCGAGCGATGCGGACAGTATGACCGCGAGAACCGGTTCTTTCACGAAGACTTCGAAGACCTGCAGCGTGCCGGGTATCTGACCATGGCGGTGCCCAGGGAACTGGGGGGCCGCGGACTGAACCTCGCGCAGGTCGCGCGCGAGCAGCGCCGCCTCGCTTATCACGCGCCAGCCACCGCCCTGGGCATCAACATGCACATCTACTGGGTCGGCCTCGTAGCCGATCTCTGGCGTAACGGCGACCACTCGGCGGAATGGCTGCTGAAGGAGGTCATGGCAGGCGAGGTGTTCAACGCCGGCCACGCAGAGCGTGGCAACGACATCCCTGTGCTGCTCTCGACCAGCACCGCCGAGAGGGTGGACGGCGGCTTCCGTATCTCCGGGCACAAGATGTTCGGCAGCCTGGCGCCAGTGTGGACGCGATACGGACTGCACGCGACGTGGGCCGACGCCGAAGGTGGGCCGAAGATCGTGCATGCCTTCCTGCCCCGCAGCCACGATGGCTATCGCATCGTGGAGACCTGGGACACGCTGGGCATGCGTGCGACCCGCAGCGATGACGTGGTGTTAGACGGCGCGTTCGTTCCGGACCAGTACATCGCTCGCATCGTGCCTGCCGGCGAAGTTGACCCGTTCGTGCTTGGCGTCTTCGCCTGGCCGCTGATCGGATTTGCCAACATATATTATGTATTATGGCGTCGCCAGGCGGGCAATTGATCTTGCCGCAGCCGGCATCAAGAACAAGACCTCACTCGCGGTCAGCCGCTCCATGGCCTACCATCCAGGGATCCAGCACGCCTTCGCCGAGATGGCACTGGCCCTCGAGCCGGTCGAACCGCTCCTTGAGAAGGTTGCGGGCGACTGGTCGAATGGCGTGGATCACGGCGCGAACTGGCCGGCGAAAATTGTGTCCGCAAAGTATCATGCAGTAGAGGCCTGCTGGCGTATCGTCGATCGCGCCATGGAGGTATCCGGCGGCGCGGGCATGTTCAGATCCAATGAGCTGGAACGACTGTTCCGAGACGCCCGCTGCGGTCGCTTCCATCCAGCGAACACCTTCCTGGCGCATGAGATCGTCGGCAAGACGGTCCTCGGTATCGACCTTGGCGAACAACCACGCTGGGGATAACCGTCACCAGGAGGTCCAATGACCAATCTCCTCTCGCCACTGGTGCGCGCGTCTGGGCTCATGGCTGGTCTTCTCTTGGCGGCCGCCATCAAGACCGCGTTGGCGCAATCGGTCGGGTTTCTCCCGGTCGAGACGACAACCGTCAATACGCAGCAGTTTCTCACGGGCAGTCGGGACGGGAAGAAGGCTACAATTGCCGGAGAGTTGCGCATACCGAAGCCGCCGCCTGAGAAGGTTGCGGCCGTCATAATCATGGAAGGTGGTGGCGGTGTTACGGAGCTGCTCGAAAGGTGGGCAGAGACGATCAACGGCATTGGTATGGCAAGTTTCTTGCTGGATAGCTACTCAGGTCGCGGGATTGATTCATCGAAGCTCGACAATGTCGCACAAATGATCGATGCGTATCGTGCTCTGGGTGTACTGGCGGCGCACCCGCGCATCGATCCCAAGCGGATTGCGATCCTGGGAATTTCAAGGGGTGCCGTGGCGGCTGTCTACTCCAGCAACGTGCGCTTCCGCGACATGTATGGTCCGCAGGGCGTCGAATTCGCCGCTCATATCGGCCTGTATACACTCTGTAACACTGCTTATGGCGGTGATGACAAGGTCACAGGTAAGCCGATCCGCCTGTTCCACGGAACCGCTGACGATCTGGCCTCCATCGTGGCCTGCCGCGATTACGTGGCTCGGTTGAAAAAGAACAACGTCGGTGCCGAACTGAGCGAGTACCCGGGTGCCTATCATTCCTACGACGCTTTCGTTCTGAAGGAGCCGCAAAAAGTACCGGAAGCACTGTCCACGCGGAATTGCCGGCGCGTCGAAGGTGATGACGGGCGCATTCTGAACAGCGCTACCGGGAAGTCGTTTGATATGAGTGACCCCTGTGTCGAGAGAGGGTTGACATTTGCCTATAACGAGGCTGCGGCAACTGCTACAGTCGCGGCAGTGAAAGCATTCCTAACTGATACGCTAAAATAAGGCCCCACAGGAGGGGCCCGCTGATGTGCGTGACAAGCGTCTCTGTTCTTTCCCCAGAGATTGGCTGGTGGCTTGCTTTAGTATACCCTAACGAACGAGCTGCGAGACAGATTGCGCGTTCCATTAGGGTCAACCTCCCCTGAAAATGGGACGGCACGCCGGCGAGATTTGGACCCCAACGAGACGAGATCGACGATAGAGAGCACCGCCATTGTTGGTCCCGCGTGCCGATTCAGCAGACGATAGCGGTGGCCGCCACTGCCGAAAAATAATAGGAGACGTGGATGGTCATTCCCTGGGGCATGCGTGCCATCGCGCTCATTTGCATCGCAAGTTGCTTCGTCCTGCGTAGCGCTGCCGTCGCTGAGCAGGTCAGCATCTCGTGGCAGACGACCGATAAGACCGTTGCCGCTGATGCCGAGAATACGACGCGAGAGGGCATGGCAACCATTCCCGACGGGGAGAAGGCGCACATCACGAGTCACATTGTGCACAACTTCGGTCCAGGAAGCGGGACCACGGGCGGAAACGCCTATGGAACGATGACGTATAAGTTTGATGACGGCTCGGGTTTCGATCTGAGGTTTGTGGGGATTTGGAACTCCATAACCCTCCGCACCGCCGGTATATTTACCGGAGGGCTTTCCGAGCTACGCGGCGATCTCCAACCGGACAGGCTGCGCCCGCAGCACGGTTGCCGAGGCGCTGAAGGCGCTGGAGTGGGCCGGCGTGCTGACCTGGCAGCACCGCATCACCAGAGTCCGCGAGCGCTGCCGCGACCTGTTCCGCCACGATGGCTGACGTTGGCGGGTGATCCGCACGTCGAATGCCTACGTTTTCCGCGACCCGGTTTCCAATCCGAAAATCCGAGAGGACACAGGATCAAGATATTCTTGATCCTATAGCAACATCGGCACGCTGCCCCGACAGCCTGCTCGAATGTGCCCTTGCCCGATTTGGTGTAGCGGTTGCAGCAAAGCAGGGTACTGAACAAGACACTGGCGCCTAGGCCAGAGCCACAGAACAAACGCAAGGGACGCTATTGAGAGACGAGGAAGCAGCACGCGCGATGAATTCTGAGCCATGGGAGCCTCTGCCTGGCATGGTGAAGGGTGCGGTGCCAGGCCTGCCGGTTCTGGTTTGCGGCTTCCGATGCTGGGGCGGAGCACTGCGCGGACTGCGCGATCAGGCTGGCCAGGAAAGCTGCCCCGGAGGCACAGTCGGCGGCATGAGTGATCTATGCCCCAAGTGTGGCCGGGAGAGCCGGCTCATCTCCCTATCCAAGGCGATCGCGCGACGACTACGAGTGCCGGAACTACGGTCTGGCATTCAGCGTCAGTGGCACGGATCGCAAGGTCTTCAGGCACCGTGGCGGGGGTGAGTTGGTGACAGACCAGAACGGCAAGGTGTGGTGGACGTCTGACAACGCGGTGGCGCGCGACTTACCATAACGTCCAGGAGACGCATGGCGTCATCGGAACGGCCATGGCAAGGCGCCGGCGTCGGCTACCAAGCCCTGCCAGATGACGAGATCGCCGACGATGATCAGGACGGTGCCGAAGGCGACGTAAGCGAGAACGAGCAGCAGGTTCCGGAGCAGAGTTCGCCAATCATCATCCATTGCCAGCCGTCCGGGACGATCCTGAGGGGCGCACCGGCCATAAACTCATGGCGTTGCGGCAAGGTTCCGTTGGTCTGCCCTGACCGGAAACCAACCCGGAGCAGCAAACGGTCATGGACGATGGATGCTGACGCCCTGATCGAGCGCAACCGGACGCTGGTGGCGCAGGCTGCGGAGGCACGCCGAGCGACACGCCAGGCCGCCGCGACGGCTCAGCACGCGCTGCGCATGGTCGCGCACCATCGGGCCGAGCGGAAGCGGCGGAACGCGATCCGTCACCGCGCGGTTAAGTCTCCTGATGACGCGAAAGAAACCTGAGCGGCGCGATTGGCGGGCGTTGACCGCCGCGCTGGTCGCAGATGTTCATGCCCGCATCGACAGGGCGGATCGGGTAATCCGTTCCAGCGAGCGGCTCATGCAGCACTCCGCCAAGCTGGTGCGGCTATCGGCGTTTGATCCCCGGCGGCCCTCTGATCCTGTCAGTGCGGCCAGGGCGCAGCGGGCGCACCAGGAGACCCAACGGCAAGCGCGCCAGATCCGGATGCAATCCGGTGCCCAACTGGCGCGCGCACGGCGGCTACAAGAACGGCTGCGGCAAGCACGGCCTCATCGCAACTTATGATGGGAACCGCCGATCGACCGGCGGCGCAATCATTTGCAGCCGCGTCTGTGCGGTGATGATGGCCTGCATCGCGTTCCGGACGGTGGTCTCCGCTGTGGCAATCACCTCCCGCGACCGCTCGCGGGCTGCCGCCGCCTGCGCCAGCATCGCGTGGTTGCGCGCGATCAAATCAGCCGTCCGGTCGATCTGATCCATTGCCATCTCCGAGCGGGGAAGGGCCTATAATTACACCGAATAGCCGCTCGGGAGGCGGAGGGATGAACCACGAAGACACGCAGGCTCGGCTCGACCGGCAGGCGTCCAATGCGAAGCTGATCGCGCAGTCTCGCGCCCGGTTCGCCATCTCCACGCGGAAGGTTCACCAGAGCGAGGAGTTGGTGCGGCAATCCGCGCCGCTGGTGCCGCAATCGGCGTTTGATCCGCCGCGCCCGCAGCCGGCTGATCCTATCGCGGATGCCATGGTGTGGCGGGGCCGCCGCGAGCAGGCGCGGCTCAAGGAGCTGCGCGCGATTGGCTTCTCGTTGCGCTGCTCCGTGAACGAGGCGGTCGTGGCGTCGCAGGAGACCCGCTGGCAGGCACGGCAGACCCGGATGCAAGCCGCCGCCCAGCGGGCGCGTATGCAGCAACAGCAGGCCCGCGCGCGCCAAGACGTGGTTGCCGCATAATCGCGAATTATGACAGCCGCGCCGGGGCCAACTTACCATAAAGTCCAGTGCGGCGGCGGGGCGTCGTCAGGTTTGACCGAGGTCGGGGTCGGACCGTTGTGCTGCCGCCGCGTGGTCGTGGCTGATGGTTTGAGGTAGGGGCTCCAGGGCCGCCGCGCGGGCTTCCAGCTCCTCGGCGAAGGCGTTCAGCCGGGCCGTTGTCAGCTCATCGGTCCCCCAGGCATGGCGCCGGGCGCGGGCCGCCATCTCCCGCAGGCCGGTGGGGGTCTCGGTGAGCGGCGGAGCGGTGCCACGCGGCATCACTCTCTCCCTGCGACTGCTATCGGATGATGATGGGCGCGTGGCTCGGCAAAGGGAACACCGCTGCGCACGGTAGCGTACGTTTGAGGGGCGAACCGCTGGCGACAATACCTAGGTTGGGGTGATGCCTGATCGCGCCGATCAGTTGATCGACACGAACCGCATGCTGCTGGCTGAGGCGGCCGCAGCGCGTCAGCGGACCCGGCAGATCGTCACGAGCCGCGGTGAGCCGGATCAAGCGCGATAAAATGCGGGGTCGGTGGCGCCGGCCGCTCGCGGTCTTTTCCGCGGATGATCCCGGTCACCGTGAGGGACGGGCTTCCTTATCCGGCCCGAGCCGTACAAAGCCCCGGCCAGCAATGGTTGGTATTGTCCTCAAAAACCATGGCCCACAATCTCCGAGGGCAGTGGCGGCAGGGTCGACGTCTGACGTGTGGCCGCGACGCGATAATGCGCACCGAGCCGCGATGCCCAGCCGCAATAGCAGCGCTCGATCGTGCCAACGTCTGCCTGGAGCCACGCGCGAAAGCCGGACGCGCTGTAGAGACGCTTCGGGGACGCACGCTGTTATGCACCAGCACGCGGCCGCGCGGCACACGATCGGGCAGGCGGTCGAAGTACTGCATCATGCGCAGTAGACGACCACCACCCGCTGGCCCTGATCAGGCCGGATGACGAGACCGCTGCTGAGCGGCATATCGAGATGCAACACCCGGCGTCGCCTTGCGGTTGAGCGGCGCCACAACCGCATAAGCGCAGCGGGCTATAAGTCGACCTCAGCGACAATGCGACGGCTCGTCATCGGACTGATCTTTTCGAGGTCCTCCAGGATTGCTCGAGCGTCAGGGTCGGCCATCGCAGCTCCCATGGAGCTGCCGAAAGACGCCATGTCGCTGAACCTGATGACGAGAACCCATTGGCCCGCCTCGGGGCCAGCGAGCTCGACGGACAGTCGGAAGTCTTCGGCGCCGGTTCTCAATGCCGCCGCCTTCAGCCGACTGACAACCGCAGCGACCTCTGTTGTGCTGCCGCCTTTGCGGTGCGTCACTACGTGGATTGCCATTTGCCGTTCTCCCTCCCGTTTTCGATTGTGGCCGGAATTCACCAGCCAGTGCCGATACTACCCTCGATACGGGCTGCCAGTGAACCGCCGCAATACTGTTCCGTGCTTGACATAATCAGCTTATCGTGTTCCCGAGAAGGGACGCCGATACAGGGCGTACCACCTACGCCGTGTTTGCTCGCTGCTATCTCAATGAGGCCGCCGTGGCAGAGGCACGGAATCCATCCTATCCGGGCTGGGCTGCAAGTGGCCATCTCGTGGTGACGCCAGGCAACGAGACGGACTTTGACGAGATCGAAGGCGACGTACGGCAGCTATGCAGCCGGTTTCAGGTCGTCAGCGTCGGATATGATCCGTGGCAGTCCGCGCAAATGTCGCAGCGGCTGCGCCGAGAAGGCGTGCCGATGCACGAGTTCCCGTGCGACGACTCAGAACTTCAGCCACCCATTATCGAGCTGGATGCAGCAATGCGTGCTGGCAGACTGCATCACGACGGAAATCCTATTCTGACGTGGTGCATCGGCAATGTGGTCGGCAAAGCCGACCGGCGCGGCAACCTATACCCAGCCAATCTCTGGCTGGATTGGAAGGTCAATGCGGCCGTAGCGTTCTTGGTCGGCCGTCGGTCGCGCTATGGTGGAGGAAGAGTAGGCCAAAGGGCTGGATGGTTTCCCCGCAAATCTGATCTTCGGTAGCTCGAGCTTGGCCGTATGGGTTAGGAACCTGCATGACGGTGCTCGGAAGCCGCGGATCACGCGATCCCCGGTCACGCGGCAAGTGGTGCCGGAGATGGAACCAGCGCACTGTCCGCGGAGATCGTCTCGCCGGCGCGGATGGCGAATAATGGCATGAGCATCTCCTCTGCGACCATGCTCTCGCCGCTGTTGTCTGACAGCGTGAAGCGGCCGCGCAGCAGGTCGATGATCGAGATGTCGGCCTCCCGTCCGGGCAGTAACGCGCCGATGGTGTCCTGCATCTGCAGCATGCGAGCTGGGTTGCTGGTGACAGTGGCAATGACGTCCATCAGGCTCATGCCCAGCGTCAGGAGTTCGGTCATCGCGTGGGTCAGATTGAACGGGGCCACGCCAAAGAACGGGTTCTCCGCGCGTGAGCTGTCGCGGTCGCTGGGGACCCGGACATTGTAGCCGTGCATGTCAGCGCCCAACGTATGCGGGCGAATTCCGGCCGCGATCGTTCGCCGCGCCATCTCGAAGCTGAAATGCGAGCCGTGGCCGACATCTACTTTCACGCCTCGCTCCAGTGCTGCCCATACCACCGGATGAACCTCGCCGCTCGCCGCCGAGACGAAGCCACCGGGATGGCGCGTGAATGGATGCGCCAGCACGTCGCCGGGTTCCATCAAAGGCAGCAGGGCGCGAACTACCCCGTCCGGATCGATGCTGGCGCCGTCCTTCACCGGCCAGAGCTGACCAAGATGAATATAGAGTGGCACGCCCAACTCGCTGGAGATACGCTTGCCGAGCTTGATGACCTCCAGCCCCCAGCGTGACGCGCCGCCGATCTCGGCGTGCGCCTTCACGCCGCGCACAATATCGGCATTGGCACGGCCGGCACGCACCGTGGCCTTCACGTCGACCTGGTCCGGTCCATACAGCGAGGGGTACAGATGGCCTTCCAGTCCACCGACCAGATAGGCGGAGATGAAGCAAACCACGCGCGTCGCCGACGGCTCGACGACGAAATGGCGGAAGCCAGGAATGGTCATGCAGCTTGGGCCACCCTGATCGACCACCGTGGTCACGCCCGAATGCACGCCCACCATGTCGGCATTCAGTCCGAACCGGCCGGTGACATGCTGATAGACATGAGCATGGGTGTCGATCATGCCGGCGATGACAATCTTCCCTGAGACGTCGAACACGTCTCGGGCATTGTCAGCGGGCAGCATGGCGTCGATCGCCGCGATTCGGCCGTCGGCAATGCCGATATCGGCAATTCCGTCCCGGCCTGAAGCGGGATCGATGACCCGGCCGCCGCGCAACAACAGATCGAACTGGCTGTCCATCGAGCTTATCCTGACGCGTTGTCGGAACGTCGTTGCCGCCAGTATGCTGACGATCACGCGCATGGCACAAGCGGAAAGGGGGAGCCGAATGCGGGTCACCGAGGGCATCGGCCAATCGGCGCCGCGACTGGAGGATGACCGCCACCTGCGCGGCAAAGGCGAGTTCATCGCCGACATTCGCCTGGCCGGCATGCGCGATCTTGCCTTCGTGCGCAGTCCCGTCGCCCATGCACGAATTCGCGCCATCCGCAAGCCGGCTGGCTGCGAAACGACGGTGTTCACGTCGCATGACCTTGTTGGCGTCCAGCCTATCGTGGCGGTTTCCGGTCTACCCGGCTTCAAACCTTCCGTGCAGCCCGTGCTGGCAACCGAAAAGGTGCGCCACGTCGGCGAAGCCATAGCAGTCTGCGTGGCATCGAGCCGCGCCGAGGCAGAGGATCTTGTCGCGGCTGTCGAGGTCGAGTTCGACGAGTTGCCTGCAGTGGTGGACATGCGCAAGGCGCTCACTAGCGAGACGAGGCTGCACGACCATTGGGACAACAACGTGTTTCTGGAGACCTTCGTGCAGGTCGCCGCGGAGCGTTTCGACGAACCGGCGCCGATCGTGGTACGGCGGCGCCTGCGCACCGCGCGGCAGTGCATGTCGCCTCTCGAGGGCCGGGGTGTGGTCGCGACGTGGGACCGCCGCCTCGAGCAACTGCTTGTATATACTTCGACCCAGTTGCCACATATCGTGCGCACGGGGCTTGCTGGATGTCTTCGGTTCGATCAGGCGCGCATACGCGTCGTGGCTCCTGATGTTGGTGGCGGCTTCGGCTACAAGGGCATCCTGCTGCCCGAGGAAGTTTGTGCGGCCTGGCTTGCCTGCCATCTCGGCCACCCGGTGCGCTGGATCGAGGATCGGCGTGAGCAGCTGACCGCCAACGGGAACTGCCGCGAGCACGACTACGATATCGCGTTGTACGCGGAAGCTGATGGCACGCTGATCGGAATCGATGCCGAAGCGGTGGTCGATGCCGGCGCCTATTCCGCCTATCCGTTCTCTGCCTGTCTCGAAGCCGCGCAAGTCGCGTCGATTCTACCGGGTCCTTATGCGATGAGCGCCTATCGTTGCCGCACGTTCTCGGCTGCGACCAACAAGCCGCCGATCTTGCCGTATCGAGGCGTGGCGCGATCCGGCGTCTGCTTCGCGCTGGAAGTGACACTCGATGCTGTCGCCCGCCAGGCGGGTCTGGAACCTCACGAGGTACGCCTGCGCAGTTTGGTGCCCGCAGAAGCGATGCCTTTCGAAAATGTCACAGGCAAATACTTCGACAGTGGCGACTATCAGGAATGTCTGCGCCGTGCCATTGCCGAGATTGATCTCCCGGCTCTGCGAAAGAGACAGGTGGAGATGACAGGCTCGCTGCGCGTCGGCTTCGGTTGCAGTATCTTCTGTGAGCAAGCGGCGCACGGAACCTCGGTCTACGCCGGGTGGGGCATCCCGATGGTCCCGGGTTTCGAGCAGGCGATCGCACGCATGACGCCCGACGGAGGTCTGGAACTGCGCGTCGGAATCCAAAGCCATGGCCAAGGATTGGAAACAACGCTCGCGCAGGTGGCGCACGAAGTACTTGGGATCCCGCTTGCGTCCATCCGTGTCGTGCATGGCGATACGGCGCTGACACCGTATTCCACCGGCACCTGGGGCTCGCGTTGCATGGTGATGGCCGGCGGCGCCGTTGGCACCGCGTGTCGCGAGCTTGCCGAGAGGATCGGCCGGATCGGCGCCCATTTGTTGCAGACGCCTGCGCACGCGGTTCGGGTGGGCGGCGGAATCGTCACTGGACCAAAGGGTAGCGTGAACATCGCGGAAGTTGCGCGCACCTGGTACCTGCGCCCGCAAGACCTCCCGATCGATGTTGCCGGCGGCGGGCTGGAGGTCACCGCCGGCTACCGGCCGCCGCGCGACTCAGGCACGTTCAGCTATGCGGCACATGCGGTGGTTGTTTCGGTCGATACCGAGCTTGGAGAGGTTCGTATCATTGATTACGTCATCTGCGAGGATGGCGGGGTGCTGATCAACCCAACCATCGTCGATGGCCAAGTGATCGGCGGGACGGCGCAGGGCATCGGCACCGCGCTCTATGAGCAGATGGCATACGATAACGCCGGCCAACCACTCGGCTCGACACTCGCGGACTACATCTTGCCGGGCGCGACCGAGGTTCCGGAACCGCGCATTCTGCATATGCTGACACCGTCTCCCCTATCGCTCTTCGGGCAGAAGGGCATTGGCGAGGGCGGCGCCATCGGGCCGCCGGCGGCGATCGCGAACGCGGTGAACGATGCCCTTGCGCCACTCGGCGTGGAAATCACCGAACTGCCGATCACACCCGAGCGAATTCTCTCGGCCATCCTCGCGCGCGCCGCATGAAGGCCGCCCCGTTCGAGCACATCTGTCCGACAAGTCTGGCAGAGGCCGTCGCGCTGGCCGGCGAAGCGGGTGCGCGTGTCTTCGCAGGTGGCCAATCGCTTGGCCCAATGCTCAATCTTCGCCTGGCACAGCCGCGTCTGCTGGTCCAGGTGAATCGTTTGCCAGAGTTGGCGGGCGTCGCTGCCGATGCAGATGCGGTCACGATCGGTGCCTGCGTCACGCATTCTGCAATTGCCGATGGAGCAATCCCCGATATCGGTCACGGGCTGCTATCTCGAGTGGCGGAAACGATCGCGTACCGCCCCGTACGCAATCGAGGGACGATTGGTGGCAGCCTGTGTCATGCCGATCCCGCCGCGGATTGGGTGACCGTGCTGATGGCTCTGGACGCCAGCGTTCGGTTGCAAGGACCCGATGGAGCACGCAGCCTGCGAATGAAGGACTTCATCCAGGGAGCATTTCGGACCGCCTTGAGACCGGGCGAGATATTGCGGGCGATCCGCGTTCCCAGGCTCCCAGCCTCCGCGCGCTGGGGGTATGAGAAAGCCTGTCGCAAGCCCGGCGACTTCGCTCATGCCATGGCCGCGGTATTCTTGAGCCCAGGCAGGTGCCGCGCCGTCATCGGGGCACTCGGCGGCAAACCGGTGATTCTTGAAGACGACGCGATGTCACCGATCGGCGCCACACGCGCACTCGAGGACATCGGCGAACTGGACCAGGCTCGTCTCCGCATGCAACTCGTCGTGCTCGATCGTGCCCTGGCGAAGGCGCGGGCATGAGCCGTGTCACGCTTACGGTGAATGGCGAGACAGTCACCGCGGATGTGCCGCCGCGCATGCATCTCGCCGACTTCCTTCGCGAGGAGCGTCTGCTGACCGGCACGCATCTTGGTTGTGAGCACGGGGTGTGCGGCGCATGCACCCTCCTGCTGGATGGCGCACCCGCCCGTTCCTGCATCGCCTTCACGGTTGCCTGCGACGGCGCCGATGTGCGCACCATAGAGGGCCTCGAGGACGATCCGGTGGTCGGCCGTCTGCGTGCCGCGTTCACAAAGGCGCACGCACTCCAGTGCGGATATTGCACGCCGGGGATGTTGGTGACGGCACGCGACATCGTCCAGCGTCTCCCGGGCGCCGACGAAGCACGCATACGTTTGGAGCTGGCGGGCAATCTCTGCCGCTGCACGGGCTACGCCGGCATCGTGCGCGCGATCAGGTGCGTGTTGTCGCAAGGTCTGCCAATCGCACCGGATAAGCCGGTGCCATTGCCCACACTACCAAGCATGGCCGATGAGGGGCCGTCAGGCCAACTTCCCGCGGCGCAGCCACCAGACATCACCCAGGCGCTGCGTCTCGCTGTGCCGGCGGCTTCGGTATGGAGAGCACTTCGGGACCCATATTTGGTCGCCGAATGCATCCCTGGCGCGCGACTTACCGAAGCGGCGGGAGATCGTCTGCGCGGCGAGGTGCGATCATCCCTCGGACCTATCGAGACACTGTTCCGCGGCGAAGCTCGGGTCAGCTTTGATGATGCCGATCGCCAAGCCGAGATCGTCGGCGAAGGCCATGATAGCCGCACGGGTACACGCCTCAGTGCCCGGGCCGCTGTGCGCCTGAAAGAATTGGACGTTGAGAATACGGAGGCGATGGTTACGATCGACTACACACTGCGCGGACCATTGACACAGTTCGCTCGTGGCGCCGTCGTGCGGGAATTCAGCACGGAGATTGCAACAAGCTTCGTCGCAAATCTTCAAGCACGCCTGAGCGGCGGAATTGTGCCAGCCCAGCGCAGTGTGCGGGTCGGAACGCTGATGCTTCGCGCGCTCTGGCGACGCTTGCGGGCACTTCTGCGGCTAGGCTGATCAGGGCGCCGATGCAGTCAGGCGGCGGCAACCGGCGCATGCAGCCGACTTAGAAACTCACGTGCTCGCGGATGCTTCGGCTGGCGGAAGAACGCCGCGGGCGTCGCGTCCTCCAGCATGCGTCCGCCGTCCATGAACAGAACGCGTGTTCCGACCTCGCGCGCGAACTGCATCTCATGCGTGACGACCAGCATGGTCATGCCTTCCTGCGCAAGTGCGCGGATCACCTCCAGTACCTCGCCGACAAGCTCGGGGTCCAGGGCGGAGGTTGGTTCGTCGAACAGCATCAGCATGGGCCGCATCGCCATGGCGCGCGCGATCGCCACGCGTTGCTGCTGGCCACCGGAAAGTTGCGCCGGTCGCTTGGGGGCATGTTCGGACATGCGCACGCGCGCGAGCTGCTCGGCAGCCAATGCCCGCGCTTCGGTGAGCTTCATGCCGAGAACCCGGCGCGGCCCGATCGCCACGTTGTCCAGGGCAGACAGGTGGGCGAACAAATTGAACCGTTGAAACACCATGCCGATACGCCGACGCTTTCGCGCTGTTGCGATTGGTCCGTCCGGGATCAGACGGCCGCCGCGATACTCGCCCGCCATGTCGATGCCATCCAACAGCACGGAGCCTTCCGAAGGTATCTCGATGCGGTTCACGCAGCGCAGCAGCGTGGATTTTCCGGCGCCACTGGGACCGATCACCATGACGATCTCGCCAGCCGTGACCGCGAGGTCCACCCGGTCAACCACCGGCACATCACCGAAGATCTTCGACAGGCCACGGATCACCAGCAACGGCTCCGCGCTCACGCCAGCTTCTTCTCGACAAATTCCGAGAACCAGGCCAGTACGGAGATCACCACCAGATAGAACACCGCCAGTTCCGCATAGAGCTCGAATGGTGTGAAACGCTCGGCGATGATCAGCTGCGCCGAGCGGGTGAGTTCGGTGATCGATATGACCGACAGTAGCGATGAGCTCTTCACCAGCGTGATGACCTCATTGGTCAGTGGCGGGGTGATGCGACGCAGCGACTGCGGCAGCAGGATAAACAGGACCGATTGGCGATTGGTCATACCGATCGACAGCGACGCCTCGGTTTGACCTGCGTCGATCGATTGAAGGCCGGCGCGGACGATCTCAGAAATGAAGCCCCCCGAGTTGAATGCGAGTGCCACGACACCGCTGGCAAAGGGCGAAAGCTCGAAGCCGATGCGCGGTAGGGCAAAGTACACCAGGAAAATCTGCACCAGTGCCGGCGTGCCACGCACGAAATACACGTAGCCTCGCACGATGGCCTTCGGCACCGCCATGTCGGATACACTCAGCAGGCCGCAGACCAGGCCGACCAGCGTTCCCAGCGCCAGGGCACAGATCGAGATCTCCAACGTGACCACGGCACCCTGTGCCAGGTAGGGCGCCGCGTACCACACCACGCCCCAGTCGAAATCAGGCATGTCGTGAGGGCGTCAGGGCAGGACTTCAGGTACCACGTCGGGCGTATCCATCGTCGCGCCGAACCATTTTTCTTGCAGCTGCGCCAGCCTGCCGTCCTTCTTCATAGCGGCAAGCTGCTCGTTGACGAACGCCTGGAGAGCGACATCCTCCTTGCGAAATGCCATGCCGAAATAGGCCGGAATGTCGGTGATGCCGCCGATCATCTTGAACTTACCTGGTGCGTCCTTCATCACGACCAGCATAGTCGATTTCGAATTCACCACGGCATCGACGCGCTTGTTGATAAGGTCCTGGTAGGCTTCGGGATAGTGTTCGTATTGCTTGACGTCCGCATAGCCAGGCTTCCCGGCGGCCTTCAGCTTCTCCTCGAACGTCTTGATAATGCCGGCAGCCGCACTGCCGAGTTGCACCCCGACCACCTTGCCCGACAGGTCGTCCGCTGTCTTGACGCTGTTTTCGTTCGCCCGCAGCAGGATGGCGTTGGTGGCCTCGGCGTACGGCATAGAAAACAGCACCTTCTCCGCCCGCTCCTTGGTGATGGTCATAGCGGAGATGATGACGTCGAACTTCTTGGCATACAGTGCCGGGATGATGCCGTTCCACGCCGTATCGATCAGTTGCGCCTTCACGCCCAGCTTGGGGATGAACTGATCGATGATGTCGGGGTCGTAGCCGATGATCTTGCCGTCCTTGAAGAACTCGTACGGCACGTAGGCCGCTTCCGTTCCGACCACGAGCGTACCGCGCTTCTTTACCTCGTCCAGCGTGTCGGCTTGCGCCACGCGTGTGCTGGCGACGCCGAGCAACGCAGCCGAGCCAGCTGTTCGCAGCATTGTCCGTCTCAGCATCAAGTGTCCCCTTTGTCGCCCACTCCGAGCGAAGCAACCCATGTGCCAGGGGAAGGTCTGGCCCAGGACTTGCTGGCACTGGCTCTTACATTTTCCCGAGCAGGAGGCGCAGGCGATGGCGAGCAGACCGCTGCATCTTGGCTGGTTCATGAACTTCACGCCTGGCGAGTGGGACCATCCGCTTGCCACCGGTGGGTCCCCCTGGGACGGCCGGTTCTATGTGGACATGGCGCTGGCGCTGGAGCGCGCATGCTTCGACTACATCATGATCGAGGACACGCTCATGGTGTCCGAGGCCTACGGCGACAGTGCGGAGGCCACGCTGAAGCACGCCCTGCAGGTGCCGAAGCACGATCCAGCGCCGCTCGCGGCCCTGATCGCCGCCGCTACATCGCGTCTTGGCGTCGTCGCCACGATGTCCACCCTGGCCTATCCGCCATTCATGCTGGCGCGACTTTGCTCGACACTGGACCATATCGCCGGCGGCCGCTTCGGCTGGAACATCGTCACCTCTGGCGAAGACGCGGCCGCGCAGAATTTCGGGCTCGACAAGCTGCCGCCACGCGAACAACGCTACGAGATGGCCGACGAATACGTCGATCTCGTCTGCAGGTTGTTCGATTCATGGAATGCTGACGCGGTGGTGATGGACCGCACCACAGCCACCTACGCCGACTATCGAAAGGTACGGCCGATCCACTTCGAGGGCAAGTATTTCAAGTGCCGCGGTCCGCTGAATACGGTGCGGTCACCACAGGGCAAGCCAGTGTTCGTGCAGGCCGGTGGTTCGCCGCGCGGCCGCGCCTTTGCAGCGAGACATGCGGACTCGATCATCGCCACCGCCAATGGCATAGACGGCATGAAGCAGTACCGCGACGACGTGCGGCGATACGCGGCATCGTTCGGGCGCAACCCCGACGAGATCAAGGTGCTGTTCCTGGTCTATCCGGTCCTCGCCGAGACCGACGAGGAAGCTCAGGCGAAGCGTCAGCGACTTGTCTCCTCGCCGAACTTCATCGAGCGCGCCCTGGCCAGCACGGCGACCGTGACCGACATAGACTTCTCGCGGTACGATCTGGATCAGCCTTTGCCGCGGCTCACCACCAATGGCGAACAGGGTTCGCTCGACAAGTTCGCCCAATGGGGCAGCGGCAAGACGCTGCGCCAGCTCGCGATGGAACGCTTCGGCGCGCCCGGTTCCGAGGTCGATTTCGTTGGCTCGCCGGACACCGTCGCGGAACGGATGGGCAATGTCATGGAAGCCATCGGCGGCGACGGGTTTCTGATCAGCACGCCGTTCCAGCGGACCAGCCGCCGATTCATCGTGGAAGTGACCGAAGGCCTGGTACCGGCAATGCAGCGACGCGGGCTGATGCGGACGGCTTACTCCGGGACGACGCTGCGTGAGGTGCTTGCCGAATACTGACGCCGGTCGCAGAGCAAAAGCACCGGTTTCGATCATGGAGTGCCGCGGATTCGGGCAGATTGGTCTCGTCTCTCGTCGCAGGCACGACCAGTCCGCGATCCGATGAGGATCATCGAGCCGCGCGGCGAGCAGGCGTGGGACTTCGAGGTCTCACCCATCGAGCGGGTCGATGTCGACCCGACAAGCCTGGCCGCTATGGCCAGACCTTCTTTGGGTTCTTCCCGACGGAGAATGTCTTGGGATCGTCCGCGACGAACTCGTACACGGCGGGCTTGAATTTCGCGCACTGGCCGTAGGCATCGCAGGCGATCGGACCACTCAGTCCGTCGAACTTCTCGGCAAACACCGCATCCCGCAGCGCCTGGCGGCCAACGTAGAGATTGCCTTCCTTGTCGGCCTTGGCAACCTTGGGCAAGGCTCTGATGACCATCTCCGCGGCGTCGTAGGCATTCGCGTGATAGCCGGAGATCGGCGTCTCGCCATAGACCTTCTTGTATTCCACGACCAGCGCCGGATACCCCTTGCCCATGGTATCGATCGAAACATCGGGATAGCAGATGTGAAAGCCGACCACCGACGGCCCCGCCGCCTCGATGAACTCGGCGGCCGCGAGCGATCCACCGCCCACCATCGTCACATGCTCGAGCCCAGGAATCGTTTTGGACTGGCGCAGCATCTGCGCCGCGGCGGCGACGAAGATCGGCATGTAGATCACATCCGGCTTCTCCGCCGCGATCTTTGTCAGCACTGGATGCATGTCCACATCGGTGGGCGCGATCGCCTCGGTTGACAGCACCTGGCCGCCCAACGCAGCGAAACTCTTCGCCATGACGGCCGCCAGTTGTTGTGCATACGGGCTGCCGTCATGCACCGCGACAACGGTCTGTGCCTTGAGCTCGGTGAACACGTATTTTGCGTCGGAGGCGCCCTGGTCGATGTCACTCGCGATAGTGCGGCCGAACCCTGCGTATTGCGGGCCCCGGTCCGGTGCGGTCAGCGACGGCGCCGAACAGGCATTGCAGATGTTGGTGATGCCCTGCTGCCACAGGATCGGCGCGGCGGGCGTCGCGGCCGACGAACACGCGCCACCCAGGACAACCAGCAGCTGGGGGTTGGCTGCCAGCTTGGTTGCGGCCGTCTGGCCACCCTCGGCGTTGCACTGGTCATCCTCAACGGTGAACTTCACCGGGTGATTGAGCAGCTTGTTGCCGATATCCCTGAAGGCCAGTTCGGCGCCGCGCTTGGAATCGAGGCCCATCGCGGTGTCGGCACCCGACATGACCCAGTAGCCACCGATCTGGATCGGCGCGACTTTCGGAATGCGCACCACGCCGATCGGGTCGGTCACGGGTCCCAGAGTTGCTGCGCAGGACAGGTGTACCGACAGCAGCATGGTTGCGATCAGAATCGCCGATAACAGGCTGCGACGATAAGCATGGTATGTCATGAGTGAGCCCCCGTTCTGTTGGTTCTTCCGATGTTGTTGCGTCCGATTAGGCTGCGGCCTCCAGTGACATCAATGGTCGCCGTTGGCGAGTGCGCAGTGCCGCCTCGTAGGCATGCCCCGCACGAAACAACGTTTGCTCAGCGAACGGCCGAGCAATCAGTTGCATTTACCGGCAGGCCGTTCACGCCGAGCCCGGTGCACACGCTCATGGCCGGATAGCCGGTGAGGTTGAATGGCATGGTCAGCGACAGCTTCTCCATCGTTCCCCATTTTGGCACTTCGGTAAACTTCGGTGCTTCGCCGGCCTGCGATGCGGAGACGAGAATATCGAAGTGCGCCATCGCCGCCTTGAGTTCCTCGCAGAGCGTGCGCCGGCGGCATCCCGTAGGCCTCGTACAGCGTGGCCTTTTGCTCCGCGCTCAACGGCAGCCCAGTCTGCATTACCAGGACATCGAACTCGGCGCTGCTGACACGGGTTTTCATGCGGAAACCTCTGAAATCGGCACGGGAACGGCTCGTACGCAACGGACCATTGCGCCGGTGGGTGACGCCGTCACGGGTACGTCGCTGCGTGTGCAGAGATCGCCGGCATGGCGGCAGCGCGGCGCGAAGGCGCAGCCTGGCGGCAAGTGCGCCAGATTTGGCGGCGCACCGGGGATGGTCTCCAACACCCGGCCGCGCAGTCCGCCGTGCACGGTCGAGGCGAGCAGACCTTGCGTGTAAGGATGACGTGGCGATCGCATGATCTCGCGCACCGTCGCGGTCTCGACAAAGCGGCCCGCGTACATCACCGCGATCCGGTCGGAGATCTCCGCCGCCGCACCAACATCATGGGTGACGAACACGATCGCCATGCCAAGTTCCTGCTGCAGCTGGCGCAACAGCAGCAGGATTTGGATCTGGACCGTGACATCGAGCGCAGTGGTCGGTTCATCTGCCAGCAGCACACTGGGAGAGCACGCTAGCGCGAGCGCGATCATCGCTCGTTGCCGCATGCCGCCCGAGAGTTCGTGGGGGAAATTCTTCAACCGTCGGGATGCGGATGGGATCTTCACATGATCGAGCAGATCGAGAGCCCGATGCATGGCCTTGGCGTGGCTGGTGCCCTCGTGCTGGATAATGGTTTCGGCAATCTGCTCGCCGATGGTGTAGACCGGGTCCAGCGCCGCCATGGGCTCCTGGAAGATCATCGCGATCGCACCGCCGCGTAGCTTCGCCAACTCGGCCGGCGACAGGTCCAGCACCGACCTGTCGTCCAGCAACACACTCCCGGCAATGGTCGCGTAGTCGGGCAACAGTCCCATCAACGCCTTGAGGCTGACGCTCTTGCCGGAACCTGATTCGCCCAGGATCGTCAGCGTCTCCCCACGTGCCAGTGCGAAGGACACGCCATTGACCGCGGCCACGTCCATGTTGCGGCGACGGAAGCGCACCGTGAGATCATCGACGCGAAGCACCGGTGGCTCGGCTGGCATGAGGTCAGGCATGCCGCACCTGCTGCGCCTCGGCGATGTGACAGGCGACGAGATGCGCGCCATCGCTGTCAGCACTGTCCAACGGTGCCGACAGCGTCGGTGACAGGCCGGTGCAGATTGGCTGGGCAAAGGCACAGCGCGTACGGAAGCGACAGCCGGAGGGCGGATCGATCGGATTGGGCGGATCGCCGGTCAGCGGCATTTCCGCCGTGCGCCGATCGGGGTCCAGTGTCGGCTTGGAAGCAAACAGGGCGCGCGTGTAGGGATGGCGGGGACGCGCATAAATCGAATCCACCGACCCGGTCTCGACCACGCGACCGAGATACATCACGAGAACTCGGTCGCTGACATATTCGACGACGTTCAGGTCATGGCTGATGAATAGATAGGTCAGGTTGAACCGTTCCTTTAGTTCGGACAGCAGATTGAGCACCTGCGCCTCGATTGACTTGTCGAGCGCCGAAACGGCCTCATCCAGTATGACGAGCCTTGGTTCCAATGCCAGGGCGCGGGCGATGTTCACCCGTTGTCGCTGGCCGCCCGACAGTTCATGCGGATATCGACGCGCGTATTGGCGCGGGGTGAGCCCGACCTGGGCCAGCAGATCGTCCGCTCGCGCCAACCCCTCCTTGGTGCTTAGGCCGTGCATGCGGGGTGCATAGGCAATGCTCTCAGCGATCGTCATGCGCGGATTGAGTGAAGAGTAGCTGTCCTGGAACACCATCTGCATTTGCCGGCGCATGGCATTCACAGTGATGCCGTGACGATCGCCGACAGCATCGCCATCAAACACCACTTCACCAGCATCCGGCTCGATCAGGCGCATGAGGAGACGCGCAGTGGTCGACTTGCCGCAGCCGGACTCGCCGACGATGCCAAGGGTCTCACCCTTACCGAGCGAAAACGAGACCTCGTCCACCGCCTGAACGGTCGCAACCTGGCGATGCAGCAACCCGCCACGCACAGGAAAATGCTTGCGCAGCCCCTCGACGAGCAGCAGTGGCTGAGCGGGACCACCGCGGTCGCGCGGGTCGCTCACTTGTTGAGCCTCACATCCATCGCGGAACGAAACCCGTCGCTCACCAGGTTGAAGCACATCGATGTCACGAAGATCATCACGCCGGGCAACGCCGCGACGTAGGGTTGCACGTAAATCGCCTGACGCAGTGAGTTCAGCATCAGGCCCCATTCCGGCTGAGGCGGCGTCACACCGAGACCTAGGAAACTCAACCCGGCTGACAGGATGATCGATACGCTGATGAGGCTGGTGGCATAGACCAGGATGGAACCCAGCACGTTCGCCAGCACGTGGTAACGGATGATCTGCATGGTTGTCGTGCCAGATGCCCGCGCCGCCTCGACAAAATCGAGTTGGCGTGCCTGCGTGGTCACGGTGTCCGCGATGCGCACCATTGGCGGAATGAACACGACAGACAGCGCGATGACCGAGTTGGACAATCCGTTGCCGAGCAGTCCGCAGATCGCGATCGCCAAAAGGATCGAGGGGAAGGCGTAGAACACATCCATCGTGCGCATGATCAGCGTGCCGACGAGACCGCCAACGTAGCCCGCGAGAATTCCGAGGAACCCGCCGACGATCAGCGAGATTGTCACTGGCAGGATGCCGGCGAGCAGCGACAGGCGACCGCCATAGCAGAGCCTCGCCCACAGATCGCGGCCGGTTTCGTCGGTTCCCAGCCAGTGTCCTGGTGTGCCGATCGGCTTCAGCCGGCCAAGAACGCTGCCGACGTAGGGGTCGGCATGCGCGACCAAAGGCGCGCCGATCGAGATGAAGACGATGCCGCAGAGGACCAGGGTCACTGCGATGGTGACTGGGTCGCGCAGCAATCGCTGACGGACGGCCTTCCAGTAGCCCGGCGCCGATGCGAGCGGGACCGCATCTGCAATCCGTGGCTGGGCAAGATCAAGCGTCGCCTGCGACATGCCGCTCAGCGCCGGATGCGCGGATCGATCGCCGCCTGGGCGATATCGACCAGCAGATTGAGCACGACGAAGAATGACGCCAGCACCAGGATGGTCGCCTGCAGCACCGGAATGTCGCGACGGAAGATCGCCAAGTTCAGCAGGTTGCCGGAGCCCGGCCAGTTGAACACGGTCTCCACCAGGATCGAGCCACCGAGCAGGTAGCCGAACTGCAGTCCCATCAGCGCCAACACCGGCGGCGCGGCATTCTTACAGACGTGGCGAATCACCGGCCAGCGCGTCAGGCCCTTGGCGGTAAGGGCGCCGACGAATTCCTGGCCGAAGATCTCCAGTACGGTGGCGCGGACCAGCCGTCCGATGACGCCCATCGGGATCAACGACAAGGTCACGACCGGCAAGATAAGAAATTGCAATCGGTCATAGAGCGGCAGCGAGTCATCGCCCATCCCCTGGGCCGGCAGCCAGTCATGCAGCACGGCGCACATCAATACCAGGACGATGGCGCACCAATAGTGCGGCAGACTGACACCGGTCGTGGCGATGGCAGAAAACAGCTTGTCCGGCCAACGCCCATGGAACATCGCGCCCGACACTCCGAGAACCGTCCCGAGGGAGAAGCCGAGCACTGCCGCAAGAATCGCCAGCACGAAGGTGTTGCCGAGAGCGGTGACGAGCTGGCCCCACACCGGCGCGGCGTTGAACACGGATAGGCCGAAATCGCCGCGCAGGGCGCGGCCGAGCCAGAGCAGATACTGCATGTAGAGCGGTTGGTCGAAACCGAACGCTTTCTTCATCTGGGCGATGACCGCGGGCGAGGCCTCGGGCGGCATCAGCAGGTCGATGGGGTTGCCAGGCACGATGTGCACCAGGCCGAACACCACGAGCGAGACGCCAAACAGGATCGGGATCGCCTGAAAGATGCGGCGGGCGGCGAAGATCAGCATGCGGGCGCGGCTCCCCGGGTACGGATGGATGCTGCGATGCAGCATTTCCCCTCAGTTCAGCCCAGGACGACGGCGCTGTCCAGCCCGATGTTGCCTAGAAGAAGCCCAGATGCCTCTGATTTCGGCTATTGCCTCTGATATTGCAATGCAGCATGATGACATCATAAGCAGGGAGACGGGAATGCACAGACCGGCAATTCACCCCAACGTCATCAGCCGGGCCATCCAGCGTCGCGGTGGTTTGCGGGTATTCGACACGTTGGAGCCGCGTCGGACGGCACATGTCGTCGTCGATTTGCAGAACGGCTTCATGGCGCCCGGCGCGATCGCCGAGATAGCGACGGCGCGCGAGATCGTGCCGAATGTCAACCGCATCAGCCGCGCCTTGCGCGCTGCCGGTGGGCTTGTCGTCTATATCCAGAACACCTTTGATCCGATCGCGGTCGCGACCTGGTCGACATTCTTCGACCACTTCTGCTCGCCCGAGCGCCGTCGGCGCATGATCGAGACATTCAGCCCCGGCGCCTTCGGTCACGCGATCTGGCCCGATCTCGAGGTCCTGCCGCAGGACCTGTGTGTGCCAAAGCGCCGCTTCGGCGCCTTCGCGCCTGGCGCGTCCGAACTGCACGCGATCCTGCAGGCGCGCGACATCGACACGCTGATCATCACCGGCACCGCGACGCAGGTGTGCTGCGAGTCCACGGCGCGCGACGCAATGATGCTGAACTACAAGGTGTTCTTCGTCGACGACGGCAACGCGACATTCAACGACGACGAGCACAACGCGACGCTGTCGGCCATGGCTCACGCGTTCTGCGACGTGATCGATACCGGTGCGATGGTCGAAACGCTCGAGCACGTCCGCGCCGAACCGGTCGTGGCATAGGGGAGGCATCGGATGTTCACCAGACGTGGGCTGATCACGGCCGCCGCCAGTGCTGCAACTCTCCCACGTTTGGCAGCAATCGCAGCATCGCCACAGGTCCTGCGCATCGGCATGACCGCCGCCGACCTGCCGACTACCCACGGCATTCCCAACAATGGCGGAGAAGGCTTTCGGTTCCTTGGCTATCCAGCCTACGATTCCATAGTCAACTGGGACTTCACCCACACTGACCATCTGGCAGATATCACACCAGGACTGTTCACTGCCTGGCATGCGGACGAGACCAATCCGCTGCGGTGGATCTGCGACGTACGACAGGGCGTTAAGTTCCACGACGGCTCGGAGTTCAACGCCGATGCGGTGATCTGGAACCTCCGTCGCATCTACGATGACAAGGCGCCGCAGTACGATCCGCCGGCGGCGCCGATCGTGCGCGCCACGGTTTCGATGATCGACACGTTCGAGAAAGCCGACGACAAGACGGTCATCATCACCACTCAGTACCCGTTCAGCTTCCTGCCTTATCTTCTCACCCGCATCCTGATAGCCAGTCCGACGCAATGGGAGAAGGTGGGCAAGAGCTGGGCCGCATTCGCCAAGGAGCCGTCCGGGACCGGGCCGTTCAAGATCACCAAGGTGGTCATAGGGCAATATGCCGAGATGTCCCGCAACGAGGACTACTGGGACCGGAACCGTATCCCCAAGCTCGACAAGATGATCGTCTACCCGATGGCGGAGGCGACCACTCGCGTCGCAGCTCTGCGATCCGGCCAGGTGGACTGGATCGAGGTACCGCCGCCGGATGCAATCCCGTCACTGAAGCAGGCGGGCCTGCAGATCAGTCTGTGGCCTTACCCGCATACCTATCCGTACACTCTTAGCTGCCTCGATAACTCGCCGTTCAAGGACGTGCGCGTGCGCCAGGCGATCAACTACGCGATCGACCGCGAAGGCATGTGCAAGATGCTGAACGGCACGGCACGCCCGGCGGTTGGTCTCTATCCGCCGGAGAGCCCGCATTTCGGCACGCCGAAGAATCACTACACCTATGATCCCGAGCGCGCGAAGGCGTTGCTGAAGGACGCTGGTTACGGCGCTGCCAATCCCGTCAAGGCCAAGATCATGATCTCCACCTCTGGCTCAGGCCAGATGGTGCCGATCCCGATGAACGAGTTCATGCAGCAGAACTTCCAGGCGGTCGGTATGGAGATCGACTTCGATGTGGTCGAATGGGGAACCATGCTGGTGGCGATGCGCAGCCCCCCGACTTCGGCGCAGTCACATGGCGTCAATGGCATCAACAACAGTCTGAGCTTCACCGATCCCTCGTCCATGTTCCGCTACTACGCGATCGATAGCTTCTCGCCGATCAACTACAACTGGGGACACTGGAGCAACCGGGCGTGCACCGACCTGCTGAAAAGGGCGCAGGCGACGTTCGATCCAGCCGAGCAACTGGATCTGCTGCAGCAGGCCCACGCCATCGTGGTGGACGAGGCGCCATGGTTGTTCATCGTGCATGATCTGAACCCGCGAGCGATGAGCAAGAAGGTCACCGGCTTCCATCCGGCGCAGTCGTGGTACCAGGACTTTACGCAGATCAGCATGACCTAGTGCCGCGATGACTGCGGCTGCATCGATCACGATCAAAGAAGGAGCCTCGCTATGCGCAATCGGATGTCGCGCGTGACGCTCACTCGCCGCAAGGCACTTGCCGTGACTGGTGGGACCGCCTTGGTCGCCGTACTCAGTCCGGCCCGCGCGGCGACCGACAGGACGATCCGGATCGCCTATCCGGCTGCTGTTGCCACTCTGGATCCTGCCAAATTCCGTGTCGGTGGCCTCGAATACAATTACGCCCACTGCGTCTTCAATCGCCTGACCGCACAGGACAATAAGCTGCAGGTGGTGCCGGAACTCGCGACAAGCTGGGAGGCCACCGAGGACCTGAAGGTCTGGACCTTCCATCTGCGTGACGGCGTCAAATTCCACAACGGAAAGCCGTTCACGTCCGCCGACGTGCTGTTCACCTACTCGCGGCTGAAGGACAAGGAAGTTGCCTCCGTCCTGCGCGCTGCTTTGGGTGTGGTCGACAAGATCGAGGCGATCGACCCACTGACCGTCCGCTTCACGCTGTCCAGCCCCTATTCGGACCTCGCCGCGGTGACCGCGCAATATCAGGCGCAGATCCTTACTGAATCTGCCATGGATACGCTGACCACCAAGCCGGTCGGCACCGGTCCGTTCCGCTTCGTCGAGTATCGGCCGGGCGATCAACTGGTCGTCGAGAAGAACCCCGACTACTTCATCCCCGGATCGCCCAAAGTCGACGGCGCCATCATGCGCATCATCCCGGAATACACCACAGCGGTCGCCGCGCTGGAGAGCGGCGCGATCGACATCGTCTACGATCTGCCGCCCGAGCAGCTCGATATCCTGAAGGACAGCAAGGTCTCGCGCATCGAGGAGGTCGCCTCCGGAAGCTGGCTGGGCGTCATCTTCAACAATGCCTTCAAACCGTTCGACGATCCGCGAGTCCGCGAGGCCTTCACCAAGATCATCGACCGTCAGGCGTTCACCGACATCGCGATGTTTGGCCACGGCAGCCCAACGGTGACGCCGATCCCACCCGCCCATCCATTCTTCCGGGCGGACCTGCTTGCGCCGCCGGATATTCCTGGGGCCAAGAAACTGCTGGCCGAGGCCGGCTTCGCCAATGGCATGGCGATTGACATGTACTTCCCCAACGGCTCACCGGTGAACGAACGGCTTGCCACCGCCTTCCGCGATGCGGCCAAGCAGGTCGGCATAACCGTGTCGTTGCGCATGGCGCAGGAAGACAAGTTCGACTCGGAAATGGAAGGCAAAATCGCCTTCAGCGTGGATGGGTTCTTCGGTCGACCTACGCCGGACACGATGCTCTATGCCTGGTACCATAGCACCGGCTCATGGAACAACACGCTTTGGCACTACAATAATCCAGAGGTCGACAAGATCCTTGATACGGCTCGCGCCACCGGCGACAAGGACGAGCAGAAGCGGCTGTATTCCCGGTTTCAGGAGATCGTCGCCAAGGATGGCCCTGGCTGTCTTTGCTTCGTGCGAAATTTTGCCTGTGGCGTCAGCAAGAAGGTGCAGGGCTTTGTCGGCTCACCGCAGATGTGGGTCGACATCAACAATGTGACCCTTGCCGCGTGACACAAGCAGGCTGACGTCGTGGCCAGCTATGCGCTGCGTCGCCTTGGCACCGTGCTGGTCATCCTGGCGGTGATGTCGCTATTGGTCTTTCTTGCCACCCACGCCCTGCCCGCAAGCACGGCCGCGATGATTCTTGGGCAATATTCCACGCCGGAGACTCTGGCGGCGTTGGAGCACAAACTTGGGCTCGATCTGCCGCTTTGGCTGCAGTACTGGAACTGGCTTCGGGCCATGCTGCACGGTGACATGGGCCAGTCACTGGTGATGGAGCGTCCAGTGGCGCCGATGTTGTGGGATGCGTTCGGCCGCTCTGCCATCCTCGCGTTGTGCGCGATGGCGATCGTTGCAACCGTGGGCGTGGCAATGGGCGTTGTCGCCGGGGTGTGGCGTGGTCGCTGGCCGGACCACGCCGTGTCGATCTTCGCCTATCTCGGTATCGCGGTGCCGGAGTTCTACTGGGGCCTGGTGCTGATCCTGGTGTTCTGCAGCACGTTCCATCTGCTGCCGAGTTCCGGCATCGGCAATCTCAGCGATGGGGTGGGGAGCTACGTCTCCTACCTGATTCTGCCGGTGATCACCCTGACGCTGACGCTGCTCGCGCACGTCTCCCGGCTCACGCGCTCCAGCATGGCCGAACAGCTCGACAGTATGTATGTGAAGGTCGCCCGTGCGCGTGGGCTGCCAGAGCACGTAGTGATCGTGCGGCACGCATTGCCCAACGCGATGGTGCCGACGATCACCGTTCTTGCACAGGATTTCGGGTTCCTGATCGGCGGTATCGTCGCGATCGAGACCGTCTTCGCCTATCCCGGTCTTGGCCGGCTGCTGATCTTTGCGCTGCAGCGTCAGGACCTGCCTTTGATGCAGGCGGCAATTCTGACCTTGACGGCGGTATTCTGCCTGGCAAATCTCGGTGCTGATCTGCTGTACGGCATCGCCAACCCGCGCATTCGCCACGGCGGTGCCGTTGAGTGATTCCACCGCTCTGCCGCGTCGTGCGTCAGTGCCGACGGCACTGATCGTCGGTGCGAGCATCGTGACAATCCTGTTGGTCACCGCCGCGCTGGCGCAAGTTGTCGCGCCCTATCCATTCGACCAGATGCATATCCGCGACCGTTTTGCCCCACCCGGCCTGCGCTATCTGGCCGGCACCGACGAGTACGGGCGCGATGTGTTCAGTCGCCTGCTGATCGGTTCGCAGCTCTCGCTGCTGCTCGGCGTCATCGCAACACTAATCAGTATGGGTATCGGCGTACCCCTTGGCATGCTGGCGGGTTACAGCCGCGGTCTGATCGATGAAGCGATCATGCGTGTGCTCGACATCATGATGGCGTTTCCGCCGATCATGCTGGTACTGCTGATCCTCGCCATCACGCAGCCCAGCCTGATGAAGACCGCCTTCGCGATCGGCATCCTGTCGGCGCCCCCGATCGGGCGGGTGACCCGCAGCGTCACCCTCGACCTGATGAGCGGCGAGTTCATGGAGGCAGCGCGCGCCAGGGGCGAACGCCTGCACTACGTACTGTGCCGCGAGTTGTTGCCCAATGTCTGGCCGGTGTTGATGGTAGAGGCAAGCCTGCGGGTGGTCTTCGCGGTCCTCTTGGGCGCGGTGTTGAGCTTCCTTGGCTTCGGAGTGCAGCCACCTGCGGCCGACTGGGGCCTGATGATCAGCAACGGCCGCGCCTTCGTCGAGAAGGCACCGTGGATTTCGCTCGCGCCAGGCATCGCGATGGGCCTCACCGTGATTGGCATCAGCCTGTTGGGCGACGGCCTTCGCGAGGTGCTCGACCCACGATTGGGCCGCCGGCAATGAATGACGCATTGCTCGAAATCCGCAACCTGACGGTACGTTACCCCGGTACCACCGCAGTACGAGATGTCGCGTTCCAATTGCAGCCTGGTGAGGCGCTCGGGATCGTCGGTGAGTCGGGCTCCGGGAAGAGCAGTATCGCGGGCGCAATCCTGAAGTCGCTCGGTGCCTCCGCGCGGATCGCCGGAGAGATTGCCTTCGAGGGTCGCGATCTGCTGCGGTTGTCGCGTGCGGACCATCGGGCGGTGCTCGGCCGCCGGATCGGTGCGGTCTTCCAGGATCCCTTCACCGCGCTCAATCCCGCCCGGCGGGTCGGCGGGCAGATTGCCGAACCCATGGTACGGCACCTCGGGGCGGAACCGGCGCATGCGATGCAGCGTGCCATCGTTCTGCTGCGGGACATGGGGATCCACCGCGCCGAGGAGGTGGCACACGCGTTTCCGCATCAGCTCAGCGGCGGCATGAAGCAGCGCACCCTGATTGCCGCCGCATTAGCCTGCGAACCGTCGCTGTTGATCCTGGATGAACCCACCACCGCGCTGGACGTGACGGTCGAGGCGCAGATCCTGCGACTGCTGGCGCGGCTGCGACAGCAGAAGCGCGTGAGTCTCCTGTTCATCAGCCACAATCTGGGCGTGGTTCGGCGCCTGTGTGACAGCGTGGCGGTGATGTACGCGAGCCAGTTCGTCGAACTTGGGAGGGTGGGCGACGTCCTGGAGCAGCCGGCTCACCCATATAGCAAAGGTCTGTTGGCATCGCGTCCATCGTTGCGTGCGGCGTCGCGCGGCAGCCGGCTGTCGGCGATTCAAGGCCAGATGCCAAGCGCGCCACGACCCGAGGCAGGTTGTGTGTTCGCTGCACGTTGCCCCTTTGCCGAACCGCGCTGCACCGGTGGGGAGCAGTCGCTGATCCTGACGGCGCCAGGCCATGCCGCTCGCTGCTGGAAAGCCAAGACGCTGGGTGATTGGCCACGCCTGGCCGTGGAGGGCACTGATCTCGGTGAGTTCCGGCCCGGTAATGCGCTGGTCAACACCAACCGACTGCGCAAGAGCTTCACGATGCGGCGTGGAATGGCGGCATGGCGCCCGTCACTCGCCAACAGGTGGCCTCGCTTCCGCTACCAACCGACCCAGGTTGCGGCGGTAGACGGTGTGTCGTTGACGATCTCGCCCGGCGAAGTACTTGGTTTGGTAGGCGAAAGCGGCTGCGGCAAATCGACCTTGGGACGGCTCGCCCTGCGGCTCTTGAACTGCACCGATGGCAGCGTCGAATTCGATGGCGCTGATGTCGGCCGATTGTCTGGCACCGATCTCTCAGCCTTCCGCAAGCAGGCACAGATCGTGTTCCAAAATGTTGGTTCATCGCTGAACCCACGGCTGTCCGTCGGCGAGGCGCTGGAGCGCCCGCTGGTGCTGTTCGGTCTCGCAAAGCCGCGCGAGCGCCGCCAGCGCGTCGAGGAACTGCTCGAGATGGTGCGCCTGCCGGCGTCCTACCGATTGCGCTATCCCCATCAGCTCAGTGGTGGGGAGCGCCAGCGGGTCGCCATCGCTCGTGCGCTCGCAAGCGAGCCCCGCTTTGTGGTTTGCGACGAACCGGTATCCGCACTCGACGTGTCTGTCCAGGCAGCCATTGTCAATCTGTTGGCCGATCTGCGCGACCGGTTTGGCCTCGCCTATCTGTTCATTTCCCACGACCTGGCAGTTGTCGCGCAGATCTCCGACCGCGTCGCGGTGATGTATCGAGGGCGCATCTGCGAGACAGGGACACCGGCCGAACTCTTGGCCGCACCGCGTCACCCCTACACACGGCTGCTACTCGCCGCGGCGGCTGATGAGTCTCCAACGGCCGAACCATCAGCCGACATCGGCGCGGGCGCCACCGGCTGCACGTTCGCCTCCCGTTGTCCGCGCCGTCTGCCATCGATTTGCGACACGACTGTGCCGACGCTGCGCCCCGTCACTTCTGCGCACGCGGTTGCCTGCCATCTCGATCCGATTGCCAAACAGCAATGCGGTACAATCGCGACTGCATCGATCCCCCCTTAGCCCGGAAAGGTCCCCGACATGTCCGCCGCGCCGTTTCATCTTGCCTGGTTCCTGCAAGGCTCCTCGATTCAGGCATGGGGTGAACCGTGGACGGACAGCATCACGACCGACTGGATGTCATGCGACATGTTTCTCGACTTGGCACGTGGTTGCGAGCGCGCCTGTATGGACTACATGCTGCTTGAGGACTCCATCTACGTGGGCGAGACTTGGCGGAACTCGCGCGATATCTATCTGAAGAATGGCATGTCGATTCCGCGTCAGGAACCGACGGTGGTGGCGACACTCATGGCCGCGGCCACCAAACGCCTGGGTGTTGTGCCGACGCTCTCCACCTTTGCCTACGCGCCCTACCTGACCGCGCGGATCGTCGGGTCGTTGGACCAGGTCTCGGGCGGCCGTGCCGGATGGAACATGGTGACGGGAAGTTCCGATCTGTCGGCGAAGAACTTCGGGATGGCGTGCCTGCCTCCGCATGATCGGCGCTACGACATGGCGGACGAATATATCGCGATCTGCAAGCGGCTTTGGGGATCATGGCAACCCGATGCCATTGTTGCCGACGGCAAGAGCGGCGTGTTGATCGATCCCGCTCGCGTCCACACGATCGACTATGAAGGGCAATACTACAAATGCCGTGGTCCGCTCAACTCGGGTCCTTGCCCGCAAGGCCAACCGGTGATCGCGCAGGCCGGCGGATCGGCCCGTGGTCGTCGCTTCGCCGCGGAACACGCGGACACGATAGTGGCGCACGTGAAGGGGATCGCGCAGATGAAGGCGTACCGTGACGATGTGCGAACGACGATGGCATCGCTTGGTCGTGATCCCGACACGTGCAAGATCCTGTTCCTGATTTCGCCGATCCTTGCGGAGACCACCGAGGAGGCACAAGCGAAGGCGGCCCAGCGAGAAGCCATTTCGGCACAGAATGTGGACAAGCGACTGGCGCAGTTGGGTTGGATCACCAACATCGACTTTTCTGAGTTCGATCTGGACGCCCCGGTCGGCGAACTGACGACCAATGGACACCAGCAAAGCCTGGCGCAATTCCTGCGGAAAGCGGGAAAACGCACGCTGCGTGAGGCGATCGTCAGCTACACAAGCGGTGGTGCGTCCGTCGATCTCGTCGGTTCACCCGACGCGGTCGCAGCACAGATGGGTGAGGCGATGGAGGAGGTCGGCGGCGATGGTTTCTTGTTCTCAATGCCCAATGTAAGCCGTCGGACAACGGCCGAGATCGCCGACGGGCTGGCTCCGGCCTTGCAGCGGCGCGGGCTGACGCGCAGGGCCTATTCCCATGTGCGGTTGAGAGACAATCTACTGGAATTCTGATGCCGAGCGCGGTCGGGATACGCCCACCTTAGGAGAATGTTGGATCCAGGTTCTTTTCCCTGCTCCAGTCGCCTCCGCTACAAACTCTCTCCGCCATTTTCAGGACCGCGAAAACCCAACTGGCGCAGGCATTCGCGCAGCAGGCTTGGGGTTTGGAGAGGGAACGTTCCGGGAATTTGCTCTCCGAATGGCCATTTGTCTCCGAAGCTTGAGAGTCGGCCATTTTACTCTACAAGCTTTTTCGCCAATTAGAGCAATTTCCGATCAAAGTGGGACATATCCTGCGGCCTGGAAATAGTTTTGGCACTGCTGTGCAGTGAAGCGCGGGAGCGCATCGGCAATTGCTTGCCACAGGTCGCGGACATTGCGTGGTGCAACGGCACGCAGCATCGCCTTCAGCTTGGCGAACGCCATCTCGATCGGGTTCAGGTCCGGCGAGTAGGGCGGCAAGTAGAACAAGCTCGCGCCAGCATCCTCGATCGCCTTGCGCACGGCGGGACCTTTATGGGCTGGCAGGTTGTCCATGATGACAATGTCGCCGGGCCGCAGCACCGGGACGAGGACCTGGCGCAGATAAGCCTCGAAGGCGACCCCGTCCATGGGTCCGTCGAGCAGCATTGGCGCGACCAACCCGTCAGTACGCAGCCCTGCGGTGAACGTCGTCGTCTTCCAATGTCCGTGCGGAATCGCTGCCACGCATCGCTCACCGCGGGGCGAGCGTCCGAACCGCCGGGCCATGTTGGTGCTCGCGCCGCTCTCGTCGAGACAGATCAAACGGCACGGATCCAGCGCGCGCATCAGCGCGCGCCAGTGCTCGCGCTCGACCACGACATCGGCGCGCTCCTGTTCGGACGCATGCGCCATCTTTATGGATGAACCGCCCCTCAGCATCGGACGCAGCCTGCGTCTGGAAGCAGAGGAGAGGATGGATGGCCAAAATGCCGATTGCCGTGCTTGGGATCGACCTGGGCAAGAACAGCTGTAGCATGGCCGGGCTGGATACAAACGGCGCAGTGGTGCTGCGGCGCAGGATGACGCGGGAGGGTCTGGTGGCGTTCGCCAGCAAGCTGCCGGCCTGCATCGTGGCGATGGAAGCGTGTTGTGGCGCGCACTTCCTCGGTCGAACATTTGCCTCGCAAGGCCACACGGTCAGGCTGATGTCGCCTGAGTATGTGCAGCCCTATGTGAAGTCGCAGAAGACGGACGACCGCGACGCGGAGGCGATCGCCGAGGCGGCGACACGACCGACGATGCGCCTTGTGACGCTCAAGAGCGAGGCACAACTCGATCTGCAGGTGCTGCACCGGGCACGCGAGCGACTGGTGGCGGCGCGGACCAGGCTAATCAATCAATTGCGCGCAGTGCTGCTCGAGCGCGGGCTAATCCTGCCCAAGCGTCGCGCCCCTCTGCGGCATCGACTGCACGAACTCATGGCCGGGGAACTAGCGATCAGCCCGCGGGTGATCCGGCTGCTGCAGGATCTCCGCGAAGAGTGGGAGAGCCTCGATGAGCGGAGCAGGGCTTATGACGACGAACTCGCCGCGATGACCCGCGAGAACCAGCAGGCTCGGCAGCTGGCGACCATCCCAGGCATCGGCGTGATCAATGCGACCCTGAGTTCCGTTACCCGTCAGCAGAGAACGACCTGAGATATCACCAAGCGAGGGCAGCGGTTCGGCAGGAGTTTCTCAACGCTTGGCGAATGTCAGAAATGTGTCGATTCGGAGGTACAACTTTCTCCAACGAGGTCCGCGCGATCGACCTCAGCATTCGGAAGTTGCAGGCCGCCTACATCGACACGTTCCTCTTCACGCCCTTCAGCGGGATGTCACGGGAGTGTTTCATGGACAAGGGGATTTTGTGCGAGCCGGTGAACCAGTGTTTCGCGTGGAGAGCGACGGGCTGATCTATCTGGTGGGCACGGTGAAGTATCGCGGAATGCTGCGGATCGGAAGCGCTGACGGTTAGTGCGACGTTGTTCGAGGCGGCCGGCGCCGCGGAGACAAGGGTGTCGGGTGAGGTCATCGCGGCGCGTGGCCACGGCTCGGTGTCCGAACAATGGGACCTTCTCATCCTATCCTATGCGAGAACGTCACCCCCGCGGGTGATAAGATCTTGCCGCTGAACTACAACTTCGATTTCGAGAGCACGATCATAGAGATCACCACACCCTAATATCGCGGTTCGCCGTCAACGAGAGGATCTGCTGTGCACGATCCCTTCGGTTTTAGTTTTCTCGACGACATATTCGGCGGTGGCCAGCCCTCGAGGACGCAGGGCGGCCCGCCACTTAATCAGGGCTTCTCGCCGATCGCGGGATGGGCGGTCGGCCAAGCATTTGCGCCGGCCCCGTCGCTTCACGCCACCCATTCCGCATCCAGCGGAGATCGTCATCGATGACGGCGAAAGTGGCTCGTGACGCAGCGTCCTGTCTTCCAGGCCCAGAGACTCATGCAGGTCCGGCCAAACCCTTGACGTTCCGGGGAACAAGTCCGATCACGGCGGCGTGCCGATGGGGCGTCTGGAGGACGAGTTGGACGACTATCTGGTGAGCGTGGCGGACGACCAGGAGGTGAGACAGGGTGATCTCATCCGCCGCTTCGCCGAACCGCGGCCGGAAGGCGAGTGGGGCTTCGTGCTAACCGCCGACTGTGACATTGCGCAGGGGAAAACTGGGGATCGCTATACATTCATCGAGGTTGTGCCCGCCCAGCTCAAGCGATTCGTGGACAAGCAAGCGATGGTAGCGGCCGAACAGCTCAACGGCGTGATGAAGCGGGTCGGGCCTCGAGCTCGGGATTACTGCCGAGGTATTACTGACATGGCTAGAACAGGAGACGCCAGCCGAAATCGAGAAGGCATTGAACAAGGCAGGCAAATCGCTCGGTCATAAGTTGGTCGCATGCCTCACCGCCCTGAGTGTGGCGTTAGGTAAAGGCGATAAGGTAAGCGCAATGGAACGGTTTCGCAGTGTGCGGGCGCTGATGGGGGACGACGCAGAACGAGTCCGCCGGGCGGTCCGTGATGCCTTCCAGGGCGCGCACGGGTTCCCGGACTTTTTTATACTGCCCGAGTTACCAGGTGCCGCGGGATATGGCTTCGTAGTGATGCTTCGGGCTATCCGGTCACTCCACGCTGGCGATCTATTCGCAACCGAAGTGGACGCGCGCATAGCCGGGCGACCGGACGCCTTTCACCGGGTGGGCCGCATGACCGATGGCGTGCGATTCGCGATCACGCAAAAGCTTACCTTCTTGTTCTCGAGGATCGGTCTACCGAGCTACTACGAAGAAGCGTGCCAGTCGGCGGTAGAGTTGCTGTCGGAGGCAGTGGTGCCCGATGGTGAAGCAACATGAGTTTCAAGGCCCTTGTTCTCGACAGCGAACGATCGAAGCGCTTGATGCCGCGCTGATCGACGAGGAATGGTTCGACGGGTTCCTGATACCAGCGAATTCGGAGGGGCTACGGCGTGTTGTGCTGGATGATGTCGTATATATCATGTCCAACAGCGCCGACACTGACAGCTGCTTACTTGTCGTCAATATTGGGCAGAACGGCGTGTTCGCGGGGCCGGGACGCAAGCAACCCCGCTTCGAGCGGATCTTGAGGGTCGCGCTGCCCGATCTGAGCCACTCGGACGGGCCGTGATGAAGGAGCATGCGCGGCGGCAGAATGACCGCAACGTCTCCACCCGGCGCCGATGCCTATCCTGCGCTATTCCGGCGTGTCCTGACGTCCGTGAAGCCCCGCTGAAGCCCCGGCCGGTCCGGATGATGTTTCGTGAGAGACGCTGCGGGGTCTAAGTCTTTGATAGACTGGTAGCGGCGGGCGGATTCGAGCGATTGACCTGTGGCGTTAGCCGCGCTCGCTGCTAGCTATGTGCTTGCTCGACCCTGCGGCAGCTTCGCTGTAACCCTAGTAAGAGATTGAATTCGTTGGCGGACCCGACACGACTCGAACGTGCGACCTTCGCCTTCGGAGGGCGACGCTCTATCCAACTGAGCTACGGGTCCAGCACCTCACCCATAGCGCGAAACCGCGGCTGGATCAAAGCTCGCAGAGCCTGCCGCCGCCTCGGACAGATCAATTCACTTTTGCTCTGCCAGCCATGCCTCGGCCGCCCGGTCGCCGCCCGATGGGAGTGCCGCAGTCGGGTGGCGCATCCAGAACAGGATGTCGTCGATCGGCGTCTCCCGCTCGTGGTCGCGCAACAGCAGATGATAGCCGCCAGGATAGAAGGCCCTCACCGGCCCCGGCGGCAGCCCGCGCCATGTCGCGGCCGTGGCCTTGTCCGGAATGAGCTCATCCCTGCCCCCGTAAAGGAACAGCGCTGGTTCATGGAAATGGGCGGCGGCTGCGAGAGCAGCATCCATCAGGTTCACCAGGCCGCGAACCGTATCGAAGCGCGTGTCGTGGATAGTCAGCGGATCCTGCGACAGGCGCCGGATGGCATCGCGGTTGTCGCTCGCGACCCTCCGTGCGACCGCACCGCTGACCTTGAATCCGGGGATCACATTGGCAAACAGCCACAGCGCAGCGCGAAGAAACACGTTCATCTCCGCACGTCCCCAGACCGCGGGCGCGACCAGGATGTAGCCGTCGGCATGCGGCGGGTTGGGGGCAACGGCGAGGCACATCAATACGGCAGCCCCCATGCTCTCCCCCAGCAGGAAGAGCTTTGCCTGAGGGTAGCGTTGTCGCAGCAGTCGCGCCATTTCTCGCGCATCATCCACCAGGGCCGTCGTGCCGGGCCAGTAGCCGCGAACAGTCGTGTCGCCGAAGCCGCGTTGGTCTGGTGCGAACACGGCGACGCCGCGCGCAGCAAGCTGTGGTGCGGGGTACTCCCACGCGTCGCGGCTATCATTCATTCCATGCAACGCAAGCACCACCGCCCAGGGAGCGTCCTCGGGCAGCCAGGAACGATACGGCAGCCGCATTCCGTCCGGCATGATGAAGGAATCGTCGGATGCGCGGGGTGCCTCTACCGGCGAGCCCGGTGGAACCAGATGCTCAGCGCAGCCACTCAGCATAAGGGCGGTCGACAACACCACACTCAGCAGCCGTCGCCGCATGCCTGGTCGATGGAGGTTGAAAGCATGGGTCGCATCGCTATCATACAGACCTCCCCCGCCATAGAGGACGCGACCGGCAAGATGGACGGCACCGCCGCCAGCCCGACTGAGATCATCAAGGTGGACGACCGGACCGTCGCCTGTGACGGCGGCGATGGTGCGCTGGGGCATCCGCGCGTGTTCCTGTACATCGACAGGAACTCCGTGCTCTGCCCCTACTGTTCGCGTCTCTACGTCCTGAACCCAGGAGCAGGCCACGCCCGCGGACACTGAAATCCTCGAACCGGCCGGGCAGCTCGCTGCAGGTGATCGGACGCTGCACCTGATCCTGATTGACGGGTCCGGCTTTATCTTCCGCGCCTATCACGCATTGCCGCCAATGACCCGTCCCGACGGGACGCCGGTGAACGCGGTATTCGGCTTTTCCAATATGCTGGCGAAGCTGCTGCGCGAGCAGGTGGGCACCCATATCGCCGTCGTCTTCGACGCCGGTCGTACGACGTTCCGTAACCGCCTTTACGAGGACTACAAGGCACACCGCCCGCCGCCGCCGGACGATCTGATCCCGCAGTTCGACCTGATTCGCCAGGCCACCGAGGCGTTCGGTGTCCCATCGGTCCAGCTCGAGGACTGGGAAGCGGACGACCTGATCGCGGCCTATGCCAAGGCGGCCATGGAAGCAGGTGGTCAGGTCACCATTGTCTCGTCCGACAAGGATCTGATGCAGCTGATTCGTCCTGGCGTGGAAATGCTGGACCCGATCAAGCAGAAGCCGATCGGGCCAGCCGAGGTGATGGAGAAGTTCGGCGTCACGCCGGACAAGATGATCGACCTGCAGGCACTGATCGGAGACTCGACCGACAATGTGCCGGGCATACCGGGCATCGGTCCGAAAGGTGCCGCGCAACTGATCAACGAATTCGGCGACCTGGAAAGCGTCCTTGCAGCAGCCCCAGCGATGAAATCCTCCAAGCGCCGCGACAACCTGATCGAGCACGCGGGGCGCGCGCGCATCTCGCGTGATTTGGTGACCCTCCGGACCGACACCCCGATGCCGCTGCCGGTCGAGCAGTTGCTGGCGCGGCCCTACGACAAGCCTAGGCTGGCCGCATGGCTGAAGGAGCAGGGCTTCCGCAGCATCGCAACGCGGCTCGGCGTGGAAGCAGAGGCCCAGGCACCAGCCGTGACGACGGTGGAGGCCACCCCACGGGCTGCGCAGGCCGCGTTGCCGTTGGCCGAACCGCCTAAGCCAGCTGATGCCGCATCCGGCTTCGGCCCATACGAGACGATCACCAGCGAAGCCGCGCTGCGTGCTTTCCTGGCTCGTCGGGACACCTGCGGGTTTATCGCGCTCAATGCGGAAACAGATGGACTGATCGCCACGAGGGCGCTGCTCCTGGGACTGGCGCTGGCAGTTGCCCCCGGATGCGCGGCATACCTGCCGTTGCGGCACGAAGGACTGGCGGAGCAGGTCCCGCTGGCCACGGCGATCGATGTGCTGGCCCCTGTGCTGGCTGATCGCAATACTCTGAAGATCTATCAGAATGCCAAGTTCGACATGCTGGTGATGGAGCGCGCCGGCTTCCCACCGGCCACTCCGTTCGACGATGCAATGCTGATCTCTTATTCGCAGGAGGCTGGCATGCATGGCCATGGGCTGGAAGAGCTGTCGCAACTGCATCTCGGCCACACCCCGACGACCTACGACGCGGTCACCGGGACGGGTCGTGCCCGCCTGCCGTTCGCACAGGTGGCAATTGAACGAGCCACAGCCCACGCGGCGGAGCACGCGGATGTGGCGCTGCGAGTATGGCAGGTGTTGCGACCGCGGCTGCGGTTCAATGGAGCGCTCGCGCTGTACGAACAGCTGGAGCGTCGTCTATTGCCGGTGCTGCTGGACATGGAGCGCGCCGGCATCAAGGTGGATGCGGCGGACCTGCAGCGGATGTCGGTGGATTTCGAGCAGCGCATGGCGGCCATCGAGGCCGAGATCCACCGCCTCGCCGGTCGCGCGTTCAATGTGGGTTCGGCGAAGCAGCTTGGCGAAGTGCTGTTCGACGAGATGAAACTGGGCGGCAGCAAGCGGATGAAAACCGGTGCCTGGGGCACCGATGCATCGGTGCTGCAGACGCTGGCCGATCAGGGGCACGAATTGCCGGGGCGCATCCTCGATTGGCGACAGCTACAAAAACTGAAATCGACCTATGCCGATTCGCTGGTGGGGGAGATCAATCCGGAAACCGGTCGCGTACACACAAGCTATGCCCAATGCATCGCGTCAACCGGGCGGTTGTCATCGAACGATCCTAATCTGCAGAACATCCCCATACGCACAGATGAAGGCAGCCGTATCCGCCATGCCTTTGTGGCTGAGCCAGAGCATGTGCTGGTCTCGGCCGATTATTCACAGATCGAGCTACGACTGCTGGCACATGTGGCCGACATCCCGCCGCTGCGCGAGAGCTTTTTGCGTGGCGAGGATATCCATGCCCGGACAGCATCCGAGGTGTTCGGTGTTCCCATGGCCGGTATGGACCCGATGACGCGCCGGCGCGCCAAAGCGATCAACTTCGGTATCATCTACGGCATCAGCGGCTTCGGCCTGGCGCGGCAGCTCGGCATAACGCCAGGCGAGGCGCGGAGCTACATCGATGCGTATTTCGTCCGCTATCCCGGCATCCGCGCCTATATGGAACGGACCAAGGAAGAGGCACGCATCAGCGGTTACGTGACGACACCATTCGGTCGGCGCTGCTGGGTGCCCGGTATCGCAGACAAAAACCCTGCGCGTCGCGGCTACGCCGAGCGACAGGCGATCAACGCGCCGCTACAGGGCGGCGCGGCCGATATCATCAAATGCGCGATGATCCGACTGCCGAAGGCGCTCGCCGAGGCTGGCCTAAGGGCGCGCCTGCTCTTGCAGGTGCATGATGAGCTACTGTTCGAGGCGCCGGAGAATGAGGTTTCGGCCCTGACCACACTGGCGCGCCATGTCATGGAAGGCGCCGCGAAGCTTTCAGTGCCGCTGGTCGTGGAGACCGGCGCGGGTCGCACCTGGGCCGACGCGCACTGAACCGGTCTCCCCGGCTAATCCGCCGCCTGCAGCGTCGTGGCCTCGACCTGAACCAGCAGCGCCTCCAGATCCCTGATCGAGTAAGGCTTGTTCAGCATCCCCTGCAGTGCCGCCAGTTCCCGTTGCTCGGTCTCGCTCAGGTCGGCGTAGCCGGTCGCCAATATGATCGGTCCGGTGAAACCGCGCTCCCGCATTGCGGCGGCAACCTGCAGCCCCGTCATCGCCGGCATCGCATAGTCGAGCAAGACCACTGCCGGTTGAACAACAAGTGCCTCCAGTGCTTCGTAGCCTCCAGCCGCCGTGGCTACGCAATAGCCAAGTTGCCGCAACATTTCTGCGCTGACCTGCAGCACATCGGGGTCGTCATCGACTACCAGGACCTTTGAGTCCGTGCGCATCCGCCGTGGTTCAGCTGGCGCGCCCTCTGGTCTGGGTATCGCGGTGGCTCTCGGCAGGAGCAGAGTTACGGAGGTACCCTCACCCGGCGACGAGGAGAGTCGTACCGCACCTTTGACCTCGCGAACCATGCGCTGCACCTGGCTCAATCCGAGCCCCGTACCCGATGGTCCCTTGGTCGTGAAGAACGGTTCAAAAGCGCGCCTCGCCACGTGCTCATCCATGCCCATGCCGGTATCGGCGACGGTAATGGCAACGTAGTGACCAGCGGCGATTTCATCCTTCTCCTGAAGGGGCTGATTCGTCGTGCTGATCGTCAGCAAGCCGCCATCCGGCATGGCATCGCGCGCGTTGAGCGCGAGATTGAGGATTGCCGCCTCGACCTGACTTGGCTCGATCATCGCAGGCCATAGATCGCGACTAAGGCTGGTCTCGATGCTGATGCGCTGCCCATGGGTAGAGGTACGCAGCAGCGGTACAAGGTCGGAGATCAGCTTATTGACGTCGGTCGTGTCGACCGACAGGCGCTGGCGGCGCGAAAATGCCAATAGTCGCCCGCTAAGCTGTGAGCCTCGATGGACGGCACCCGTGGCCCGATCGATCCAGCGATGCTGCCGTTCCTGCTCTGGCGGCGCTGTCTGCGCCAACAGATCGAGATTGCCCTGGATGGTTGCCAGCAGGTTGTTGAAATCGTGCGCAATACCGCCGGCAAGCTGGCCGACCGCCTGTAGCTTCTGCGCCTGAACCAGCGCCGCTTCGGTGTTTTGCCGTTCTGTGATCTCTACCTGCAGACGATTGTTGGTGACCAGCAGCTCCTGCGTGCGCTCGGCCACTCTCGCTTCCAGCTCATCGGCATGTTCGCGCAGCTCCTCCTCGCGTCTGGCGAGGGTGCTTGCCATATCATTGAAGGCAGCGGCGATCTGTCCGAATTCCGAGGCTTGGTCGTCGCTATGGACCTGGGTGGCAAGATCCCCCTCGCGCCACCGGCGCGCTGCCGCCACAAGTTCACGCGTCGGACGGCCGATGAAGCGTCGGGCAACAAACAACGTAAGCACAAAGGCGATGATGGCAACGAATGCAATCAATGCAGCCCCACGCAGGGCCGTACGATTGATCTCTGCCATCATTGCCGGCTCGTAAAAGCCGACAGAGACAAACAGGCCGGTGGCGGTTCGTCCAGCGGGAACGAAACCGACGACGCGGTACTTGCCGTCGATGCTTCTCAGGCGTTGCACGCCGGGCCCGGCTGCTTTCACCAACTCCAGCGCGTTGGGCGGAAATTGCCTGCCAACAAAGTCGGCGTGCTGAGGACTGCGCGCAAGCACAACGCCGTCACGATCGGCAACGGTGAGAGCACTATCGGTGAGGAAGCGTGACCCCGTCTCTCTTAGCTGTGCCAGATGCTCTGCCAGCCAAGCCAGGTCGAGTCCGGCCACCAGAGCACCAGGGTCGCCGGCATGATTTGCGGCAAGCGGCAGTACCATTGGCAGAAAGCCACCGTTCACTCCCGGTGCGGTGGAAAATCGGCCGATGGTGAATTCCTTGGCCTCGAGCGCTTCGCGCATCCAGCGCGGCTGCGCTCCAGCGGCCCACAGGGGGGAGGATGCCGAGCCGCAGCGGATTTCGCCGTGGTCATCGAGCCGCGCCACGAATGCAAACATCGGCAGGCTGCGCAGCATTGCGTTCAGTTTGTCGTCGCAGCCGGCCGTGACGTCGCGGACATCATCCAGTAGAGCCACTGCACCCAGTAACGTGCGGCCACCGTCTGTGATGCTGCCAATATCCCCGTTCAGCAACTGGGCCTGCTGCACCGACAGATCGCCAAGCTGCGCGCGTCGCTCGGCCCAGTGGGTGTACTCGCTCCATGCCTCCAGAACTATCACCGGCATGAGGCAGGTCAGCACGACGAGCAGCAGTCGCGTGGAAAACCGCATGCAACGCCAGTTTCGTCCCATATCCCGTTCGGCCCGTGCAGCCTGGGTTAACGGTCCACTCGTTACGGAGAGCCTGCTCGACAAGGAAGCAGTCCCGGCACCACCCTCGTAACGAGGCCGACACAGCTAGAAGTAGGGTTGCGGCCACGGTGAGGAATTCTCATTGATCGCTCCCTATTGAGTGATTTACCTCACAATAGGGCGAGAATCACCGATTGCCAAAAATTTTTGCAGCTAAACTTCCAGCCATTCGCGCCGGATGTCGGCCCGCCCGGAAATGTCGGCGGGCGTACCATGAAATACTATACGCCCGTGGCCCATGACGTACAGTCTGTGAGATATCTGAAGGGCTATCGTCAACTTTTGTTCGATTAGAAAAATAGAGACGCCGCGACGAGCGATCTCCTCGAGCAATTGGCCGACCTGCTCGACCAACCTTGGTGCCAAGCCTTCCGTTGGCTCATCGATGAGGATCAGGTCGGGGTCGCCCATCAGCGTGCGACAGATTGTCAGCATCTGCTGCTCACCTCCGGACAGGACACCGGCCGGGGTGTTCTGCCTCTCGGCGAGGTTGGGAAACAGCCGGAACACATCGTCGAAGTTCCATCGACCGAACCGGCCGGCCCGCTTGAGCCCGAGCATCAGGTTCTGGCGCACCGTGAGCGTCGGGAAGATCTGTCGATCCTCCGGCACATAGCCGATTCCCATCCTGGCAACGAGGTTGGCGCTGAGACCGGCGATGTTTCGATCGCGGTATCGAACCGTCCCGATAGGGTCGACGAGGCCCATGATGGCCTTGCAGGTGGTGGAGCGACCGACGCCATTCCGGCCAAGCAGCGAAACGATTTCGCCTTCGCCGACCGTCAGGTTCACGCCTTGCAGGATGTGGCTCTTGCCGTAGAAGGCATGCAGATCGCTGACTTCCAGCATCATGCCGCCATCGCTCCCAGGTACGCTTCCTGCACCGCGCGGTCGGCGCGAATGGCGGATGGCGGCCCGGACGCAATCACGCGGCCATAGACCAGCACAGTGATCGTGTCGGCCAGATCGAACACCACACGCATGTCGTGCTCCACCATAAGAAGCGTTTTGCCCTCGGTGACCCGGCGGATCAGGGCGACCGCGTATTCCGTTTCGCTGTGACTCATGCCTGCTGTGGGTTCGTCGAGCAGGATCACGCTGGCCCCACCTGCCACTGTCATGCCGATCTCGAGTGCCCGCTGTTCGGCGTACGACAGCAGCCCGGCCGGTAAGTCGTGCCGCTCCGCCAGATTGAGGTCACGCAACAGTGCCTCAGTCGCCTCGTTCAGCGCCCGCGCGCGCGGCAGCAGGTGCCAAAATGAATACCGGTAGCCTCGGCTCCATAGCAGGGCACAGCGTAGGTTCTCGAACACCGTGAGTCGGGGAAAGATCGACGTGATCTGGAAACTGCGCGACAGGCCCAGGCGGTTGATCCGCTGTGGGGGAAGGGCGTCGATGCGCTGGCCGCGCAATTCGATACTGCCGGCGGTAATCGGAAACCGCCCGGATATCAGATTGAAGAGCGTCGTCTTGCCGGCGCCGTTGGGGCCGATAATGGCATGACGTTCACCGCCCGCTACATCCAGACTTACGCCACGAATGATCTCCGTGGCGCCGAAATTCTTGCGCACGTCGGCAAGCCGGATCGCCGGCATCCCCGTCACGCTCGCGCCTCCACACTGCCGGCAACCGACTCCCAGACGCGGGCAAAGTATCGCGCCTCAAACCGCAGCCACACGGTTCCCACAACCAGCAGAACGATCGCAATCGCCCAGGGCGCAGCGGTGTTCGCGTCGATCGGCGAGCCGAATAGCACCAGATGCTTACCAGCCGCTGCCCCGATCGTGAGAAAAGACAGCAGTTCCACCATTCCGACAAATCCCGCCACCGTGGCAATCCCGGGCACCACGAGACGCAGATAAGGCAGGATCAGCCGCGATAAACGCCCGGCGCGCCAGACCGGTCCATGCGCCATGATGATCCCGGTGATGCCGGCCGGTGCGAACGTCACCATGGCAATGAACAGCACGCCGACATAGATCAACCAGGAGTTCGACATCAAGCTGACGCCGCTTTGCAGCAGGGTGATCAACACTGCGCCGAGAACCGGGCCGACGAATACCATGTTGCCGCCGATATAGGCCATCAACAGGGCGTTGGCGGACAACGGTGCGGCGACTGCATCGAAGGTGACGATCTCGTAGGTGATGGCGTACAGGCCGCCGCCAATCCCGGCGAAAAAGCCCGCCAGGCAAAATTGCAGGAACCGCACGATGCGCGGGTCGTAGCCCATGAACTGCGCACGCTCGAAGTTGTCGCGGCAGGCGTTTGCCATTCGTCCGAGCGGCGTCATGGTCTGCAGCCACATCAGCAATGCGGCAACGAAGGTCCAGCCAACGATCAGGTAGTAGACCTGGATGCCGGAGGCATAGGACAGCCCGAACAGACTTTGATCGATCATGCGGTCGGTGCTGACACCACCCTCACCGCCAAAGAAGTGGTGGAACATCAGGGCTGCGGTGGCGACGAGCTCGCCGATGCCCAACGTAATCATGGCGAAGGCCGTGGCGCGCTGCTTTGTTGCCATGGCGCCGAACACGATGGCAAGGCCAAGTCCCGACAGGCCCGCAAGGAGCGGCATCAGTTCCGTCGGCACCGGCAGCTCGCCGGCGCCGGCGGCGTTCAAAAAGTGGATGGTCGAATAGCCGCCGAAACCGAAGAAGGTCGCATGGCACAGCGAGAACAGGCCTGCCTGGCCGAGCAGCATGTTGTACGATAGTGCGAGGATGATCATCATCCCCATCTGGCTCAGCATGGAGATGACGAATCCAGCCGGACGGTGATGCGCGAAATCGTAGAACAGCCACGGCAACACGATAGCTACTGCGAGCAGCGTGAGCCAGATGATGGCAGAGCGCCGCGTCATGTGTCGCGCGTGCCGAGCAGGCCACGTGGGCGGAAAAACAGGATCAGCACCATCATCAGCAGCGGCAGTAGCGCGCCGATACGCGCGACCGGTACCGTCAGGATCTCGCCCAGCAAGTCATCGCTACGGGGCACGATGCCGATCGGACGCAACAAATCCGCGATCGATGCGTCGATCACCACGGAAAACGTCACGACCATCCCCATGATGATCGAGGCGATGAAACAGCCGGCGAGCGAACCAAGCCCGCCAAACACCACGACGACGAACACGATAGGCCCCATCGCATCCGCAATACCTGGCTCGGTGGACTGGTAGTTGCCGCCAATCACCCCCGCCAACCCAGCGAGAAAGCAGCCGCCAGCAAATACGATGGTGAAGACCAGCGGCACGTTGTGTCCCAGCGCAGCAGTCATCCCGGGATGCGTCAGTGCCGCCTGGATGATCATGCCGACGCGCGTGCGCTTCAGCAGCAGCCAGATCCCCCCCAGCATCCCGGCTGAGATCAGCAACATGAAGCCACGGTATGCCGGGAATTGCAGGCCGTAAAGCGTGAACAGCGGAAAGTCGAGACTGGCTGGCACGCGATACGGCATCGGCAGCATGCCCCATGCCATCTGGACAGAGCGACCGATGATGAACACCAAGCCAAACGTGAACAGCAATTCGGCAATGTGGCCGTTGTGGTGCACGCGGCGGAGGCCCCAGATCTCGATCGCTGCGCCGATTGCACCACACAGCAAAGGAGCGATCAGCAGCGCTGACCAAAAGCCGATCCAGCGGGTACTCTCATAAGCGAAATAGGCCCCCAACATGTAGATCGAGCCATGCGCAAAGTTCAGCACCCCCATCATGCTGAAGATCAACGTCAGGCCGGATGCCAGCATGAACAGCAGCATGCCATAGACGAGACCATTCAGCAGGGAGACGAGCAGGACCTCCATGCTGAGAACCTCAAACGCTGCTGTTTCAGGATGCCGGACGCTTCATCTTACAGGAGGTGGGCAAGGTCAGATCGGCGCCGGAGATCTTGGCCTCGCTCTTCCAGCCAAGCCCGGTCTTTTCTGCATCTAGCTTCGCCGAATGGGTGAAGATCGCCTCATGCAGGGGGCCAAGAAACTGGTGATCCTCGGCGCGCATGACGTTCTCGTCACCCATCATATCGGTGACCTTCATGCCTTCGAGTGCCTTGGCAACCTTCACCGCGTCGGTCGAACCCGCCTTGTTGATGGCCGCCGTCAGCATCTGGAACATCGTAACGTAGTCGAGTGGAATAAAATTGAATTCGGCCCGTGCCCGCCATTCCGATATGAACTTCTCCGCCGCTGGGTTGTTCTCCTCGGCCGCGACATTGTCATGAAATTCCATGATAGAGGTCAGCCGATTGTCGCCTGCAGGTCCTGTCGATGTCGGTCCGCCGGGCTGATGCGCGAGATACGAATCATAGCGAATTTCCAGACCGGCATCGTTGCCCGCCTTCATCAGCAGGTTCAGGTCGCGATCATAATTCGACGTCACCAATGACTGCGCACCTGACGCCTTAATCTTCGCGATATACGGTGAGAAGTCCTGCACCTTGCCGAACGGGACGAGTTCGTCGCCGACCACTTTTACATCTGGCCTGTACTGCGCCAGGTATTTTTGCGTCGCCTTCTGCACTGATTGGCCGAACAGATAGTCCTGGTTCAGCAGGTAAACGCTCTTCACCGACTGCGGCAGCGTCTTGATGCGCGCCACAGCCCGCTGGTCCACATTGACCGTGAAGCGGAAGTGCCAAAAGTCGCATTGCTCGTTGGTCAACTCCGTGGCCAGCGCACCGCAGTTCAGATACAGCAGGCGATTATCCGGGTTCCGCGCGTTGTGCTTCGACACCGCATCGATCATCGCCGAACCGACGTTCGACCCTACACAGTGCATGACAAAGGGTAGATTCTGGTCGGTTACGCTCTTTAGCGCGATCAGCGCCTCAGCTGGCTGCAGCTTATCGTCGAAAGTGACGAGTTCATACTTTTTGCCGAGTGGGCCCCCTTGGGCATTGGCCTTTTCGAGGATAAAGTTGAACACCTTCAGAAAGTTATTGCCGGTGGCGGCAAACGGCCCCGAGAAGGGGTCAATATAGCCGATCTTAATGGTGTCGTCGGCGGCGCGGGCTGCTCCAACCGAGGCGATCCCCAACAATCCCACGAAGATCGCAGTGAACAGACGCCAGCCGACCATGTTTCCTCCCTTTGGTCTAAACTATCCTTGGACCTTATGCCGCGGTGCGAAACGGAGTCAATTTGGCTAGCCGCTGGCAGGTCCTGCTAGGATCGCTAAATGTCAGACGCGCTGGACACCCCGCTGTTCGATCCACCGGCGTACCGCCTCACTCACGAGCAGGCGGACCTGATTGCGCGGGCGCGGAAGCTGGGCGCGGAGCGATTTGCTCCGCGTGCCGCGCAATATGACCGAGATGCCAGTTTCCCCACGGAGAACTACCGCGATCTACGCGATGCGGGGCTACTCGGTTTCTGCATCCCGCGGCAGCATGGTGGGCTCGGAGCCGGCTATCTTACCTATTCGCTCGCCGCAGCGGAGATTGCGCGCTCGTGCGGTGCAACGGCACTGACCTGGAACATGCACGTCTGTTCCACGTTGTGGACTGGCGCCCTGGCTGATGATCTTCAAATGGACGCGACGACTCGAGCCGAGCATGAGCGGCGCCGCGCACTGCACTTCCGGCGAATTGTCGCCGACGGTGCGATCTATGCGCAGCCATTCTCGGAGGGAAATGCATCCGCCGTTGGCGCTATACCTTTCGGCACCGTTGCGAGGCCGGTTGACGGGGGCTGGTCGGTGACCGGGCGCAAAGTATTCGCTTCGCTGTCCGGGCATGCCGACTATTACGGGGTCCTTTGCACCGAGCGCGCGAATGATGAAACCGCGTCGAGGCGCAATACTCTGTACGTGGCGATCCCCGCCGCTGCGCAGGGGGTTGCCGTCGTCGGCGACTGGGACCCTCTCGGTATGCGCGGTACCGTCTCGCGCACTCTGGAATTCTCGGACGTGTTCGTCGAGCGCGATGCCGCACTCATGCCGCGTGGCATGTACTTTCAGGCCGCATCACGCTGGCCGCATATGTTCCTGACGCTGTCGCCAACATATCTCGGACTGGCGCAGGCAGCGTACGACTTCACTGCGCGCTATCTGCGTGGCGGACGACGCAGCAGCGTGGTAAAACAACTCGCTGTTGCCGAGATGCGCATCAAGCTGGAACAGGCCAAGACGCTGTGGTTCCAGGCGGTGAGCGAGGCGCATGTCGATCCCACGCCGGAACAGCGACTGCGTGCATATGCGGCGCAGTACACCACAATGGAGACGGCCAACGACTTGGCACGGCTGGCTATCCGTACCTGCGGCGGACACTCGATGCTGAAGTCACTGCCGTTGGAGCGGATTTACCGAGACAGCCGATGCGGGTCGTTGATGGCGCCATGGACCGCCGAGGTCTGCCTGGAACGGATCGGCCATGGGTCGCTGTACAATGAAGGCGAGACTGACGAATGAACCTCGCCGATCTGATCGATCGGAACGCCGCCTTCACGCCAGACAAGCCTGCCTTGCGCTTCGCCGACGGCACCTGGAGCTACGCCGCATTTGCTGACCGCATCGGCCGGATGGCATCCGCGCTTAAGTCAGAACTTGGCGTCCGCCGCGGCGATCGTGTCGCCCTGTTGGCGATGAACCATCCGGACTATCTGACGCTGCTCTATGCCTGTGCCCGCCTCGGGGCGATATTAGTGCCGTTGAACTGGCGCCTCGCCCCGCCGGAGCTGCAATTCATCCTGTCGAATGCTGACGTCCGCGCAGTTGTTGTGGCGCCGCCATTCGAAGTGAGAGTCAGCGCGCCCATCGTGTCTCTGGAATCGATCGCTGGCCTGCTTGCCACCGAGAGCGGCGGGGGCCACGAGCCTGATGTCAACTGGCTCGACCCGTTGCTTATCGTCTACACCGCCGGAACGACCGGCCGCCCGAAGGGCGCCGTGCTCACGCAGCAGGCGCTGCTGGCTAATGCAGCGATGAGCCAGCATATGCACGACATGACATCCGACGATCACGTGCTGACGGTGCTGCCCTTGTTCCATGTCGGCGGCCTGAACATCCAGACCACGCCGGCACTGCAGCTAGGCGCGACTGTATCGCTGCACGCCCGGTTCACAGCGGAGGAGACGTTGGGAGCAATTGCACGCGATCGACCAACCCTGACGACTCTTGTCCCGTCCACGATCCAGGCGTTGCTGGAGCATCCGCACTGGCAAACCGCCGATCTTGGCAGCCTGCGCGTGATCACCACGGGCTCGACACTGGTGCCACAAGGCCTGGTCGACGCTGTGCAGGCGCGCAGTGTGCCAGTGCTCCAGGTCTACGGCGCAACGGAAACCAGCCCAATTGCTGTCTATACGCGCCTCGGCGGCGACTTAGCCCGACCGCTATCTACCGGGTTGCCTGGCCTGCTCTGCGAGGCGCGCATCGTGGATGATGCGGGGCAGGAAGTGCCGCCCGGCACGGCGGGTGAGGTAGAGGTCCGCGGCCCGAATGTGCTGACCGAATATTGGCACGACGCCAATGCGACAGCGGAGTCGCTCCACGATGGCTGGTTCCGCACCGGTGACATCGCAATCCGCGACCCTGACGGCTACTTCACTATCCATGACCGTAAGAAGAACATGATCGTTTCAGGCGGCGAAAACATTTATCCCGCGGAGATTGAGCGCGTGCTGTTGGACCACCCGTCCGTCGCGGAAGCTGCGGTCATTGGTGTTGCAGACCCACGGTGGCAGGAAGTGCCGGTCGCCTATGTTGTGGGCCGGGCGGCTATATCCGTCGACGAACTGCGGGTCCACCTTCGGACTCAACTCGCCCGCTTCAAGGTGCCGCGCAAGATCGTCCTGGTGGATGAACTGCCACGGAATGCCCTGGGCAAAGTCCAGCACTTCCGTCTGCGGGAGCTGTATCAGAGATAGATCTGCCGAACGATCTGCTCTTCGTCTCCGCCGGCACTTTGCTGCTGCACTACGACCCCATCTCGCAGCACCACGATGCGATCGGCCACTGCCAGTGCCAGGCGCAGGTTCTGCTCAACCATCACCATCGTCACATGCCGGCGCTTCAACGATGTCACGATCGAGGCGATTTCGCTGACAAACGCCGGAGCAAGGCCACCGGACGGTTCGTCCAACAGCAGCAAGCGTGGCTGGCTCATCAGCGCACGGCCGATCGCCACCATCTGCTGCTCCCCACCGGACATCAGTTGCACCGTCTGGGTGCGCCGCTCGGCTAGGCGTGGGAACGACGCGTAGACCGACTGCAGGAGTCGGGTGGCGTCGCCACCCCGGGTCCAGGCGCCGAGACGCAGATTCTCCTCCACCGACATTTCCGGAAACAGATCGCGCGCCTGAGACACCTGAACGATGCCGTGGCGGAAGATGCGATGCGGCGACAAGCCCGCCAGTTCTTCGCCACCTAGTCGGATGGAGCCTCGGCGGGACCTGACGAAGCCGCTCAGTGTATTCAGCAGGGTCGATTTGCCGCTGCCGTTCGCCCCAAGCAAGGCGACAGCCTCGCCCGCAACGACATCAAGGTCGACGCCGGACAAAATCTGCCTGCCGCCATATCCAGCCTCTATGCCACGGACAGTCAGAAACGCATCAGGCATGCCCGAGATACGCCTCGAGCACAGCACGATCCGCCCGCACCTCTTCAGGCGGCGCATCCGCGACCTTGCGTCCCTCATTTAGGACGATCACACGATCGGCGACGCTCATGACCAGCTCGATGGCGTGTTCGATCAGCAGGATGCCAACGTTGCGGGTGCGGGCCAGATTGCGGATGACAACGGCAAGCTGCTGCCGTGCCGTGGGCGATAGGCCAACGGCGGGCTCGTCCAACAAAAGCAACAGCGGGTTGGTTGCCAGCGCGCGCACGATCTCCACCATCCGCTGCTGCCCGCCAGACAGCTCACCGGCTTTCTGTTCCGCAAGATGCCCAATGCCCATCAGCCACAGCAGCTCTCGCGCTCGCTCTGTCGCGGCAACCTCGGCACGGGCTGAACTGCTGCCGAACAGCAGACCGAGAAACCCGCTGCCGACCTGCACATGCAGCCCCACCAGCACGTTCTCCAGTGCAGTCAGTTCCGGGAACAACCCACCGTTTTGAAATGTGCGGCGTCCACCGAGGGCAGAGATTTCGTGCGGTGTCAGCCCGGCGATCTCCTCGCCGCGAAACCGGATGCTGCCGGCATCCGGCACCACATTGCCAGACACCGCATTGAACAATGTTGTCTTGCCGGCGCCGTTCGGTCCAATCAAGGCGCAGATCTCGCCAGCCCTCAGCTCGAACGACACGCCGGCCACGGCGACCAGGCCGCCGAACCGGACTTCGATGTTCCGCACCGAAAGCAGCGGCGGATCAGCCACGATAGTAGCGCTCAACAAAGACGGGATGAGCTCGCGCGAGCAGGCTCGCCAGGCCACGGGGCAGGAACAGGATCACCAGGATGATCAGCAGCCCGAACACCAGTTCGTCGAAGCCTGGAAAGCTGATGAACACCTGCGGCGCCACAGTGACAATGACGGCGCCAATGATCGTCCCGGTCAGACTGCCGAGACCACCGACCATGATGATGGCAAACTGCCGCAGCAGCTCGGTGAGGTCGAAAGAGACCGGCGTCAGATGGCCCACCGAAATCGCGAACATCGCACCACCGATGCCGACGACGGCACCGCCCCACGCAAAGGCAAGCACGATGTAGCGGTCCGTCGGAATGCCCATCGCGGCGGCGGCAATCTCGTTGTCTTTGATTGCCATGAAGGCACGGCCGAAGCGCGATCGCAGCAGGCGATCGGTGATGGCAACAAGCATCACGACCAGTGCGAGGAAAACGTAAAATCGGCGCAGATCCGTATCCAGTGTCCAGCCGAGCAGGTTGGGCACCGGCACCGCCATGCCCATGGAACCGCCGGTCAGCGCTTCCCAGCGAATGTAGGTCCAGCGCATCAATTCACCAAAGGCCAGCGTCATGATGGCAAGATAGAACAAGCGCACACCGCGCAAGGCGGGAATACTGGCGATCGCACCAGCGGCGCCGCCAATCAGCGCTGCCGGCAGCAACGTGATCCACCATGGCACGTCGAATTGGGCCATGAGCACACCACTGACGTAGGCACCGAGGCCGAAATAGGCCACGTTGGAGAAGGCGAGCAGACCGAGATTGCCAACCACGAGGTTGAAGCCAATACCCACGGGGACGTAGAGCAGTGCCGTGTTCAGCACGTATTGCTGATACTGATTGAGCCATAACGGCAGTGGCAGCAATACAATAGGTAACAACCAAAAAATACGGCGCAGATTCATACGCGCACGGCGGCACGGCGGCCGAACAGACCCTGGGGTCGCAGCAACAGAACGACGATCGGTACCAGATAGCCGGTGATCTCGATGAATACCGTGTTCAGGTAGAACCCGAGCAGCTTCTGGATGATGCCGAGGAGAATTCCGCCGACGACCGCGCCGCCCAGCGAACCGAAGCCGCCAAGGGTCATTGCGGCAAATCCCTGCACCAGAGTCCATTGCCCGAGGTCGGGCGTGAGCGGCGCGATCATCGACAGCATAACTCCGCCGATCGCGCCGAGTGCGGTACCGCCACCCCACATGAACGCGTGAAACAGCGGCACGTTGATGCCGACCAGCGCCGCGCCGCGTTGGCTCTGAAACGTGGCCTGGATCACCTTGCCGAGCGGGGTTGCCTGGAACAGCAGGAACAGCACAACCAGCAGCAACAGAACGATGCCGCAGATCACCACGTCATCCGTGGTGATCACGACATTGCCAAACATATAGGCGTCCTGCAGATAAGGCCGTTGCGGATTGATCGTTTCATTGCCCCACTCCAGACGCAGCACGCCTCGCAGCGTGTAGCCGATAGCGAGCGCCATCATTGCCAGCGATAAATGCGGCCCGCCCACGATTGGCTGCAACAGCAGACGCTGCGTTGCGAAGCCGACGGCGAACAGCAGCACGATCGCGAGCGCCAGCGCGACCAGAAAGGGGAGACCGAAGCCAAGGCCGAACACGAACACCGCATAGGCGCCGGCGGCAACCATATCGCCGTGCCCGAAGTTCACCACGGTGGTGGCGCGATACACCACCGTCATCGATAGGGCGATGAGGGCGTAGAGCATGCCGGTCGAGATGCCGCTGATCAAAAGCTGCGGCAGCAGTGTCAGCATGCGGCTACGCCATCATGGCGTCAGGCGGCGCCAAACTGCTGTCGTAAAGTGGGCTTGTGCACCTTGCCCGTCGCGTTGCGAGGTAATGCCTCGACAAATTGGATCGAACGCGGGTGCTTGTAACGTGCCAGGTTCGCTCCACAGTGTGCAAAGATCTCCATCTCGGTCAGAGTCTCGCCGGATCTCAGCGCGATGATGGCACGGCCAACCTCTCCCCATCGTTCGTCGGGTACACCGATCACCGCGACTTCGGCAATCGCCGGAAGCTGATACAGCACGTCCTCGACCTCTGCGGGATACACGTTTTCGCCGCCCGATATGTACATGTCCTTCCAACGATCGACGATGTAGTAGAACCCATCCTTGTCTTTCAGTGCCGCATCGCCGGTGCACAGCCAACCATCGGCGAAGGTCACGGCACTGGCGTCGGGTCGCTTCCAGTATCCTGGTGTCACGCTGGGGCTCTTTACCCATATTTCGCCGATCTCATCTGTGGACGCATCCGTGCCGTCCGCGCGGACCAGACGCATGGCGACATGCAGGCAAGGCTTGCCCGCCGATCCAGCCTTGGAAATCGCATCGCCTGGTTCCATCGACACGACGATACCGCAGGTTTCCGTCATTCCGTAAACTTGGATCAGGTCCAGACCTTGTGCCTGCCACTGTTGCAGCAGCGGCAACGATACCGGTGCGGCGGCGACATAGGCTAGCAGGTTCGGGTTGAACCTTGCTGCGGCAAATTGCGGCAATTGCGCCATGAACTGGAAGTGCGCCGGCGCGCCGATGAAGTGAGTGACGTTGGCTTCGGTATCGGTGAGCAGTCGCAAGGTCAGTGCTGGATCGTAGGCGCGCTCTACCAGCACCTTGCCGCCATAGTGAAACACCGGGTTGGCATAGACGTCGAGGCCGCCGACATGGAACAGCGGAAAAGCAGTCAAGCATGTGCTATCCGCGGTCACCCGGCAAGGTCCGGTCAGATTGACGATCTGCCAGAATCGCATGCCATGGGTGATGATCGCTCCCTTTGGATGGCCGGTGGTGCCGGAGGTATACAGGATGGTCGCGATGTCACCATGTGTCAGCGGCTCCGGCGTCGCTCCGCCGGAGGCTTCGGCAATCAGGCTCTCGTAGCCGCTGTTGGCGGGCTCGCGTCCACACAGATGCCGCACCCTGCAAGCGTCGGCGAGTTCCAGCGCCGCGTCGCCGAAGTCCGGATCGTAGAACATCACCGTCGGTTCACAGTCGCCGACAATGAAGCGAAGTTCTGGCACTGTCAGCCGCCAGTTGAATGGCGCGAACACCGCGCCAAGTCGCACACAGGCGAACTGGAGCTCGAAATGGTCGGTCGAGTTATGCGCCAGCACAGCGACGCGATCACCACGCCCGACGCCGAACCGATCCCGTAGCCCCGATGCGAGCCGATCTACCCGCTGATCGAATTCACGATAGGTAAAGGACCGCGCCGTCACGAGATCCTCCATGGCAATATTATCGCCGCGAATGGAAGCGTGATGCGCGATCCAGTCATATGTCGGCACCGTCATGACCGTCTCCCAGTTTTCGACCGGTCAGCGGCCGGCCTTACTCGGTTTCAGGCAATGCGTCGCCCCATGCCCTGTACACAGTCTCCTGGCCCTGAGCGTTGAGGCCCACTGCATACATCTTCTCCACGCCGACATGCTTGTCCGGGCCAAAGGTCTCGGTGTCGGCCAAAACGCCGGTATCGAAATCCCTCAACGACTCCATCGCCTTTTCCCAGCTTTCGCGTGTAGGGTTCGGGCCGGCACGGCGAAATGCCTCGACGGTCACGATCGCAGCGGGGACGCCGAAGTAGTAGAAGTTGGTTGGTTCGCCGACCTTCGGCAGCTCGTCTTTCGTCAGATATTTCACGAATATGTCGTGGTATTTCTTCAACGGACCAGTGCCGAGTCTTGCCTTGAACTGATAGGGCTGGAAGAAACGCTGGTTGAGCCAGTCATGGTTGGGGAACGCTTGTACCACCTGATTGAAGTCTGCACCGAGTGCGCCGACGATGATCACATTGATCTGGAACTTTTGCAGTTCGCGCAGAAGCACGATCAGCTCCGGCTGGTACAGGCACGCCATGACCGCCTGCGCACCAGACGCCTTGATCTGCAGCGCCTGTGCGGTCCCATCGGTCGCCCCGTGCTCCAGCACGGTCGTGGCGACGATATCGCCGTTATGGCTCCTGATGTAGTCGGTGGCGTTATCGCAGTAGCCGTGCGCCCAGTCGTCGCTGTGCATCGCCAACGCAATCTTCGTCGTGGAAGGCTTACCCATGGCGAAGCTCGCCATGGCGCGCCCGGATTCGATGCCGGTGTAGGTCGCATGAAAAATGCCGGGCGATGTCGGGCGGCTGATCTTTGGATTGGCCGAGGCACCGATCCACGGCACACCTTCCTGCACCAGTGTCGGCTTGATCGCCATGGCGACGCCGCTGCAAGGGTTGGACATGATCATGAAGACCTTGTCCTCGTAGATCAGCTTCTTCGCCGCACCGATTCCCTTGGCCTCGTTGCAGGAGTCATCGGCGAACACAGTGACGAACTTATGCCCGTTCACGCCACCCTGTTCGTTGATATAACGTAGATACGCCTCGGCACCGTAATTCAGCGGAGTGAATGTCGATTGCGGACCGGAGAACGGACCGAGGTTGCCGATCTTGATCGTGCTTTCGGCGATGCCTTGTGTATTATCGGCGCTCGCCGGAAGCGCCAATATCGTGGCGATCGCCGTCAGGACCGCGTACTTGATCCGCATCGTGAATCTCCCCTCTGCGGACCAGCTTAACAAGGGTACTATGCGGCGCCAACCAGTGCGTTGGCGAAAACGTCTCCGGTGCCGTCGGTGATCCCAACATCCGTCACATGCGGGCCCGGATTGCAGGCAAGGCTGGCACCGACCACTGCCTTGAAGGTCAACAACGGCGGCTGCCACTCCACGATCGCATCGGCCGCCTCGCGCAAAGCGCGAAGTTCCTCGGCGACCTTCGCGGCGGGCGCATCAGACAGCAGACCACAGACCGGCAATCGCAGCGTTGCGGTCACGGAACCGCCAGTCGCGACCGCCATGCCGCCGCCAGCTGCGATCACCGCATTGGCGGCAGCGGCAAGATCGGCTGGTTCGCGACCGAACACCACAAGGTTGTGGCTGTCGTGTGCGACCGTAGTGGCGAGCGCGCCTCGCCATTTGCTCCAGCCTTGCAGCACGCCGAGGACGGGCGTCGCGGGCGCCTTGCCATGGCGATGGATCACCGCCATGAGGATCGTATCATCGGGCAGCACGACCGCACCCTCGCGCACATGAGCAATCGCCTCGCCCCATTCAGTGAACCGTGGCTTGGCAACCGTTCGCAGACGCACCTGGCCGGCATTCACCCCGGGCGCACGGAGGACGAAATCGGCTTCGGTCAGCATAGGTATGCACATCGTATCCAATGGAGCGCCGTGCGGACCTTCCGCGAGAGGCACGAGCAGCCGGCCATCGTCGGCTGCAAGCCTACCCGAGGCGAAAACCTGCGTCACAGCAAGCTCATTCAGGTCGGACAGCACCACCAGATCGGCGCGACGGCCGGGGGCGATCACCCCGAGGTCGCGCCGACCAAGCCGCATGGCGGCGTTCAGCGTGGCACAGCGCAGCGCCTGCATGGGTGGGAACCCTCGCCGCACCAGGCGCCGAAGCACATCGATCATGCCGCCGGCATGCACCAGATCGTCTGGAAAGACATCGTCGGTGCAGATGGTCAGCGTCTGCGGGATCTGCGGCAGCGTACGCAACGCAGCGACCGCCTCAGGCAGTATGTAATCATGTGAGCCGCGCAGCTCGACGGTGAAGCCGGAGCGCAGCTTGGCCAGCAGGTCTTCGCCACTGGTGATCTCATGATCGCTTTCGATACCGGCCGCGGCAAACGCCTGCAGATCGGCGCCTTGCAGCCCGCGTGCATGACCGCACACCAGCTTGCCGCTGGTAAGACCGGCATCGACAATGCCGCTCATGCGCGCCCCGCGTTGCAGCACGCCCCGCATATCCATCACCTCGGCAACCCCGGCGATGTCCGGCCACGCCAACATCTGACGCATTTCTTCCGGACCGAAATCGGCGCCAGTGCGTTCAAGCCCAGGGGCCGACGGCACGCAGGACGGTGCGAGCACCACGACGCGCAGCGGCAGCCCCGAGCTCGCCGCTATCGCCCAGCGCAGGCCATCAAGCCCGGAGACATTGCCGATCTCGTGCGGGTCCCAGCAGATCGTCGTGGTCCCTTGCGGCACCACCACTTCGGCATAGCGCCGCGGCGTGACCATCGAGCTCTCTATGTGCAGATGTGAGTCGATCAGCCCCGGGGCGATGATGCGTCCTGCCACACCGATGCACTGAGCCGCATCATGCCGTGTGCCTGACGGATGCACGCTGGCAATCAATGGACCGACCAAACCGACATCTGCGGCGCGTAACTCGCCTGTTGTTACATCGGCGACGATCCCGCCGGTCAGCAGCACATCGAATGGCGCCTCGGCTCGTGCCGCACGTACTGCACGATCGCGCAGCGCCAGATCATGCAGATCGTGCGGTTCAGACATTGCCTCGATATCCATAAAACTCCCGCGCTGCCTCCAGGCTGACCTTGCCGTTTTGCAGATCCGCCTGAAGCAAGGCCGGATCGCGCCGCAGCGGCGAACCGTATCCACCACCGCCTGCGGTTGCGATGACGATGCGATCGCCCTTGCGGAGAGTCGACACAAGCTTGGATTTGATAACTTCCTCCCGTCCGTCCATGCGGCGAATCACCGCGGTCGCGCGTCCGCCAGCAATGCCCTCATCAACGCCATCTGCCTCGCACAGATGGCGTTCACCACGATAGGTCACCGTGGCTTCGCCATCCAGCAGCTCATATTCGAACACGCCGCCAAGACCGCCACGATGCGTGCCTGGACCACCTGAATCGCACGCCAGCGCCACACGATGCACGCGGATCGGTGCCTCCAGCATCAGAGCTTCGGCAGGAACGTTCAGGCAGTTGCTGGCGTCGGTCTCGATGACATCCACGCCATCCAAGTGGTGCGATGCACCGCTGCCGGCGACGAGAAGCTGCGACGTCACGTAGCGACGCCCGTCCGAGCGCTGACCGCCAAAATGCATGATGACGATCTCGCTGCCAGAGTCCGCCGGCACGCGATCCGGTGCCGCCTGGCGCAAGGCACCCAAGATGGCCGTAGTGATGCGCTTGATCGTCGAGGTGCGGCACCCGGTCGGGGCCGGCTCACGTGGATTCACCAGACTGCCCTCGGGCAGGCGAAACGCGAGCGGCCGGAAGCAGCCACCATTATTCGGAATATGACCTTCGGGATCGGTCACCGAACGCAACGCGAAGCAAGCGGCGGCATAGGGCCCAGATGCCATGCAGTTGAAGGGGCCGCGTACCTGGGGCGACGTGCCGGTAAAGTCGCACGTCATTTGGCCGCTTTCGATGGTTACAGCGACCTCGATCCTCACCAACTTGTCCAGCTCGATGCCGTCATTGTCCAGGTAGTCGACGTGCCGATACGTCCCTGCCCGCAGACTGAGCAACGCCTGCCGCGTCATCGTTTCCGAGCGGTTCAGCAGTTCGTCGAACAAAGCCAGCAGCTCATCGCGCCCAAAGCCACCGGCCAATTCGCTCAGCCGACGTGCACCAATCGTGCAGGCGGCAACCTGCGCGTTGATATCGCCCATCAGCACGTCGGGCAGCCGCACGTTCCGCCTCAGCATCGCAATCAACGTATCGTTCAGCGTCTCGCCGCGGCGAAACTGCAGCAGGGGAATGCGGATGCCTTCCTGGAAGATCTCGGTCGCATTGGTCGGCGTGGACCCAGGCGCCATTCCGCCGACATCCTGGTGATGCGTCATTGCGGCGCTGATCGCGATGACCCGCCCGCCAGCGAACACCGGCATCATGATGGCGATATCCGGCAGGTGCGTACCACCCATATACGTGTCGTTCAGGATCCAGATGTCGCCTTCCCCCATCGTCTCCAGCGGCACGTCCTGCAACAGCCGACCCACCATCGGAGTCAGCGCGCCAAGATGCACCGGAATCGCCAGCGCCTGCGCCAGCGTCTCGCCTCGCAACGTGAACAGGCTGGCCGAAGCATCGAGGCCTTCTTTGACGATGGCGGAAAACGCGCTGCGTACCAGCGTCAGCTGCATCTCGTTGGCGATACCGTCCAGCTTGTTGCGCAGCACTTCCAGCGTGATCGGGTCCACGTCCATCTCAGCCTCGCGTCAGCAGCAGGTTGCCATTGTCCAATACTGTGCCGCGCCAGCCAGGTTCGACCAGCGTGGTGGTGTCATCCTGCTCAACAACGGCCGGCCCGCTGAACGTGAGCCTGGCCGGCATAGCTGGGCGATGATAGATGGCGGCCGGCAGCGACGAATTTGCACCCGCGACACGGATGGCCCTCCGCGGCTTCTCGAGAGTGGCGTCAAGCGGCCGATAAGTGCCTTCGTCCAGATGATCGCTGCCGCCCGCGCGATGCACGGTGCGCAGGTTGACGATCGCCGCAGGCTGTTCCGTCGCGTGGCCGTAGATACGATCGTGTTGCACCAGGAAATCGCGATAGAGCTTGTCCAGTGCGCCCGATGCGCTGGCGGCCAGCGGAACTTCCAGGTGATAGGACTGGCCGATATACCAGACATCGGCGGAGTACTGGATCGATGTCGGCATGCTGCCAACCGCTTCCTCGGCCATCAGCCCGGAACAGGTCCGGTCCAGTTCGTCCAGCACGCGGCGCACATCGGCGACATCCAGACCCTTGAGTGCGCGCGGGAACGCGACGGCCACCTCGTGCTCGATCGGTGCGGCGAGCAAGCCGGCCGCCGACAGCACCCCGGGGTGGCGCGGGATCAGCACGTTGCCGATGCCAAGATCGGCGGCCAGGGCAGTTGCATGGATCGGTCCCGCACCACCCAGCGCCACCAGCGTGAAGCGGCGTGGGTCGAGGCCACGACGGATCGACACAAGGCGAATGCCTTCGACCATCTGCGCGTTGACAACACGGTGAATTCCCAGTGCGGCCTCCTCGACTGACAAGCCGAGCGGTCGGGCAATGCGATGCTCGATGGCGATGTGCGCCAGTGCAGGATCCAGGGCCACCGATCCGCCGGCGAAATACGCGGGATCGAGCCAGCCGAGTACCACCGAAGCGTCAGTGACCGTCGCTTCCTCCCCACCCCGTCCATAGCACGCGGGGCCAGGCTCGGAGCCGGCGGAGTGGGGGCCGACGCGCAACCCACCGGCGCCATCGATCCAGGCAATCGAACCACCACCAGCGCCGATTGCGTTGACATCGACCATCGGCACACGCACCGGGAACCCGGCGATGCTTCCCTGCGCGCGTGTGACCGGTTCGCCGCCCTCTACCAGAGCGATGTCGCTCGACGTGCCCCCAACATCGATGGTGATCAGATCGCGATACCCCGACGAGCGTCCGACGATTGCGCCACCTATCACGCCGGCGGCAGGCCCCGACAGGAACAGCCGCACCGGTCGCTTGCGCGCCACCGATGTGCCGGCGAGACCGCCGCGCGACTGCATGATCTGCAACGGCGCACTGACGCCAGCTGTGCGCATGCCATCGTCCAGGCGCTCCAGATAGCGACCGACAATCGGCTTCATATACGCATCGAATGCGGTGACGACCGTGCGTTCATATTCGCGAAACGTCGGATCGACCTCGCTCGACAGGGACACAGCAATGCCGGGATGTGCCGCTGCGATCAACGCACGCGTGCGCTGCTCGTGTTCCGGACGCAGGAAGGAGAACAGGTAGCAAACCGCGATCGCCTGCACGCCATCGGCGACAAGTTCGTCAACCGCCTGTCGCACCGACGCCTCATCCAGCGGCACGATGATCTCGCCTTCGGCCGATACCTGCTCGCGCGCCTCCTTGCGCTGTGCCCCGGGCGCCAGGAACACCGGCGTCACCGGCTCCAGCAGAATGCGATGGAGATCCTGGCGAAGCTGATAGCCGATCTCCAGTACGTCGCGAAATCCCTCGCTGGCAATCAGACCGATCTTGGCGCCCTTGCGTTCCAGCACCGCATTCGTCGCGATGGTCGTGCCGTGCAGAAAACGCGCGATGTCGCCCGGAGCCACGCCGAAGCTGCGTCCCAAATGTTCGATCGCGTTCAGCACGGCCTGGCTAGGATCACCGCGCGTGGTGGGGATCTTCAGCGTCTGCATGGTCTGGCCGGCGCGGCGGCAGACGATGTCCGTGAAAGTGCCGCCGATGTCGACACCAATGTCGATCGTCACGCTCTGGCCCGTCGGGACTTCACGATCACCTGTCGCCTCCTGCTGTTGTGTCTCGCCCAGATAGCACGGCAGCGTTGCGATCGTGCAGGTTGCCTCGTGCCGGCAGGGATGACAGAACGCGCCCCGCGTCCAGGACATAACGAGGCCGACCTTTGCCCGACGAGGGCTTTCGCCCCACGACCGCACGGATTGATCTCACGCAAGCCCCGTCGGCGCGCCGCACGCTGGTGCTGGCGGCCTGCCTGATGGCAACGTTCATGGCGGCGGTGGAGAGTTCCATCATCGCCACGGCGATGCCGACGATTGTCGCTGACCTGGGCGGATTCAACCTGTTTTCCTGGGTATTCGCCGTCTACCTGCTGACACAGGCGGTCAGCATTCCGGTCTACGGCCGGCTCGCTGACAAGTACGGGCGCAAGAAAGTGTTCTACGCCGGAGCGGGACTGTTCCTGGTCGGCTCCGCGTTGTGCGGCTTGTCGCGCAATATGGTGATGCTGATTGTGTTCCGGGCGCTGCAGGGCTTTGGCGCCGGCGGCGTGCAGCCGATCGCCACCACGATACTGGGCGACGTCTACACGCCAACCGAGCGGGCACATATCCAAGGCTTGGTCTCCAGCGTGTTCGGCATCGCCGCGGTGCTTGGACCATTGCTCGGGGCGTTCCTGGTCGAGCAGGTCAACTGGCAACTGGTGTTCTGGGTCAATATCCCTATTGGAATCGCCGCCATCGCGATGATCGCCGCGTTCCTGCAGGAGCCGGCCGAACACCATCCACGCCGCATTGACTACCTGGGATCATTTTTGCTGATGCTGTCGATCACGGCATTGATGGTGGTGCTGGTGCAAGGTGGCGGCATGTCGTCCACGGCATTGGTGGTGGCGGGCGCGATTTGCGTGGCGACACTGGTCGCACTCGGGCTGCACGAGACCACCACGCCGGAGCCAATGCTACCGCTGGAACTTTGGCGTCAGTATCGGGTTATCGCCGTCGGAAGCTTCGGTGGCGCGGTTATTTCGGCAGTCATGACCGGGGTATCAGCATTCCTGCCAACCTACGTGCAGGGAGCGATGGGCCGGAGCGCGCTGGCCGGCGGACTGGTGCTGGGCGCGATGTCGGTGACCTGGGCCGTTGCCAGTTTCGTTGGTGGCCGGTTGATGGTTCGTACCACCTATCGGCTGACCGCGATCCTGGGGACATTGGCACTGATCGCCGGGAGTGCGGTGCTGATCAGCCTGACGCCGGAGCGCGGCGCGATCTGGGCCACCACCGGATCGCTCCTCATCGGTATCGGCATGGGGCTTTGCAACACCACGTTCATCGTCTCGATCCAGGCGGCGGTGCCGTGGCACCAGCGTGGAGCCGCGACTTCCTCCTGCATGTTCCTGCGCTTCGTGGGCCAGTCGCTCGGGGCCGCGGCCTTCGGCGCAGTGCTGAACCTCACGCTGCTGCACCAGAGGCCGGAGGCCATCAACATGGTGGACCGGTTGCTCGAGCGGTCGCAGCGGGACGCACTTCCCGCGGCCGAGCTGGCGCGGCTGACCGATGTTGTCGCATTCGGTCTGCACAACACCTACGTTCTGGCAGGTGTGCTTTCGGTGATTGCCCTCGGTTTCGCTTTGCTTCTGCCGCCGCGGCTCAGCCCGGCGCGGCAGGGAAACACACAGTGAACGTCGTGCCATTGAACCGCCCCATCCTCGGCCGTATCCTTACGACACCAACGAGGAGCGGCCCGTGAGCGTACCCGCGCCCGGCGCGATTGATTGCGACGTTCATCCGGCCCTGCCGAGCATGCAGGTGCTGGTGCCGTATTTCGACGAGTATTGGCGCTCGCACATCCTGATGCGCGGGCTGGAGCGCGACAACTACACCGCCTCAGCCTTTCCGCCGAACGCCCCGATCAACTGCCGCCCCGATTGGAAGCCGCCGAAAGGTGCCGGCGGCACGGATCTGGACCTGCTGCGTTCACAGGCACTCGATGCGTTCGCCACAAAGCACGCGATCTGCAATGTGCTGCACGGTGCGCAGGCGGTCTTCAGCGAAGACCTCTCGGCGGCGATGTGCCGCGCGATCAACGACTGGCTTGCTGCCGAATGGCTGGCGAAGGACGACCGGCTGCGCGCCTCGATCGTCGTGCCGATGCACAGCCCGGAACTTGCCGCGAATGAGATCGAGCGGGTGGCCGCCGATCCGCGGTTCGTGCAGGTGCTGCTGTGGGAGATGGGCGAGCTGCCGCTGGGCCGCCGCATTCATTGGCCGATCTATCGCACGGCTGAACGGCTGGATCTGCCGATCGGCATCCACGCCGGCAGTTCCTATCGCCATCCGCCAACCAATCTCGGCTGGCCGTCGTATTACCTGGAAGATTACGTGTCCTGGTCGACCGGCTTCGCTGGTGTGCTGAACAGCCTGATCACCGAAGGTGTGTTCGTCGAATTTCCTCGCCTCAAGGTCGTGCTGATGGAATCCGGCGTGACCTGGCTGCCGGGCTGGATGTGGCGCGCGGAAAAGACCTGGCGCGGCGTCCGCGCCGAAGTGCCGTGGCTGGAGAAATCGCCGATCGCCTACGCGCGCGAACACGTTCGGCTGACCATCCAGCCGTTCGACGCACCGCCGAAAGCCGAGCAGTTGCTGCGTATCATCGACGAGATCGGTTCGGATGAGATGCTGCTGTTCTCGACCGACTATCCGCACTGGCACTTCGACGACAAGGACGCATTGCCGGACGGCCTGCCCGACCATCTGCTGCGCAAGATCCTGGTCGATAATCCGCTGAAGACCTATTCCCGATTGTCCCCATGAACATGGAGAGCATCTGATGAACGTTGCCGTCATCGATCGCCAACCGGACACTTCGTCGCAGAGCAAACTCGGCATCGTCGATTGCGACGTGCATCCCTACACCAAATCGGCCGCCGATCTAGATCAGTTCCTGCCCGAGCGCTGGCGCAAGCATCGCCAGTCAGTTGGCGGACGCTCGCGTTCGCCGTTCTCCAACGCGCCGAACTATCCGCGCATGTCGCCGTTCACGGGCATGCGTATGGACTCTTATCCGAAGGACGGCACGCATCCCGGTTCCGATCTGGAGATGATGCAGGAGCAGTTGCTCGATCTGTTCAACGTCTCCTATGGGCTGATGATGCCGCTGCTGGGCCGCGGCTCCGACGAACGCAACATCGAATTTGGTGCGGCGATGGCGACCGCGGCGAACGAGTGGGAGGCACAGGTCTGGTGTGACCGCGAGCCGCGCCTGAAGGCCGGCGTGCAGATCCCGCTGGAATACACCGAAGCTGCCATCAAGGAGATCGAGAAGCGCGCTGGCGACCGTCGCTTCACCCATGTGATGATTCCGCCGCGTGGGCTGGAGCCGCTCGGACGTCGTCGCTACTGGCCTATTCTGGAGGCTTGTGCAGCGAACGGTTTCTCGATCGCGCTGCATCTCGGCGGCACCAGCGGGCATCCGTCCACCGGCGGCGGCTGGCCATCCTTCTATCATGAGGAACACCCGTCCTATCCGCAGAGCAAGGAGGCATTGGTCACCTCGCTGGTCGTCGAGGGCGTGTTCGAGCACATCCCCAACCTGCGTGTCGCTCTCGTCGAAGGCGGCTTCGCCTGGCTGCCGTCGCTGACCTGGCGGCTCGACAAGCACTACAAGCGCCTGCGCGAGGAAGTGCCGCATCTGAAGAGGCTGCCTTCAGAGTACATTCGCTCCAGCATATGGGTGACGACGCAGCCGATCGAGGAACCGGAGCGGCCGGAAGATCTGCTGGCGACCTGCGAGTGGATCGGTTGGGACCGCATCATGTTCTCCACCGACTATCCGCACTGGGACCAAGACGATCCGCGCTACGCCTTCAAGGCGCCGCTGACCGAACAGCAGAAGCGGATGGTATTTCGCCAGAACGCGCTGTCGTTCTACGGCCTGGAATAAGCCTATGGCCCGGCACGTCGTCGCACCCGTCAGCGAGATCGCGCCGGGCACCAGCAAGATCGTCGATGTTGCCGGTCGGTCGATCGGCATCTTCAACGTCAAGGGTGAGTTTTACGCGCTGATCAATCGCTGCCCGCATGAAGGTGCGCCGCTGTGCATCGGCTTCGTGCTCGGCCGCTTCACGGCGGACCGGCCTGGCGCATATCGACTGGAACGCCACGGCGAAATGTTGCGTTGTCCCTGGCATGGCTGGGAGTTCGACATCAAGACAGGCCAGTCCTGGTGCCACCCCGAGAGCGTGAAGGCGCGCACGTACAACGTTGAGGTGGTGCCGGGCGAGGCCCTGGCGAAGGGGCCTTTCGTGGCGGAAACCGTGCCGGTGGCGGTCGAGCAGAACTACGTCGTGCTGGACCTTTGATAGGCTGCGACACCTAACCCGTCATCCCCGCGAAGGCGGGGATCCAGCCACTGGACCCCCGCCTTCGCGGGAGTGACAATAATGAACCGTGGAAGGGAACCAAACGCATGCCAGAGAGCGAACTTCGCAAGAAGGGCCGTGAGATGCGTCGCAAACTGCTGGGTGACGCGACGGTCGATCGAATGGACAAGGCCATCTACCAAGACCCGATCATGGCAAAGTTCGCCGAGGTCACCCAGGAGACAATCTTCGGCGCACTGTGGACACGCCCCGGTCTCGACCTGAAGACGCGCGCGCTGATCTGCGTGATCTCCGATGCGGCCACCGGTCGTGATCCGGAACTCAAGCTGCATCTGCGGATGGCGCGCAATCAGGGGTGGACCGAAGACGAACTGGTCGAATCGCTGCTGCATCTCGGTGGCTATGTCGGCGTGCCGTTGATTCGCGAATCACTGCTGGTCGCCAAGGAAACCTTTGCGGAAATGCGCGCAGAGAAATGATGGGTGGAGGACGGGCCGACGCCCGGCACTGCGTATGACTGCTGGCGAGACCTGGCGGCAGACGATCGCCAAAGCCGAGATCCTGCTGTCGGAAGGCGAGGCCAACGAGGACATCTCCGGCATCGCCGACGCTGTCTCGGCTTTCAATGCGGCGCTGAAATTGGCCTCGCGCAGCGAGGCGCCGCTCGACTGGGCGAAGACCCAAAGCCGCCTGTCCGCTGCCCTGCGCGCACTCGGCGCACGCATCGACGATCCGGTGATGCTGCATTCGGCGATGACGGCGTGTGATCACGCGCTGGAAATCTACCGCGTCGATGCGACGCCGGAGGACTGGGCACGCACGGTTGCGCTGCTCGGCGCGGCGCAGGTCGTGCTGGGCGAACGCGACAGCGACCCAGCCTGGTTGAGCGCGGCACTGAACAGCTACCGACTGGCGACCCGCGTCTACACGCGGGAGGCGGCACCCGCCGATTGGGCGCGGATGCAACGCAACTGCGGTGCCGTGCTGTCGCTGCAAGGCGAGCGCATGGGTGACACCACATCGCTGCGCGATTCTGTCGATCATTATCGTGCAGCACTGGACGCGTATTCGCGCCAGGAATCGCCGATCGATGTGGCGATCACCCAGAACAATCTCGGACAGGCATTGCGCGTGCTTGGCGAGCGGGACAGGGATCGCGGCTGCCTGGCCGAAGCAGTCGCCGCTTGCCGCGCGGCGCTCGCTGTCTATACACGCGAAGCGACACCGGTCGAATGGGCCATGGCGAGCACCAACCTTGGCAATGCACTGACCGCCCTGGACGACCTCGGCTCTCTGGAAGAAGCGGTCGCGATCTACCGCGAGGCGATCGCCGTGCTCGCGGGACCGGCGCGCCTGCAACAGCGCGCCATCGCCCGCTATAATCTCAAGCGCGCCGAGACGCGGCTGTCGGAGCTCCGCCAGTCCCAGAGCGACCACCGTCAATGACGATGTGCGTGCCAGTGATATCGGTGGAAAGATCAGAGCAGAGATACATCACCACGTTGGCAACCTCCTCCGGTTTCGCATAGCGACCCGTCGGCGTGGCTTCCGCGTTTCTGTCGTGCACGGATTGTGGGTTGTCAGGATTCCGCTGCGCCTCCAGTGATCGCATCATGCGCGTCTCCACCGGCCCTGGGCAAACGGCGTTGACGCGAATTCCGCTATGCGCGACCTCTGCGGAAGCTACCTTGGTCAGTCCCAGCACAGCATGCTTCGAAGCCACGTACGGCGCCATCCCGGGGCCGCCGAACAGCGCCGCGGTCGAGGCCGTGTTGACGATGGCACCCCGGCCCTGCTTCAGCATCACCGGAATGACGTGGCGCATGCCAAGGAACACGCCCTTCAGATTGACCGCGATGACCTGATCGAACATCGCTTCGTCATAGTCCTGCATCGGTGCGGCCCTACCCTCGATGCCGGCGTTGTTGAAGAAGCAGTCGATCGCGCCGTAGGCGTCCAGCGTCGCCTTTACATAGGCCTCCACATCGGCGAACTTCGTCACGTCCGCACGCACGAAGCGTGCTTCGCCGCCACGCTGGCGGACCAATTCGGCACTCGCCTCGCCGTCGCCGACGTTCAGATCCACCACCACGACCTTGGCGCCACGACCGGCAAATCCGATCGCGGCGGCACGGCCAATGCCGCCACCGCCTCCGGTGATCAACGCAATCTTGCCAGCGAATTCCATCGATGTTTCTCCCATCAATCGACGCTGAACACAGCCTTGCCGGCAACCCGGCGATCGCGCAACTGCCCGGCTACCGGCGCGAAGTCGCGCCAGCTTCGTTCCAAGCCGATCTGTGGTCTGAGCGAACCATCAGCGATCAGCGACACCAGCAGTGCAAGGTCAGGAGCAAAGCGATCCTCAGCCTCGGAATAGAAGTAGCTGAAGCTTTGCACCCGTGAATTGGGCGCCCCACGAAAATCCGCGAATGCGAGAGTCGTGGGCTCACCGGACGAATTGCCATAGACAACCACGGTCCCTTTGGCTTCCACCAGCTTGATCGCCTGTGCGAGCGATGTGCCGCCCGCAGACTCCAGGACCAGCGCGAAGCGACCTTGCGCCCTGTCAATACCCTCAATGACGTCGAGTGCGCCTAACTCCCGCAACCCTGCCGCACGTTCAATACGCCCAACCACCGCTGTCACGCGCGCACCGGAACGCGCTGCAAGCTGCACCGCGAGCGTGCCGACGCCGCCCGCCGCGCCGGTGATCAGCACGCGCTTGCCCAACAGCGGCGCTCCATGACGCAACGTACGCAGCGCCGTCAGGCCTGCGACCGGCAACGTCGCCGCCTGTGTGAAGCTGACGTTGTCCGGCAGTACGGCCATGCGATGGCTGGGCACTGCGACGCGCTGTGCCCAGCCAAGTTCATCGGTCAGCGCCACAACGCGCGCGCCGGCGGCTGGACCGCTTCCATCCTCCGCCTGCTTCAGTACGATACCGGCGATATCCTGACCCGGTATCCAGCCTTCGCCATTGTTGCCGATCGAACGCAGCTCGCCGCGATTGAGCGAGAACGCAGCGACCGCCACCAGCGCCTCGTTGCGCTGTGGCAGCGGCTCACGCACTTCGCGCAATTCCATCGGCGCCTTGTCGTTCAGTGTAGTGACCAGACCGAGCATCACATTGCCCTCCCCTGCAAATCCGCGCGATGATACCGGCGAGTATCGGATCGGAACGGAGCGTCGCGAATGCGCCAAATGGTTATGGTTGGGTTCCTGCAGGCGCAGAACTGCACCAACCTGGTCAGCTCCTGGCGTCATCCGGAATCACGCGATGATTCGATGTCCGCCGACTACTACCGCACCATCGGCCGCGTGCTGGAGGAAGGCAAGTTCCACCTCGGCTTCTTCGACGATCGCCTGGCGATGCCGGACCGCTACGGCAATGACCATCGGCATACGGTGGAACATGGTATTCGTTGCGTGAAGATGGACCCCATTACCGTGCTCACAGTGATGGGCATGGCGACCGAGCGCCTGGGTCTCGGCGCCACCTGTTCCACCACCTATTTCGAGCCGTTCCACGTCGCACGCGTGTTCGCGACGCTCGATCTGATGACCAACGGCCGCGCCGCGTGGAACGTCGTCACGTCGATGAACGACGGCGAAGCGCTCAACATGGGGCATGATGAGCACCTGGAACACGACGCGCGCTACGATCGTGCCGATGAATTCATGGACGTCGTGCTTGGCCACTGGAATTCGTGGGACGACGATGCGATCGCGCTCGATAAGCAAAGCGGCCTGTTCGCGCATCCCGGCAAGGTGCGGCGCCTGGATCATCATGGAACGTGGTTCCGCTCGCGCGGTCCGTTCACTGTGCCGCGCTCGCCGCAGGGGCATCCGGTCGTTATCCAGGCGGGGCAAAGCGGCCGCGGCAAGCATTTCTCGGCGCGCTGGGGAGAGTTGGTGTTCGTCTCTACTCATACCAGCATGGAACACGGCAGGCAGCTTTATCGCGAAATGAAGCACGATGTTGCGCGACAGGGACGTGATCCGGACAAGTTCTTCATCACGCCATCGGCCTACGTGGTCTGCGCGGAAACCAAGGCAGAAGCCGAGGACAAGATGGCGCTGATCGAGACGCTGGCGACGGATGAGGACGCGCTGTCATTGTTGTCCGAGGCGATGAATTTCGACTTTGCGTCGAAGGGCATCGACGAGCCGTTCACCGATGAGGAACTCGCCAACATCTCCGGCACACAATCGATGCGCGACCGCGTGCTGCGTGCGAGCGGTATTGCCAACCCGACGCCACGCGACTTCGTCAGGTTCAGTCACCGGGCACGACCGAACAAGCCGTTCGTTGGCGGTCCAAAGGAAGTGGCGGACGGATTGGAGCAGTGGTTCACCGAACCGGTCGCGGATGGCTTCGTGCTGGCGGCAACCCACGTGCCCGGCACTTATATGGACTTCGTCAAGTACGTCGTACCGGAGCTGCAGCGGCGTGGGCTGTATCACAAGGACTATGCGGGTACGACATTGCGCGAGAATCTGGGTCTGCCGATCCCGCGCGCTACATGGAGGAACACGCAATGAGGCATTCAAAAAGCTCTCCCCCTCCCCGCGCGGGAGGGGGGTGGGGAGAGGGGGCGCCGCCACCGTTCCCGGGCCCCCTCCCGCTAACGCCCTCCCGCGAGGGGAGGGGGAGGGGTGTGCCATGAAGCTTGGTCTATCCATCGGCTATTCGCGTGCTCATCTCGATCTCCCCGTCCAGCTTGTGCAGCGCGCCGAAGAACTCGGCTATGACAGCGTGTGGACGGCGGAGGCCTATGGCACCGATGCCGTTACTCCGCTCGCTTACGTCGCAGCCCTGACCAAACGGATCAAACTTGGCACCGGTATCATGCAGCTTGCTGCACGCACGCCGGCCAACGCAGCGATGTGCGCGGCGACGGTCGATGCCATGGCAGGTGGCGGACGTTTCATCGCGGGTCTCGGGGTATCCGGACCGCAGATAGTCGAGGGCTGGTACGGCGAGCCCTGGGGGCGGCCGTACTATCGCTACAAGGACTACGTCGCAATCATGCGCAAGATTTTCAGGCGCGCGGCGCCGGTAACGCATGAAGGGCGCGAGATATCACTGCCCTTCACTGGCGAAGGCGCCATGGGTGTCGGCAAGCCGCTGAAATCCATCCTGCACATGAACCCCGACATCCCGATCTATCTCGGCACCGGCAACGAAGCGACGGTTAAACTGACGGCGGAAATTGCCGATGGCTGGTTGCCGCTGGGGTTCGTGCCTGGCTCACTGCCGGAATATCTGCCGTGGCTGGAAGAAGGCTTCCGGCGCGCAGGCAATGGCAAGAACCTGCGTGACTTTGCCATACAGGCCTCGGTGCATGTCGAGGTCGGCAACGACGTAGCGGCTGCGCTGGCCAAACTCAAACCTGAGGTCGCACTGTATGTTGGTGGGATGGGCCACCGCAACAAGAACTTCCACAAGGACATGATGATCCGCCGGGGCTTCAAAGATGCCGCCGAGCGCATTCAGGAATTGTATCTCGCGCATCGCAAGGAGGAAGCGATCGCTGCGGTGCCCGACGAATGGGTGGACATGAAGTCGCTCGTCGGTCCGCCCGACCGCATCAAGCAGCGCTTCCGTGCCTGGGAGGACTCGGGTGCCACCAGCCTGACCGTGCGTTCGCGTCAGCCCGAGGCGATCGAGGTGATGGCGCAGGCCGCGCGGCTCAACTGAGAGAGGAAGAAAAATGCGCTTCAAGGACAAGGTCGCGCTGATCACCGCCGTGGGCAGCGGAATTGGCCGTGCCACCGCGGACATCATGGCAAACGAAGGCGCGGTGATCATCGGTGTGGACAATGACGAACGCCGCCTGGCCATGGCCATCGAGGCAATGAACATGTCGCGGGGCCGCGCGATCGGTCGTCCATCCAACGCACTGGATGAAGCGCAAGTCAATGCTGTGGTCGATTGGGCAGCAAAGCAGTATGGCACCATCGATATTCTGGTGAATGCTGTCGGCGGCAGCACGATCATCGACAGGCCAAACGCGACCTTGGATGAGCTGTCATTCACTGACTGGCAGAAGCTGATCGACTTCAACCTGAGCGGAACGTTCCTGTTCTGCCACGCGGTGATTCCGCTGATGAAGCGGCGCAAGAGCGGCAAGATCGTCAACCTGGCCTCTATCGCGGGGCGCGGCCTCAGCATCGCGTCCAGCGGCGCCTACGCCACCGCCAAGGGCGGCATCATCGCACTGACCAAGAAGCTGGCGTTGGAACTGGGACCATTCGGCATCAACGTCAACGCGATCGCGCCCAGCATGACGCTGACCGAGCGCATCGCACCACGCTTCAATCAACAGTCCCCCGAGGATCAGGCTGCACAGATCGCGCGCGTGCCTCTGCGCCGTATGGCCGAGGCATCTGACCAGGCGAAGGTGATCTGCTTCCTCGCTTCATCGGATGCGGATTACGTGACGGGGCTGACCATCGACGTTACCGGCGGCTTGTAGCAGGGCCTCAGCCGCTGAAGCGCGGCAGCTTCTCGGCCAGCGCCATGTAGGCGTCCTCGTCCGTGCGGTCGTAGCGCAGCGGCGTGACCACGATCTTGTCCGCACGCAGCGCGTCGTAATCGCTCTCCGGCCCTTGCTGCCGATCGCCACGGCGGAAATTCAGCCAATGATAAGTCATGCCGCGCGGGTCGGTCCGTGTATCCACATGCATGCCGGCGATCATCCCCACGCCTTGGCGCGCCAAAGTCATCGGCCCCGCCGCCGCCGCCGTGCAGGCCGGGAAATTGACGTTCAAGCAGGCACCGTTGCTCCAGCCGATCGCCAGCAGATCGCGCACCACCTGTGCGCCGAGAGTACGTGACGCGTCCCACAGCGGGTTGTTGCGATCCTTGTAGGCCTGGCTCAGGGCGATCGAGGGTATACCCAGCATCATGCCGGTCATTGCGCCGCCGACCGTGCCGGAGAACACGGTCTCCATCCCCAGATTCAGACCGCGATTGACGCCGGACAACAGCAGCTGCGGCGGCTCGGGCATCAGATGGCAGATCCCCATAACCGCACAGTCGCCCGGCGTGCCGGTGATGCCAAAGCGGCGCTCGCCCTGCTGGCTGACCCGCAACGCGTGGTGCAGACTGATCGCGTGTGACACGCCGCTCTGGTCGTGTTCTGGCGCCACCACCCACACGTCTCGCGCGAGTTGCGCGGCAATCTCTTCCAGGATCGCCAGCCCCGGCGCATCGATCCCATCGTCATTGGTCAGCAAGATACGGTCCAGCACCCGCACGCTCCGCCTCATGGTTCGCGCCTTGTTTGACGCGTCCGGCCCGCGGCGTCCAGCATGGTGAGAGAAGGAGTCCGACGCATGCAGATCATCGACGCGCAGGTGCATATATGGGGCAGTGGCACGCCGAGTGCGCATCATCGGCAGACCTCGCTTTACACGGCCGAGGAGCTGATCGAGGAGATGGACGCGGCGGGGGTGAATGGTGCGGTGCTGCATCCGCCAAGCTGGGATCCCGGCTCCAATGAAATGGCCGTCGAGGCCGCGAAGAAACATCCGGACAGGTTCTGCATCCTTGGCTGGTTCGCGCTGGACAAGCCAGAGGAACGCAAGCGCATAGAGACCTGGAAGCAGCGACCGGGCATGCTCGGCCTGCGCTGGTCGCTGACACGGCCCGAGCAGGAGAACTGGCATCAGGACGGCACGATGGACTGGTTGTGGCCTGCTGCCGAACACGCTGGCACGCCGATCGCCACGATGGCATGGCGCTTCCTTCCGCTGTTCGGCCAGATCGCCGAGAAGCATCCGAACCTGAAGCTGATCATCGATCATCTGGGCCTGGTGCGCTCGGCGAAGGGCGCGGCCGCGTTCGCGGACGTGGACACGCTGTGTTCGCTGGCGAAGTGTCCGAATGTCGCGGTCAAGGCGACGGGTGCGCCCGGCTACTCCGCTGAAGCGTATCCGTTCCGCGACATACACGATGGGCTGCATCGCATCTTCGACGCGTATGGGCCGAAGCGCTTCTTCTGGGGGACCGACATCACCCGGATGCCGTGCAGCTACCGACAGTGCGTGACCTTGTTCACCGAGGAATTGCCTTGGCTGAAAGGCAATGACCTGGAATTGGTGATGGCACAGGGGGTATGCGACTGGCTCGGCTGGCAGCGGAAGCCGACGTAGTCAGCGTGGCGCTGCTCACGGATTTCACCAGCTATGCCGATGCGCAGCGCGAGTTTGCGTCTGCGCGCTTGTGGGACTTGTTCGATGGCGATCGCGAGCAGCTGAACATCGCGCACGAATGCATCGACCGTCACGCCACCGATCCGCATCGCATCGCCATCCGCATCGCGCATGCGGATGGTCGCGACGAAGCCATCAGCTTCCGGACCATTGCCGAGCACTCGGCGCGTTACGCGCATTGGTTTGCGGAGCAGGGTATCGCATGCGGCGACCGCGTGGCGATCATGCTGGAGCCCTCACCGGCATTCTATGCCGCCCTGTTCGGCACGATGAAACTGGGCGCCATCGCGGTTCCGCTGTTCACGCTGTTCGGCCCCGACGGCGTTCGATCACGCGTCGAGGACTGCACCCCGCGCTTGCTGCTGACCAACCCGGACAGGGCGCAATCGCTCGGCGAAGTGGCGGTTCCGATTGTCTTGCAGGACGACGCCTTTGCCGCGCGTATCGCGCACTATCCGGCCCGGTTCATGCCAGAGACGCGTGCTGATGACTTGGCGATCTTCCAGTACACCTCCGGCACAACGCGTGAGTTGCCGGAGGCCGTGCGTCATACGCACCGTGCGATCGTGGTGGTGATGATCGCCGCATTGTACGGCACCGGCATTCGGCCGGGCGATCGTTTCTTCTGTCCCTCGTCGCCGGCGTGGGGGCACGGACTGTGGCACGGCACGCTGGCGCCTTTGGCTCTTGGCGTCGAAACCGGCGTCTATGCCGGGCGGTTCGATCCGGAACGATTGTTGCGAGCCCTGCAGGACTTCGGCACCACCAGCCTCTCGGCTGCGGCGACGCACTACCGAATGATGCGCCAGTGCGGTGCCGCGCCGAAGTATCGCTATACGTTGCGCAAGCTCTCGTTCACCGGCGAGCCGATCGATAACGACAGCCAGATCTTTGCCGAACAGACCTTCGGCACACGCCTGTGCAGCATGTATGGCACGACTGAAGTGGGGGTGATCCTCGCCAACTATCCGGCCGCCGGTGACCTCGTCGGAAAGCCCGGCGCGCTCGGGAGGCCGGTGCCTGGTGTGAAGGCCGCGGTGCAGCGACCCGACGGCACCGCCTGCGAACCGGGCGAAATCGGCGAGATCAAGGTTTGGCGGCATGACACGTGGTTTCCGACCAAAGACCGCGGCTGGATCGACGCCGACGGTTTCTATTTCCACGCCGGTCGCACCGACGACGCGATCATATCTGCCGGCTGGACAATGAGCGCGACGGAGATCGAGGACGTGCTCCTGCGTCACCATGCGGTGCGCGAGGCAGCGGCGATCGGTGTACCGGATGCGCAGCGTGGTCAGGTGGTGAAGGCATTCATCGTCACCGACCTTCCGCACAGCGACACGCTGGTCGCGGACATCCAGGACTTCGTGCGTGCGCGCCTCAGCCAGCACGAATACCCGCGCATCGTTGCATTCGTGGCCGAGCTGCCGAAAACACCGGCGGGCAAGGTGAACCGCAAGGCACTGCGCGAACGCGAGCTGCAGGAGCAGGCATGACTGATCTGTTTCCGAAAATCACCGACGAAGCGCTGGATGCGCTGCGCCGCCGACTGGAGATGCGGATCGAGAACACCCTGGAGCCATGGTGCCATGAAGCGACACGTGATTCGATCCGCCATTATGCGCACGGCATCGGCGACGATAATCCCCTGTGGTGCGATCCGGACTACGCTGTTGGTACGCGATGGGGCGGGATCATCGCGTTGCCGAGTTTCCTGTTCGCGACCAGCCGCATCGTCTCTGGCTATGTCGGCGGGCTGCCTGGCGTGCACGCGATGTGGGCGGGCGCCGATTGGACCTGGCACGCGCCGGTGCGCCGCAATGACACGATCACCACCGTGGCCTGGCTGAAGGACCTGATCGAGCATCAGACGCGGTTTGCCGGGCGCTCGATCCAACAAGTCTATCATGTCGACTTCTTCAACCAGCATGGCGATATGGTCGCCTCGGCCGACAGCTGGTGTTTCCGCACTGATCGCGACCAGGCGCGCGAGCAGGGTCAAAAATACGACGCGGTGAAGACACGCCCGCCGCCGCATTATTACGACGACGATCTCGCCGCATCGGGCGCCTCTACGCGGAAGAAGAGGTTCGCGGCGCAACACCACGCTATTGGGATGATGTCACCGAGGGCGATGCGTTGCCGGTCATGGTGAAGGGGCCGATGACGGTCACCGGCTTCATCGCCTACGCGCAAGGCTGGGGCGGCTTATACATCCGCGCGAACAAGTTGGCATGGAAGCAGGTGCAGGCGCATCGCGGTCTCGGCATCGCCAACCGATTTGGCATTCCCGATTGTCCCGAACGCGTGCACTGGGAACCGGAGTTTGCTCGCATGGTCGGCGTACCCGGCGCCTATGACTACGGACCCGAGCGCTGCTCATGGCTGACCCACCACCTGACGAACTGGATGGGCGATGACGGCATGCTCCGCCGTGCAAGCTGCAAGATTCGCCGGCACAATCCGGAAGGGGATACGCTCTTCATCAGCGGCAATGTCACACGCCGCTTTGTCGAAGATGGCCGGTATCTGGTCGAGATTGCACAGGAAGCACGCAACCAGAATAACGAACTGTCCGTCATCGGTTCAGGGACCGTGGAGCTACCGCCGCGCACCCAATTACAGACTTAGCGGCTGCCTGCATTCTTCTCTATCTGCACGGTGGCCGTCTGGCCCGCGACAAGGCGCAGATCATTTGAGACGTGGTCAATCTCGATTCGTACCGGCATGCGCTGCGCGAGCCGCACCCAGGTGAAAATCGGATTGACTTCGGCCAATCCCGACTGGCCTCGGGTCGCATTGGCAACGGTGATTCCGCGGGCAATGCTGCTGACATGCCCCCTCAGCAAATCGGCATGTCCCATCAGCTTGACGGTTGCCTGATCTCCGGGACGGATCTCATCGAGAGCGGTTTCCAGAAAGTAGCCGTCCACCCAATACGAATCAGCATCGACAAGCGAAATGATACCATCCTTGGCGGTAGCATAGTCGCCTACCTGTACCCATAGGTTCGTGACGTAGCCGTTGACCGGAGACCGGATCGTCGCTCTTTGCAGGTTCACGCGCGCCTGCGCCAGATTGGCGACGGCTTGGCGCGACGCCGCCGCTGCCGCGATCGCCGCAGTTTGATAAGTCTGCTTTTCCTCCTCCGACGTCTCCAACAAACTCAGGTTCGCCCGACGCTGCGCTTCGCGCTGCGCATTCTCGGCATTGGCGCTCGCCTGGTCGGCAGCCGCCTGCGCAAGGTCGACGGCAATCGCGTAATCGGTCGGATCGATGGCGATCAGCAGGTCGCCCTTATGGACAAACTGATTGTCGGCGACAGGCAGTTGTACGATCCGTCCCGAGACTTCTGGCGCAATGGTGACAACGTAGGCTCGGACCGTGCCGTCGCGGGTCCACGGCGCGGCCATGTAGGCCTGCCACACGGCCCACGTGGCTAATCCTGCCAGGCACAGCGCTATCAGCGTGATCAGAACCGGTACAGCGTGGAGGCGTCTCAGCGGAGCGAGATCCGCGCTGGGTGGCGGAGCCGGTGGAGGGACGCTCGCTTGTGCCGCTGCGCGCGCGTCCGCGTCCGGCATCAGCCGGCCATCCTACCGGCCAAGAGCACAATCCCCGACAGCATGATCGTGTAGACGGCGAACATGAACAGCGCAGGATGCCAAACGAAACGCAGCAACCCGAAATGCTCGGCAAGGCGACGAACCGGCAACATCAGTAGCCAGGCGATCACGATCATCGGCGCAATAGGGGCGACATAGACGCCCAACAGGTCAATCTCCGTAAATCTCATGCTGGCACTTTAGCATCGAAATAGCTGGCATGCTGGGTCAGTGCGTCAGAAACGGATAGGGTTGTGGCGCGGGCGCGCAGCCGCGGTCCGGCGCCCGGCAGCTTTGCGGGCAGAGCGGCCAACGCGCGGTCGAAATGGCCGAGTGCCCGGATGGCTTCGGCGCTGTTGCCCGCGGCGATTGCATCCATGGCTCCCCTCACCTCCGCGTCGAGCCCGAACCGCCGCGCGATGCGGCGCAACCGAATGATCCCCTTGCCGACCGAGAGTGCCGCGCCCAGCCGGCCAGCCTGGAGCAGATCAACCGATTCCGGGAGCGCAGAAAGCCGGGAGTACGCCTTGTTCTCCCAACCCCTGGACGACGATGGCACCTTGCCATGCGTGAGACGCCGGAGGTCACGCAGGGTCAGCGCCAACAGCCTGCGTGCGCGCCAAGCCGGGGCCATCGGCGGCAGCAGCCGCATGGCCAGCATGGCGAAGACAATTCCGCCGAGGATCGCCATCGCGGAATTGTAGTAACGCGGCGGATCATAGACGTTTGGGTTCGACGGGCTGAGCAGCGGGATAAAGTTTGCCTGCATCGCAAAAAATACGCCTTGCTGCCAAGGCTGGGCCGCCAGTGCCCCGGCTGGCACCAGCACCAGACCCAGAGCAATGCAGAAGCCTCCAAAGCTTGTCACTTGCGGCAGCAGCGCGAATTCGATGACCGCGGCCAGAATGACCGTCAACACCGACCCTGCGGTGAAGGTCCTCGCCATCGCGTATGCAGCATCCTCCTGGGGCGTGAAGAGCGTGATCCCGATCGTTGCGAAAGTGATGAACGTCGTGCCACTCGGCCACGCGGTCCAGATCCATATCAGTGAGGCTGCGCCAATCGTTAGAAACGCGCGCGTCGCGTTGATCAACAGGGGTAAGTAGTCGGGCACCCGCAGACGTGCGTGTCGTGGCATGCCCACCAGTCCAGGCTGATCGATCAGCAACACACCGGTCGCGGCGCGACGAAGCGCAAGCAGACCCTCAGCCATGCTGTCGTAGACGAGCCGCACTGACGGCGACTCTGTCGGCCATACTATCAGTCGGCGTAGCGCTGTGTGCAGCGCCGCGCGCAGCGCAAAGGCGTTGTTTTGCCAGAGGGCCGGATCTCGGATCACGCCGGGAGCGACCAGATCGATCGACAAGGAGTCCCAGATCCGAGACACCCCAGCGGTTGCGACGGGCGAATATTCGAGATGCGTCGCAACCAGGCGCCAGGCGACGATCGCGTCAAAAAGACTGTCTGCGGCGGCCTGTATTGCGCGGGATCGAAACGGCAGGTTCGAGATTTCACCAGCCGCCTGATCGATCACCGTACCAAGGCCCGCAAGGCGAAGTGCGAGGCGCCTGCGTTGCGTGCGTGCCTCCTCCTGCAACGATGCTGGCAGCTGCTGCACCGCGCGGCCAAGACCACTCGCGATTTCAGCCGATAATCCAGCGAACAACGTCGCGAGCCGCCGCCGCGTGCTGCCGAGGTCGGTCGTGGCCAACACCCCGCCGGCGCACACAATCCCGATGCAGATTTCGCTGGTGCGGGCGACGGCAAGCTGGAAGGCATCGCCGTTGGGGCCACCAACCGCACCGAGTTCATCGCCAACGATGATCGCTGCGGTAAACCCGGCCAGCGCGGCGGCGTAGGCAGCGAAGTTGCGCAACAACGTCGAGGTCAAAGCGCAGGCCGCGCCCCAGAGCGCGAGACCGAGCAGGAATCCAGACCGGCTCTGCGGGAAACAAGCACTCAGCACAACCGCCGCAATGGCGCCGACGAGGGTACCAATCAGGCGAAACCAGCCTTTGCGCAGCGATGCACCGAGCACTGGTTGGCACACGATAGCGGCCGATGTTCCGGCCCAAGACGGGTTCTCGAGCTCCAGCCAGAACGCCAGGAACAGCGCCAGACACACCGCAGCCCAGAGGCGAACCCCATAGAGCAGCGGAGGGGTGGCCGCGCGAAGCCAGGTCAGTGTCGGCGCCGCGACCGTCACCCCCATCACACGACGATACGCTTGCGCGCACCCATTGCTCGCTCCCCCTTCGGCGAGGTTCCGTGGACGCTGTCCCGGCTGCTCGGCTATCGAAACCCGACGGCTGCCAAAAGCCTCACACCCTACGAGGTCATCTGCAAGCTTTGGACAGAGCGCCTACCCGTCCTGCTCCAAATCCCGCGCAACCTCCGGAGTGTGCAGCAGCCGGTCGATATTCGCGGCGTAATCCAGGGCGTGGTCTGGTTGGAATGTCAGCTCCGGCGCGAATTTCAGCCGGAGCGCATGCGCAACCTGTCCGCGCAGGAACGGCGTCGCGCGCCGCAGCGCCGGCAGCAAAGCATCCACATCCGAGCGCCCGAGACGCGACACGTAAGCGATCGCGTGCTTGAGGTCGGGCCCGACCCGCACCTCGGTTACCGTGATCTCAGCGTCGGCCAACTCCGGATCGCGAAAATCGCGCCGTTCGAACAGCCCGGCAAGCACATGGCGGACTTCCTCCGCCACGCGCAATTGCCGTTGTGACGGTCCGGTCGCGGGCTTTCTCAAGCCGGTACCATCTCCGTCTCGAAGCACTCGACCACGTCGCCTTCTTGCAGGTCGTGGAAGTTGGCGAACGACAGGCCACACTCATAGCCGCGCGCCACCTCGCGCACATCGTCCTTGAAGCGCTTCAACTGCGACAGCTCGCCGTTATGGATCACCACGTTGTCGCGCAACACGCGCACGCCAGCACCGCGCTTCACCAGTCCATCGGTCACCATGCAGCCCGCAACCCTGCCGATACGCGTGATGTTGAACACCTTTCGCACCTCGGCGTAGCCAAGGAACCGCTCGCGCTCCTTCGGCGCGACCTTGCCCTGCACCAGTTTCTCGATGTCGTCCGCCACCTCGTAAATGATCGAGTAGTAGCGGATATCGACCCCTTCGCGCTGCGCCAGGTCACGCGCCTGCGACGTGGCGCGGACGTTGAACGCCAGCACATATGCATCGGACGCCTTGGCCAGCTGGATATCGCTCTCGGTAATCTGGCCGACCGCGGCGTGCAGCACGCGGACTTTCACCTCCTCATGCGCCAGCTTCAGCACGGTAGCCTGGATCGCCTCCGCGCTGCCCTGCACGTCGGCCTTGATCAGCACGGCGACTTCCTTCTGCTCGCCAGCCTGGATGCGGGCAAGCATCTGGTCGAGCGTCCCGCGAGCACCACCACTCGCCGCGGCCGCCTTCTCCCGTGCCCGTCGGGTGCGGAACTCCGTGATCTCACGCGCCCGGCCTTCGTTCTCGACCACCACGAACGGTTCACCAGCAGATGGCACACCCGCCAGGCCAAGAATTTCGACCGGCATCGACGGTCCCGCCGCCGACAAAGCACGGCCCTTGTCGTCGAGCATCGCGCGTACGCGTCCCCATTCGGCACCGGCCACGACGATGTCGCCTTGCTTCAGCGTGCCCTTCTGCACCAGCACAGTCGCCACTGGACCACGACCGCGGTCCAATCGGCTTTCGATCACCGTCCCTTCTGCAGTGCGATCGGGATTCGCCTTCAGATCGAGGATTTCCGCTTGCAGCGAGATCGCCTCGGTGAGCCGGTCCAAACCCATCTTCTGAGTGGCGGACACTTCAACGTCTTGCGTCTCGCCGCCCATTTCCTCGACCACGATCTCGTGGCTGAGCAACTCCTGCCGCACGCGGTCCGGGTTTGCGTCCGGACGATCCATCTTGTTGATCGCAACGATCAACGGCGCCCCGGCAGCCTTGGCGTGCCGGATCGCCTCGATGGTCTGCGGCATCACGCCATCATCTGCGGCGACCACAAGCACAACGATGTCGGTCACCGATGCGCCTCGTGCCCGCATCGCAGTGAACGCCTCGTGACCGGGCGTATCGATGAACGTGATCTTCTCGCCCGTCGGCATTTCGACCTGATAGGCGCCGATATGCTGCGTGATGCCACCTGCCTCGCCGGCCGCGACATCGGTCGAGCGCAACGCGTCCAACAGCGACGTCTTGCCGTGGTCCACATGTCCCATCACCGTCACAACCGGCGGCCGTGACTTCAGCTCTGCCTCGGTGTCGGCTCCGCCCTCGAGACCGATCTCAACGTCAGACTCCGAAACACGCCGCGCCCGGTGGCCGAATTCCTGAACCACCAGTTCCGCGGTATCGGCGTCGAGCGTTTGGGTGATCGTCGCCATGACGCCGAGTTTCATCAGCGTTTTGATCACTTCACCCGCGCGCGCCGCCATGCGGTTGGCGAGCTCCTGCACGGTGATGCTGTCCGGCAGCACGACATCGCGCACCACCTTGACTTGGTCGGAGCGCAGCCGCTCCAGTTCGGCCTGCCGCCGTTCGCGTTCCCGCTGGCGCCGCACGGAGGCGAGGGAGCGGACCCGCTCGTCCTCGCCCTCGATGGCCGCCTGCACGTCGATACGGCCGGCGCGGCGACCCGCATCGGGGCCCTTCTTGGCCACCACCGGCTGCGGCTTGCGAGGTGCGACGATCCCTGGACGACGAACCGGCCGAGCCTCTTCCTCCTCGTCCGCAGTCCGCGCGCCTGGTCGAAGGCGCAAGGTTTCCGTCGGGCTCGCCGGGGTTGCCGGCGCCGGCGTTGGAGCCGGAGCCTGGCGCCGCCGCTCCTCGTCGGCCCCTTTCGCCACGGTTGCGGCCTGAGCCGCCATGGCCGCTTCCGCCGCGCTTCGCGCCGCATCCTCGGCTTGCTGGCGCGCGGCCTCCTCGGCCGCAAGGCGGGCTTCTTCTTCCGCGGCCTTGCGTGCCTCTTCCTCCCGGCGGCGCGCCTCTTCCGCCGCCGATAGGATCGATATCTTTTCCTGCTCCCGTCGCTCGGCCTCGCGCCTGGCGTCCTCGCGCTTCTGCTCAACCAGAGCACGCTGCCGCGCTGCTTGTTCCGTGGCTGTCAGCGACCGTGGAGCACCCCCGGTCTGCGCTTGGCGGTCTGCCGGTGCCGGAGTGCCGCCCCGGGCGGTGGTTGGCGTAGCGGTGGCCGGAGTGCCTCCACTACCACCCGCGGCTCCAGGGGTGCCGACGGGGGCGCGCTTCTTGCGCACCTCGACCTGTACCACCTTGGAGCGGCCGTGGCTGAAGCTCTGCCGCACAGAACCGGCGTCGACGGTGCGGCCTAGCTCCAGCCGACCCGCCGGCCGTAACGAAAGCCGGCCCTTGCTGGTTTCCTGATCGTTGTTCGTTTCGCTCATTACCTATCCGTTGGCCCCGTCCGCATCTGTTCGCAAGTATCCGGTCTTGCCGCCGGCGGCGTTCCGCCGCAACCCCTCGAGCCGCCAAGCCTCCGTGCCGAGCCGCTCGCTTAGCCGCCCCGGCGCGATCGCGACGTGCACCACATGGTCACGACCGAACACCTGGCCAAGCGTCGCTGCTGGCAACGGAGCAAAAACGCTGATTCCCTCACTGGCACCGGACAGAAATCGCGCGCGTTCGTCCGCGCTCCCATCCGAGGCCTGCAGGATCAGTTTGCCCCGACCCGTCCGCAGCCACTCGCGCGCCTTGTCGAACCCTGCGACCGCCTGGCCGGCACGCCGCGCAAGCCCCAGCAACTCGCTGATCCGCCGTACCAATGCCGCCTCAAGCACGGCAGGAAGGTCGGAGGGTACATGGACAGGACCGCGTGCGGCCCTGGCGAATGCTCGCCCCAGTCCTCCCTGGGCGCGCGCGCGTTCTATCACATCCCCACTCGCGCTCAACCAAATTCCCCGGCCGGGGAGCGTTGCCGTGAGATCTGGCACCACCGCCCCGTCGGGCCCCACGACGAAACGGATCATTCGTTCCTTCGGCATCCGTTCACGCGTGACGATGCACCGGCGAAGGGGGCCGGTCTCTGCGGCATCGTCAGCGGTGTCGGCGATTGCCTCAGCCGTGTTGCGCCTCCTGTGACGCCTCCGCGCCGGACACTGATCCGGAGTCCTCGAACCAGTGCGCGCGTGCCGCCATGATCACGTTGTTGGCCGTCTCCTCGTCCATGTTCTCGGCGCCGACGATCTCGATCAACTCGTCGGAGGCAAGATCCGCAAGGTCGTCCAGCGTCTTCACGTCTTTCTCGCCGAGTGCGACCAGCATCGCCGGCGTCAACACCTCTATTGCCGCGACATCGTCCGTCACGCCGAGTTCAACGCGCCTGTCGTTCAGTTCGTTGTCGCGTCGGGCAATGAACGCTTCGGCCCGGCGAACAAGCTCCGCGGCTACGTTCTCGTCGAAACCCTCGATCGCTGCCACTTCCTCGAGCGGTGTGAATGCAAGTTCCTCCACCGAGGTGAAGCCTTCGGTGACCAGCAGTCCCGCGATCACATCGTCCACGTCCAGCGCCTCAACGAACAGACTGCTGCGCCGACGGAACTCTTCCTGTCGCCGCTCGCTCTCTTCCGCCTCAGTCAAGATATCGATGTCCCATCGTGTCAGCTGACTCGCCAGCCGCACGTTCTGCCCACGCCGGCCGATCGCCAGCGAAAGCTGTTCATCCGGCACGACCACTTCGACGCGGCCGGCTTCCTCGTCCATCACCACCTTGGTGACTTCCGCCGGCGCCAGCGCGTTGACCACGAAGGTCGCCGCCTGCGGCGACCATGGGATGATGTCGATCTTTTCGCCTTGCAACTCCTGCACAACCGCCTGCACGCGTGAACCTCGCATGCCAACGCAGGCACCCACCGGATCGATCGATGAATCACGGCTTATGACCGCCATCTTCGCGCGGCTTCCCGGATCGCGCGCCACCGCCTTGATCTCGATGATACCGTCATAAATTTCCGGCACTTCCTGCGCGAACAACTTGGCAAGGAAGCCAGGGTGCGTGCGCGACAGAAAGATCTGCGGCCCGCGCGGTTCTTCGCGCACGTCGTAGATGTAGGCGCGCACCCGGTCACCGTTGCGGAAGCTCTCACGCGGGATCAACTCATCGCGCCGCAGCAGCGCTTCGGCGCGGCCAAGCTCCACCATGAGGTTGCCGTACTCGGTGCGCTTCACCACGCCATTGACGATTTCGCCGACGCGGTCCTTGAACTCCTCAAATTGACGCTTGCGCTCGTACTCGCGCACCCGCTGCACGATCACCTGCTTGGCGGTCTGCGCGGCGATGCGCCCGAAATCGATCGGCGGCAGCGGGTCGACGATGTATTGTCCAATGGCCGCATCGGGCTTGAACTTCTTGGCGATCGTGACCGGGATCTGCGTCTCCTCGTTCTCCACGGCATCGACGATTTCCGTCCAGCGGGAAAGGCGCACATCGCCCGTCTTGCGGTCGATCGTGGCCCGGATGTCCTTTTCGTGCCCGTATTTGGCGCGGCCGGCCTTCTGGATGGCCTGCTCCATCGCTTCCAGGACCTCCTCGCGGTCGATGCTCTTCTCGCGCGCGACTGCGTCGGCAACGAGGAGCAGTTCGGGGCGGGCAATGGCAGTGTCCATTCTTGCCTCTTGCTTCTAGTTGGTTCGGGTTGGGGTTGTGGTAGCTTCAATCAACGCGTCGGTCAGTACCAGTTTGGCACGTCGAAGCCCAGTGAGCGGCAGCACGATTTCCCTGCCGTCGTCGAGCCGCATTCGCGCCGCGGTATCGTCGGCGCCCAGCACGACGCCGGAGAACCGCTTGCGGCCGTCGATCGGCGCCAGTGTTTCCGCGCGCGCAAGGTGACCAGCAAAGCGGTTCCAGTCTTTCGGCCGGGTGAGCGGCCGATCGATGCCCGCCGAACTGACCTCGAGCGACCACGCGCCGGGGATCGGATCCTCCACATCGAGCACGGCGCCGAGGGCGTGGCTGATGGTCTCACAGTCCGCGACGGTGATTTGGCCCCCATCGGCTCTGTCAGCCATGACCTGCACAGTCGGCCGGTCGCGTCCCAGCACAGCGACGCGGACCAGCTCATAGCCCATGGCTTCAAGCGTGGGGGTGACGATCGCGGCCAGACGCGACTCCAGTGGATCCAAAACAAAAAAGGCGGCCGGTTAGGGCCACCCTCCGTAACACTGCGGAAGATTGATTCGTGCGCATAGATATAGTGTTGCTGATGGGTTGGCAAGGTCCCTCGGTTTCCTCGGTGGGCGTGCCATCTCGCTGAGCTGTTGCATCTTCACGATACGTTTGACCCGCGGCACCCCTGCCGCGCATGCTCCGGTCGCGGGCACCGGTGGCGTCAGACCATCAACCAAGCAAGCCCGCGACGAAAGTTCCGACGTTCGTCCACAACAGGAGAGGAAACGATGCCGCTTTACATGTATCAAGCTGCCTACACGCCCGAGTCGTGGGCCGCACAGCTCAAGAATCCGCAGAACCGTGCGGAGACGGTTGGCCGCGCCATCTGCGAGGCCGCCGGCGGAAAATGTCTCGGCGCGTGGTACTGCTTCGGCGAGTACGACCTGATGATCATCGCAGAGATGCCCAATGCCGAGAGCATGGCTGCTGTCGCACTCGCTGTTGCGGCCGGCGGCGCGGTAAAGTCCGCCACCACCACTGTGTTGATGAGCGGCGCCGAAGGTGTGGCCGCAATGCAGAAGGCCGCAACCGTCGCGAATGCCTACAAGCCTGCCCGGTAACGGATCAGCGGACCGCGCCGCCCGCTATCGGCCTGTCATGCGCGGCCAGCGGCGGTGCGGTCACTTGAACTCAAGGGGAACAAATGGCGCAGCAGGATACCGTGTTCAGCGGATCCATTCCGCACCTCTATGACCAGCATATCGGGCCGACACTGATGGTCCCCTATGCAAACGACCTCGCCGCTCGACTGACATCCCTGCGGACAGGAACGCTGCTCGAAACGGCCGCCGGTACCGGTATTGTGACGGAGGCATTGGCCCAGGCGCTGCCCGGCGTGACCATTGTTGCCACGGATCTTAATCAACCCATGCTCGACCACGCCGCCACCAAACCGGCGCTCGCGCGTGTTCAGTTCCGCCAGGCGGATGCCTCGCAGCTCCCATTCGATAACGCGTCCTTCGATGCACTCGTTTGCCAGTTCGGCGCCATGTTCTTTCCCGATCGCCCCGCCGCCTTTCGCGAGGTGCACCGCGTGCTGAAACCGGGAGGCCGATTTCTATTCAATGTCTGGGGGAGAGTGGCCGACAACCCCGTCGTTGTCGCGGCGCTAGGGGGGCTGTCCCATCGCTACCCGGACCATGGCCCCTGGTTCCTCGAGCGGACACCCCACGGTTACTGCGACCCGGCCATTATCAGGTCCGATCTGGCCGCGGGCGGCTTCGCCGACTGTCGGATAGAGACGGTTGCTCTCAAGGGGCGGGCCGCTTCTCCAATGGCTCTCGCTACCGGGCTCTGTCAGGGCACGCCAATGCGTGCTGAAATCGAAGCAATGGACCCGGCAGACCTGGATGCAGCAACAGCAGCTGCCGCCGCCGCGATCGCCGAGCAATTCGGCCGAGGAGTATTCGAGACCGACCTGTGCGCGTTGGTCATCGAGACCGTGAGGTAGCAGGTTCAAGCCTTCTGCCCTTGCCCGCCCCCCCTGGCTCCGCTACACACCCGCCCCTTATCGCGCGCCCGGGCCTGAAATGGGCATGCCCGGCCGTGATCGCCTGCTAATTCGGCGGGCTCAGTCAAAAGGAGACCGAAATGCCCAAGGTGAAGACCAAGTCATCGGTCAAGAAGCGCTTCAAGATCACTGCCACGGGCAAGGTGAAGGCTGGCCCTGGCATGAAGCGCCACAACCTCTCTGCGCGCACGACGAAGGCCAAGCGCACGAACCGGCGCATGCAGGTCCTTACGCCTATGGACGCCCGCACTGTGAAGAGCTGGGCACCCTACGGGTTGGATTGAGAGGAGCAGGCCGATGGCACGCGTCAAGCGCGGCACGACGACCCACGCGCGGCACAAAAAGATCCTCGAACAGTCCAAGGGCTTTCGTGGGCGTAGCTCCACCACATACCGGGCGGCGAAAGAGCGGCTGGAGAAATCGCTGCAATACGCTTACCGCGACCGGCGCAACAAGAAGCGTGACTTCCGCGGACTTTGGATTCAGCGCATCAACGCCGCTGTGCGCGAGCATGGCCTGACCTACAGCCGTTTCATCGATGGACTGAAGAAGGCCAACATCGAGATCGACCGGAAGATGCTCGCCGCCATCGCCTATGACGATGCCGCTGCTTTTGCAGAGATCGTCAGAAAGGTACAGGCCGCGCTTTGATCGTCATCCCGGCCAGGAGCCGGGGACCCGGATTCACGCCATGACCGACGACCTCTCAGCCCTTCAGCACGAAACCGAGGCTGCACTTGCCGCCGCGACTGACTTGCGCGCGTGGGATGCCGTCCGCGTTGCCACGTTGGGCCGCAGCGGCCGCCTCACGGCGCTCCTCCGTGACCTGGGAAAAGCGCCGCCCGAGCAGCGCCGTGAACGCGGCGCCGCGCTGAACCGGCTCAGGGATTCCCTCACTGCTCGAATAGAAGCCCGCCGTCTTGAGCTGGAGGAGGAAGAGCTCGACGCCCGCCTGGCGGCGGAGCGGCTCGATCCGACCCTGCCGCCGCGTCCGCGCGAAACCGGCAGCATCCATCCGATCAGCCGGACCATGGAGGAGATCGCCGCCATCTTCGGCGCCATGGGCTGCGAAATCGCCGAAGGCCCTGACATAGAATCCGATTGGATGAATTTTTCAGCGCTCAATATCCCGGCGCACCATCCTGCGCGCGCCGATCACGACACATTCTACCTTCCTGCGCAGGGCAACCTGCCACCACCGGTGCTGCGCACCCAGACCTCGCCGGTGCAGATTCGCACGATGCTCGCGCGCCAGCCACCGATCCGCGTCATCGTCGTCGGTCGCACCTACCGCGCTGACCACGACGCGACGCACTCGCCGATGTTTCATCAGTGCGAAGGCCTGGTGCTGGATCGCGACCTGCATCTCGGCCACCTGAAGGGAACGCTGATCGACTTCCTGCGCGGCTTTTTCGGCATCGCAGACCTGCCGGTGCGCTTCCGCTCCAGCTACTTCCCCTTCACCGAGCCTTCGATGGAAGTGGACATCGGCTGGAACCGACGTACCGGCGAACTCGGCCCCAGTGGACCAGATGGCGGCGGCGACTGGTTGGAGATCCTGGGCTCCGGGATGGTGCACCCGCGCGTGCTTGCCAATTGTGGCATCGATCCGCGCGACTGGCAGGGCTTCGCCTGGGGCATGGGCGTCGAACGGATTGCCATGCTGAAGCACGGCATGACCGATCTGCGTCCGTTCTTCGAGTCCGACATACGCTGGCTGCGCCATTACGGTTTTTCGTCACTCGCACCCACCATGCTGCACGAGGGCGCGTGAGGATGCTCGAGGGCTGCAAACAAGCCCCCCCTCCCCTTGCCAGATGGGCGGAGGGGGGCAAGGGACATGACCGGCGCCCCCTCCCCTCCTCCCGCAAGCGGAGGGGGGAGGCGCGTCGATGAAATTCACCCTGTCCTGGCTGAAGACGCATCTCGACACCGATGCCACGCTCCAGCAGATCACAGGCACGCTGACTCGCATCGGCCTGGAGGTGGAGGACGTCGAGGATCGCGGCGCAGCCCTCGCGCCGTTCCGGATCGCCCGTGTGATCGAGGCCGTGCAGCATCCGAACGCCGATCGCCTCCGCGTCTGCACCCTGGATACCGGTGATGGCACCGCTACCGTCGTCTGCGGAGCACCGAACGCGCGCACCGGTATGAAAGGCGTGTTTGCGCCTCCCGGCAGCTTCATCCCCGGGACCGGCATCACCCTGAAGGTCGGCGAGATCCGCGGAGTCCGCAGTGCCGGCATGCTGCTGTCAGAACGCGAACTCGGCATCAGCGATGAGCATGCCGGCATCGTCGACCTACCTGAAGACGCACCGATCGGCACCAGTTACGCGGCTTGGGCAGGCCTGAACGATCCACTGATCGATGTCAGCGTCACGCCCAACCGCGGCGACTGCTTCGCGGTCCGCGGCATCGCTCGCGATCTCGCTGCGGCTGGGATTGGTATGTTGAAACCGTGGGCACCGGCAAGGATTGCTCCCAGCTTCGAAGGCGGCCCTCGCTGGCAGATCGATTACCCCGAGTACTGCCCTTGGATCCTCGGCCGCACCGTCCGTAACCTGCGCAACGATCCCAGTCCGCAATGGCTGCAGGATCGACTGATCTCGGTCGGTCTGCGGCCGATCAACACGCTGGTGGACATCACCAACTTCTTCACCATCGACCTTGGACGTCCGCTGCATGTGTTCGACGTATCCAAGCTCTCGGGTGATGTTCTGACGCTCCGCCCTGGCCGAAACGAAACCTTCCGGGCTCTGAACGGGCGCGACTACACGGTCATGCAAGAAGACTGCGCCATTGCCGATGCCGCAGGCGCGCAGTCGATGGCAGGCGTAATGGGCGGGGAGACCACAGGCTGCGATGACCGCACCACCGCCGCGTTCATCGAGTGCGCGCTGTTCGACCCCATCCGCGTCGCGCTGACCGGTCGCCGTCACGCCATTGTCTCTGACGCACGCCAGCGCTTCGAGCGCGGGATCGACCCGGCGCTGATGACGGACGCGCTCGAGGCCGCGACTGCCATGGTGCTGGAGCTTTGCGGCGGGGAACCAGGAGAGGTCACCGAAGCAGGCGCACCGCCCGCGTGGCAGCGCTCCGCCACGCTCCACTTCGAACGCATCGCCGGGCTTGGCGGTTCCGACATTCCCAGCGAGGAGGCGATTGCGTCGCTGGAGCGCCTCGGCTTTGGCGTGCAGCACCGCGATCCGGCAAGCGTCACGGTCGCCGTACCCTCGTGGCGCAACGACGTCGCGGCAAAGATCGAGCTAGCTCAGGCGGAGACACTCGATCCCGCTGTGGCCGCCAAGGCGGCCGAAGGCTGTGCTGCGATAGAACCCGAAGCCGACCTCGTCGAGGAGGTGCTGCGGCTGCGTGGCTTGGATGCCGTGCCGTCTGTGTCGCTGCCGCGCACCTCGCCCGTGCCACTTCCCACACTCACCGCGAAACAGGCGCGCAAGGAGCTGGTGCGCCGCACCCTCGCCGCCCAGGGCATGGCCGAATGCGTCACCTTCAGCTTCATGCCGCAGAATATCGCGGCACTGTTCGGCGACGCCCCAGACGCTTTGCGCCTCACCAACCCCATTGCAGCCGACCTTGACCAACTCCGCCCGACACCCATCGCGACCCTGGCGCTCGCCGCGCAGCGCAATGCGGCACGCGGTTATCCCGACGCAGCTCTGTTCGAGGTCGGTCCCGGCTTCACTGTCGATGCCGGCGAACGCCAGAACTGGATTGCGGCGGGACTGCGCTCAGGCACGACGCCGCGCAACTGGCTGACGCCGTCCCGATCGATTGATGCAATGGACGCCAAGGACGATTTGTGGGCAGCGATGATCGCCGTGGGCGTCCCGCTCGATGCGCTGGTGCTGACGCAGGATGCGCCTGCCTTCTATCACCCGGGCCGTTCGGCAACGGTGCGACACGGGCCGAAAACGATACTCGGCAGCTTCGGCGAACTGCATCCCCGAGTGCTCAAGGCACTTGATCTGATCGGGCCGGTCGCCGCCTTCCAGCTCGATCTGGACGTCATCGCCGAGCCAAAGCGGCGGCGGAAAGCAGCGCCCGACCTCGCGCCCTTCCAGCCGCTCCGCCGCGACTTCGCCTTTCTGGTCGATAGCGACGTCACCGCCGACGCGCTGATGCGCGCCGCCCGGGGAGCAGACCGTAACCTGATCACCAGCGTGACACTGTTCGACGTCTATCAGGGCGATCGGCTACCGCCGGGCAAGAAGTCGATGGCGATCGAAGTTGTGTTTCAACCCCGCGAACGGTCGCTGACCGAGGCCGAAATCGACGCTGCGTCACAAAAGGTGGTGGCAGCCGTGGCCAAGGCGACCGGCGCCACGCTGCGCTGAGTGCCGTTGGCACCGTCGCGTGCCACACTGTGCGGTTCTCACCTGTGCGGGCGTCGCGCTACGTTTGGCGTGAGTGACATTGGAGGGTGGGCATGCTGCGCGAGGAGCTGGTCTTTGTTGGCACATGCGACATCGCCGGGCATGTGCGTGGAAAGGGCTTTCCTGCACGCGAGATCGACGCCCGCCGTCGCAAGGGCATCGGGTGGACACATTCCAACCTGATGCAGACGGCGTTCGGACCGATCCTCGATACGCCCTTCGGCACCGCCGGCGACCTAATGATTGTTCCGGACCCGACGGTTGAGGTCCGCGTGGACTTCGAGGATGGATCGGCACCGGAGCACTTCTTCCTGGGTGATATTCGCAATACCGACAGCACCGCATGGGAGTGCTGTCCGCGCGAGTTCCTCCGCCGCGCCATCGCTGTGTTGCGTGCCGCAGGCGGCGTTCGGTTGGTCGCGGCGTTCGAGCAGGAGTTTGTCTATACCGGCAATCAGCACCGCGATGGCGACGCCTATAGCCTGAATGCGTTCCGTCGCCAGGGCACCTTCGGCGAGAGCTTCGTCGCGGCCCTGCGTGCGGCCGGCATGCGGCCCGATTCATTCCTGGCCGAGTACGGTACCCGGCAATTCGAAGTGACGGTGGCTCCTGCGGATGCTCTGGTCGCGGCCGACCAGGCGGTGATCACGCGCGAGATGGCACGTGCCGCGGCGCACCGGCACGGTTTTCGCGCCTGCTTTTCGCCGATGCCCGAGGCGTCCGGTGTCGGTAATGGCGTGCACATCCACATGAGTCTGCAGGATGCGTCTGGTGAACCGATCACCCACGACGCGGCAGGACGGATGGGTCTCAGCATGACGGCGCAGCATTTCTGTGCCGGCGTTCTGCATCACCTGCCGGCTATTTGCGCCATCACCGCGCCTTCACCGGTCTCGTATCTTCGCCTGACGCCGAATCGCTGGGCACCGACGCTGATCGACATCGTGCAGCAGGACCGCGGGGCAGCATTGCGCGTCTGCCCCACTTTCGCGCCCGACGATTCCGCCGACGTGGCGCGACAGTTCAACATCGAGTTTCGCGTCTGCGATGCGGCAGCCAGTCCGTATCTGGCGCTGGGCGCCGTCATTTTCGCCGGCGCCGATGGCCTGCAGCGCAAGCTCGGACTGCCGCCCTCGGCCGACGGTGCCGAGGAACTGCCGCATTCGCTGGGCCAGGCGCTCGACATGATGGCGGCAAGCAAGGCCGTCGCGGCGTGGTTCGGCCCGGTCTTCCTGGAAGCCTATCTGCGCCACAAGCGCTCCGAGGTGCAGCACGTCGCCGAGTGGGCGGTGAACGAGCTGTGCAACCGCTACGCCGAGGTGTATTGACTTTTGTAGCGACGCACCATTTCCGCGGCGAGACGCCGTTCAGGGAGCAGCCTGTTCGCCGCCCACCAGAGCTGCTCCACCGAGCCGGACTTGCCACGGATGCGGCGCACTGTCTCGCCGTGGCTTTGGTAGCCACCTGCCTGCGCCATCTTCGCGTTGTCGCGACCTGTGACCTGCAGCTCGGTGGCATCAGCAAAAGGATTGACCGTGTGCGGATTGGCTCCGAGGACAATTTCGCCCATCGGCACGAGGTCGATTGCGCCCCAGGTGCTCCACCATCTTCCGGTCCAGTCGCGCACACGCCGACTCGGGGCGCCGCGTGCGGCAAAGGCGCGCAGAATGTGCATCACCCCATCTAGCCAGTAGCCTGCCCAACCATCGGTCGCGTTGGTGAACAGTACGATGGTAAGCTCCTGGCGGGGCAGCACGCAGGTGCGCGAGATGTATCCATGCAGCCCGCCGGAGTGGCCGAACCAGTCCCAGCCATGGAATGTGCCGCTGATGGTGCCAAGACCATAATAGCCTTCGAGGCTGGAATGCGGGTTGCGCCAGTGGCGACGAACCATCTCGCGCCGGCTGGCGACGGACAGGATGCTTTGTTGTGCGCCGGGTGACAATTGCGCGAAGTAGCGCGCCACATCCTTCGCGGTGCTGACGAAGCCGCCAGCAGGTGCGAGCGCGTTCAGCGGATTGTCGCCAGGGATGACCATACGTCGTCCAAGCTGAACCTTGGTGCTGTGACCCTTCGCGAAAGGCACACGGCCTCGGATCGGCATGTCCGGCTCGGTCTCGGTCAATCCGGCTGCATGGACGATCTCGCGCTGGATCCATTTGCGATACGGCTCGCCGGTGACCGCCTCTATCAATAGCCCCAACAGCCCGAACCCGTGGTTGGAGTATTTGAACCGAGTATTCACCTCGATGACTGGCGCAAGTTTCAGATCGCGCCGCAATTCGGCGTCCACGGGAAACGGGCGACGGTCGGAAAAATAACCCGCATCGTGGCCATCGCGCGTAATGCCGGCGCTGTGTGACAGAACCTGACCAATGGTCGCCGCTGCGATCTGGCGATGCAGTCCTGTCACATATTGGCCCGCAGGGTCATCCAGTTTGATGCGGCCACGCTCACGCAACTTCATGACACCAGCAGCGGTGAAGCTCTTGGAGTGTGAGGCAATGCGGAAGCGATGACGCGGCGTCAGCTTCTCGTTCTTACTCAGGTCAGCGGAGCCGAACGCTTGTTCCAAGACTATCTGGTCACGGTGCGTAACGGCGATGATGCAACCTGGCTGTTCAGAGAGCCTCATCTGAAATGCGAGCCAGTCCGGCACGTACTGCAAGGCAGCCGCTAGCCACTTGTCCATTCGACGTTTCCCGATCGACGCCGCTATGGAAGCATCACCGTCCAATGTGCCGCAAGCGTGCGGCTGTCGCGCGAAACTTGCTGCTGGTGGCAAGTAGCAGCCGCACGGCTGACGGAGCCAAGGGCGTGGGCTGCCAGATTCGGCAATACGGGCCAGAGGCTGTATCATGTGTCGAAACTGGCGATCGCGCCGTGATATCTTGCGACGCATGAGGATCGACCAGGTCAATTAGGTCACCGCAAACGGATGTAGCGCGAAGCTGCGCGACCGAACCGGGATTGACCGAGCAAACAGGGAGAAGGCGTTGCGCGGAACACTCATTGTCTTGTTCGTGGCTGCCCTGGCGGCCCGCGCCCATGCGCAGACCGGGATGGAGCAGTGGGAACAGTGCAACGACCCGAGCAGCCTCGAAACCGTTATCAAGGCCTGCTCCGAGGTCATCGACGCAAAACGTGAACCGCGCGACAAGCTTGCCATGGCCTTCAACAACCGAGGTTACGCTTATACGCGCGATGGCCAGTATGATCGCGCGATGGCCGATCTCGATCAGTCGATCCGGCTCGATCCGCGCAATCCGCTTGCCTACAACAACCGGGGCTACGCGTGGTCACGCCAGAACCAGCACGAGCGTGCGGTCGCCGACTTCAGCCGCGCGATCGACCTGGAGCCGACTTATGGAGCCGCATTCAACAATCGCTGCTGGTCGCGGGCCATCCTGGGCTCTTTGACCGGCGCCCTGGAGGACTGTGATGAGTCGCTGAAGGTCCGACCGGACGGTGTAACGACGCTGGACAGCCGCGGCTTTGTCTACCTGAAGCTCGGCCGCCCTGAGCAGGCGATTGCCGACTACGACGCCGCCCTGCAGCAGCGGCCGCGATCCGCCACGTCGCTTTACGGCCGAGGCGTAGCCTACCTGAAGCTGTCCGACCAGGAGAAGGGCGGGCGTGACATCGCCGCAGCGGAGCGGATCGATCCGGACGTCGCGGCCAAATTCCGGCAGTGGGGGGTCACCGCACCGTGATAAACGGGTCCGGTACTGGATGACACAGGCCACCGAAGCCTCTATCTGAACGCCGGTATGACCCCGCTCGATCACATCCGGAACTTCGCGATCATCGCGCATATCGACCACGGGAAGTCGACCCTGGCCGACCGGCTAATCCAGACCACCGGAGCACTCAGCGACCGGGAGATGACCCCGCAGGTCCTGGACAACATGGAGCTCGAGCGCGAGCGCGGAATTACCATCAAGGCACAGACCGTACGGCTGACCTACAAGGCAAAAAACGGCCAGGTCTATGAGCTGAACCTGATGGACACTCCGGGCCACGTGGACTTCTCCTACGAGGTGTCCCGGAGCCTCGCCGCATGCGAAGGATCGCTGCTGGTGGTGGATGCCTCACAGGGGGTCGAGGCACAGACGCTGGCCAACGTCTACCAGGCGATCGAGGTCAACCACGAGATCGTTCCGGTACTGAACAAGATCGACCTGCCGGCCGCCGAACCCGAACGGGTGAAGCAGCAGATCGAGGATGTTATCGGCCTGGACGCGTCCGACGCGGTGGAGATCAGCGCCAAGACCGGCCTGAACGTCGAAGGCGTGCTGGAGGCGCTGGTCCACCGTCTGCCGCCGCCCAAAGGTGATGCCGGCTCGCCGCTGAAGGCGCTACTGGTCGACAGCTGGTACGATCAGTATCTGGGAGTGGTGATCCTGATCCGCATCAAGGATGGACGCATCAGGCGCGGCCAGAAGGTCCGGATGATGTCCACCGGCGCGGTGCACCAGGTTGAGCAGGTCGGCGTATTCAGCCCGAAGATGATCCCGGTCGACGACCTGGGACCAGGCGAGATCGGCTACATCACGGCGGCGATCAAGACGGTGGCTGACTGCTCGGTCGGTGACACCATCACCGATGATAGAACGCCGGCCGCCGAACCGTTGCCCGGGTTCAAGCCATCCGTACCCGTGGTGTGGTGCGGGCTTTATCCGGTTGATGCCGATGACTTCGAGAAGCTCCGCGAATCTCTTGCGCGGCTACGGTTGAACGACGCCAGCTTCCACTACGAGCCAGAGACTTCGGCTGCGTTGGGCTTCGGTTTCCGCTGTGGCTTTCTCGGGCTTCTGCACCTGGAGATCATCCAGGAGCGCCTGACACGCGAATTCGATCTGGACCTTATCGCGACTGCGCCGTCGGTCGTCTATCGCATCTACCGCACCAACGGCGAGATGCAGGAACTGCACAATCCGGTGGACATGCCGGACGGCAGCGTGATCGACCACATCGAGGAACCCTGGATCCGCGCCACCATCATGGTGCCTGACGACTACCTCGGCGCCGTCCTGCAACTTTGCAACGAGCGGCGCGGCGAGCAGGTGGACCTGACCTATGTCGGCAACCGTGCGATGGCGGTCTACCGGCTGCCGCTGAACGAGGTCGTGTTCGACTTCTATGACCGGCTGAAGTCGGTGTCGCGCGGCTATGCCAGCTTCGACTATCAGATGGACAACTACGCGCCGGGTGAGCTGGTGCGCATCTCCATCCTGGTGAACGGCGA
>JAMXLO010000109.1 GCA_024280945.1 Acetobacteraceae bacterium
TGACGTCCAACTGCCGATGCTGATCCCTGGTATAACACTCAATTCCAGCCCCACCGAGTTCCAGTTGATCAAGCAAGCGCAGATGCGGCGCTTCAATGGCGAGCGCTATGTTCCGTTCGGTCCGGTCATTTCCGGCGGAGTCAGCTGAGGGAGGCGGGCAGTCGCGACCGGGTGGCGACCGCTGACGCCTGTTTGGCGCTGTTGAATCGAGACGGTTCAGCCGTGCGGCACCATAGAGTGCCTCATTGGTCGCAACTCCCAGCCGCCCCATCTTTCGCCTACAGCGCATAGGGCTTTCGCCGCCGCACGGTCAATTGGTCCCGCAACATAACTCGGGCGACCGGCCCTCGCTGCGCTGGCGCCCGCCTTCTCAGCGTCCTGATACCGCAGGAAAGAGGGCGGTCCCTGCCGTGCAGACCGCCCGAAGTGAGGTGACACGTCAGGGTTGCCGCATTCCGTCAGCGCGGCGACGGGACCGTAGCACGGATTTGCGATTTGCCAAGAAAGGCGGCTGGTGTTTTGCGATCGCTAGCCGCCGAAGGTTCATCGATAAGGGCTGCCGCGCCTTGGATGAACGCGACGCAGCCATCGACCAATGGCCAAACGTAGAGGTGGTCCGCGTGGCGCCTCATCGGGCATTCTGAGAACACGCGAGTGAATGCGTACGCGGCGAGGTGAACTGGTCCCGACTGCCTCCGCCCTTTCCTGACTGCCAAGCGCGGCCGGGTGCGCTAACTATTCGCGCACGTGACGAGGTACAGACGGCAACTGAGCGCCGGACACCTAGCAAGAACTAAGCCGCCCGCGCGGCAACTATTCTGGGAGGTGCCTATGTCAGACCGAACTTCTACGGGCACGTCGGTCCATCGCTGGTTGCAGCTACTGACCGGCATCGTCTGCATGGTGATGATTGCCAACCTGCAGTACGGCTGGACGCTATTCGTCACCCCAATAGACCAGAAGTTCCATTGGGGTCGCCCTGCGATTCAGGTGGCCTTCAGCATCTTTGTGGTGACCGAGACATGGCTGGTGCCGATTGAGGGCTGGTTCGTCGACCACTTCGGACCAAGGATTGTAGTGCTGATCGGCGGCGTGCTGGTGGCAATTGCCTGGGCGCTTAACTCGACCGCAGATTCGCTGACATTGCTCTACATCGCGGCAGCTGTCGGAGGCATTGGCGCAGGAGCGGTGTACGGCACGTGCATCGGGCACGCACTGAAATGGTTCCCCGACCGGCGAGGCCTCGCCGCGGGCCTCACCGCGGCTGGCTTTGGCGCGGGATCGGCGCTGACCATCATTCCGATCCAGAAAATGATTTCCGCCAGCGGATATGAGGCCACCTTCCTGTGGTTCGGCCTCGGGCAGGGCCTCATAGTGATCATGCTGTCATTCGTATTACGCCCGCCACGTGCAGGCGAGGCGCCACCCTCGAAGCGCCTCATGCAGACGACGCGCGACTTCACGCCACTGGAGATGGTGGCGTCGCCGGTATTCTGGGTAATGTATGTCATGTTTGTCCTGGTCGGGGCTGGCGGTCTCATGGCAACCGCACAACTCGCACTGATAGCCAACGACTTTGCAGTAGCGAAGGTGCCGGTGACCCTGATCGGCATCACCTTACCGGCGCTCACCTTTGCGTTGTCGATCGACCGCATCCTAAACGGCCTGACTCGGCCGTTCTTCGGTTGGGTATCTGACAACATTGGTCGCGAGAACACCATGTTTGTCGCATTCGGGATCGAGGCTCTCGGCATCTGGGCGCTCAGCGCACTCGGGCATGACCCAGTCATGTTCGTTGTCCTGAGTGGTCTGGTGTTCTTTGCCTGGGGTGAAATTTACAGCCTGTTCCCATCGACCTGCACCGACGTCTATGGAACACGTTATGCGACCACCAACGCAGGTCTGCTCTACACCGCGAAGGGCACGGCATCATTGCTAATACCGCTCGGCAATGTGCTAATGAGCGTAAGCGGTGGCTGGCACATGGTGTTCGTAATCGGCGCAATTATGAACGCCATTGCGGCGATTATGGCGTTGACGGTGCTCAAGCCATTGCGAGCCGCGCACAGCGCCTCATACGCCGAACGGCCGGCGCAGGCGTAGCAGTGGATGAAATCAGACGATTGAATCCGATGTGAATTCCCGACGAGCGCGCGAATGGCAGGCTGCGGCATGTGCACCGGCATCGCAATCGAGGTGAACGCCACCGATCGTCAGCATCTGGCGGCAATTGTGGCGGAGCGGAACACACCCCAAAGCATGTCTGACGCGCGCAAATCGTGCTGCGGCGGCGGAGGGGGACGGCACCGAGGAGAAGACCGCTCTCGACAAGGTCGTCTACGCCGACCGGCTTCTTCCTCGCCTATCCGGCATGGCGCACGAACGGTTGCGACGACCCGTCCGAGCGCCGGCGCGTCCGGCCTCCGATCAGGATCTTAGGGCCGCCCGGTGTCAAGCGTGCGTTCCAACGAGTGCGTCAGTTCCTCTGGTGTGGCTCGAGTAGCTGAGTTGGCCGCACTCGCGTCTTTGCTCGCACCCCGTCGCAAGGAACGAAGGGACGTGGCTTGGCCCTTGATCCGTATAGGAATGCGACCTGATTGGTTCGGACGTGATTCCGCGCGAGGTGAGCCGCCAATTTCTGATCGCCTTCGTCCGGAATAGGCTGAGAGCAACCCGACTTTAAGCGAACACTCTGGATATCTGGTCGCGCGAGGGCATTCGAAGGCTTCGCGATCCGATCTTTCACAATTTTCCTGGCTTCCGCGGCCATTATTGCAGATAGTGCAAATCGCACTCTTGTGGTGGACCGTCGGTCCGCCGTCGGGACCAGCCTGCCACAGGCGGCTTCGAAGCGGGCATCGCCCGTGAAGACCCGACAATAAGGCAACGGCAGCGAATGCAATCGCTGCCGCACAGGGAGTGTTGCGTCCATGTCAAAAACGCGCCGGATGACGCGTCGCAGTGCTATGCAATTGGCAGCTGCGACTACCCTGCCGTTGGTACACATCCGCACCGCTGGCGCCGCCGGAAAGTTGAGTATCAGCCTCTGGGACCACTGGGTCCCCGGAGGCACTGAGGCGATGCGCAGGCAGGTGGCGGACTGGGCCGCTAAGAACAAGGTCGAGGTCAACGCCGACTACACGTCACAAGGCCCCAAGCTGGTCATGAACGCTGCGGCCGAGGCACAGGCGAAGGCGGGCCATGATTTTGTCCCGTTGTTGCAGTGGGACTCGATCGCTTACTCCGATCACCTGGAGCCGGTCGATGACGTCATCGACTACCTGGTCGGCAAATATGGGACCTATGACCCGGTCGTCGAATATCTCGCGAAATCGGATGGTAGTTGGAAAGTGGTGCCGGGCACCGATCCGACCGCGAACCTGACCTGCTGCGCACGGATCAGCATGTTGAAACAATACGCGGGGATCGACATCACCGAGTTGTATCCGGCGCATCCCACCGCACCCGATCATGCCAAAAGCTGGACCTACGACACCTTCTTGAAGGCGGCTGAAACGTGCCACAAAGCTGGGTTTCCCTTCGGCATGGGTCTCGGGTCGACCGGAGACTCGGTCAACAACACCGGCGCTATATTTAGTGCGTACGGTGCCGATTTGGTGAATGCGCAAGGCGAGATCACAACCAATTCTGACAAAGTGCGCCAGGTGATGGAGTATGGGCAGCAGCTTGTAAAATATCTGCCGCCCGACACGGTCAGCTATGACGACGCATCCAATAACCGGGCGTTGATATCCGGAAGGAGCGCGCTGATCTACAATCCGCCGTCCGCATGGGCGGTGGCGAAGCGCGACGCTCCCGACGTCGCGAAGGATTGTTGGACGTTCCCATGTCCTGCCGGACCGGTCGATCGATCTATCCCGTATAACTACGTCTTCTACGGCATCTGGAAGTTCGCCAAGAACAAGAGCGCTGCGAAAGACCTGCTGCGCCATCTGATGGAGCGTGAGCAGATCGAGGTTAGGGCGATAGCCAGCGAGGGATTCAATCTACCCCCGCAGCTCAGTATGTCCGATTTCAAGATCTGGGAGGAAGTAGAGCCACCGAAAGGCACCGTTTACAATTATCCGATCCGTCCTTGGCATGGTTCGAAACCCAGCCTGGTCGGATACCCGGCACCACCGGACATCGCGGTGCAGATGTATAACCGCGCGATCATACCGACCATGTGGGCGAAGTTGCGTAGCGGTCAGACGGTCAAGCAGGCGACCGACTGGGCCACCCACGAAATCGAGGGCTTCATACGCAACTAAGAACAATCAGGTTCGGGAGGCCTATGAGTCATGTCTGATCTCACCAAGACCGCGTATTCGCAACCCTGGTGGAAAGAGCCCACCAAGGATCAATGGTACGCATACACGGCCGCATGGCTGGGTTGGACGCTGGATGCGTTCGATTTCACCGTATTTCTCGTTCTCATCGTGCCCATTGCCAAGCAGTTCGACGCGCCGCTGACATGGGTGGCCCTGGTCGGGACGTTGACTTTATGGATGCGTCTCGTCGGAGCGGTCGCGTCCGGCTGGATGGCCGATCGGATGGGACGCCGGGCGCCGTTGATGATCTCCATCCTTTGGTATTCGATCTGTAACTTCATCGCCGGGTTCTCGCCGACCTTTCTGTTCCTGCTGTTCTTCCGCACTCTTCTCGGCATTGGCATGGGCGCCGAATGGCCGGCCGGCGCGGCTCTGGCGATGGAAACCTGGCCCAGGCGGTCCCGCGGTCTCATGTCCGCCGTGCTCCAGAACTCCTGGGCTATCGGGTACCTGGTCTCAGCACTGTTGTACGCCACCATCTTCGACTATATCGGTTGGCGTGGAATGCTGTGGTTGGGTGTACTTCCGGCTCTGGTCGTCGTGTGGATCCGGTTCTACGTCAAGGAACCTGAAATCTGGGTCGAGAATCAGCGCCAGCAGAAAGAGCAGTCGGCTGAGATCCGTGCACCACTCATCGCAATCTTCAAGCGCCAGCTTATTTGGAACACGGTCACCGCCTGCATTTGGATGGCCAGTGGGTTCATCACCTACTACGCCACGTTCGGTCTGTTCGCGACATGGCTGACCAAAGACCTCAAAATGTCCGCCGCGGCGGTGGGCTGGCCATTGGTGTTCGCGAACATCGCGACCTTCGTCTCGGCGTTTGCTTGGGGCGCCCTGGCCGACAAGTTCGGCCGACGTTGGGCAATGATTATACCGGCGGGAATTGGCCTTTTGGTGACGCCGCTGTATCTGATGAGCACCGACTACACTATGATAGCGGTCTTCTTTGCGCTGCAGGGCGCATTCGCAGGCTCCATGTATACGCAGATCCCCGCCTATATGAACGAGCGCTTCCCGACCGAGGTGCGGGCCACCGCGTCGGCCTTCTGTTACCATCAGGGAGCGATTTTCGGCGGCCTGGTGCCATTAGTCGTAACCTGGTTCGCGGTCGACTGGGGTTTCGGCTTCGCACTGCCAATGATGATCTGCTCGGCCGCCGCAATCTGCTGCTACATCGCGGCCCTGTTGGCGTGGCCGGACACACACGGTCAGGAAATGACAGCCGATCTTCAACTGGCGCAGGTCGCTCACGGTCCGGGCGACGACTAAGGACGACTTGCCGTCGCGTTAGCGGGCAGTCCCTGTTGCATGAGGGGACTGACCGCGGGAAGAATGGCCGTAATCTGTCAGGATGACGCCACAACATTCAGCAGCGCGAAAGCGGCCGCTTTGGCGCTGCGTACCTCGAGTGCGACCCATCGCGATACTGGCGAGCCGGCGTGATTGTGCCGCCCATGCTGTTCGTGCGCAGCGGGATATGAAAGTGTCGCCAAGACAAGGGAGCGAGCGTGGTGATCCCCAAAAGAGACAGATCGGTAATCGCTGGGATGGCGACAAACTGGAACGGTCGCGCAGCATCCGGCGGCGAGGCGGTTTGAACGCTGTTACTCGCCCGGCCATGCTGCCGGAGTGTGTCCGGTGTCTCCTGCCTCGGGCACGAATAATCATCGGTCGTTTAGCGGGAGGGCTAACTCATGATGCTTGATTGGAACACTTATCCTGCGGAACTCAGCGCGCGCGTGAAGGAAATGGCGCTACTGGCGCCGAACGCGGTTGCCGGCTTCGTCGCCCTCAAGGGCGCCAATTAGACCACCCATCTCGACGCCAAGACCCGCGAAGTCATCGCCGTCGCGATCGCCGTTACCACGCGCTGCGACGGCTGCATTGGCGTGCACACCGAGCGCGCCGTCAATGCTGGGGCGACCCGTGAAGAAATAGCTGAGTCTCTTGGTGTCGCCATTGCGCTCAATGCCGGTGCGGCGCTGACCTATTCGGCTCGTGTGCTGGATGCCTCTGCGACGATCGACCGCGCGGTGGAGCGGCCGTCTAAGCAAGGATAGCCTTGGGTAGGTTGAGGTTGCATCCCATGACGGTTGCACGAGCGGCGTCATCAACAAGCTTAGTCAATTCTATTCGCGTGCTGGCCATTTCGCCATCACGCGTTCAGTAGGCCCATCTGCCGCGCGGCAAACGTCACCAGACCCCAGGCTAACGCGCCGTACCCGAGTGCGACGAACGCCGACACGCCGCTCAGCAGACCAGCGGTGACGGCGGCGAGGAATGCCGCGGTCGGGACCAGGCCGTACAGCACGCGGGTGACGAAGGCGACCAAATCCTCCGGCGGGGCGCCCCCGCCAGCCAACCACGCGATCGAGAGGATACTCACCAGTGGCAGCGCCGCTAGCCATCCCGCCATCCTAGGATTGACGACCGCGATGAGATTGACCCCGCCGACGATACAGGCCGACACGACGATCTTCAGGAGTAAGGACATTGGATCTCTCGGAATTGCCCTGCCGTTTGATTACCTTCTGACGGTCGGCCAGCGTCTCTGAACGCGACCGGGCCGAGCGTAGCTGGTCAGTTGTTGGACGGAAATGCGCAGTGAGCGCGTCCTTCGCCATCGTCACGTGATCCGTATGTTGATGACTGCTGCCGCCCCTGGGGGAGCTGGCTGCCCGCGCCCGCCGCCTTGCCCAAGAGCAGACCGACGAGGCGGAGGCGAACCAATTCACCGGAATTGCCGAGGAGATGGAGGCTAAAGCCGCCGCGCATGACGCCCGCACGAAGGCAGAACGTTAAGGTCCAGATCAGCCGGTGGAGGCGAGAGTTGCTTCCGCTCCCAAGATCGCTTGCAGCATCTTGCAGGCATTCTCGGTGCCGCAGTGATGCGCGTAGCTTGACGTGCTGCGTTGGTGTGCCGGTCCGACGAACGAAATGAGGGCGGCCGGCGACGAAACGGACAGCCCGGCCGCCCAGTTTGTTGCAGAGAAAAGTCCACGTCAGCGCCGCGCCCACCAGTGGCGCGGCACGCGGATGTTAGCACTGTCAGCCGCTCGGCGACTACCAGTTTGCATAGCTGCGCAGCGGTCAAGGGTACCGCAGGGATATTGGCATTTGCCCCCGTTGAGTTGATCATCTTATCAGCGGTGGTCGAAGCCGGGGACGAATGTGGCCCATCGCCCCACGTCGTCAGGTGCCCCAGACGCCGCGGCAAAGGCGTAATCTTCGAGCGGAGTAACGGGTTCCCGGCGACCCTGGGTTGGTTGGCACGCTGGGACGGCGCGGCGTCGCTTTGGCACTTCGCGCTTCTGGGCAGACGCGGCTCTTGAGAGTCAAGAGTCATGGGTAACTGGCGGCGGCAAAATTCGTCCTGGCTCAGTCGGCGGGGTACTCCGGACGATGTGATGTTCCGACCGGCCGCGCAGTGATGGGGAGAACCGAACATGACGGAGTGGTCCTCCTGGTTTGCCCATAGCCAGCTTGGCCTTCCGACCCAGACGGCCACTGTCGGCAACCGTTATCTCATGGTGGTGCGCGTGGGCGACGAATGGCACTGGTTAGTCCGCAACCGTCGTGGACGTGATCTCGCCAAAGGCTTCGCCTATGGCCCGGTCGATGCCCGCAGCGAGGCCGAGGCCGCCGCAACGCAGGCGGTAGACTAACCGAGAAGCCAACCGGCTGACCGGTCCCCTGGCGCCGGAGCCGGTGCCAGGAGGTCAAGACGAGCGACATGCCGTGACGGCGGCCGCTGCAGCCTCAATTGCGCAGATTCACCGGGCTAAACCCGCTAGCGGCACACCAGTAGTCCTGAAGATTCGGCGTCCCGGGATCGAGGCAAAGATCGACGCTCATCGCAGACTCCTCGACCGCCTTTCGCACCTGGTCGAGCGTAAGCCAGTCCACGTCTCGCCCGACTGCGTGACTCGCTCGAGCGTGAGCTTGATCTCTCGGTTGAAGCGCGCAACACGGAACGCTTGCGCGTAACTTTGCCGCTGATCTCGATATTCTAGTGCCACGGGTGGCGGTCCAGTCGGCGATGACGAAAGCGGTCTGGCGTGTACTTTTGGCCTCGGCTCGCCGTCATGTCTCATACCAATAATCCAGTCAAATGACTGCTTCGGGGCTCAATAACCCACGTGAACGCGTCGCCGCCGCTATTGCGATTTGGATCGTGGTCGGTGTAAGCCGACGCAATCGAATGCGGCATGAAGAACGCGGCCGTTTCATCCACATTTGGAATGGGCGTCGGCACGGTGGCTGCGAGCGAATAAACTACCGTCACTCGTTCGGCTGGACCACCTCGGCCGCCGGGACGTGGCGTGGGCGGTGCATCAAAAGTAGCAGCAACAGAGACGGCAAGGTCGTGAAGATCATCAGCACGTAGTCATTGACATAGGCGATGATCTGCGCCTCGTGATTGACGATCCGGTCCAGCATCATCGCGCCGTGATGGCTCGCCGGATCCAGCCATTCCTTCGCTGAACCCAGCGTTTGCAGCGCACGATTGAACGGATTGACCGAAGCGCCGATCGTCTCATGCAGCGCCTGCGCGTTGTGGGCGAGCAGCGAGGTCGTCACCGATACCCCGATCGCTGCGCCAATGTTCCGGCCCAGGCTGAACAGCGCAGCCCCCTCGGTGCGCAGGTTGGGAGCAAGTGTGGCGAAGGCGAGCACCTGTAGCTGCGTGAACACCAAGCCCATCCCGGCGCCCTGTACCGCGATGGTGATGACGATCTCATGTGCCGACACGTCTGGCGTCCAACCGGTCATCACCCAGAACGACCAGCATTGCAGCACCAAACCGAGCCCCGCCAGCCAGCGCGGGTCGAAGCGCGTCAACACCCGGCCGCCAAGCATGATGGCGATCAGCGTGCCGACGCCGCGCGGCGCCATCAGCAAGCCGGCGGTTGCCACGGGGTAATTGCCCAGCGTTTGCAGCCAGGGCGCCATCAGGGAGATCGATGAGACCAGCAGGGTGCCGACGGCAAACATCAATATCAGGCCGACGGAGAAGTTCACGTCATTGAACAGCGCCGGCCGGATCAATGGCCGTGGCGCGCAGGCCATGTGCACGAGGAATAGATAGATGCAAAGGCCGGCGAGTACGGCTTCGATCACGATCTCACTCGAAGTGAACCAGTCCTGTTTGTTGCCGCGATCCAGCATCATCTGCAGCGCGCCGATCACGGTGCTGAGCACGATAAATCCGAACCAATCGAAGCGCAGGTGGCTCTCGCTTTCCGTGTTGTGCATGAACAGCAGCAGCCCGAGCGTCGCTAGCACCCCGAACGGCAGGTTGATGTAGAATACGTAGCGCCAGCTGTAGATCTCGGTGAGATAGCCGCCGAGGGTAGGGCCCAGGATAGGGCCGATCATCACTCCCATGCCCCAGACGGCCATTGCGAACCCGCGTCGCTCGGGGGGATAGATGTCGAACAGGATTGCCTGCGACAAAGGCACCAGCGCCGCACTGCTGACGCCCTGCATTAGGCGAAATGCGACGATCTGCTCCAGCGTCTGAGCTGCGCCGCACAGCATGGATGTTATTGTGAAGCCGACAATGCAGACGACAAACAGGCGCTTGCGGCCGAAACGTGCGGCGAGCCAGCCAACTGGCGCAGTCATGATCGCGGCGGCGGTGATGTAGGTGGTCAGTACCCAGGTGATTTCGTCGAAGCTCGCCGAGAAGCTGCCCTGCATGTAGGGAAGCGCAACGTTGGCTATCGTCTGGTCGAGCGACTGAAGCAGGGTGGCGCAGATGATGCATGCGGTAATCATGCCGCGATACTGTGCCCGTTCCGGCAACGTCACGGCAGCGGCGACAGCCATCTCGCTCTATTCACCCGTTCGGGACGGCATGGACTCCTCCGCGCGCCGCCGATCGCTGCCTGCTGCTGGCCAGCGCGAAGCGGCGCCGGTCGGAGCATGCGATACTGACCGATCGGGCAGGGCCGATCAAGAACGGTCCGCAGCCACGGGGATCTCGATATGCGAGCAGGCGTCTGCTTTCTGCCAGCGACCGGAGTGCGCCCTGAGCCGTCGCTGTAGTTGGGGATTGGCTTCTAAACTCTGACGGGTGTCTCGATGCTCGTCCCCGATAAGGGCCGCGCTGGTCCGGCGACTGCCACAGAGAAACCCGTTCGATGGTGCACCAGGCATCTTGCACTACGGCAGGACCGGGTTGCAGTCGGACATGGTCTATTTGCGTCACCGATTGCCGACCAGCGTGCCTGTATCCCGGAACGCTTTCCCGAAGTCGACGCGAATGGCATTGTTGCTCGGGAATGGGCTGCCGCGTGCCCTGTCGCGCTGGCGGGCAAGGGAAGCATGTTCACGATCATACGGAAATTCCGGCTTACGCGCGGTTCGGCAGTGGAAGTTTCCCGACGGGTGCGGGAGGGCTTCGTGCCTCTGTTGCAGGAGCTGCCGGGCTTCAGGGGGTATTACTTGCTCGAGGGTGGGCCAGACGTGCTCATCAGTGTTCGTGTGTTCGACAGCGCGGATGAGGCGCTTGCCTCCAATGAAATTGCCGCAACTTGGATGCGGGAGAACGTGCTCGAGTTCGTCAAAGGCATGCCGGAAGTAATGGCTGGCAACGTTCTGGTCGCTGCCCCGAACGAGTAGAGCATTCTCCTAGCGTCTGTGGAACCTCAGCATGAGGGACATGTAAGCCAACCACTACGGCGACTTTTTCAGTTGGGATAGCCCGCGCCTGAAGATTGTTGTTGTTGGCAGACGCAGGCGGCCTGGCCGCCGACCAAGCATGCTGTCGCTGGGCCTACGGGAGGCTGCCGCAGTGGTGCGTCGGTACGCCTCAAAACCAAAATCCGGGTTGTCGCGACCTCGAGACGCTTTGCGATCACACCTCGACCTCAATCGCGTCATGGTGCGGAGCAGCTGCCGCGGTTGGTGCTAGGCGCGTCTATGCCCACGAAGGTTCTACGCTGGTCTTGAAGAGATAGATCGAGCACTCAATACACGATGCTCACCTATGCCGGCGTTCCGTCGTCGGTTGCCATTTGGGAAAGGAGAAAAGTACTGCGGTAGCCGAGCGCTGACGACCCCGCGGGAAACCGACAGAGTTCGGCGAGGGAGTAGAGACGCATGCACAAAGCGCTCGTCGCGGCGGTTGCAGCCGTCGCGCTAACGACCGCGGCCGTCTCGGGCGGGAACATCCGTGGTGTCACAGAGAACGAAATCGTCATCGGCACATACACCGACCTATCGGGGTGACCGCCGTTTGGGGCGTTAATGACGTCAACGCCTATCGGATGGCATTCGACGAAGCGGACGCCAATGGCGGCATTAACGGCCGAAGGATCAAATACATCGTCGAGGACATGCAGTATCAGGTGCCGCGTGCAGTCCAGGCTGCCAACAAGCTGATCAACCGCGGCAACGTATTCATCATGGTGTCTAACGCTGGCGCTCCGATGAACAATGCCACCATGGCAGAGCAGCTCTCTAAGGGTGTGCCCAACATCTTCCCCTACAGCGGCGCACGATCGATGTATTCCCCACTCCACCATATGAAATTTGGCTCCTCTGCATCTTACTTGACATGGAATGGGCCGGCGTGAAGGTGGTCGCCGAGAAATACGGCAAGAAGCGGTTCTGCGCGATGTCACAAGACACCGATTATGGCCGCGACGTGATGGATGGTGTAAGTGTCCGTCCGGAAGGAATGCGAGTCATTTGAATCGGTTACGGGGCTCGGCTTGAGCGGCTCGAATCAGGTGTGATTCTGTTCACAGCGCCCGATTCGCCTGAGGTGCCCAATGTGGACGATTGCGAACTGCCCCCGCTACAACCGCGACAAGCTGCGCTATCCCTCCGACCTGACCGACGAGGAGTGGGCGCTGATTGAACCGCTGATCCCACCGGCCAAGCATGGCGGACGGCGGCGCCAAGTGATGGTGCGGGAGGTGATGAACGGCGTGATGTATGTGCTGAGCACGGGCTGCCAGTGGCGCTATCTGCCCAAGGACCTTCCTCCAAAGAGCACGGTGCACGACTACCTGACACGCTGGAATTACGACGGCACGATCGAAAGGGTGCAACACGCGCTGTATGTGCAGCGCCGGGAGACGGCAGGGAGGGAAGCGAGCCCGACCGCCTGCGTGATCGACAGATGGGGTGTCGCGGCGAGGCGCAGGCGGGCGGCGCTGCCGCCCGTTGATTCGGCCTCGTTCGTTGTGCGTGACTCTTGATCAATCTCCACACGGCTCGGCGCGGCTTCTTTCCGTTCGATATGCGCAGCCCGTCTGATCTTGGCGGCCTTTCGCGGTATTGCCTGGAACTCTCCTTCTGCATCAGCGCGATGATGTCCATCATATATACTACCTTCGATAGGTGCTCGGCTCGCAAAAGGCCCACAAATCAATGAGTGTAACAACGCAACGTCGTGCGGCCGGCTCGGTGATGTCCAAAGCCGGAGGTCAGCCAGTACCTTTGCACAGGCGTTTTGACGGGTTGCTGAGCGGTTTCGGGCGGAAGCTATGCCGCTCCCCAAGAGCCGACATCCCGAAGTCCACTTCGATGACGCGTGCGGTTAAAATCGCCGAGCCAGTCCACATCCGCTTGGCGCGCAGCTAGCGGTAAGGGCACGGGATCAAGCCGTTGAGCGATGAGCGAGCGCCTCGTGCAACCTCGATTGACCGGAGCAGCCGCTCGCGCCTCTGACCATAAACTGCGTTTATCGAACCGAAAGATGTCCGGCATTTCCGCCCGGAGCGCTACCCGGACAGCCTGCTCGTCACTGTCCGTGATGATGCGGGCGATATGGGAGTTATCGCACATGCCAAGGAGGCGTATAGCAGTTGCTTCATTCGCGCTTCTCGCCATTGCCGTTGCCGTCGCGGCACCGATGGCAATGGGAGCCTCAGGCCCGCCTTCGGCGGGTGATGGCATCGTCCAGGTTCGAAGTGCCTACGGTGTCACGGAGACGGTTGGTAAAACCGATGGAACCGACTCCACTGCACGATGTTGTGGCGCTTCTCTCGAAACCTGCCTGGTTCACCTTCGTCTATTGGCTGCTGTGGCTTGCCAGCGTGGCGAAGCCTTGCTGGTCTGGCAGCGTGAACAAGACCAGCGAACACCGCGCAACGTCGCCATCTGCGGGCTGCGTATACTGGTCGGCACGATGTGGTGGCAGCAGACGCTGTGGAAAATTCCCCCCGATTTCGCTGGCCTGCGCTATTGGATGGAGCAGCAGGTCGAGCATGCATCGCTGGCGCTGCAAAGCGCATTCGTGCGCGACATCGTCCTACCGAACCTCGCAGTCTTTGGCCCGTTGGTCTACCTGGTGGAGCTCCTAATCGCCGTTTCACTGCTAATTGGCGTTTGCTCGCGC
>JAMXLO010000110.1 GCA_024280945.1 Acetobacteraceae bacterium
ACAACTCCTGCGGTACTAGATTTGTCTCGATCGGCCAGTTACCCCGCCACGTGGCTCTAGCTGTGCAACTGTTGCGCGGTAGCCGAAGGGCGGCTTTGTAACGATATCACCCATCCGCCGATCATGCGTCCGGGACCCGGCCAACCTACGCCGGGCAGGCTCTCATCCTGGTAGGTAAGGGAAACTAAGCCGGACAGGACTTCCAGAGCACCCCGGCACGGTCCTCTTGCTAGGCAGAGACGGAATAAGGATTTCTCCGTGAGGTATGTCCCCGCCGCCTGCACCGTCATCGCAATCATCTGTGCCCTGACCTCTCTCGCGGCGGCCTCGCACGCAGCCCACCTTTGGTTCCAATCCGCTAAGGTCAGGATCGAGCCAGCCTGGAAATTGGAAGTCCGCGGCCAGGCCGATCGGGACGTCGTCACAGGCACGATGACGGCGTTCCACCAAGCATCACGCCTAAATCAGCGTGCCGCGATATGGACGGGCATTGCTGCTTTGTTCGGGGCCATATCGGCGGTGGCCGGGGCGCTGCCAGCGATCATCGCTTCATTTGGCTAGCCGCGGGGGAGGACTGGCGCGTGGGCGAAGGCTCGCCACAGGCGCCCGCGCTGTCGCCGGTTGGCGCGGGGAGCCGCATGAATCGACGGTCAACGCGAAGCACGTGGCCGTTGCCACGTTGACATCTACGTCTGGTCTTGGCTGATTGCTTCGTGAGCTATCGACTTATTGGTGGAGCCAAGGGGAGTCGAACCCCTGACCTCCTGAATGCCATTCAGGCGCTCTCCCAACTGAGCTATGGCCCCTGCCGCGAGGAGCGGGGCATATAGCGCCCGCCCTCCTGACTGATCAAGGGTCAGCGATGACCGAGGTCCTCTACACGCCCAGCAGGGAGCAAGCGCTCACAACCAACGCCTGGGCATTTCTGCACTGGCTGCGCTTGGTGCGGCAGGTCGAGCTGCCCGATTGGAACTCGTTGCAACGTTGGTCAGCCAGTGACCCCACGGCATTCGCCGGTAGCATTGCCGAGTTTGCCGGCTTGTCGGCCCCATCTCTGCGGCTTGCGCGCCGTGCCGGCCCGCGAGAGGGGCTGGTCCTGCGCCCGCATCGCGCGGCGCGGCTCGCTCTGACACTGCAGGAGTGCCTGGCGCCCGCTTCGCACCTCAGATCCGATATCGCCAGATTGCTCACGCGCGACTGGCCAGTCGAGGCGTTGATCAAACCCGTCGCCGAGCTGCTGCTGCACGCCGACGTGCGGCCGGATGACCGGCTCGTTGTCACCGGGTCCTCCTGGCCGTGGCTCGCCGCGTTGCTGGCGGGAACCACCGTCATTGTCGCCTCGCCCAGCGATCTCATGGACACCGCTCAGGAGGAGTGCGCCACGATCCTGGTGGCATCCGCCGGCGTCCTTGCCAACGCGGCTTTCCCGCGACCTGGACGGAGATATCAGCTCCCCGAGCTGCGCACGATCGTGGCCACCGGTGGGCCGCTTTCGCCGGAGGGCCGGCGCCGCATCTATACGTGGGTCAAGGCCGACGTGATGCTGCTGGCACGCTCCGGCGACACGTTCTGGGGGAACCCGCTGGAACCGGTACTGGCCCTGCAAGGTGGGGCACCGGCCTTCTTTATGCCGCCTGCCGCAACTCCGGCGCGACGCTGAACCCGGCCTCGGTCTTGGAGCGGATTTCTTCCACTGTCACCTCGGGCGCGATGTCCACCAGCCGCAGTCCGCCTTCACTCACTTCGAACACACCAAGATCGGTAATGACCAGGTTCACCACGCCCGCGCCTGTGAGCGGCAGCGAGCAACGCTTCAGCAGCTTGGGCCTGCCCCCCGCCGTGTGCTCCATCAGCACCACCACGCGCTTGACCCCGGCCACCAGGTCCATCGCGCCGCCCATCCCCTTCACCATCTTGCCGGGGATCATCCAGTTGGCCAGGTCACCGTTCTCCGCCACCTGAAGCGCGCCCAGGATCGAGATGTCGATATGCCCGCCGCGCACCATGGCGAAGCTCGCGGCGCTGTCGAAGAAGCTGGTGGTGGGAAGCTCGGTAACAGTCTGCTTGCCGGCGTTGATCAGGTCGGCGTCTTCCTCACCCTCGAACGGGAACGGGCCCATGCCCAGCATGCCATTCTCCGAATGCAGCTGGATCGACATGCCGTCTGGAATGTGATTTGCCACCAGCGTCGGAATGCCGATGCCCAGGTTCACATAGAACCCGTCGCGCAGCTCGCGCGCTGCCCGTGCCGCCATCTGATCGCGTGTCCAGGCCATCCCTCTTCTCCTCAGTACCGCTTGCGCACGGTACGCTGCTCGATCCGCTTATCCACGGTCTCCAGCGGCACGATACGATCGACAAAAATGCCGGCAGTCACGATGTGGTCGGGGTCGATGGTGCCGTTCGGCACCAGCTCCTCTACCTCGACAACCACGACTTCCGCCGCGGTCGCCATGACCGGATTGAAGTTGCGCGCGGTCTTGCGATAGATCAGGTTGCCCTCATGATCCGCCCTCCACGCGTGGATCACCGCGAGATCGCCTCGCAGGCCGCGCTCCAGCACGTAGGTGCGGTCGTCGAACTGCTTGGTCTCCTTGCCCTCGGCAATCTGCGTCCCGGCGCCTGTTGCGGTGTAAAACCCTGGAATGCCGGCACCGCCGGCGCGAATACGTTCGGCAAGCGTGCCCTGTGGGTTGAATTCGATCTCCAGTTCGCCGGCCAGGTATTGTTGCGCGAAGGTCGCGTTCTCGCCGACATAGGAGCTGATCATTTTGCGCACCTGCCGCGTCTGCAGCAGCAGACCAAGCCCAACATCATCGATCCCGGCATTGTTCGAGACGATGGTCAGGCCTTTCACGCCACTGTCGCGGATTGCCTCGATCAGCGCCGACGGAATGCCGCACAGGCCGAAGCCACCCGACATGACCGTCATGCCGTCGCGCAACAGCCCCGCGAGCGCAACCTGCGCATCGGAATACACCTTGTTGACGGCCATGCCTGCCTGCACCTCCTGCCGGCGCACCCTGCCATCGGGCCGGCTGACGAAGCAAGTGAGCCCAGCGCATGATCGGATCAGGTCGACCCGATCATGCTCTGCAACTCATTGATGTAGAGCGCGATTCGCTCTGTCCAACCTGTCCGCCTCAAGCGATCGCGCTCTAGCGCCGATCCAGCTCCGCGCGGATTTCCTCCGCAAGCGTCGGATTGGCACGCCGGATCTGGCTGGCGCGCAGGTAGTCAGCGATGCCTTGTCGCTGTTGGGCCCACCAGTCTTCAAGGAACAGCAGATCGGCAGCTATTGACTCATCGCGTACCGTTCTCAGCACACGGCGTAATACCTCGGTACGCGGACCGACCTGTTCATCACCATTGGTTGGCATGAAGGTTCCTCAACGGGTCGTAGCGCACACAGCAATTAAGTGAGCGCGACGCCCGCTTGCCAGTGCCAGAAAGGATCGGGGCAGTTAATTCATTGTGTGTGGATAAGGCCTGGTTAATTGCAATCTTTCGCGTAGCGTCATCATCCTGAAAGGACCCCGTGTTACGAGCGCAGATGACAGGCCACCCAATGGCGCGGGCGGACTTCGCGAAGCTCCGGTCTTTGTGCACTGCACAAGGGCAATTCGCGAATCGGACAACGGGTGTGGAAGTGACAGCCTGTCGGCGGGTGGATCGGATTGGGCACATCGCCCTCCAGCCGGATGCGCAGACGCTTAATCGTCGGGTCAGGAATCGGCACCGCTGACAGCAGCGCCTCCGTGTACGGATGCAGCGGAGCATCGTACAGCGCGCGGGCAGGCGCGAGCTCGACAATGCGCCCGAGATACATGACTGCGACGCGCGTGCTGATGTGTTCCACGACCGACAGGTCGTGGGCGATGAACAAATAGGTAAGGCTGAGCTGCTCCTGAAGATCCTCCAGCAGGTTGATCACCTGCGCCTGGATCGACACGTCAAGCGCAGAGACAGGCTCGTCACAAACAATCAGCTTGGGTGACACCGCAAGCGCCCGGGCGATGCCGATGCGCTGGCGCTGCCCACCGGAGAATTCGTGCGGGTAGCGCCGCATGTGATCGGCGTTCAGCCCGACAGTCTCCAGCAGTTCGACTACGCGCGCCTCATACCCGTGGCGGTCTTTTGCCAAGCCGTGAATCGTGAGCGCTTCGCCGATGATCGCACCGACCGTCATGCGCGGATTGAGTGACGCATACGGATCCTGAAAGATGATCTGCATATCGCGACGCAATGCCGAGAGTTCGCCGTGATCGAACTCGACCACGTTGCGTCCCTCGAACCAGATCTCTCCCGCCGTCGGTTCGATCAGCCGCAGAATACAGCGGCCGGTCGTTGACTTGCCGCAGCCCGACTCGCCGACCAGGCCCAGTGTCTCGCCAGCCCCGATCTCGAAACTGATGTGATCGACCGCGTGCACCTCGTCCACCGTCCGGCGCAACACGCCCCCTTTGACCGGGAAGTTCTTCACCAGCTGGCTGACGCGCAGCAGTGGCTCGCTCATCTTCTCGCTCAATACAGCACGCAGGCCACCTTGTGGCCTGTCTCCACCGTCCGAAGCTCCGGCACAGCGGCTGTACACGCCGGCGTCGCGAACCTGCAGCGCGGCGCGAAGCGGCAGCCCGGCGGAGGGTTGATCAAGCCCGGCACCACGCCGGAGATCGCTTCAAGGCGCGTTCGCTTGCCTGCATCCTTGTCGATGCGCGGGATCGAGCGGATCAGACCCTGCGTGTAAGGATGCAGGGGGTTGGCGAACAGGCGCTCCACCGTCGCCTCCTCCACGACCCGGCCGGCATACATCACCACGACGCGCTGGGTCGTTTCGGCGACGACGCCCATTGCATGGGTGATCAGCATGATCGCCATGCCGAGACGCGATTTCATCTCGGTGAGCAGGTCGAGGATCTGCGCCTGGATGGTGACATCAAGTGCAGTGGTCGGCTCATCGGCGATCAGCAGCTTGGGATTGCACGACAGCGCCATCGCGATCATCACGCGCTGGCGCATGCCGCCAGAGAACTGGTGTGGATAGTCGCGTACGCGGCGTTCCGGCGTCGGGATATGCACCAATCGCAGCATTTCGACGGCCCGGTCCATGGCATCGCGTCGGCTCAGCCCCTCATGCAGCCGGAGCGTCTCGGCAATCTGCTCACCCACGCTATAGACCGGATTCAGCGATGTCATCGGCTCTTGAAAGATGATCGCGATTTCCTTGGCACGGATTTGCCGCATATCATCTGCGCTCAGCGGCACGAGGTCGCGGCCCTGCCAAAGGATGCGACCGGCGACGATCTGACCAGGCGGCATCTGGATCAGTTTCAGCACCGTCATCGCCGTCACGGTCTTGCCACAGCCGGACTCGCCGACGACGCCAAGTGTCTCGCCACGGTCAATGGCGAGGTCCACACCATCAACCGCGCGTACCATCCCGTCATCGGTCTTGAAGTGAGTCTTCAGACCCTGGATATCGAGCAGCCGCTCAGCCATGCGTCAGATGACACGCCGCGGATCGAGCGCGTCGCGCAGTCCGTCACCCATGAAGCTGACGGCAAGTACCGACAGGAAGATCGCTCCGCCAGCAAACAGCGCCCAGTGTGGCGCAACGTCGAGGTTGTCCTTGGCATCGAACAGAATGCGTCCCCACGACGGAATGTCTGGGGGAAAACCAAGCCCGAGGAACGACAGTGTCGACTCGGTGATGATGGCCGCGGCTACGTCGATGGTGGCGGCGACGATGACCGGCCCCAGCGCGTTCGGCAGGATGTGGCGCGCCATCAGGCGAATTTGCGACGCACCGAGCGCGCGCGCCGCTTCCACGAACTCCTTCTCGCGCAAGGCGAAGAACTGCGCGCGCACCAGCCTGGCGGCGATCATCCAGCGGAACGCGCCGATCGCGACGACGATCAGGACGAAGGTGCCGAGTTCGGCGCCGATCAGATGCTTCATCGACTCACGGAACAGGTAGATCAGCAGCAGCAGCACCGGCACTGACGGCAATGACAGGAAAAGATCCGTCAGCCACATCAGCGCTGCATCGATGCTGCCGCGCGACATGCCGGCGATCGATCCGATGATGGTGCCGATGACGATCGACACAACCATCGCGGCCAATCCTACCGACAGCGAGATCCGCCCGCCATAAAGCATGCGCGCCAGCAGGTCCTGACCGAGATCATCCGTGCCCAGCGGATGTGCCCAACTCGGCGGTTGCAGTTGCGCGGTGAAGTCGATCTCGTTGATCTGCACGCGCCAGATCAACGGCCCAAAGGCGACCGCCAGAATCATCAGCACGAAGACCACTGCGCCCGCCACCGCAAGCCGGTGGCGGCGGAAGCGCCGCCAGGCCTCGGTCCATGGCGTGACCTGGCGGGCGCGCGTCGTCGCTCGGACGACGACGGGAGCAGCGTCAACGGTAGGTGATGCGGGGGTCGAGCCAGCCATACAACAGGTCCGCCATCAGATTGCACAGGATGACCAGGCAGGAGAACACGAACGTCACGCCCATGATCACCGGCGTATCATTGGACTGGATTGCACTGATCAGCAGTGAACCAATGCCTGGCACGCGGAAGATCTGCTCGGTGACGATTGCGCCGCCGAATACCGCCGGCATCTGCAAGGCGACCAGCGTCACCACCGGGATCAGCGCGTTCCTTACGATATGCTTCAGGATCACGGCGCGCTCCGGCAGGCCCTTGGAACGTGCGGTCGTTACGTACTCCAGGCGGATCACGTCGAGCACGGCGGAGCGCACAAAGCGCATCATAGCTGCACCCAGGAACAGTCCCAGGACCACGATCGGCATGATCGACTGCTTGAATTCGGCCCACCACCAGTGAAGGCCGCTCCCTGGAAGATCGGCTCGAAACACGAAGGGTAGCCAATCGAGCTGGATACTGAACACCAGGATCAGGATGATGCCGGTAAAAAAGGTCGGCAGCGAAAACCCCATCAGCGCGAATGTGCTGACGACCTGGTCGAAGGCTGAATAAGGCCGCACGGCGGCCAACACCCCGACCGGCAATGCCACGAGCAGCGCCAGCACCTGCGCAGCACCGATCACCGCGATGGTGGTCGGCAGGCGCTGCAGGATCAGCGTATCGACGTTGACGCGGCTGACAAACGAGAAGCCCCAGTCACCGTGCAGCATGGCGACAAGCCAGTGCAGGTAGCGGATGGGGATCGGGTCATCGAGGCCGAACTTGGCCCGCAGCGCAGCCTGGACCTCAGGCGGGATGGCCGGATTGGTGGCGAGTTCGCCGAATGGATCGCCCGGTGCGAGTGCGAGGATCGTGAACAGCGCGACGCTGATCCCGAGCAGGCTCGGAATCGTGATCAGCAGGCGGCGGATGAGATAGCGGCTCACCTACGCCTGCGCGTCAGACTTCGCGATACCATTCCGCCAGTGCGTAGGTGTTGTTGTCCCAGCCGCTGATCGGCGCATGAAGGTTCTTCGCCGCCGCCGTCACCACCGGCCGGGTGACCACCGGGATCACCACCACATTCTTGATCACCAGATCGTTCATAGCGATGAACAACGCCGCGCGCTTGACCGGATCAAGTTCCTTGTCTGCCTGGTCGAACAGCTTGTCGAACTCCGCGCTCTGCCAGCGGGTGATGTTCCGCCCCTGGAACTTATTCGCCTTGCTGGCCACTTCACCCGACAGGTAGCTGCGCATGAACACGCCCGGGTCCGGCTGTCCCATTGTCGTGGTGTACATCTGAAGATCGGCCACGAAATGCGGATAGGTGTCCAGGTTGGCCACATCCGATGAAAAGAACACCGACGCCGTGACCGACTTGATCTCGATGGAGATGCCCGCCTTCTGGCAGGCCTGCTTGACGATTTCCTGGGTCTTCTGTCGTGGCGCATTGATCGAGCTCTGATACACCGCGTGCAGCTTCACGCCGTTCTTCTCGCGCACGCCATCGGCGCCCGGCTTCCAGCCGGCAGCGTCCAGCAGCTTGGTCGCCTTCTCGACGCTGAACTCGTAGTGAGTGTTTTTCGAAACGAACTTGTCCGGTGCATTGACGTAATTGGCGGTGTCCTCGCCGGTGCGGCCGTAGATGAACTTGTGCACAGAGGCGCGGTCCACCAGCAGATTGAACGCCTCCCGCACCGCCGGGTCGGCCAGATAGGGATGCTTCGACTTGATGCTGGAGCGCTCGCCGTCCACCTCGTGCCACGGATCGGTGTTGTTGAGCTGGATGTGCTCGACGTTGCCTGACATGGTGACCAGCACCCGGCCCTTGCCGCTCGCCTCGAGCCGCTTGAGGATTTCGTCCTCGACCTGCAGGTTCCAGGCGAAGTCGTATTCGCCGGTCTGCAGTACGGCGCGCGCGGCGGACACGGCGTCACCACCGCCCTTCATCTCGATCGTGTCGAAATAGGGCCGGTTCTCCATGTGGTAGTTCGGATTGTTCTTGCCGTGCACCACGTCGCCCGGCTTGAAGTCGACGAAGGTATAAGGACCGGTGCCCACCGGCGCGAGATTGGCCGGTGCCTCGCGCGACTTCGCGCCCGCATACTGCCCGAACAGGTGCTTCGGTATGATCATGCCGAAATAGCCGACGAACGCATCGGCCCAGAACGGCGTCGGCTTGGAGAACTCTACCTTGATCGTGTAGTCGTCCAGTTTGACGACCTTGACGTCCTTGTAGCTGCCGATCGTTGTCGCGGCTGTCGCGGGATCTGCGGCGTATTCCCAATTGAACACGCAGTCATCAGCGGTGAACGGCTGTCCGTCATGCCACTTCACGCCCTGCTTCAGCTTCCAGGTGACCGACGTGCCTTCCTCCGACAGTCCGCCGTTCTCGATGGTAGGCACCTCCGCGGCCAGAATAGGCAGCAGGTTGCCCTCGGGATCCCAGGCGGCCAACGGCTCGTAGAAGATGCGCGAGGCGTCCTGATCCTTGGTGCCCGTGGCGAAATGCGGGTTCAGCAACGTCGGCGCCTGCCACCACAGCACCCTCAGGGGGCCACCGCCGCCTCGCTTGGTTGGCTTGTAAACCGGCTTCTCGGCCGCCACGGCGATGCCGGAATGGGCCAGCATCTGCGTGGCAAGCGGTGCCGTCAGGCCCAGCCCAAGCATCATACGGGTAAATGCCCGGCGTGACAGTTTTCCTGTCCGCACGTCCTCGATCTGGCCGCGCAGTTCCCGTTCGTTCATTGAAAATAGCCTCCCAGTACGCTCGCCGCCGGATGCTAGTGCAATTGCCCGGGCCAGGGAAACTATCTGCCTCAGTAGCGGTAGAGATCGTGCTTGAACGGCCCCGAGGGTGCGACGCCAATGTATTCTGCCTGCTGCGGCGTCAGCCTGGTCAGTTTGGCGCCGACCTTGGCGAGGTGCAGCGCGGCCACCTTTTCATCCAGCGCCTTGGGAAGCGTGTAGACTTCGCGTCGGTACTTGCCGACAGGCGCGTTGTACAACTCGATCTGCGCCAGCACCTGGTTGGTGAAGCTTGCGCTCATGACGAAGCTCGGGTGCCCTGTCGCGTTGCCAAGGTTCACCAACCGCCCCTCGCTCAGCACAATCAGCCGTTTGCCGTCGGGAAACACCACCTCGTCGACCTGCGGCTTGACGTTCTCCCACTTGTAGTTGCGCAACGCCTCGATCTGGATCTCGGAATCGAAGTGGCCGATGTTGCAGACGATCGCCCGGTGCTTCATCTGCCGCATGTGGTCCAGCGTGATGACATCGACGTTCCCGGTGGCGGTCACGAAGATGTCGCCGATCGATGCGGCATCATCCATTGTGATGACCTGATATCCTTCCATCGCCGCCTGCAGCGCACAGATCGGATCGACCTCGGTCACCATCACGCGGCAGCCGGCATTGCGCAGCGAAGCGGCGGAGCCCTTGCCGACGTCGCCGAACCCGTTCACCACTGCGACCTTGCCGGCCATCATCACATCGGTGCCGCGTCGAATACCGTCGACCAGCGATTCCCGGCAGCCATACAGGTTGTCGAACTTCGACTTCGTCACGCTGTCATTGACGTTGATTGCCGGGGTGAGCAGCTTGCCGTCTCGCGCCATGTCGCGCAGGCGATGCACGCCGGTGGTTGTCTCCTCGGAGATGCCGCGCACATCCTTCAGCATCTCGGGGTGCTTCTGGTGCATCAGCAGCGTCAGATCGCCGCCGTCGTCCAGGATCATGTTCGGCGTCCATACTCCCCCTTGGCCCGCGGGTCCGCGCACCGTCTGTTCGATGCACCACCAGAACTCGTCCTCCCCCATGCCCTTCCAGGCAAATACCGGCACACCGGCTGCCGCCACCGCTGCCGCCGCGTGGTCCTGGGTGGAGAAGATGTTGCATGACGACCAGCGAACCGAGGCACCCAGCGCCTGGAGGGTCTCGATCAGCACCGCCGTCTGCACCGTCATGTGCAGGCAGCCGGCGATGCGAGCGCCTTTCAGCGGCTTCGACGCGCCATACTCCTCGCGCGTCGCCATCAGCCCAGGCATTTCATCCTCGGCCATGGCAATTTCCTTGCGGCCCCACTCCGCCAACGAGATGTCCTTTACCTTATAATCGGGGGTCGCCATGGAAGGTCACTCCTGCCTGAATTGGCGACGGTATATAAAGATATCTGCATGTTTGGCAATCGCCATGCGTTATTCCAAGAGGACGTGCCATGACCGAGCGACAGCGTGTACTCCTGCTGACCGGAGCAAGCCGAGGCATCGGCCACGCCACCGTCAAAGCATTCAGCGATGCCGGCTGGCGCGTCCTGACGATCTCACGGCATCCGTTCGACCCCCGCTGTCCTTGGGAAGGGGGTGCGAAGAACCACATCCAAGTGGATCTGGCAGACATCGACCAGGTCCTCACCGAGATGCCGCGACTGCGGGATATCGTTGGCGACCGGCTGGACGCGCTGGTCAACAATGCGGCGATCTCGCCCAAGCACCCGGACGGCAGCAAGATCCGGGCGCTGGATATGGCCTATGCCGACTGGCTGCACATATTCAACGTCAACCTGTTCGCCTGCGTCACCCTGGTGCAAGGACTGCGCACGCCCCTTGAGACGGCACGTGGCACGGTAGTGAACATAACCTCCATCGTGGGGTCCCGTGTGCACCCGTTCGCATCGGCGGCCTATGCCGCATCAAAGGCAGCGCTTTGGGCTGTGACTCGCGAGTTGGCAGCCGATCTTGGTCGCGCCGGCGTTCGGGTGAACGCGGTGTCACCGGGGGAAATCGACACCGGCATCCTGTCGCCCGGCACCGAGGCAATCGTTGAGAACGACATCCCTCTGCACCGGCTGGGCAACCCCAAGGAGGTGGCGGACCTGCTGCTGTTCCTGTGCGGCGAGTCAGGCAGCTATATCTCGGGCTCGGAAATCCACATCGACGGCGGACAGAGGGTGTAGTCCGCCGGAGCAGAAGGGACGGTCATGAACTGGCAGCTCGCCAACGTCGCGATCATGTTTGCTATCCTCGTGTCGCCGGCCATGGGGCAACCTCTCACGCACCGCGACCTCTCCTATCCGATGGCTCGCACAATTGCCGAGGCAGCGATCGAGAGCTGCGGTTCCAAGGGCTACCGAGTGTCCGCGGTGGTGGTCGACAGAGCCGGCGAGGTCATGGTGGCAATGCGTGCTGACGGTGCAGCGCCACACACCATGGAGAATGCGCGCCGGAAGGCATACACCGCGCTCAGCTTCCGAGTAGCGACGTCGGACTACGCAAAGCGCTACGCCGACAACAACCCGGTCGTACGCCAGCAGGTGACCTTGCCAAGTGTCATCGCGATTCCTGGCGGCTTACCGGTGAAGCTGGGGGAGGACGTGATTGCCGGAGTGGGAGTCTCCGGCTCGCCTGGGGTCGACGAACCCTGCGTGCAGGCAGGCATCGACAAGGTGGCAGATCAGCTCAAGTGAGCTGATTTGAAAGGCGGCGGGAGTGAGTCGAGAATGCGCTTATCCAGGCGTAATTTTGCAATGATCATGTGGCTTGATCGAGATGGTGTCCGTCCTGTCGCGATTGGCGGGATCTGGAAACTCCATCGTCGGACGACCATCCGCAAGATCGCCAAGCACATCGACCGAAGATGCACCGAAGAGTTGCGTGCCGCTGGCGCAGACGACCGATAGAGTGTTCGCTGACTTGCTGCCTCCGCAGCCACTGACCAGCAGGGCAAGCAGCAACAACCTCAGATGAGACATCCGGCACCCCTGAGGAGGCCAGCGACGATGCGCGGGCCTATGTGTTCATCGCATCGAAGAAGTCATTATTGGTCTTGCTGTATTTCAGCTTGTCCAACAAGAACTCCATCGCATCCACGGTGCCCATCGGGTTCAGGATACGGCGCAGCACCCACATTTTTGAAAGAGTGCCCTTCTCGACCAGAAGTTCTTCCTTGCGTGTACCAGACTTGGTGATGTCGATCGCCGGGAATGTCCGCTTGTCGGACAGCTTGCGGTCCAGAATGATTTCCGAATTGCCGGTGCCCTTGAACTCTTCGAAGATCACCTCGTCCATCCGGCTGCCGGTATCGATCAGCGCGGTGGCGATGATGGTCAGCGAACCACCTTCCTCGATATTGCGCGCGGCGCCGAAGAAGCGCTTGGGCCGCTGCAGCGCGTTGGCGTCGACACCGCCGGTGAGCACCTTGCCGGACGACGGCACCACCGTGTTGTAGGCGCGGCCGAGACGGGTGATCGAATCGAGCAGAATCACCACGTCGCGGCCGTGCTCGACCAGGCGCTTGGCCTTTTCGATCACCATTTCGGCGACCTGCACGTGGCGCACCGCCGGCTCGTCGAAAGTCGAGGAAATCACCTCGCCTTTGACCGAGCGCTGCATGTCGGTGACTTCCTCAGGCCGCTCGTCGATCAGCAGCACGATCAGGTAGCACTCGGGGTGATTCGCCGTGATCGAGTGGGCGATGTTCTGTAGCAGCACGGTCTTGCCGGTGCGCGGCGGCGACACGATCAGCGCGCGCTGGCCCTTACCGATCGGCGCCACGATATCGATGACGCGCGGCGAGAGATCCTTCTTGGTCGCGTCCTCGTGCTCCATCTTGAGCCGCTCGTCCGGATAGAGCGGCGTCAAGTTGTCGAAGTTGATCTTGTGGCGCGCCTTCTCTGGCTCCTCGAAATTGATCGTATTGACTTTGAGCAGCGCGAAGTAACGCTCGCCGTCCTTGGGGCTGCGGATGTGGCCGTCGATGGTGTCGCCGGTGCGCAGGCCGAAGCGGCGGATCTGCGAAGGCGAGACGTAGATGTCGTCCGGCCCGGGCAGGTAGTTGGCTTCTGGCGAGCGCAGGAAGCCGAAGCCGTCCGAGAGCACTTCGACCACGCCCTCGCCGATGATGTCGACTTCGCGACTCGCAAGTTGCTTGAGGATCGCGAACATCAGCTCCTGCTTGCGCATCGTGCTGGCGTTCTCGACCTCCAGCTCTTCGGCGAAGGTCAG
>JAMXLO010000111.1 GCA_024280945.1 Acetobacteraceae bacterium
ATTGCAACATCGTTGGCCGCATCAAGGATATGGTGATCCGCGGCGGCGAGAACGTGTATCCGCGCGAGATCGAGGAGTTCCTGTACCGTCATCCGAAGATCCAGGACGTGCAGGTATTCGGCGTGCCGGATGAACGCTATGGCGAAGAGCTGTGCGCATGGATCAGGCTGCGTCCAGGCGAGACGTTGACCGCGGAAGATGTTCGTGATTTCTGCCGCGACCAGATCGCGCATTATAAGGTCCCGCGCCATATCCGCTTCGTGGATGAATTCCCGATGACCGTTACCGGCAAGATTCAGAAGTTCATCATGCGCGAGCAGATGACGCAGCAGCTCGGCGTCGAAGAGGCGGTGACCGCATGAACACCTCGTGTCATTGCGACCCCCGCGAAGGGCGGGGGGAAGCAATCCCGATGGGACAGCGTGAGTGCAGCGAGCTTGCTTCGTCACTGCGCTTCTCGCAATGACAGGAGACATGTACGACTTCATCGTGACAGGCGCCGGATCAGCCGGCTGTGCCGTTGCCTCGCGACTTTCCGAATCAGGACGCTATCGCGTGCTGTTGCTTGAGGCGGGTGTCCGCGACAGCAATCCATGGATCCATATCCCGATTGGCTACACCAAGTCGTTTGCCAATCCGCGCGTCAACTGGATGTTCGAAAGCGCACCCGAAGCGCAGTTGAACGACCGGACGCTCTACCTGCCGCGCGGCAAGTTGCTGGGCGGCACCAGCTCGATCAACGGCATGGTGTACATGCGCGGCGATCCCGCCGACTATGACCATTGGCGGCAGCTCGGCTGCACCGGCTGGGATTGGGATTCCGTGCTGCCATTCTTCAAGAAGGCGGAAAACAATGTTCGTGGCGCCGATGAATTCCATGGCGTCGGTGGACCGTTGCGCGTGTCAGACCCACCGCACATCTGGCCGCTCGGGAAGGCGATGGTGGACGCAGCGGTGCAGGCCGGTTTGACACGCACCGCTGACTTCAACGGCGCGCAGAAGGAAGGTGCCGGGTACTACCAGACCACGACGGGCGATGGACGCCGCTGGAGCTCCGCTCGTGCTTACCTGGCTCCGGCGCGTAAGCGGCCCAATCTCACGATCGTGACCAACGCACATGCTACGCGCGTAGTGATCGAGAATGGCCGCGCGACAGGCGTCGAATATCGCACGCCACAGGGTCTGTCCACGGCGCGCGCGAATGGCGATGTCATCGTCTCCGGCGGCGCTTACGGTTCTCCGCACCTGCTGCAACTCTCCGGTCTCGGGCCGGGCGATGTGCTGAATGAGGTCGGCATCACCGTTGTGCGCGACCTTCCGGCGGTTGGCGCCAACCTGCATGATCATTTCAACACCTACAGCAGCTACCGCCTTTCGCGGTCCGTCACATTGAACGACCTGGCACGCAGCAAGCTGCGCAAGCTCATGGTCGGTGTGCAGTACGCGTTCGGACGACGCGGAATGATGGCAAGCTCTGGACTGTTCGCCGGCGCTTTCCTGCGCAGTGATCCTCGGCTGGAGCGACCGGACATACAGATCAACATGACAGCATGGAGCACCGCGCGGCGCGATCGGGACGGTATTCATCCGCACCCGTTTCCCGGCATCACCCTGAGCCCGGTGCATCTGCGTCCTGAAGGACGTGGGACCGTGCGGGTGAAGAGCTCTGACCCGCTCGTCCCGCCGGAGATCCGCTTCAATTTCCTGAAATCGGACTACGACATGCAGGCGCTGATCTTCGGCATTCGTACGTGCCGCAGGATCGCCGCACAGCCGGCGTTGGCGCAGTATATCGTCGAAGAGGTCGCCCCAGGTCCACGCTACGAGAGCGATGCGGAACTGGCCCAGGTTGTGCGCGACAACGGCGTATCGAATCATCATCCGGTCGGTTCATGCCGGATGGGTACCGGAACAGATGCCGTGGTGGATCCGCGGCTGCGTGTGTACGGTATCGAGCGCTTGCGGGTGGCGGATGCATCGATCATGCCTGCGATCATTGCCGGCAACACCAACGCGCCGTCGATCATGATCGGCGAGAAGGCCGCCGCGATGATTCTGGAAGACGCCGGATCCGCATAAGAGGAAGAAGCACATGCGCTGGGCACGTTTCGATCAGAACGGCACACCGACCTACGGGGTGGTGGAGGGCGACGAGATCATTCCGGTTCGTGGCTCGCCGTTCGATATGTGGGAGCGCACGAGCACGCGGCTGAAGCTGGCCGATGTGAAGCTGCTGGTACCGGTTATCCCGCCGACCTTTTACGCCGCCGGCCTGAATTATGCCGAGCATGTACGCGAGGCGGCGGAGAAGATCGGCCTGAAGGTGGAACTGCCGAAGCAGGCCGATGCCGGCTACCGCGCCAACAATGCGCTGATTGCCCACGGCGAGAATATCGTGATCCCGAAAGACGCAACCGATCAGGTGCAGTACGAAGGTGAACTGGTGGCGGTGATCGGTCGCAGATGCCGGCATCTGACGCGCGAAAACGCACTATCGGCAGTGCTGGGCTTCACGATCGGCAACGATGTGAGCGAACGCACCTGGCAGAAGGCGGACCGTACGCTGTGGCGTGCCAAGAACACCGACACCTTCAAGCCGATGGGTCCATGGATCGAGACCGACGTGAAGCTTGACGACCTGGTCACCAAGGTGCGGCTGAATGGCAAAGAGCTGATCGCGTTCCCGACCAATCACATGGTGTTTGGTGTGGTCGACTTTCTCGTGAGCATGACGCGGTATCTCACTCTGTATCCTGGCGACGTGTTGTGGATGGGAACCGAAGGCGCTACCGAGAACATGAAGCACGGTGATGTCTGCGAAATCGAGATCACCGGCATCGGCACGTTGCGCAACCCGGTTGTGCGGGAGAGTTGAGATGGACATGCAGCGCGAAGTGGTCGTGGTGTCAGGCGTGCGTACCGCGATCGGCGATTTTGGCGGCGGGTTGAAGGATGTGGCGCCAACTGAGCTCAGCGCACAGGTGGTGCGCGAAGCGCTGTCGCGCGCAAGCGTAGCCGGCGGTGAAGTCGGCCAAGTGGTGTTCGGCAACGTCATCCACACTGAACCGAAGGACATGTACCTCGCACGTGTTGCCGCCATCAACGCCGGCATCGCGAAAGAGGCGCCGGCACTCACGCTGAACCGGCTGTGCGGCTCCGGCCTCCAGGCCGTCGTGTCAGCGGCGCAGGCCATCATGCTCGGCGACACCGACATCGCGGTTGCCGGCGGCGCCGAAAGCATGAGCCGGGCGCCGTATCTGGCGCAGGGCGTGCGTTGGGGCGCGCGGATGGGCGACGCGGCGATGGTCGATATGATGCTCGCCGCGCTGCATGACCCGTTCGACAACATTCATATGGGTGAGACCGCCGAGAACCTGGCGGAAAGTCATCAGATCACCCGCGCCGATCAGGACGCGCTGGCGCTGGAATCGCACCATCGCGCCTCGCGCGCCATCGCCGAAGGTCGGTTCACCCAGCAGATCCTGCCGGTCAAGCTGAAGACGCGGCGAGGCGAGACGATGTTCGACACCGACGAACATCCGCGCGCCGACGCGACGCCAGAAGATTTGGCGAAACTGCGCCCGGTATTCCGCAAGGACGGCACGGTGACCGCGGGCAACGCATCCGGCATCAACGACGGCGCCGCGGCCGTCGTCCTGATGGAGCGTGGCATGGCGGACAAGCGCGGCGCGAAGCGGATGGGCCGACTGGTTGCCTACGCGCACGCTGGTGTCGATCCAAAGATCATGGGCATCGGTCCGGTGCCCGCGACGCGGCTCGCACTGCAGCGTGCTGGCCTGGCGCTTGCCGATATCGACGTGATCGAGAGCAACGAGGCGTTTGCCGCGCAGGCCTGTGCCGTGGCGAAGGACCTGGGCTTCGATCCGGCAAAGACCAATCCGAATGGATCGGGCATTTCGCTCGGCCATCCCGTCGGCGCAACCGGCTGCATCCTCACGGTGAAGGCGCTGTACGAGCTGGAGCGCATCGGCGGCCGCTACGCGCTGGTCACCATGTGCATCGGCGGCGGCCAGGGCATCGCGGCGATTTTCGAGCGCTTGTGACAGCAACAACAACCCAGGGGAGCGGCATGAGCGATCAATTGCCGACTGCCACACGCGTGACCGATCCAGGAGTCCGGGCGCTGTATCGGCTGGAGAACCGCTGGCAGGCCTGGCTCGACGTGGAAGTGGCGCTGGCGCGCGCGCAGGCAGAACTCGGCATCGTTCCGCACGACGCGGCAGAGGCGATCGCCCGGGCGGCGAGGCTGGAACTGCTGGACCGCGCGCGGATCGATGAAGGCTTCGCCCGCACCGGCCACACGATTGTGCCGCTGGTCTGGGAATTGTCGCGTGTGGTGGGCGAACCGCACGGTGGCTGGGTGCACTGGGGTGCCACGACGCAGAACATCACCCAGACCGGCGATCTCCTGGTGTTACGCCAGGCCCATCATATATTCCTGCGGCTGATCGGTCAGACCCTTACTGCGATGGCAGATCTCGCGGAACGCGGTGCGGAGATGCCGATGGCCGGGCGGACGCACGGCCAGCACGCCGTGCCGGCGACCTTCGGGTACAAAGTCGCCGTCTGGATCGATGAGCTGCTGCGCCACATCGAACGGCTGCGTCAGGCAGCACCGCGGCTATTCGTCGCCATGTTGGGAGGCGGCGCCGGAACATTCGCTTCACTCGGCGAACAGGGGCCGCTGGTTCAGGCAGGGATTGGCCGCCAGCTGGGCTTCGGCTCGATGAGCGTGCCATCGCGTGCTCTCGGTGACCACCTGGCGGAGAACATCTGTCTCCTTGGGATGCTGGCGGCGACCTGCGGGAAGATCGCCCGCGAAGTCTACACGCTGATGAAGACCGAGTTCGGCGAGGTGGAAGAACCGGTGCCGCCTGGCACGGTCGGTAGCTCGACCATGCCGCAGAAGCGCAATCCGAAACTGTGCCAGGACATCATCGCCGCATCGGCGGAAGTGCGCGCGACGGTCCCTTTGGCGCTGGAAGCAATGCAGACCGAGCACGAAGCGGACCGCACAACCAGCCTGATCATGGACGCGGCCGAAGCACGCGCGTGCATAGAGACCGGCGATATGTTGGCGCGGCTCGCCGAGGTGATGCGCGGACTGCGCCTTGATCCGGCCCGCATGCGGCAGAACCTCGACCTGGGTGGCGGATTGATCATGGCCGAGGCAGTGATGTTGGATCTGGGCATGACACTCGGTCGGCAGCATGCGCACGACGTTGTCTACGATGCGGCGCAGGCGGCCTTTGTCGGGGGGCAGCCGTTCGGCGATCTTCTGGCGGCTGACAAGCGGGTCACCGCGCATTTGGATGCGAAGGCGATCGCGCAGCTATTGGACCCTACCAAGTACACGGGGCTGTGCAGCAGCATGGCCCGCGACGCCGCTGCACGAGCACGGCATCACGCAAAAGAATGCGCGACTTGAGCTGATCCGGCGCACCAATCTGGCGATGGAACGAGCAATACCTAACGATGTCCTAACTTACCGTAAGGATAACAGTCGGGCTCGCCAACATTAATGGCGAATTTGCGAACTGTTGCGGGACAGGGTGCAGACTTTGATTTCGAGAACAGTCGAACAGAGCAATAACCTTGAGGAACGGGATGACCTAAGACGCTGCACGGCGGCGTCTATCGCGCATCAGGCGGTCCTTCCGCACAGACAAACGTGCCATCGCAGTCTTGCGAGCTCACCTGTCGGTGCTGCTGGAAACGTAGCTGCCCGCGCATGCCTGCCGATCGGCGCGGGTCTCAATTCTGATGGGTGTCAGGAGGGTTTCTTGACTTGCGGACCGAGCATGCATAGAAGACCGCCTCCCCCGGGGCTGCCGCGGCCGCGGGCTTTCTTTGTTTGAAGCAGGCAAAAGAGGCACATGGCCAACACGGCGTCAGCGCGCAAGCGCATCCGGCAGACCAAGACCCGCACCGAGCGCAATCAGGCGCGCAAGTCGCGCATGCGGACCTTTATCAAGAAAGTGGAGGTCGCTATAGCCGGCGGCAACAAAGAGGCAGCTGCTCAGGCGTTGCGGGCCGCACAACCTGAGATGCAGCGCGCCGCGGGCAAGGGAGTGACGCATGCGAACACAGTCGCGCGGAAACTGTCACGGCTTTCGGCACGCATAAAGGCACTATCGGCAGGTTGAGTTCCACCGCCACTGCGGGTTGACCGCAACGCCGAGGACGCCGATGATCGCAAAACGCCGGTGTCCCTGCGCTGCAAAGGCAACCTGCGGGTTGTGCTGCGAGACTTATACTGCGCCAATTCACAGTATTATCCACAACACCCGGCAATCTTGTTGCTATTTTAGTTTCTTGCTGTCGGCTGCATAGATTCTGTTTGGTTGGTGTTCCGCGAGGTGTCATAATCATTTCTGGGTCGGCACTGGCGAGCGTTGATCCGATCTTCTGATAAGTCGGTGCGATGGCGGTCAACACCGTCGTAAAGGGCTGGCTTCGTGACTCGGGGGAGCGAGTGCATGGCAAACGACATGTCTGCGACGTTGGAAGCACCGATCGCGGACATTTCGCAACTGGCGCCACACTGGGCTCGCATTCGCTCTCGCCTGCATAGCGAAGTCGGCGAAATGGAATATCGCAATTGGTTGCGCCAAATGACTCTGTCGGCCGTCGACGGCGACGAGATCACCGTGCTATTGCCGACGCGCTTCCTTTGCGATTGGGTGCGCAGCCGCTACGGCGATCGATTGAATTCGATGTGGAGCGAGGAGAACCCAGCGATCCGGCGTGTCGATATCCGGGTTGGCGGCCCGGCAGCGCCCAGCACCGGACTGGCTGTCAGTCTGGCAACAACGACGGAGCCACAGGCAGTAGTCACGAAACTCGAGGAGCGAATGGATCAGCGCCCGGACCTGACGATCGATCCTCGCTTCACGTTTGATGCCTTCGTGGTCGGTAAGCCAAACGAGTTCGCGTACGCATGCGCCCGGCGTGTCGCCGAACAACCATCCAGCCCCGGATTCAACCCGCTGTTTCTTTACGGCGGTGTCGGCCTCGGCAAGACGCATCTCATGCACGCGGTTGCATGGGAACTGGTGGGCCGCGCCAACAGCGGCGTCGCGCGCCCGGTGTCGGTCGCCTACATGTCGGCTGAAAAATTCATGTACCGCTTCATTGCCGCGATCCGCAGCCAATCGACGATGCAGTTCAAGGAGCAACTGCGCAGCGTCGATGTGCTGATGATCGACGATCTGCAATTCCTGATCGGAAAGGACAACACGCAGGAGGAGTTCTTCCACACCTTCAACGCCCTGGTCGATGTGGGCAAGCAGATCGTCGTGTCAGCCGATAAATCCCCATCCGATCTGTCGGGGCTCGATGACAGACTGCGCACCAGGCTTGGCTACGGGATGGTCGCCGACCTGCACGCCACGACTTTCGAACTCCGCATTTCGATTCTGGAGGCGAAAGCATCGCGCGCCGGTGTCGCCGTGCCGGCAAAGGTATTGGATTTCCTCGCGCACAAGATTACCGGCAATGTGCGTGAGCTTGAGGGGGCGTTGAACCGCCTGGTGGCGCACGCCAACCTGTTCGGTCGCCCGATCACGGTCGAAACCACGCAGGAGGTGCTGCACGACCTTCTGAAGGCGCATGACAAGCGGGTGACGATAGAGGAAATCCAGAAGCGGGTGGCCGAGCACTTCGCCATTCGCCTGACCGACATGTCGTCGGCGCGGCGTGCGCGCTCGGTTGCACGGCCGCGGCAGGTGGCGATGTACCTGGCCAAGCAGCTGACGTCGCGCAGTCTGCCGGACATCGGCCGGCGGTTCGGCAACCGGGACCACACGACGGTGATGCATGCGGTGTCCCGCGTGGGGGACCTGATGAACCGCGACGCCGCCTTCGCCGAGGACGTGGAACTGCTGCGGCGGCTTTTGGAATCCTGACCCGGCGGATCGGCCTTCCCCGCCGCACCACGCCATTGCTACAGTAGGCGCACGGATTCGCCTGGGCGGCGGTGTGACCCGGCCCTTTGAGGATTGGATGCCATGAAGCTGAAGGCCGACCGGGCCACCCTGCTGAAGGCGCTGGCCCATGTGCAGAGTGTCGTGGAGCGGCGCAACACCATTCCGATCCTGGCCAACGTGATGATCGCGGTGCGCGACGGCAAACTGACGCTGACCGCCACCGATATGGAAATCGCCATCATCGAGGATGTCCCGGCCAGCGCCACGCGCAACGGCGCGTGCACCGCGCCAGCGGCAACCTTGTACGAGATCGTCCGCAAGCTCCCTGATGGTGCGGAGGTCGAATTGGACCACCCAGGTGGCGATGCCCAGCTTGCCCTTCGGTCGGGGCGTTATTCGACCAGCCTGGTGGTGCTGCCCACCGAAGACTTTCCCTCGATGACCGCCGGCGCCCTCCCCCACAAGTTCAGCCTGCCGGCGCAGATGCTGCGGGGCCTGATCGACCGGACGCGGTTCGCGATCAGTACCGAGGAGACACGCTACTACCTGAACGGCATCTACCTGCACGCGGCCGAAAGCGAGGGGACACGTGTGTTGCGCGCCGTGGCGACCGACGGCCATCGCCTCGCGCGGGTGGAGGAGCCGTTGCCGGAAGGCGCCGGATCAATGCCCGGTGTGATCATTCCACGCAAGACAGTGAATGAGCTGCGCAAACTGCTGGACGAGGTCACGGGCAACGTGGACGTCGCGTTGTCCGATACGCGCATCCAGTTCCATGCTGACGCCATACAGCTCACCAGCAAGCTGATTGACGGCACATTCCCCGAATATGAACGCGTTATCCCGCGCGGCAACGACAAGGTGCTGCGGGTGGGCAAGAGGGACTTCGCCGACGCCGTCGGCCGGGTGGCGGCGATCTCTGCCGAACGCTCGCGGCCCGTGAAGTTGTCACTGGCGCGCGATCTGTTGGTGCTGTCGGCCTCCAGCCCCGAACAGGGTACAGCCACCGAGGAGCTTGATTCGGATCACGTCACCTACGAGGCTGGACCCCTGGAGATCGGTTTCCAGGCCCGCTACCTGAACGACATCACCGACCAGATCGAGGGCGACGTAGAGTTCCGGTTTGCCGATGGGTCGGCACCGACAGTGGTACGTGACGCCGCCGACGCAAGCGCGCTTTATGTACTGATGCCGATGCGGGTCTGACCGTCCCTCAGTGCTTGAACTCGGGGATCACCTCCTCGCACAGCAACTGTAGCGAGGTCAGCACCTGCTGGTGCGGAATGCGGTTGCCGCAGTTCATCTCGGCGAGGATGCCGGATAGACCGAGTTGCTCGCGCAGTTCGCCGAGCCGGTCGATCACCTGCTGCGGCGTCCCCACAATGATCTTGCTGCGCAGCACTTCGTCATAGCCGATATTCTGCAGCCGCTGTCCGCGTTCGGCACGGTTTTCGATCGCCCGGGCGCCTTCCAGCCTGGCCGACTCCTCGATGCGCTGTCCGAGATACCGGTAGAAGTGCATGATGCTTTCTTCCGGCTCCGAGCGCGCCCGTTGTTCGGTCGGTGCGACATAGACCGGCACACGCAGGAACACCTGGCCGTCACCGGGATGGCCGGCGGCCGTCCAACCCTCGCGATAGGCCGCGAGATTGGGACCGAGTTCGGACAGGTCGCCAAGTCGCGTGGCGACGAAAATCGGATTTCCCAGCGCGCCATTCGCCGGGTAGGTATCAGGACTAGTGGCTGCGACGCGGATCTCGGGATACGGTTTCTGATAGGGCTTCGGCACCAGGTACACGTCGTGGAAGCGATAGTACTTGCCGCTGAAACTGAAGCGCTCCTGAGTCCACGCACGCTTGAGAATCTCGAGCACTTCGCCGAAGCGCTCGCGGCTTTCCGCGTATGATACGCCATATGCCTGATAGACCCGGGGGAACCCGCTGCGCCCGACGCCGAAGATGATGCGGCCATGGCTGATGTGGTCGACGGTCGCCACCTCTTCGGCCAGCTGCAGCGGATGACACAGCGGCAGCACCTGGACCGCGGTGCCGATCTTCATCCGCTTGGTGCGGGCGGCGATCGCCGTCGCGAGCATCAGCGGCGATGCCAGCACCGAGCGCTCCGGCGCCGTGTGCAGCTCCGCCAGCCACATCACGTCGAGCCCGTAGCGTTCCGCCGCATCCACCTGTTCGAAAGATTCGGTGAATGCGTCCTCCTCGGTTTGGCCCGGCACACGTTGAAACTCGTGGAACATGCCGAATTCCATGGTCGCTCTTCTCCTTCAGGCGTCAGTAGCCGCGCACCGGATCGAACAGATTGGGAGGTGTCTTGCCGTCGCGCCACGCGCGAAGGTTGGCGAAGAACAGGTCCAGGCTGCGTGGATTATAGGTTTTTGGATCATCGACGGAAGTATGCGGGCTTATGATCAGGTTGCGAGTACTCCAGAGCCGATGCCCCTCCGGGATCGGCTCGGGGATGAACACGTCGAGCACGGCACCCGACAGGTGCCCCTCGTCCAACAGGTCGCACAGCGCGTCCTGATCGATCAGGGCACCGCGACCTATGTTCACGACCCCGGCGCCGCGAGGCAGCAGCTTCAACCGCTCCCGGTTCATCAGTCCGCGCGTGGCATTCGTCAGCGGGCAGGCGAGCACCAGGAACTCGGTCGTCGGCAGCACGCGATCGATGCCGGCGGTGGTTATGACCTCGGCGCAGTTCTGATGCGGCATCGCGGTGGCGCGTACTCCGGTGACATGCATATCGAACCGTGCTGCCTGCATGACAGTCGCACCGCCCAGCGATCCGAGGCCGACGACCGTGATGCGGCGACCGGCCAGCACCACCCCCCACAGTTTTCGCCAGTGCCCGGCACGCTGATGCGTCACCATTTCCGGCACCCGGTTCGCCAGCATCAACACCGACATGATGGCGAACTCGCCCGCCTTGGTCGCGTGCACCCCCGCGTTGTTCAGCAACAGCACGCCGGGTGGCAGCCAGTCGAACGGGGCCAACCGATCCAGACCGGCATTGGTGATGAACAGCAGCTTCAGCCGTGGCGCATCGCACGGAAACTTGTCGGCGACGACGCCGATCTCAGTGATCAGCGCCTCCGCCTGCGCCATGCCGTCGGCAAACTCGGCATCCGTGTCGCCGATGGTGACCTCGTGCCCGGTTCCGACGTCCGCTGCGCGCGCGGCGGCAGCATTCCACATGTCACGAGAGAACAGGAACAGCGGGTCGTTGACCGGGTTCTGGATGTGAATGCGCATTACCGCACAGCCTGCCATGGCTTTACCGCAGCGGACAAATCCCGTGCGTGAGGGTCCACCGTTGCCGCCGCTGCTGTTCCGTGATGATCGGTTCGTCGTGCTGAACAAGCCTGCGGGCCTGGCTGTGCATCCCGGTCCACGCGGACGTCGCAGCGTCGAAGACTGGTTTCCATTGTTGTCGCGTCGCCGCCACGGCCCCTGGCTGGTGCATCGGCTCGATGCCGATACCGCTGGCTGCCTGCTGGTCGCGTTGCGCCGGACGGCTTTGATCGCTGCCCAGCAGGAGCTCGAAGCCGGTCGCGCGGGCAAGACCTATTGGGCTATCGTGCGCGGCGCACCGTCGGACGCTTGCGGAACAGTGGACGCACCGCTGCTGCGGCAAAGCTCATCGAATGGCTGGCGTATGGTGGTCGATGCCTCAGGCAAGCGGGCCGTCACGGATTGGCAGCTGATGGGCACTCTCGGAAAGCTGAGTTGGCTGGAGCTGTCGCCGCGCACCGGCCGCACCCACCAAGTACGCGTGCACTGCTCCGTCCTTGGTTGCCCGGTGCTGGGTGATCCGATCTACGGTGATGCCAAGGGTGCGCTGCATCTGCTGGCCCGCTCGATCGCACTGGATCTCAATCCGCCTGTCGCGGCAACCGCACCGGTGCCGGACCACATGCAGGCGACGATGAGGCGGTTCCGACCAGGCGCGGATTGACCGCTGCGGGCTGATCAATAGGCTCCCGTACCGAGGTCGCCGGGCCGCTCCGGCCGCAACCGGAGCATCGCGTCATGCCGTTATGGATCCCCGTCACTGTCTCGGCCGCGCTGTTCCAGTGCTGGCGGACCGCGATGCAGCAGAAGCTTCGCCACTTGCTGTCGGTCAACGGCGCCGGCTTTGTCAGATTCCTCTACGGCGCGCCGACCGCTCTGGTGTTGTTCATCGGTTCGCTGATCGGCACGGGGCTGGCTGTGCCGCAGCCGAACGCTGCCTTCCTTTTCCACTGCGCCGCCGGCGGCCTGCTGCAGATCCTCGCCACGAACCTGCTGATCCTGTCGTTTGGTTATCGCAATTTCGCCGTCGGGACCGCCTATTCAAAAACCGAGACGGCGCAGAGCGCCATTGTCGCGCTGATCGTCCTGCACGAGGTCCTCAAACCGGTTTCCTGGCTCGGCATCTGCGTCGGTCTGGCCGGTGTCATGACCCTGTCGCTTGCGGGACGCGGCCTTCGGCCGGCCGACCTCGCACACGCGACGGTGCAACCGGCCGCGCTGGCGGGCCTCGGTGCCGGCCTGCTGTTCGCCTTCACCACCGTCTTCATCAAACTCGCCAATCAGGCGCTCACCGGTCCCAGCCTGTTCGTTCGCGCACTTTTCGTGCTGGTGGTGACCAACACGCTGCAGATATTGATGCAGGGCGCCTATCTCGCGTGGCGTGAACCCCGGGAACTGCTCAAGGCCTTCAGCACGTGGCGCAGTTCGTCATGGGTCGGCACGCTGTCGGCGCTCGGCTCGGCCTGCTGGTTTTTCGCCTTCGCCATCGCCCCGGTGGCGCTGGTGCGTTCCGTAGGACAGGTGGAGATTGTCTTCACCCTGCTGTTCAGCCGCTTTTATCTGAAAGAAACCCTGAAACCGGGGGACGTGGCTGGGCTGGTGCTGGTCGTATGTGGCGTCTTGCTGATCGTGCTCGCGAGTTAAGGCCCACAGGCTCGGGCGTTGCCGGCCCGGCCGGGGTAGCGCCCCTCGGCTCAGCCGGTGATAGGGTGGGGGCGTAAAACAGAAGAGGAGACAGACCCGATGGCGTTCTACGAACTCCGCCAGTATTTCGTGCGGCCCGGAAAGGTGAACGAGTGGGTGAAGATCATGGAGGAGGAGATCATTCCCTTCCAGGTCTCCAAGGGCATGGTGATTTGCGGCAGCTTCCGCGGTGAAACCGACGAGTCCTGCTACATTTGGCTGCGTCGGTTCAACAGTGAGGCGGAACGCGAGGCGCAGTACAAGGCGGTCTACGAGACCGACTACTGGAAGACCAAGATCGCCCCGCGGGTGCCTGATTGCCTGGACCGGGAGAAGATGCACATCCAGCGCATCGTGCCGACGTCAAGGTCAACCATGCAGTAACCTGGAAGGCCGTGGCCGGTATCCTGCTGCCGGCCATGTGGCCTTCGGCAACCATTGGTTGATCAAACAGAATGTGAACTTGTATCAAAACGTGCGCCGAGGCCGGCCTGGATGTCGGCATGATCTTCGGCTGCCTGACCGTGGCGGCACTGGTGTGGGTAGGCGTCGGACCACCGATCGCTGTGCTGCCGGCCGCATTTGGCGTCGTTGTGGTCTTCGGTTGCCTGCGGACTGGCCGGCCGGCCAGCCCGGGAGCTTCCCTCCTGCACATGAAAGCCGGTCTGTTCCACGCACGGCTGTCGCGCGCTGCAATCTGATCGCGTCGCGTTGACCCTTCAGCATCGGCAGCGTAAGCAAATGCAGTGGCCTGGGATCCGTCGGCCGGCCGACAGGATGGAGCGATCCGTTGCGAGACGTACGCGACGCGCTGTTCGTGGCGCGAAACTCCGATGACAAACTGATCAGTCGACCGCTCTCTCCTCACCTCCAGGTCTATCGCTGGCCGCTCAGCATGGCGTTGTCGATATCGCATCGGGTTACCGGTGTTGGTCTGGCGATCGGCACGCTCCTGATGACCTGGTGGCTGGTTGCCGCCGCCGTGTCGGACGACGCTTTCGCTCAGGTGCAGTGGTTCCTCGGGACGCCACTCGGCATCCTGCTACTGCTGGGTTGGTCGGCCGCGCTGTTCTTTCACTTCTTCACCGGGCTTCGGCACCTTGCCTGGGACGCGGGGTATGGTTTCGATAAGCCGTGGTACGAGCGTTCCGGCTGGGCTGTCATTGCCGCGACGATCGTGGCGACGCTCTTGCTGTGGATTATCGGCTTCGCGGTCTGGTGAGGGCGACCTATGGCAAAGACACCGCAACTCGACGTCATGCGCTCGCCGCTCGGTCGGGCGCGCGGCCTGGGCTCAGCCAGAGCAGGAGCGCACCACTGGTGGATGGTGCGGCTGACCTCGCTTGCACTGGTGCCGCTGACCCTGTGGTTCCTCTGCGCCATGGTACGCATGGTCGGCGCAACGCGTGACGACGTCGCTTCCTGGATGGCTGGTCCGCTTCCGATCGTGTTGATGATCGCGTTGGTGATCGCCACGTTCCACCACATGCAGGCCGGCCTGCAGGTTGTGATTGAGGACTATATCGACACCGACTGGTTGCGCCTTGGGTCGATCCTGCTGGTGAAGGGACTGTCGCTGCTGCTGGCGCTGGCCTGCATCGTCTCGGTGCTGCGATTGGGCCTCTAGAAGGAAAACCGATGAACGCGATCACGCTGCCTTCGTCGCGCGCCTATAACATTGTCGATCACACCTACGACACCGTCGTGGTGGGCGCCGGCGGTTCGGGCCTGCGGGCTACCTTCGGCATGGGGGCGGCCGGGTTGAAGACCGCCTGCATCAGCAAGGTATTTCCGACGCGCAGCCACACCGTAGCGGCGCAGGGCGGCATCGGCGCCGCGCTGGGCAACATGGGTGCGGACGACTGGCGCTGGCACATGTACGACACCGTGAAAGGTTCGGACTGGCTCGGCGATCAGGACGCGATCGAATACCTCTGTCGTGAGGCGATCCCAGCCGTCTACGAGCTGGAGCATTACGGCATGCCGTTCAGCCGCACCGAGGATGGCCGGATCTATCAGCGCCCATTCGGCGGGCACATGACGAAGAACGGCGAAGGGCCGCCGGCGCTGCGTGCCTGTGCCGCGGCAGACCGGACCGGGCACGCAATGCTGCATACGCTGTACCAGCAGAGCCTCAGGAACGACGTCGAGTTCTTCAACGAGTATTTCGCGCTCGACCTGATCGTCGACGACGAGGGCGCCGCGCGCGGTGTCACCGCATGGTGCCTGGAGGATGGCAGCATCCATCGCTTCCGCGCGCAGATGGTGGTGATCGCCACCGGCGGCTACGGACGCATCTATGAGGTCTGCACCTCGGCACATATCTGCACGGGCGACGGCAACGGCATGGTGCTGCGCGCCGGCCTGCCGTGCCAGGACATGGAGTTTGTGCAGTTTCACCCGACGGGGATCTTCCCTGCCGGCTGTCTGATCACTGAGGGTGCGCGCGGCGAAGGCGGCTATCTGACCAACTCGGAGGGCGAGCGCTTCATGGAGCGCTACGCGCCGAGTGCCAAGGACCTGGCGAGCCGCGACGTGGTGTCGCGCTCGATGACCGTGGAGATCAGCGAGGGGCGGGGCTGCGGCCCGAACAAGGACCACATCCTGCTGCACCTGGAGCATCTTGGCGCCGATATCCTGCACGAAAGGCTGCCTGGAATTTCCGAGACGTCTCGGGTGTTCGCAGGCGTCGATGTGACCAAGGCGCCAATCCCGGTGAAGCCGACAGTGCACTACAACATGGGCGGCATCCCGACGAACCATCACGGCGAAGTACTCAGGCCGACGCCCACCGACCCTGATGCGGTGGCGCCGGGGCTGATGGCGGTGGGTGAAGCCGCATGCGTCTCGGTGCACGGCGCCAACCGGCTGGGCACCAATTCGCTGATCGATCTGTTGGTATTCGGCAGGGCCGCCGCGCATAGGGCAGCGAAGATCGTTCGGCCCGGTGCGAGTCAGGCTCCGCTGCCGCCGCGCGCCGGCGAACGTTCGCTGGACCGGTTCGACGCCACACGGCATGCGAAGGGCGGCACGCGTGTTGCCGACCTGCGGCTGGAGATGCAAAAGACCATGCAAACCCATGCCGCAGTGTTCCGCAACAGCAGGACGCTGGCCGAGGGTGTGACGAAGATGCAGGCAGTGTGGCAGGGCATGGCGGACATGTCCGTGTCCGACCGCAGCCTGGTCTGGAACAGCGACCTGATGGAGGCGCTGGAACTGCAGAACCTGATGGGCAACGCGATGACCACCATGGTCGGCGCCGAAGCTCGGCACGAAAGCCGTGGCGCGCACGCACACGATGACTACCCTGAGCGCGACGACGCAGAGTGGATGAAGCACACTCTTGCCTGGTGCGATGAGGGTGGTGCGACTCGCTTGGCCTATCGTCCGGTGAAGATGCAGACGCTGACCAATGAAGTGTCGGTTATCCCACCGAAGCAGCGGGTGTACTGACGGCCATGGCCAACTTTACCCTTCCCTCGAACAGCCGCATCGGCCTTGGCAAGGATTGGAAGGCGCCCGCCGGTGCGAAGCGCGTGCGCGAGTTCCGCATCTATCGCTGGTCTCCCGATGACGGCCAGAACCCGCGCACTGACACGTATGAGGTGGATCTCGATACCTGCGGCCCGATGGTTCTCGACGCACTGATCAAGATCAAGAACGAGATCGACCCGACGCTGACCTTCCGTCGCTCCTGCCGGGAAGGCATTTGCGGCTCCTGCGCGATGAATATCGATGGCGGCAACACGCTCGCCTGCCTGAAGCCGATCGAGGAGGTGACGGGCGCGGTGCGCATCACGCCGCTGCCGCACATGCCTGTGGTGAAGGACCTGGTGCCGGATTTGTCGCAGATCTATGCGCAGTTGCGCAGCATCGATCCGTGGCTGAAGACGGACAGCCCTGCGCCGCCGGACGCTGAACGATTGCAAAGTCGCGAGGAACGGGCGGAACTGGACGGTCTATGGGAATGCATCCTGTGCTTCTGCTGCTCTACCGCCTGCCCCAGCTATTGGTGGAACGGTGATCGCTACCTCGGCCCCGCGGTGCTGCTGCAGGCGTATCGCTGGATTGCCGACTCGCGTGACGAACGGACCGGCGAACGCCTGGATTCACTGGAGGACCCATTCAAGCTGTATCGCTGCCACACCATCATGAACTGCACCGACACGTGCCCGAAGGGATTGAACCCCGCCAAGGCGATCGGTGCCATCAAGCAGCTGATCGTGGAACGACAGGTTTAATCAGACAGAAAAATACTTCGCGTTCGGATTGAGCACTACGATCGCGCTGGTGGACTGCTCCGGGTGCAGCTGGAACTCTTCGGACATCGACACGCCGATGCGCTCTGCGCCGAGCAGCGACAAGATCGGCGTCTGGTCTTCCAGCCGCGGACACGCCGGGTATCCAAACGAATAGCGCGAGCCGCGATAGCCCTGCGCCAGCATCTTATCCATGTCGCGATCATCTTCCGCGGCGAAGCCGAGTTCCGCGCGGATGCGCTTGTGCACGTATTCCGCCATCGCCTCGGCCATCTCCACCGACAACCCGTGCAGATAGAGATAGTCCTGATAGCGATTGTCCTCGAACCACGCCCGCGCGGTCTCCGACGCCTTCTGTCCCACCGTGACCACCTGCAAGGCGATCACGTCGCGCTCGGCGTCATCGACGTCACGGAAGAAGTCGGCGATGCATTCGCCGTCTTCCTTCGGCTGGCGCGGCAGCGTGAAACGGGCCAGCTCCGTGCTGCCATCCTGATCAAATATGATCAGATCATTGCCCTGCCCTGCGGCGAGCCAATAGCCATACGCGGCCTGCGGCTTCAGAATGTCTTCTGCTTCGCATATAGCCAGCATGCGCCGCATCACCGGACGCAGTTCCTGCTTTGCCCAGCCCAGGAAATCCTCCAGCGAGCGCCCCTGTTTCCGGAAGCCCCACTGGAACTGGTACAGGCTGCGCTCGTTGACGAACGGCACGATCGCTTTCGGGGCAGCCTCGATCACCCGCGCACCCCAGAACGGCGGCGCCGAGACCGGCACGTCGCGCGTCAGCCGCCGGCGCCGCGCCTGCACCGTGCCGACATCCACCGGCCGAAATGCGCGCGCGTCGGCCTGGCCCAGCGTGCGTGACGTGTTGCGCGCCTTGCCGGTCCGCTTGGCCTGGATTGCAGCGAGATAGTCGTCGAACGCGTTGCCGGTCACCTTGTCCATCAGATGCAGTCCGTCGAACGCATCGCGCGCATAGGCGACGCGGCCACAGGCATAAGCCTGGACGCAGGCGTCTTCGACATAGGTGCGGGTCAGCGCCGCGCCGCCAAGCAGCACCGGCACCTCGAGCCCCTGGCGGGTCATCTCTTCCAGGTTCTCGCGCATGACGACGGTTGATTTCACCAGCAGTCCCGACATGCCGATGGCATGCGCCTGGTGCTCCTTCGCCGCCGCCAGCATGTCGGTCAGCGGCACCTTGATCCCGAGATTGACAACGCGATAGCCGTTGTTGGTCAGGATGATGTCGACCAGGTTCTTGCCGATGTCGTGCACGTCGCCCTTCACCGTGGCGAGCACGATCGTGCCCTTCTCCTGGCCTTCGACGCGCTCCATGAACGGCTCGAGATACGCCACCGCCGTCTTCATCGTTTCGGCGCTCTGCAGCACGAAAGGCAGCTGCATCTTGCCGGCACCGAACAGATCGCCCACTACCTTCATGCCGTCGAGCAGCACGTTGTTGATGATGTCGAGCGGCGACAGTGACTTCAGCGCTTGGTCCAGGTCCTCGGTCAGCCCCTTGCGGTCGCCATCGACGATGCGATCCTTCAGCCGGCCTTCCACCGTGTCGGCGCGCTTCTTGGCGGTGGCATCCGCCGCCTTGCGATCAGCAAAAATCTCCAACATGCGCTGCAGCGGATCGTAGCCATCCGAACGGCGGTCAAAGATCAGGTCCTCGGCGACCTTCACCTCCTCCGGCGCGATCATATGCAGCGGCCGGATCTTCGACACATGCACGATCGCGCCGGTCATTCCGGCGCGCACCGCGTGGTCGAGGAACACGCTGTTCAGCACCGCCCGCGCCGCCGGGTTCAACCCGAAGCTGACGTTCGACAGGCCGAGAATGATCTGGATGTCGGGGAATTCGGCGCGGATCGCGGCGATGCCTTCCAGCGTCCACAACGCCAGCTTGCGATCGTCCTCGTTGCCGGTGGCGATGGTGAAGGTCAGCGGGTCGATCAGCAGATCCGACTGCGGCAGGCCATGGCGATTGCAGGCGAAATCCACCAGCCGTCGCGCGACTTCGAGCTTGCGTTCCGCGGTCTTCGCCATGCCGGTCTCGTCGATCGTCAGCGCGATCACCGCTGCGCCGAACTGCTTTGCCAGCTGCAGGCGATCCGCCGCGTGCTGCTCGCCATCCTCGAAATTGATCGAATTGATGATCGGCTTGCCACCGTGCAGCTTCAGCGCCGCCGCGATCACCGGCGTTTCCGTGCTGTCGATCACCAGCGGCGCGTTCACAGACGAGGTGAAGCGACGCACGACTTCGGTCATCTCCGCCATTTCATCACGGCCGACGAATGCGGTGCAGACATCGAGCGCGTTGGAGCCTTCGCCCAACTGCTCGCGACCCATCGACACGCAGCCGTCCCAGTCGTGGCGCTCCTGCAAATCACGCCATTTCTTCGAACCATTCGCATTGCAGCGTTCGCCGATGGCAAAGAACGCGTTCTCCTGCCGCAGCGGCACCGACTGATAAAGACTGGCGACCGATGGCACCCAGACAGAGTTCCGCTGGACCGGGGTCGGGCGGTTATCGCCGCGCCGACGCAACATCGCATCGAGGGCCGCGATGTGCTGCACGTTGGTGCCGCAGCAGCCGCCGATCAGGTTCACACCGTCCTGTTCGACGAAGCGCTCGAGCCACGTCGTGAGATCAGCCGGCGTCAGCGGAAAGTGTGTCTGGCCATCGACAAGTTCCGGCAGCCCGGCATTTGGCTGCACCGACAGCAGGCCCGACCAACTGCCGGACAGCCAGCGGATATGCTCCGCCATTTCCTGCGGTCCGGTGGCACAGTTTAGCCCCATCAGCGGCACATCGAGCGCATTGACGATCGCCGCAGCGCTGGCGATGTCCGGGCCGACCAGCAGGGTACCCGTGGTCTCCACCGTGACCTGCACGAAGATCGGAATGTCGCTGCCGGCCTCGGCGCGCGCAATCTTGGCGCCATTGACCGCCGCCTTGATCTGCAGCGGGTCCTGGCAGGTCTCGATCAGGATCGCATCGACGCCGCCGGCGATCAGGCCACGGCACTGTTCCGTCAGCGCCGCTTCCAAGGGGTCGTAGGCGATATTGCCGAGAGTGGGCAGTTTGGTGCCCGGGCCGACACTGCCGAGTACCCAACGATGCCGGCCATCGCTGAACTGACCCGCGGCCTCGCGCGCCAGTTCGGCGCCGCGCCGGTTGACTTCGAAGGCGCGGTCCGCAATGCCGAATTCGCCCAGCGTGATCGGCGAGCCGCCGAATGTGTCGGTCTCCACCATATCGGCGCCGGCCTCGAAGTAGCCGCGGTGCAGTTCGCGCACCAGGTCGGGCCGTGTCAGACACAGAATATCGGTGCAGTTCTCCTTGCCGAGAAAATCGCGCTCGATGTCCAACGGCATCCCGAGAATGCGCGTGCCGATGGCACCGTCGCACAGCAGCACCCTCTCTCGCAGCACATCGAGCAGGTGGGGTCGGGCCATGCTAATTCCTCGGTGCGGCTGAAAGTCGGCGGTCGGCGACGTAGGCGTCCAGTCGCGCGACATGATTTGCTATTTCTGCTGAGGGCAGGAAGCTCGCAGTCAGGCTGTTGCGCGCAAGCGTGACGATCTGGTCATCCGACAACGCAAGAGCATCGCGGCACTCGATGAAGTTGTCGTTGACATAGCCAGCGAAGTACGCCGGATCGTCCGAGTTCATCGAGACGTTCAGCCCGGCTTCCAGCATCGCGCGCAATGGATGTGCCGCAAGCGACGGCACCACATTGAGCCGCAGGTTGGAAAGCGGACAGACAGTGAGCGGCGTCTGGCGTTCCGCCAATAGGCGCACCAGCGTCGGATCGCTCATGCAGGCGACACCGTGATCGATACGGTCAATCTGCAGCAGGTCTGCCGCTTCGCGCACATACGAAGCTGGCCCCTCTTCGCCGGCATGCACGGTGATACGGAAGCCTCGCTCGCGGCAGGTGCGGAAGTAGCGCGCGAAGCGTGACGGTGGATTGCCCACCTCTGCGCCACCCAGACCAAACCCGGCGATCTGTTCGGCCCACGGCATGACGGCGTCCAGCAGCTGCAACGCCTCGGCCTCGCTGCGATGGCGCTGCGCGCTGACCAGTAGACCGGCGCTGATGCCATCGTTTCGTGTCGCGTCGCGTATGGCGGCCAGGACACCGTCCATTACCGCTTCTATCGCAATGCCGCGCTCGGTGAAGCTCTGCGGACCAAGGAAAAGCTCGGCACGAACCACGGCGTCTGAGTGCGCACGGCGCAAATAGGCGTGGGTGATGTCGTAGAAGTCGCGCTCCTGCATCAGCACGCGACAGCCCTCGTAATACAGATCGAGGAAGGCTTGCAGATTGCGGAAGCGGTATGCGCCGCGCAGTGCCTCCGGTGTTTCCCAGCGCGGACGCAGGCCATTGCGCGCCGCGAGCTCCAGCAGCAACTCAGCCTCGATGCTGCCTTCGAGGTGCATGTGCAACTCGGCCTTCGGCATGCAGCGGATGAATGCGTCGGGATCGGCCATTCACATGACCAGTTCACGCGGCGGCGCCACCGGCGCCTGTGCGGCGGCCGTCGCCGGCCAGAGTTGGATGCTGAGCGGTCCATGGATCGTCACTGGTGACGCCGGGCTCATGCCAACGCCTTGCAACAGACCCTGCATCGCCTCGTCGCTGAACCCAGGCCAGCGGTGCGCCAGTCGGGTCAGCAGCTCATCGCGCTCATGCTGTGCCAGGTCGATGACAATCAATTGCCCGCCAGGTTGCAGCACGCGCGCAACTTCGGCCAGCACGCCGGGCGGGTCCTCGGCGTAGTGCAGCACCATCTGCAAGACGGCCAGATCGAACGACGCGTCCGGAAACGGCAGGCGATACATGTCGGCCAGCCGCACAGAACAGTGGTCCAGGCCAGCCCGCGCGAGCCGCGCCCGGGCCAGCGCCAGCATGGCCTTGGAAGCATCGACCCCGATCCCTTGGCTGATGCGCGGCGCCAGCAGTTCCAGCACGCGTCCCGTACCGGTGCCGATGTCCAGCAGCCGGCCGGCGTGCTGTTGCGGCACCAAGTCGAGCAGCGCCGTCTCCACCGCAGTCGCCGGCAGATCGAGCGCCCGCATCTCGTCCCAATCGGCGCCCTGTCGTCGGAAGCTTTCTGACGCCACGCGGGCCCTCTCGGCCAGCACGCGGGCCGCCTGCCGACGATCGGCATCAAGCACCGGATCGCCGTCCGGCAGCCGTGCCACGAGATCGCGCGCCAGCGAGCCTGCCTCCCCATGGGGCAGGGCAAACCAGGCATTGGCGCCCTCGCGGACCCGTTCGAGCAGTCCGCAGTCACACAACAGCTTCAGATGGCGTGACAGACGGGGCTGCGACTGGCCAAGGATCTCGGTGAACTCCGAGACGCAATAGGCGCCCCGCGCGGCCAGCGCCAGGAGCCGAAGGCGGGTCGGCTCGGCAGCGGCACGCAGACTGGTCAGCAGAGCGTCCATCGGCTCCAAATGACATAAACATATCCTTATGTCCAGTTATCCCAATGCATCAAGTCTACGTGCGGCGCCACGGTCCGGCTGACGGCTAACGCCAGATCGGCGGCATGCGCGTCCTGGTCATCTATTGCCATCCCGTGGCGGAAAGCTTCGCCGCATCGGCGCATCGGACGGTGCTGGAGGCGCTGGCCGAAGCCGGCCACGAGGTCACCGAGGTCGATCTCTACGCCGAACGCTTCGATCCGGTGATGAGCCGGCAGGAGCGCCTGGAGTATCTCAATACCGAGCGCAACGAGCGCCTGGTGCAGCGCTATGACGACCAACTCGCAACTGCCGAAGCGCTGGTGCTGGTCTACCCGTCCTGGTGGTACGGCATGCCGGCGATGCTGAAGGGCTACTTCGATCGCGTCTGGCTGCCTGGGGTGGCATTCGACGTCACGCCGGACGGCAAGGTGAAGACCGATCGGCTGAGGCAGCTACGGCGTATCCTGGTGGTGACAACCTATGGCGCCTCTTGGTCGATGGTCCGGCTCGTTCTCGGCGATCCGGCGCGCAAGCTGATCGGCCGGGCGATCCGCGCGCTTTGTGCGCGTGGATGCCGCGTGACCTGGTGCGTTCACTATAAAATGGACCGAGCCCGACCACCGGAATTGCGGTGGTTCCTGCAACGCATCCGTCAGGCTACGCTGCGACTGTAAAGAGCCTGAGGGGGAGGCGATCCAATGAAGCGACGCGAGTTGCTGGCTGCCGGCGCCTTGCTGTCGGCCGGGCTGGCGCGACCAGCCATCGCACAGGGCGCGACCAAGCCGTTGAAGTTCATCCCTGAGGGCAACCTGCAGAACCCGGATCCGATCTGGTCCACCACCACGGTGGCACGCAACTTCGGCTACATGATCTGGGACACGCTCTACGGCTGGGACATCGATCTCTCGCCGCAGCCGCAGATGGTCGAAGGTCACTCCATTGAGGACAGCGGGCGGACCTGGCGCTTCCGCCTGCGCGACGGGCAGACATTCCATGATGGCACGCCGGTGCGCGCGGCCGACTGTGTGGCCTCGATCCGACGCTGGATGAAGCGCGATGGCTTCGCCCAGCGGATCGAAGCTGTCACCAACGAGCTCATTGCGACCGACGACCGCAGCTTCGTATTCCGCCTGAAGCAGCCGTTCCCGCTTTTGGCACATGGCCTGGGCAAGCCTACCGCCAATGTCTGCTTCATCATGCCGGAAAGGATCGCCAAGACCGATCCATACAAGCAGATCGAAGAATATGTCGGCTCCGGCCCCTATGTGTTCAATCGCAGCGAATGGGCGCCGGGCGCGCTCGCCACATTCAAGCGATTCGATGCGTATGCGCCGCGCCAAGAGCCACCGAGTTTCGTCGCCGGCGGCAAGCACGCGAACTTCGAGCGCATCGAGTGGAACATCATTCCCGACCCCGCCACGTCGTCGGCGGCGATCCAATCGGGCGAGGAAGAATGGTGGCAGACGCCGACCGTCGATCTGTTGCCATTGCTGCGCAAGGCCAATGGCGTGGTTGTCGAGCGGCTCGACGATTTCGGCATCGTCGGCTGCATGCGCTTCAACATGCTGCATCCGCCATTCGACAACGTGAAGCTGCGGCGTGCATTGCTGCCGGCAATCAGCCAGGCGGACTTCATGAATGCGGCGATGGGCGGCGATCCGGAGTTGACGCGGATCGGGGTTGGCGTGTTCACGCCGGGCTCGCCGCTGGCCAATACGGCGGGCCTTGAGACATTGACAGGACCGCGCGACACGACGCTGGCGAAGAAGCTGGTGGCAGAGAGCGGCTACAATGGCGAGAAGGTCCTGTTTATTGCGCCGACCGACTATCCGGTGCTGAACGCCGAATGCCTGGTCGGCGTCGACCTGATGCAGAAGGTAGGCATCAATGTCGAACTGCAGAGCATGGACTGGGGCACCATGATCCAGCGCCGCAACAACAAGGACACGATCGACAAGGGCGGTTGGAGTGCATTCTGCACCGGCTGGGAAGGATTGAACCTTGTCGATCCCGGCGCGCACTATCCGATTGCCGGCACCGGCGAGAAGGGTTGGTTCGGCTGGTTCAAGAGCGACAAGATGGAGACCCTGCGCACTGCCTGGTTCAGCGCTGCCGATCTGGCGACGCAAAAGAGGGTCGCAGAAGAGATACAGCTCGATGTGTGGGCAGAGGCGCCGTACTACCCGCTCGGGCAGTGGCTGCAGCCGATCGCACACCGCACGACGATCGAGGGCGTCGTCAAGTCGCCGTTTCCGCTGTTCTGGAACGTGAAGCGGAGCGCCTAAGTCTCCAGCCCCGCATGTATCGCGCAGCCGGCCAGAAAACCGGCCAGGGTGCGGTGAAAGTCGGGCTCGTCGAGCAGGAATGCGTCGTGGCCCTTGTCGGAGGGGATCTCCACGAAAGACACGTTGGCGCCAGCCCGGTTCAGGGCGCGGGCGATCGCACGGCTCTCCGCGGTCGGAAACAGCCAGTCAGAGGTGAACGACACCAGCAGGAAGCGCGTACTGGTGCCGCGGAACGCATTCGCAACGTCGCCATGGAACTCCACGGCGAGGTCGAAATAGTCCATCGCGCGCGTGATCGTCAGATACGAGTTCGCATCGAAGCGCTGGACGAAGGTCGAACCCTGGTGACGCAGGTAGCTCTCGACCTCGAACATCTCACCGAACAGGCCGATCGCCTCGGAGGGATCCTTGGGTGCGTTCTGCAGGCGGCGCCCAAACTTACGCGTCATCGCTTCCTCGGAGAGGTAGGTGATGTGCGCGCACATCCGCGCCACGGCGAGGCCACGCGCCGGCACCCGACCGCTCGCCCAGTAGCGGCCGCCGTCCCAGTCGGGATCGGCGAAGATCGCCTGACGGCCGACTTCGTGGAAGGCGATGTTCTGCGCGGAATGATACGCCGCGCAGGCAATCGGCAGAGCGGCCAACACTGCGTCGGGATAGCTCGCCACCCATTGCAGCACCTGCATGCCACCCATCGAGCCACCCATGACCGCGAACAGTCGCGTGATGCCCAGGTGGTCGATCAGCATCTTCTGCGCCCGCACCATGTCGCCGATGGTCACGGGGGGAAAGTCAGTACCCCAGAGCCCCATCCCATCGTCACGCATGCTGCGTGGCCCAGATGAGCCCATGCACCCGCCAAGCACATTGACGCAGATCACGAAGTAGCGGTCGGTATCCACCGGCAGGCCCGGGCCGACCACCATGTCCCACCAGCCATCCTTGCCGGTGAGCGGATGCCGTTCGGCGACATACTGGTCGCCGGTGAGCGCATGACAGACCAGAATGGCATTGGACCGCGCCGCGTTGAGCGTGCCGTAGGTGCGATACGCGACCGTCATCCGCCGCAGGCGCACGCCGCAGTCCAGCGCCATTCCGTCCTCGAACGTGACGCTGGGGCTGTGTTCGGTGGCGGCGAGCGCTGTAGCCGTGTCCATCTCGCATTTGCATAGGCCCGGCGCGGGCCGGTCGCAACGGTCCGCGTGCTGTTTGCACGTCGGCCCGCTTCGGCTATCAGTGCCGGCCTTGTTCCGGCCGGTATGATGTCCAGTCCGATTTCTCTCGATACCTCACCCGCTCCGGCCGCTTCGGCGGAAGAGCCCGCGGCGCCCGATGGCTGGCGGGGCGGGCTTGCCACGCTGCGCAGCGAACTCGATCGGATCGACGGTGCACTGCATGACCTGCTGATGGAGCGCGCCCGCGTGGTCGAGCAGGTGGCGAAGTCCGGCAAGCGCGGCGCCTACCGGCCGGGACGCGAGGCCTCGATCATCCGGCGCCTGCTGAATCGACATAACGGGGCGCTGCCGCCGCAGACGATCGTGCGATTGTGGCGCGAGTTGCTGGCCGGCACCACCGCGATGCAGGGGCCGTTCGCGGTTTCGGTCTACGAGCCGGATGGTGATGCGGTGTTCACCCAGGCGGCGCGCGAGCACTTCGGCGCATTGACGCCGCTGCATGCCTTCAGGCGGTCCTCGCAGGCGATGGCCGAAGTCAGCCGGGGCGTGTCAGCCGTCGGAGTGCTGCCGTTGCCGTCGGAGACCAGTGGCGTGCGCGACGACTGGTGGACCGCCATGTTGCAGCAAGAGCAGCCGCGCCTGCATATCGTTGCCCGGTTGCCGTTCTGGGCACCGCGACCCGATGGTGCCCCCGAGGTGCAGGCCCTGGTGATCGCAGGGACCGAGCCAGATCCGTCTGGGCACGACCGGTCCTTGCTGGGGGTCGATCTCGATGCGCCTGTCAGCCGGGGGCGAGTGGCGGCGATGCTGGCGGCTGCAGACCTGGCCGCCGAAACCGTTGTCCTGAGCCGCGACAGCGTTGCCCGTGCGCTGGTCGAGGTCGCGGGCTTCCTCACCGACGATGACCCGCGTCTGGCCCGGCTCAATGCAGCCCTGCGCCGGCCAGTGGTGCTGGGTGCCTACGCGATACCCGAGCCCGGAGCCGCCGCATGACCCCCCCTCGCCCACGGCCCGAAGTGCTGGAGATTTCGCCCTATGTCGGCGGCGAGTCGACCGTGCCTGGGGTCAACCGGGTCTTGAAGCTGTCGTCCAACGAGGGCGCATTCGGAGTGCCACCGGGCGCTCAGGAGGCCTATCGGCGCACAGCGGAAGAACTGCACAGATATCCCGATGGAGACGCTGCGGAACTGCGCCGGGCGATCGGCGCGCGTTTCAAGCTTGACCCGGCGCGGATCGTCTGTGGCTGCGGCTCCGACGACCTGATCTATCAGCTCTGCCTTGCCTATGGTGGGCACGGCCGCGACATCGTCATGAGCGCGCACGGCTTCGCCATCTACCATATTGCGGGCACCTATGCCGGCAGCCGGGTGATCAAGACGCCGGAGCGCGATCTGACCGCGGATGTCGACGCCTTGCTCGCGGCAGTATCGGCCTCGACGCGGCTGGTATTCCTGGCCAACCCCAACAATCCAACAGGCAGCATGCTGTCGTACGAAGAGGTGGCGCGGCTGCGCGCGGGCCTGCCGCAGGAAGTGCTGCTGGTACTCGATGCCGCGTATGCCGAATACATCGACCGGCCCGACTATGATCCCGGCATCCGCATTGTAGACGCTACCGACAACACGGTGATGCTGCGGACATTCTCCAAGATCTTCGGCCTCGGTGGCATGCGGATCGGTTGGGCCTATGGCCCGCCTGCGGTGATCGACGTGTTCAATCGGGTGCGGGCGCCGTTCAATATCTCGATCGCTGCGCAGGCGGCGGCGATCGCCGCGCTGGCCGAGCCGGGATGGGTCGAGAAGGGTCGAGCGCACAACAAGGAATATCGCGCGAAGCTGACCGAGGGACTGCGTGCTGCGCGGATCAAGGTGTGGCCATCTGAGGGCAACTTCGTGCTGGCCGATTTCGCCACACCCGAACGGGCCAAGGCGGCGGACGAGTTCATGCGCTCACGCGGGGCGATCACGCGTCCGGTCGGCGGTTATGGACTGCCTCATTGCCTGCGCATCACGGTCGGCACCGCCGAGGAGGTGGAGATCGTCATCGCAACCCTCACCGAGTTTATGGGATCTCCGGGACAAGTTCCGGGATTGGCTTCGCGTGCCTGAACCGCTGTTCCGACGGCTGGCGCTGATCGGCATCGGGCTGATCGGCAGCTCCGTGGCGCGCATCGCCAAACAGCGTGGCGACCTGGCGGGCGAAGTCGTGGTGACGGCGCGCACGGCCAAGACCCTCGCGCGGGTGCGCGAGCTTGGTTTCGCCGACCGGATCGAGACGGATGCCGGCCGCGCGGTACAGGGCGCCGATGGCGTAATGCTGTGCGCGCCAGTGGGCGCGTTCGCCGACATCGCGATGGCGATTGCGCCGCATCTGATGCCGGGAGCGGTGCTGACCGATGTGGGTTCCACCAAGCAGTCGGCCATCCGCGACATCGGGCCGCTGGTGCCGGCGGGCGTGCACTTCGTGCCGGCCCACCCGGTGGCGGGGACCGAGTACTCCGGCCCGGACTCCGGGTTCACCACCTTGTTTGAAGGCCGCTGGGCGCTGCTGACACCCCCGCCTGGAACGGACGAATCCGCTGTAGCGAAAATGGAAGAATTCTGGCGCCGCTGCGGATCGATGGTGCAGCGGATGGAGCCGGGGCACCACGACCGGGTGCTGGCGGTAGTATCGCACCTGCCGCACCTGATCGCCTTCACCATCTGCGGCACAGCCGATGACCTGGAGGGCGAAACGCGTCAGGAGGTGCTGCAATTCGCCGCCTCGGGCTTCCGCGACTTCACCCGTATTGCGGCGAGCGATCCTGTGATGTGGCGCGACATCTTCCTGAACAACCGCGAGGCGCTGCTGGAGATGCTGGCCCGCTTCGTCGAGGACGCACAGGCGATGTCGCGCGCAGTACGCTGGGGAGACGCCGGATATATCGAGGACAAGGTTGAGCGCGGGCGAAAGATCAGACGGAGCCTGATCGAGCTGAAGCAGGCGTGATCCTGCTCCGGATAGCGCTACGGCAACCGGTTGTTCCTTAACGCAAGCAACTCGTGCGCTATATCGAACAGGCGTCGCCCGACCTGCGGATCGTCGATCTCTTCGGCGAGTTGCCAGGTGTCGTGAAACAGTTCCGACAGATCCTGTGCAAGGGTGTCGGTGCTCGCGTCGTGTAGAGCCATAGCCGCTCTGTCCTGCGGCAGGAGACCGACGAAGCGGGCGCCGGTCCAGATTTCGACACCGGCGTGCTGGTTCAGGAGAGAAAACGCGGCATCGAGTGCATCCTGATCGGCGGCGAATTCCGCGCCTCGCGCCTCCACGGCGCCACCATCATCACTCAGACTGATCAGCCGGTAGAATGCCATCCGTGCCTCCACACAGTGTGGACAGGAGCACGCATCTCCAATCACGCGAGATTGGCACACGGATCCCTCGTCGAGGCAAGTGATTAAATTCTGCGGTAGAAATAATGGCGCAAGCGTGTCCGGTCAGCCACGCTGGCGCGCCACCGCCTCATAACGCGCGGCCAATCGCAGCAGTGAGCTGATCGCGTCTTCCGTCGTCGCGGTCGCCGCCATGCGGCGAAGTTCGGCAGCCTTCTTCTTCAGCTCCGCGACTGTCCGCGCAGACACCGGCACGTCATAGGACCCTTCCATAAGCCGCAGATATACCGTCTTCCACTACAGCCTGGTTAAAGCGGCGATCAGCTCACGCCGTGGTGACAAGAGCATCGCGCCATGGTGCCCGATCAGGCAACGCGCTTGCATCCGCGCCAGGGTTGGGCTGAAACAATCGCAAACTGCTCAGGTTCTGCTTCTCATGCCTCCGCTCATCGGCATTCCGGCTTGTGCCCGTCTGGTGGTGAATGGGCAATTGCGCCACGACACGCCGGCGCGCTACCCGGCCGCCGTACTCGGCGGCGCTGGGGCGGTGCCGATCCTGATCCCACCAATGGGCGAGGCTGCGCTTGCGGTGCTCGATGCGCTCGATGGCCTGATGCTGCCCGGCAGCCCGAGCAACGTGCATCCGTCGCATTACGATGGTGGCGACAGCCTGACCCCGGAACAGCACGACCTGGAGCGTGATGCCACGACCTTGCGCCTGATCCCAGAGGCGCTGTCGCGCGGCATGCCGCTGCTGGCGATCTGTCGCGGCATCCAGGAGCTGAACGTCGCACTCGGAGGGACCCTGCACCAGAGGCTGCACGAGGTGCCGGAGCGGATGGATCATCGTCCCGAACCGGGCACGATCGAGGAGAAATACGCACCGCGACACCTGGTGTTTCTGTCGGGGCAGCTCGCTCGCATCGTCGGCAGCAGCAAGATCCTGGTGAACTCGCTGCACGGCCAGGGTATCGATGTGCTGGCGCCCGGACTGGTGGTGGAGGCGACGGCGACCGACGGCACGATAGAGGCAGTACGCGTCGAGCCGGCGCGCTCATTCGCCTTCGGCGTTCAGTGGCATCCGGAGTGGGGCTATGCCGATGACAGCGCGAGCCTCGCCATCTTCCGTGCCTTTGGCGCTGCCTGCGCCGCATATCGCTCAGGGCTGCGCAGCGCGGCTTGAGACAGGTCCATAGCGCAGCGATACGCCGCGCGAGCGGCGCTCGTTGACGAAATGGCGCGCGTCCAGGACGGTGTCGGCCAGTGAATTCGGAAGGGGACCATGGATCTGCAGCTGGCTGGCAAACGGGTGCTGATCACCGGCGGCTCGAAGGGAATCGGCCGCGCCACGGCCGACGTGCTGGCAGACGAGGGGTGCGACCTGACGCTGGTCGCGCGCGACCAGGGCGCGCTGGACGAGGCGGCGGCAGCAATTCGCGGACGGCGCCAGGTCAACGTGCGAACGATTTCCGCTGATCTTTCCTCGGACGCGGCAGTGCGGCGCGTCGCGGCCGAGGCGGGCGAACTCGACGTCCTGGTGAACAATGCGGGGGCGATCCCACCTGGGGATCTGCTGTCGGTGGACGACGCCAGGTGGCGCGAGGCGTGGGATCTGAAGGTGTTCGGCTACATCTCGTTCTGTCGCGTCGTGTACGCGCAGATGAAGGCGCGACGCATGGGCGTGATCATCAACATCATAGGCGCCGCCGGTGAGAGTTTCCCGACCGGCTATATCGCCGGTGCCGCGGGCAATGCATCGCTGATGGCATTCACTCGCGCGCTCGGCAAGGGCGCGCCGGCGGATGGGCTGCGTGTGGTGGCGATCAACCCAGGGCCGGTAGAGACCGATCGGCTGGTGATGCTGCGTCGCGCCGAAGCACAGGCGAAGTTCGGTGATCCTGAGCGATGGCGCGAGCTGACCGCGAACATGCCGTTCGGACGCGCGGCCACGCCGAAGGAGATCGGCAACGCCGTGGCGTTTCTCGCTAGTCCATTGTCCGCCTATACCACCGGGACGGTGCTCACCATCAACGGCGGCGGGTGACGGCTGCTTGACGTGTTGCCACGCGCGAGTGTCGGCATGCCTGATTTCGCCGCAACCGCCTCCTCGCCGTTTACCGAAGCGCTCAATGCGATGAAGAGGGCGCCGGAGTTCTACGACCGAGGCCGGATTGGGCGACCGTGGCACCGTCGCCGCATGGTTTGGCCGCCTCGCCTAGGAACGCCGGGCAGTGCGGCAATTTCCATCGCAGTTCTTATGACTACCATGGCGTTGGACATCGAACGTGTGCTGTTCGCTCAGGCTTGGGCGAGGTAAGCGAAACCTGTAACCGATTTTGCTGAGACGGCACGTGCTTAGTCAGCCGAGATGTAGGTGTAACCCTTGGCCTGATATGCGGCCAGGGAAATCCATCCGTTGCCGACCACCACTATGCCAGGATCGACATCTTCCGGATTGGTGCCAGAAAGACGCGCGGCAATGGAGCACTGTTCAATACCCGCGATGCCTTCGGCCGTATGCAGTGCCTTGATTTTGGCTGCGATATTCTGCGCGTTGGCACGATCTTCCGACTTGATCTTGCTCTGATCCGTCTGCACGAGTTTGGTCGCGCCGCTACGGAACCCGATCACGATGCTGGGCTTGATGCCTTGCTTTATCAACGATTGCCGGGTTTCATCAATCACGTCGAGTTCGCGGACCAGCGCATCGCTGTTGCCGGTAGTGACATCAAACGCGATCTTGAGTTCCTTCAATCCCGACAAAGCGGCTTGATCCTGCGCATATGCCGTGGTGGCTATAACAGAGAATGCTGCACCAGTCGCGATGGACAGAATCTTTGACATGCTTTCCCTCCCCTTGTGCGCTATTACACGGTCTTCCTTGGTTGCACCCAAGGCGCCTTAGCAAAGAAAGATGCGCTCGAAAGTGTCAACAAGCAATAGGCATTGGCCGAATCCACATATTGCGCGCTGGCGTTATTCAAAAAAGGAGCTGGTGCGATCAACCTCCGCACGATCACGCGCGGATCTTGCCAGCCCGATCGGCATCCCGGTCCATCGCAACGAACCGGGATACCGATCGTCGCTGCCGTCAGGTCTTCTTCAGGTTCCAGTGCAGAATGCCCGGTGCTTTGACAATATCAACAATATTGTTGCGGAACGCCGTCGGATAGAACCACTGCCCGATCGGGATGAATGGGACCTGCTCGAACGCATAGCTCTGCATGTCCTCGCAGATCTTCTTCTGCGCCGCGAGATCCGATGCATCGAACCATGAATCGCGCAACGCTTCCATCTTTGCGTCGGTTGGCCAGCCGAACCATGCTCCATTGCCATTGCCGCGAATAGGGAAGTGCCCTCCTGGATCAGCGACCGACAGGCCAGACCAGGATGTGCAGAAGGCGTTCCAGCCGCCTTTCTCTGGCGTCTCGCGCGATGCACGGCGGGCGACCAGTGTCGACCAATCCATCGCCGCGTAGTTGACGTTGATGCCGACCTTCTCGAAGACGGATCGCGTCACCTGTGCGACCTGCTCCAATGCAGGCTGATCGGTCGGCGACATCAGCAGGACCGGTTCGCCCTTATAGCCGCTTTCGCCGACCAGCCGCTTGGCCTTTTCCACATCGCGCGGACCGGTGAGCGCATCGATGCCCGCCGTGTTCGCCATGGCGCTGCCGACGGTAAAGTAACCGGCCGGCAGCTTGCCGAGATCGGATTGTTCGCCGATGACCGCCGCAAGGAACTCGCGCTGGTCGATTGCCGGTAAGATGGCGCGCAGCAACTTGCGATTATCGAACGGCGGGAAAAGGAAATTCGGCCGGATGATGCCAAGCCAGCCAAGCGGATCGTAGACGGCCACCATGACGCCGGGACTCTTCTTCAGCATCGGCACCAGGTCGATCAGCGGCACATGCACCCAATCGACCTCGCCCGTCTGCAGCGCGGCGGCGGCCGTCGCGCCATCTGGCATCACGGTATGCTCGACGCGCTCGACATAGACGCGCTTGCCGCCGGCGTAGAAGTCCGCCGGCTCATCGCGCGGCACATATTTGTCATTTTTCACCCAGGCGGCGCGCGCGCCTGATACCCATTCGTCCTTGACGAATTTGAACGGACCGGAACCGGTTGCGTCGGAAATCTGCTTGAACGGATCGGTCTTCGCGATGCGCTCCGGCATGATGAAGCATCCGGACACACCGAGCGCGTACAGGATCGTGGAGAACGGCTTCTTCAGATGAATCACGAAGCGGTTGTCGTCCAGCACTGCCAACTCGTCGGTGACCGCACCCAATGCCTGCCCCCAAGCCGCCCGCTTGGACCAGCGATCGATAGACGCTATGCAGTCAGCCGAACGCACCTTCTCGCCGTCGTGGAACATCAGTCCGTCACGCAGCGTGAAGGTCCAGGTCCTGCTGTCGTCCGACATGTTGTGTCCGGCGACCATCTGTGGACGCGGCGTAAGAGACAAGTCCACGCCGTACAGCGTATCGTAAACCATATAGCCGTGATTGATCGCAACGGTGGCGGTGGTCCAAATCGGATCAATGCTGGCCAGATTGGCTTCAGGCGCACAGCGCAGCACCTTGGCACTGCCTTGAGCGATGGCTGGAGCAGCGAGTGTGCTGGCCAGCGCGGCCGTCGATGCTTTGAGCAAAGTCCTGCGATACATACCTGTCTCCCGAGCTCAGTTGATGAACGGGCCTCCCGGTTCTTGTTCCTGCGCTCATATTCCCGCCGGCTCGCAGTGCATCAGCGCGCCAGCCGTGGCAGCCGATCGTAACCCTTCCAGCGATAGATCAGCGACGACGAGAGCCAGCTTGCGGCGAAGATTCCCGCGACCGCATAGCCCAGATTGGTGAAGCTGTCGTTCAGGTGTGCGACGAAGCTCCAGAACACACCGTCGAGGCGGAACCTGTCGCCGATCAGGCCGAGTGCCTCGATACCGCCGATGAACAGTGCAACGATGACCGAGGCGGCGGTGATAGTCAGGTTGTACCAAAGTTTTCGCAGCGGATTGACGAATGCCCAGCCATAGGCACGCACCATCATCACGCTGTCGGTGGTGTCCAGAAGCGACATGCCGGCGGTGAACAGCGCGGGAAAGACCAGGATCGTCCAGAACGACATGCCCTCGGCTGCCTGGGTTGCGGCAATGCCAAGCAGGCCAATCTCGGTCGCGGTGTCAAAGCCGAGACCGAACAGGAAGCCAACCGGGTACATATGCCACGAGTGGCCGACGGCGCGGAACGCCGGACGAAACAGGCGCGTCAGCGGCCCGCCGCCGGCGAGCAAGGCGTCGAGCGCGGTCTCGCTCACAGTCTCGCCGGCACGAACGCGAATGAATGCTGCCCAGACGCCGCGCAGGATGAATAGGTTGGCGATGCCGATGATCAGCAGAAACAGCGCGGAGGCGAACGCGCCGATCATGCCGCCGAGCTCATGCAGCGCGGCGAGGCGGCCCTGGAATGCGGTCGCCGTCACAGCGATAGCGATCGAGGCAAGAACCACGATCGTCGAGTGGCCAAGCGAGAAGAAGAAGCCGGTGGTGTAAGGCGCCTTTCCTTGCTGCATCAGCTTGCGAACGACGTTGTCGATCGCAGCGATATGGTCAGCATCGAATGCATGCCGCAGGCCAAAGACATAGGCGAGTGACGCGATGCCAAGCAGGGCCGGCCTGTCGGCAAAGGCGCGCCAGGCCCACAGCCAGGCAGCGAAATTGCCGACCACCAGCAATCCATACGTCATCGCCAGCTTGGTGGATGCCCGCAATGGTTCGTCGTCGAACGGGTTGGGCGGCATTCAGCCGGCTTCAAACACGGCAAATGCCTTGGGCGCGCCATAGATGTAAGTTTCCGCAAGATCGGTCCAGACCGGCCGCCGGCCGAGTTCCGTCATCGCGCCGGCCACACATACCCAGTTGAGCAGTTCCTGCTGCCCGGCATCCTCCAGCTGCTCGGTGGTCAGCGCCCGCCAGCGATCGAGCTGGCCGTCGCGCATTTCCTCGAAGCGTGCCCGGTCTGATGCGAGATCCGGATAAAGATAGTGATGCTTCGCGGTCAGGAAGGAATGCGACCAGCTCGACGAGGCAATAATGGCGACACGCCAGGGCGAGGCACGCAGAGCGCGTGCGGTGGCAGCACCCAGATCGAAGCAGCGTTCCGGCGACGGACCCGGCGGATCGGGTTCGTCCCCTCCAGTGCCGTCGATGTGCGCGAAGGCACCGCGCTTGGCGATCGCCGAAGTGCCGTAGCAGTTGACGTGGAACGGCACGATCGGCCACGGCAGGCCTTGGCGGTCATCGTCGAGCAGCAGCAGCGCGTTGATGAATGCGTGCGGCAGCCCGGCTTCGTGCCGCATCGTGTAGGCGTAGCTGATGTCGAACCCTTGTTCGATCAGAGAGCGTGCCAGATAGCGGCCACCGGTGCGATGTCCGGTGTGGCGCACGACCGTGTCCGCCGGCTCGCCCCAGGCATTTGCGATGCCGGTGCGGTGATAGGGACGCGAGTCGATCGCATCGAGCGCGAAGACACAGAAGGGCGCCACGCCGTCTTCGCGGAAGTTTTCGTACTGATCGTCGCCGAACATCAGCAGGAAATCCGGGTTGAACGCGTCGAGCGCGGCACGCACGGCGCGGAACCCTTCCATCGCGCGCCGGCGGTGTGTCGGTGCGGCCTCGCCAGACTGATGCGCGGCCCATTCCTGTTGCATCGCCGCAGGCCAGTTGGCTGGATCGGTGGCGGCTGGCGGCACGCGCGGGTTCTGCAGCAGGCGTTCGAAGATCACTGACATGCGGGCATCGTTGCCGACCAGCAGCGGCGAATGGGTTGCCCCCAGCCCGAGGATTTCTGCCACCGATCTCTCCTGGTTCGGTTCCGCTGTCGTCCAAGCCTATCACCGGCGGCCGGCCGGGCAGAAGTGGCGCCGACCCGATCTGGGCGGCCGGCTGCGCGTGAGATATTCTGACGCGTTGCAGCAGACGGTGCATCGAATGATCACACGACGAGGCGCAGCTTCCGGGCTTGCTGGGCTGTTGCTGGTGCGGCACGCACTGGCGCAGGAGATGCCGAAGCCCGGCAAGCGTGACTGGGCGAAGGAAATCCCGGTGATGCGCATCGGGCTGCTCGGCGGTGAGAACGACGCCGACCGGCTGGCGCGGGTCGATGGCTACAAGAAGCTGATGGAGAGTACGTTCGAGGTGCCGGTGAAGCTGCTGGTCGCAGCCGACTATGCCGGGGTGATCCAGGCGTTTGCCGCGAAGCAGCTCGAGACGGCGTATATGAGTCCCGCAGCCTATGCCTCCGCGTGGCTGGAGAGCGGCGGCGACGTCGTGCCCCTGGTGGTGACGCAAGAGCAGGACGGGAGCAACTCGTACGTGGCGGTGATGTATACACGCGCCGACAGCGGCATCACCTCCCTGGCGGACATGAAGGGGCACTCGCTGGCCTGGTCAGATCCGAACAGCGCCTCCGGCTATCTGATTCCGCGCGCGGAGTTCCGTGCGCAGGGAATCGATCCGGAATCAGGCAGGTATTTCGGCCGCACGGGTTTTGCCGGCGGCCACGAACAGGCGGTGGTGGCGGTGCTCAATCACCAGTATGACGCGGGCGTCACCTGGACCTCGGGCGTCGGCGATCCAGCGCAGGGCTATACGCGCGGCGCCCTGCGCATGATGGTCGACAAGCATATGCTGGACATGACGGACCTCCGCATCATCTGGAAGTCGCGGCCGATCCTGAACGGGCCGCTGACGGTGCGGAAGAGCACGCCGGCGAGCTACCAGGCGGACATGCTGGCATTCCACCTGGCGCTGCCAACGGCGTTTCCGGACGTTTACCACACCTTCGACATGGGCAGCGGCAAGGGTTGGGTGCCGGTGAAGCATGCCGACTTTCAGGTGTTCATCGACATGCTGCAACAGGAGGCGGCACAGCGGCGGCATCGGTGAGCGACGTCGCCACGGCAGAAGCGGCATTCCTGGCGCGCCGCCGGACGCGGATCGTCAGCGGTCTCGGTTCGGCACTGGTGGTATGCGCAGCCCTGGTGCTGTCAGCATGGGTGTCGGAGGCATATCCGTCCGCGCTGCTCGCCGGCGCGCCGCGCGTTGGCGAGTATCTGGCCAAGTTGGCTCCCGATCTGCGCATACCGGTGCTGTTCGCCGGGACCGAGACGCAGGGTTCGCTCGCCTACTGGATGTACCGGCTCGACATCTGGCTGTGGCTGCTGTTCGAGACCAGCCAGATGGCGGCGTTGGCAACTTTTGGTGGCGCCGTGCTGGCCCTGCTGCTGTGCTTTCCGGCGGCGCGCAACCTGGCGCCGAACCGGGCAGTGTATTTCGTCTTTCGACGACTGCTGGAATTGTTCCGCTCGGTACCGGACATCGTCTACGCGCTGATCCTTGTGTGGACGTTCGGTGTGGGTCCACTGGCCGGCATTCTGGCGATCGCGCTGCACACGGTTGGTGCACTGGGCAAGCTGTTTGCTGAAGTAGTGGAGAACGCCGAGATGGGTCCGTGGGATGCGATGCGCGGCGCCGGTGCCAACTGGGCGAAGAGCGTGCGCTTCGGCATCCTGCCGCAGGTGTTGCCGAATTTTCTGTCCTACGTACTGCTGCGGTTCGAGATCAATGTACGCGGCGCCACGGTGATTGGCTTTGTCGGCGCCGGCGGGATTGGGCAGGAGCTCTATTCGGTCATCAGCTTCAACTATTATCAGGAGATCGGTGCGATCATCGTGCTGATCATCCTGACGGTGAGCGCGATCGACCTGACGTCGGAGCGATTGCGACGTGCGGCAATGCGCGGCCGAATATAACCGATGGACACACCGGCCGACATTGCCGCTGTGCGCGCGCGCTTCCCACGTGCCTTCGCGCCTACACCACTGACGCGCGTGCTGCGGTGGGTCGGTGGGGTGCTGTTCATCGCGTGGCTGATCGCGCTCCTCGCCTGGTTCGATATCACGCCGGCGCGGCTGTCGCGCGGTGTGTCGGGGTTGTTCGTCATCCTGCGCCAGATGGTCCCGCCGAGTCCGGGCGCGCAGTGGCAGGACATTCTGCAAGGGCTGGCACAGAGCGTGGCGATGGCGTTTCTCGGCACGTTCGCCGCTGCAGTGGTTGCGCTGCCACTGGGTTTTCTTGGTGCGCGCAACGTGCTGGTCAACGCTCTGGCGCATTTCTCGATCCGCCGGGTGTTCGATGGGTTCCGCGGGGTGGATCAGCTTATCTGGGCGTTGGCCTTCGTGCGCGCGGTGGGGTTGGGTCCGCTGGCCGGGGTGATGGCGATCGCGGCTGCGGATATCTGCGTGCTGGCAAAATTGTTCGCCGAGGCGATTGAAAACGCCGATCCTCGGCAAACCGACGCAGTGACGGCGGCAGGCGGCACGCGGCTCCTGGAAATACGCTATGGACTGCTGCCGCAGGTGCTGCCGGTGCTGCTGGCGCAGGTGCTTTATTCGTTCGAAAGCAATACGCGCAGTGCGGCGATCCTCGGCGTGGTGGGGGCGGGCGGTATCGGGCTGCAGATCGCCGAGAGGATCAAGGTTCGATACTGGGACGAGGTATCGTTCATCATCATCCTGATCCTGCTGACGGTCGCGGTGATCGATCAGCTGTCAGCACGGGTGAGGCGGCGACTGATCGGCTGACACAAAGCTGACCCGTTAGACGACATCGTCGTCGGACGAAGCTTACGCTGACACGTCATCGCTGGTCACATTGTCGCTGCACGGTACGCAGTCATACGAATTGCAAGTGCTGTTGGCTCTCAGGCGACTGGGCAATCCCAGCCAACACGCCTGCTCTGTCCAAGCTTCCTCCCTGCAGCGCGCTCAGCCAGCCCTGCAGACCTCCAGCATCTGCAGGTCTGCCCAAGCCATTCTCGTAAAGGCTCTCAATGTACGCCGGGTCAGCCTGCTGAGCATGCAGAGATTGAAACTCGGGGGATTGGCTGATCATCTGAGCAAGCTGCGCAGTCGTACCTCCGTTGCCGAGAAAATCGGCCCAGTGGTTCAGCCCATCAGATTCAGGTTCCCGCCCGAGACCCGTGAGATAGTCCTCGCGCACGATCGTTATGAACTGCAGTCGGGGTGCCGGCGGACCATACAACGATTGAATGGCCTGGATATCGGAGAGATCTGGTCCCGAGTTGTTGGCTGGACCTTCGCTCGGATACATCACGGCGCTTGGGTCACTGGGATTGTGAGCAAGACCAAGCGCATGGCCAAATTCATGCTCGAACGCCTGCAGCAGGCCAGTCAAATAGCCGGAATATCTAAAATCACCGAATGGCTGTGGAATCAGTGGAACTTCAGCCGGGTCCTCCGCCGCCACGACCGTGCCCGGCCGAAAATAGGGGCCGCTCCAAGACCAGTAGGTCGTACCTATATCGCCCCCCTGCGCGGGATGCAGCATCGCGAAACCCACGCGTATGTCCACGGTCGGCGAGTCCGGCACGAGCTGAAATTGTATGCCCGACACCGCAGACCATGCCGCCGCAGCTTTCTCGACAACCGCTTGATACCCCTGGTCGGTGATGAAATTCGAAAACGACAGTGGTTGGCCGGCGAAGTTGGTCGTCGCGAACGTGTAAGTGATGACATTTGATGGCCATCGAGGGCCTTCCAATGGATCAGGCATCGTGCGGTGCTCTCGCTGTCAGACCACCATTAAGGCCTGGGGCACGACAGACGGCAACAATAAGAAGCCCGGGATGGAGCGTGGTCACCACGTCGACACACGCGACACGCGAAGTGGCACGACACAGGCCACCACCGATACGGAAAATTCCGTCGCTCTGGGAAATCCTATCGCCGGTCCGGCGCGGTGGGCGCGATGGTGCAGCTTGTACGGAGCAGCGGGGTCACAAGTACCGGGTCGTCGACGCTGCCGGCGTAGTAAGGGCCACCGCCGCACACCGATCTTTTGACCTGCTCAAGGACCCGGGCCGGTTCATCCAGGATCCTCTGCTCCACGCGCCGCCTGGCGGAAGTATTGGATACCTCGCGATCGTCCGACAAAATCGCGGAGGCGACACCAGGTGGCAAGGCAATCACGGCCAAGGTCAGCATCACGGGAAAACGCCGCATAGAAACCTCGATCTGTGTCATGCCGCGGCCTTCTTGGCGATTGCCGTCAAGCCGCCGGCTGATCCGCGGACGACCGTTCCGCGCAGCAACGTGTCATAGGTGAACGGATGAAGCCAGTTGGTTCTTTGGTTTAATAGGGATCAGGTCTCACCCAAGTTCAGATCGATCCTCAGCTTCAGCATCAGTGGCGTCTCGGTATGTCCCGCCAGCACGACGCTGGGGACGGCGCCGCCGATCCGCACCCCGTGCCTGGTATCCACCGCGAGATCCGAGCCTAATATATCGAAATAGACTTCTGCTCCGTTCGGATAGGCGGTCATGGGAAAACCAAGTTCGCCGCCATAACACAGCTTGTTAACCACGCCCTGGACCACCTTGTGCACCTTCAGCAACTCGGCGCGACCCACCAGTTCCAGGAAAATGCGGCGATAGAATTCGCGCAAAATGGGCAGCCTGCCGCGCAACACCATCGACGACACGACCGGGTTTCGCAGCAATTGCTCGTTTGGCGTGCTGAACAGCTCGAGCCTCGCGCGATTGTAGCCAGAGTCGGCAATGCGGGCCGGCCCTTCACAGAATACCGAAAGGCCAATCGTCTTGGCCCCGAACGGGTCACGCGGGAACACTGCGCGCATGTTGTCGATCAGCAGGACTTGGTCCGGCTGCGCCTCCGCAGCCGACATCTGATCGAGCAGCTGGCTCAGGTAAAAGTGCGCGATGTTCTCGGCCACAGCGAGTTCGGTTGCCGGAATGACATAAGCGGCACAGTTGTACCGCGCGAGGATGGCCAGCTCGTCCTGGTCGAAATCGCCGATGCAATGCACGGCAACCGATGGGCTCGCGCAGCGCAGACTGCCCAGAAACAGGTGCAGCCAACCGGCATCGCGCTGGCGCACGTAAAATGCCAGCACGGCGTCGGTCGCCGACGATGCCGGTTCGGGAGCGACGAGGGTCTGGCTGGCACCCTGCAGCCAGGCGCCACGCAATGGATGCATATGCACGACGTAGTTATGGATTGCCTGATCCATCGCGCCGGTGATCGGCACGGTGCGTCCGGCGAGCTGGTGCGTCATCGCCGCGAGGTAGCGCAGCATTCCGGCTCGCGTCGCGCTGGTGGCGTCGGCATTCGAAAGGATGCAGTCGCGAATGTTATGCGCGAGCGCCTCGCCATAGGCCTGCACCACGGCGCTGTGCACGACCGGGGTGTCGCCGATCCGGTTTGGCGTCGCGGCGTAGACGATGTCCGCCGACAGTGGCGCGGCGAACGGGTCGGCCTGGAAGGTTACGCCTGTTGGATCGAGCAGCAGGACATTGGCGTAGGCGTCGCCATGGCGCAGCAGAAAATTGAGATAGGCGAAGAAGCGGCTCGCTTTCGCCGCCATGCGCGGCTGGGCCAATGGTGCTGCGCGTTCGACGATGACTCCCCGGCTTCGCAATTCGCGGATCGTCTCGGCGGCGACATCTTCCACCAACAGACAGACATCACCGGCGAATCCGGTGCCGCGCAGCGAGGCGATGAACGGATCGAGCCGGTGCATCGGCAACGCCGTGCAGGCACCCAGTACCAGGTTCTTCAAGCCGTCCACGTCGCGCCCTTGGTCATCGAATCCAAGGGCAGGAGTCTACATCCGTCTCAGCAGCTCCGCACGGCACGCTTCCTTATCGGCGACGCAACCGCCGTCGAGCCACCATTGGCGCACGGCGCGCAGCAGCTCACCAACGCGCGGGCCCTCAGTCTCACCAAGCGCCAGCACATCTCGGCCTTCCAATGGAAACACCGGGCGCGGCATGGCGGCCAGGCGTGCGCGCAGCGCTGCCCAGTCGGGCGCAGCGCCCCCGGCAAGCCAGGCGCGATCGACCAACACATCCGCCGGCTCCTCCGCCAGCAGCCGCCGGAGCGCGGCGTCGCTATCTCCAGGATGCGCTGTGGGGCCGTGCCGCAGCACCGCCAGCCGATCGCGCTCCGCCGCCGACATCCGCAACCGATTGGCGAGCGTCGCGTCATCGCCGGTCAGCAAGGCCGCCAGCCGAAGGATCGGGCAGGCGGGGGCACCGGCGGCCACCAGTCGAGCGAGCCGGCTCTGATCAGTTCCCTCCGGCAGTGCTGCGGCCAGTACCCCGAACTCCGCCATCAGAGCGACCGCCTCGCGCGGGTCGGGTGTCGCCAGGATGCGCGCCAGTTCGCTCCAGACCCGCTCGACGGACAGCCGGGCGAGACCTGGCACGCCCGCCCGGATCGCCGCCAGCGCTGCCGGGTCGGCGTTGCCGCGGCCGTAGCGTGCGAAGAACCGGAAATAGCGCAGGATCCTTAGATAGTCCTCGGCGATCCTGGTCGCGGGGTCGCCAACGAAACGAACAAGACCTGAGCGCAGGTCGGAGACGCCTCCGAAATAATCGAACACCTCACCGCCCTGCGTCATCGACATGGCATTGATGGTGAAGTCGCGCCGTGCGGCGTCGGCGCGCCAGTCATCGGTGAACGCCACCATTGCATGGCGCCCATCGGTCTCCACGTCACGGCGGAGCGTTGTGATCTCGAAGCTCTGCCCCTCCAGTACCGCGGTGACCGTGCCGTGCCGCACACCAGTCGGCACGCTGCGGATGCCCGCGGCTTGCAATGCCTTCCCGACGTCCTCGGGCGTGCGCGGCGTGGCCAGGTCGATCTCGGTTATGGGGCAGCCGGCAAGGGTATCGCGCACCGCACCACCGACCACACGTGCCTCTGGAAGCGCCGTCAGCACGGCAGCGAGGGCTGGCTCGGCCAGGAATGCCGGAGGCGCAATGCGCAGAGCCGGCGTGTCGGTCACCTCTGGTTCCGGGCGTGAGCCCGGTCTTCTGTCGTCATGGCCTGGCGCGGCCAGGCCATCACGCCCGGCTCCATGGCCGTGTGACCAGCCTCATTGTGAGGCGGCATGTCCGGAGACGATCTTGCCATCCTCCAGCCGGGCTGGTTGGTAGGTGGCACCAGGCGGAAGTGCATCGTCCTGGCTGAGCCAGATCAAGGCACCAGCCAGCAAGGCGAGCACGCACGCGGCAATGGCAACGAAGCGGCCCGAGGGGCCGCCTTCGACCGCCATGAACCGCCACAAGGCAAACAGAACAAACGGCGCGACGAACAGCGCCAGTTCAACCAGCCGCAGCATGCGGCTCCAACGCCCGCAGCTTCTGCGCCAGATGCACCAGGATCGCCGCCGTCGCACCCCAGATGTAATGCTCGGGATGTGGCCAGACCCAGTACTCGCGCCAGATGCCACGCACGTGGTGGCGCTGGCGCTTTGGCGCAGCAGGGTCGAGCAGCGTGCCAATCGGAAATTCGAACACCGCCTCCACTTCTTCCGGCGCCGGACGCAGGGATATGCCCGGGGGCAGCAGTCCGAGCACCGGCGTGATCCGGTAACCGGTGCCAGTGACATAGTCGGCCATGCGCCCGAGAATCTCGACCCGGGTTGGATCCAGGGCAATTTCCTCCTCTGCCTCACGCAAGGCGGCGGTTTCCGGATCCGGATCAGTGGCGTCGATGCGGCCGCCTGGGAAGCTCACCTGGCCAGCATGTTTGCTCAGATGCGTGTTCCGCTTGGTGAGCAGAACAGCAGGCGGTGCGCCAAGGATGATCGGCACGAGTACTGCCGCGGGCACGGGAGGGCGATCGAGTATCTCCAGAACGTCGTCGCCATGCGCGACATCGCCTGACAGCGGTTCAGCGGTGATCGCGCTCAGTCGAGCGCGCAACTCGGCGGCCGTCATGATGGCGCGATCATTCCTCGCCGGGGGGCAACTCTCCCAGCGAAAAAAATCGGCCCCGGCTCCAAACGCCAAGCATGCGGCGGCAGCCGACCCACTCGGGCACGGCAAGGGCAACCAGTTCGTAATACACGGCGCGGTTGATGCGCGCCTCGATGCCTTGCCGGATCAGAATGTAAGGAGTCGGTTCACAGGTCAGCAGATCATGCGCGACCCTGACCGGATGGTCGGGCCCCGCGGTCACCACCTGATCGACATTGGTGCGGAACGAGAGCGTCTGGTGACGACCGTCGCCTGTCCAATCGAGCTCAACGGCGACGAACGGTGCATCCTCGACCTCGATGCGACCTCGTTCGGCCGGCGTCTCGAGCAGGAAGCTGCCATCCTCGCCCCGCTTCAGGACGCTGGCGAACAGGCAAACCAATTCCTTCCGCTGAATGGGACTGCCGCGATACAGCCAGGTGCCGTCGCGCTTGATCACGAACGGAAGGTCGCCGCAATCGACGGGCACGCGGCGCGGGCCGTCGCGGCGGCAAACACTCCGCGGGATCGGCTCGGCCAGGGCCGCGGCATGGTAAAGTGGTGCTGGAGAACGGGTATCAGTCACGTCTGCGTCTCCATACCCTGGCGGCCTTTAACCCATGCCGCCGATATAGGGAGCATCCCCCCGCGCGTGAAAGTGCCTATATGAAGGCTTCGTAAGTTTTCTCCGAGGTGTTCCGCGGTATGTCGATCAGTATGGCCAGCACGCAACAAGGTGCCATCGATCCCACCACCATACTGCCCGAGATCGAAGCGCTCGGCGCACGCATCGGTCGCGTCCGGACTGCGATCGGCCGGGTAATCTTCGGCCAGGACGAGGTTGTGGATCAGACGCTGATCACACTGCTGTCCGGTGGACATGCGTTGCTCGTGGGGGTGCCTGGACTGGGCAAGAGCCGGCTGGTCGAAACTCTCGGCACGGTTCTCGGCGTGGCGACGAAGCGCGTGCAGTTCACGCCCGACCTCATGCCGGCGGACATCATCGGCAGCGAGGTACTCGATGAAACAGAGGGTCGTCGCAGCTTTCGCTTCGTTCCTGGACCGGTGTTCTGCCAGCTGCTGATGGCCGACGAGATCAATCGCGCCAGCCCACGCACGCAGTCCGCCCTGCTGCAGGCGATGCAGGAGCAGCGGGTCGCCGTCGCCGGTGTCGAGCACGGGTTGCCCCGGCCGTTCCACGTGCTGGCCACCCAGAACCCCATCGAGCAGGAGGGCACCTATCCGTTGCCGGAGGCGCAGCTCGACCGGTTCCTGCTGGAGATCGATGTCAGCTACCCGGCGCTGGAAGCCGAGAGGACCATGCTGCTCGCCACCACCGGCGTGGCGGATGCGCCGCCGCAGCAGGCGATGACGGCTGAGGAGCTGCGTGCTGCTCAGGCGCTGATCCGACGCGTGCCGGTGGGCGAGAAAGTGGTCGATGCGATCCTCCTTCTGGTGCGGGGCGGCCGGCCGGAGACCACCGATGACGACACCGTGCGGCGCCATGTGGCCTGGGGTCCGGGACCACGGGCCGCACAGGCACTGATGCTCGCGTCGCGTGCGCGTGCCGTGCTGGGGGGACGACTCGCGCCCAGCATCGATGACGTGGTGGCGCTGGCGCGCCCGGTGCTGCGCCACCGGATGGCGCTGAACTTCTCAGCGCGCGCCGATGGTGTCGTGCTGGCCGATGTGATCGATCGGCTGGTCGAGCGGCTTGCCTAGCGCCTCGACGCAGGCCGCGGCGGCAGCCAGGCGGGCCGAGGCGCTCGGGGCGCGGCTGCCGCCGCTGCTGGTGGCAGCCGAACGGGTGGCCGCCACCGTGGCCCAGGGCGTGCACGGGCGACGCCGGGTGGGACAGGGCGACAGCTTCTGGCAATTCCGCCGCTTCATTGCGGGCGACCCGATTGGGCGCATCGACTGGCGGCAATCGGCCAAGTCGGGGCGGCCCGCCCCAGACGGATGGTTTATCCGCGAAACCGAGTGGGAGGCGGCACAGACCGTCTGCCTGTGGCGCGATACATCGGCGTCCATGCGCTGGCGCTCGCGCGGGGCAGCAGTCGAGAAGCGCGAGCGGGCGGGACTGCTGCTGCTGGCGCTGGCGTCGCTGCTGCTGCGCGGCGGCGAGCGCGTGACGATGATCGCCCCCGATGCCCGGCCGGTCTCGGGGCGTTCGGGCCTGGACCGGCTGGCGGACGCGCTGGGCACCGAGGCGGATGACGATGCCGGGGTGCCACCCCATGTGTCGTTGCCGCGCCATGCACGAGTCGTCCTGTTCGGCGACTTCCTCTCGCCGCTGGAGGAAATCCAGGCGGCAGTGGGCCGGCTCGCGGCCATCCCTGTCAGTGGCTACCTGCTGCAGATACTTGATCCGGCCGAAGCGGACCTGCCGTATAGTGGCCGCATCCGCTTCCGCGGACTGGAGCGCGAAGGCGACACGCTGATCCCACGTGTGGAAGGTGTGCGCCACGAATACGGCAGGCGCCTGACAGCACAACAGGAGGGTCTGGCTGCGATCTGCGCCGCCGCCGCGTTCGGCTTCGCAATCCACCATACCGACCATTCGCCGGAAACGGCGTTGCTCGGACTGTATACGGCTTTGACTGCTCGATGATGGCCGGAACGAGCCTGGCCACGACGGCCAAGGACCGGGCTTCCGCCCAAAGAGGTGTACGGATGGCCCGATCAAGTCCCGCCATCGCGAGAGAAGACCGGGCTTGCGCCCGGATCGACGCATGATTTTCGCCGCTCCCTGGGTACTGCTTGCCCTGCCAGCCCTGCCGCTTCTGTGGTGGCTCCTTCGCGTCACACCGCCAGCACCCCGCAGCGAGAACTTCCCGGCAATCCGTCTGCTCATGGGGCTGCATGCACGCGAGGAGACGCCTGCCCGCACGCCTTGGTGGCTGCTGCTCCTGCGCATGGTCGCTGCGACCTTGGTGATTCTGGCGCTCGCACGGCCCGTGCTGGATGCAGGCTCCCTGCTGCCGGGATCCGGTCCAGTGCTGCTGGTCGTGGACAACGGGTGGGCGGCGGCGGGTGACTGGCCGCGTCGAATGCAGGCGATCAACACCGTGCTGGATCGCGCCGAGCGCGCCAACCGTCAGGTCGCGCTGCTCGTGACGGCGCCGGACGAAACCGGTGCCGCGCCACGGATTGCGGCACCGTCACCGGTCGCCGACCTCCGCCCGAGGACGGCGGCTTTGCACCCAGAGCCGTGGCCGCCGGACCGAGCGGCGGCGGCGATTGCGCTCGCGGCCTGGCATCAGCCTGGGACGGCGGTGGTCTACCTCGGGGACGGCCTGGCGCATGAGGGCGTCCCCGGATCAGGTCCGGGGCAGGCTCCCGGATCAGGTTCGGGGCAGGCCCCCGGATCGGGTCCGGGGCAGGCCCCCAGATCAGGTCCCGAGCAGGCCTTCTCTGGCTTTGCTGCGGCACTTGGGCAGGCGGGAACGGTAACCGAACTGCGCAGCAATGCGGCCCCGCCTGCGCGGGTGTTGCTGCCCCCAAGGAGCGAGGCAGACCGGCTGGTGGTCCGAGTGGCGCAGGCACCGCAGCCGTTGGGGAGCGAGGCAACGGTATTGGCGCAGAGCGGTGACGGCCGCACCCTGGCGCGCGCTGTTGTGAACCTATCGGCCGGCGCCGGCGAGGGGAGCGCCTCGATCACGCTGCCGCCGGAACTCCGCAACCGCCTCACCCGGCTGGTCCTGGAAGGACCGCCGAGTGCCGCCTCGGTCGTGCTGCTGGACGAACGCTGGCGACGGCGGCCGGTCGGCTTGCTGGCCGGCGAACTCGCCACGGCTGACACTCCGTTCGCCGGCTCGCTGTATTACCTGCGGCGCGCCCTGACGCCCTATACCGAGGTGCGCGAAGCAGACCTTGCCACACTGTTGAAGCGTGAGATCTCGGTGCTGATCCTGGCTGACCGCCCGCTGCCCGAGGGCGCGGAGCTGGACACGCTGACAAAATGGGTGGAGCAGGGTGGCCTGCTGATCCGCTTTGCCGGCCCGCGAACAGCGGAGCAGCCAATCGGCGAAACCGACCCGCTGATGCCCGTCAAGCTGCTGGGCGGCGACCGGCAACTGGGCGGCGCGCTGTCGTGGGCGGAGCCGGCAGGTGTGGCCCAGTTCAGCGCGAGTTCGCCGTTCGCCGGCCTGAGCGTGCCGGACGAGGTCAAGGTGAACCGACAGGTTCTGGCCGAGCCCTCCGCCGCCCTCTCCAGCCATACCTGGGCAGCGCTCGCCGACGGCACACCGCTGGTCACCGAGGCGGCCCGCGGCGCCGGCCGCATTGTGCTGTTCCATGTGACCGCCAACGCCGACTGGTCGAACCTGCCGCTGTCCGGTCTGTTCGTGGACATGCTGCGGCGCCTGGTGGCCATGTCGGCTGGCGTCGCGCCGACTTCCGACACCGCCGTCCTTGCACCGGCAGAGACTCTGGACGGCTATGGGCTGCTGGGCGATCCGCCGCAGGCCGCGACGGGGCTGCCTGCCAACGAAATCGCCACCACCGTTGCATCGCCGCGTCATCCTCCCGGACTGTACGGACCAGAAAACGGACGGCGGGCGCTGAATCTCGGCGGCAACCTGGCAGGACTGCAGGCCACTCCGCCCGTGGCAGGCGCCCGCATTGAGGACTATGCCGCCGCAGTGCCTGAACATGCGCTTGGCCCGCCCCTGCTGGCCGCTGCGCTCGTGCTGCTGGCGCTCGATCTGCTGGTCGCCCTCGGCCTGCGGGGACTGCTGCGGCCGAGCAGAGTTGGCGTGACCGTTCTGCTGCTGGGACTGGCGTCGGTGCCGGGTGCGCATGCGCTCGAGACGGATACCAATCCAGCGCTCGCGACGCGGCTCGGATATATCGTCACCGGCGATGCCCAGTTGGACTCGGTATCGCGTGCCGGCTTGGAAGGCCTGTCAGATTACGTCAACCGGCGAACCGCGGCGACACTGGTGGAACCTGATCCGGTCGAACCAGGTAGGACAGATCTCAGTTATTATCCGTTGCTCTATTGGCCGATCGCCCCAGAAGCGCAGGGGCTCGCGCCGGAGCAAGCGGCGGCCCTGAACGACTACATGAGCCGCGGCGGAATCATCTTGATGGACACGCGCGACTCCGGCTCCGGTGCCGGATTTGCCCCGGGCGCCGGGTCAGCATTGCAGCGGGTCGGGCAAGGGCTGGTGGTGCCGCCATTGGCGCCCTTGACCACCGAGCACGTGCTTGCACGTGCCTTCTACCTGCTCCAGGATTTCCCCGGGCGCTACACCGGCGACGCCGTCTGGGTGCAGCGCGACCAGGATCGCGCCAACGACAGCGTCAGCCCGGTGATCATTGGCGGCAACGACTGGGCCGCGGCCTGGGCAGTGGATAGTGCTGGGCGCAATCCGTATGCCGTCATGCCGGGTGGGGCGCGGCAACGGACGCTGGCCTATCGGTTCGGAGTGAACCTCGTGATGTATGCGCTGACCGGCAACTACAAGGGCGATCAGGTGCACGTGCCGGCGATCCTGCAGAGGTTGGGGCAGTGAGCGATTGTCCGCTCTTCTTCCCCGCCCCCGCATCTAGTCCACGGCAGGCTCCCCTCCCGTGGGGGGCGGGGGAGGCGCCCTAGATGCATCCGACCGAAGCCATTGCCGCACTCCGCTTCGAACCGCTGCTGCCTGTCGGGGTGATTGCTGTCCTCGCGGCGCTGGCGCTGGCCATCGTGGCGTTGGCCGCGATACGGCGCGCGCGCGGCACGATCTGGCGACTGGCAGCCTTCGCCGTGCTCGTGCTGTGGCTCTTGGGTCCGCGGCTGGTACAGGAGAGCCGTGAGAACCTGCCCGACGTTGGGCTGTTGGTGGTCGATCAGACAGCATCGATGCAGATCGGCGAGCGGGCGCGGCTTGCCAATGCGGCGCGAGCTGCACTGACCCAGGAGGCATCGAAGCTGCACGACCTGGAGCTTCGCACTGTCACCGTGCCGGAGAGTGGCGATGCCGGAACGCGGATGTTCGCCGCGATCGATCGGGCCTTGGCGGATATACCACGGTCGCGCTTTGCCGGAACAATCGCGATCTCTGATGGCCAGGTGCATGACATTCCCGAAACGGCCCCCGGCGGCGCACCGCTCAACGTACTGATACCCGCGGCCGGCGAGGAGACCGACCGCCGCATGCGCGTCATCGAGGCGCCAGGTTACGGCATCGTTGGCAAATCGGTGACGCTGCGCGTCGCGGTGGAGGACCTGGGGGTAGCGCACCCTGCTCCGTCGGCCAATCTGACGATCCGTCGCGATGGCGAGCCGCCGCGCGTCGTGAGTGTTCCCATAGGGGTCGAGCAGCGCATCGACGTGCCGATCACCCGTGCCGGACCAACAGTCGTGGAAATGTCCGCCAGCCAGTTGCCCGGCGCTGTGACCAACGTCAACAACCGGGCAGTCGTCGAGATCAACGGCGTGCGCGACCGGCTGCGCGTGCTGCTGATCTCCGGTGAGCCGCATCCCGGTGAACGCACCTGGCGCCGGCTGCTGAAGGCGGATCCCTCGGTGGATCTGGTGCACTTCACCATTCTGCGTCCGCCCGAGAAGGACGATCTTACACCGCTGACCGAGCTAGCGCTGATCGCTTTCCCCGTGCGCGAGCTGTTCCTGGACAAGATCAACGAGTTCGACCTGATCATCCTGGATCGGTTTCAAAATCGCGGCCTCCTGCCGATGCCCTACATCGCCAACATCGCCGAGCGGGTCCGCGATGGCGGGGCCCTGCTGCTGAGCGTGGGTCCTGAATTTTCCGGTGCCAGCAGCCTGGCGGCGACACCGATCGGCCAGGTGCTCCCAGGCATTCCTGCGTCGATGAGTGCCGTGGTGGACGGGGAGTTCCGGCCGAGAGTGACGGATCTCGGACAGCGGCATCCGGTCACCGAGGGGCTCGAAGGCGCCAATCCGCCTGCCAGTCCGAATGCTCCCGCTGAGTGGGGATCGTGGTACCGCCGCATCCAACCCGCGGACGTTCACGGCGACGCTCTGCTCGGCACGCGCGACGGCCAGCCGTTGCTGCTGCTGGACCGGGTCGGCAAGGGTCGCGTTGCCCTGCTGCTGTCCGACCAGATGTGGCTCTGGTCGCGCGGCCATCAGGGGGGCGGGCCGCAGGCGGAGCTGCTGCGGCGGGTTGCGCACTGGCTGATGCAGGAGCCGGACCTCGAGGAGAACGCACTGACCGCGCACGTTGCCGACGGAAAACTGTCCATCAAGCGACGATCCACCGATCCTGCGCCGCCAGGCCAGGTGACCGTCACCGATCCTGACGGCAAGGCTCAGACGCTGAACCTGACGCCAGTGACGGCGGGTACGGCAACTGCGTCGCTGCCGGCCGCCACCCCCGGAGTGTGGCAGGCCAGTGATGGCGCACGGACGGCATACGCCGCGGCGGGCGCGACCAATCAGTTGGAATTCGCCGATCTGCGGGCGACGGCAACCCTGCTGCGCAAGCTCGCGCGGACTTCAGGCGGCGGTGTGCATTTCATCGGCACGGGCAAACCAGGCGCGCCGCCGGACGTGCCCGAGTTGCGGCGGACCGAGCCGAATCGATCCGCGGCGGGCGGATCGTGGATCGGGTTGGAGCGCCGGCACGACCACGTTGTGACCGGAATTGCCTCGCTGACCCTGTTGCCGTCCTGGGCGGCGCTGCCACTGATGTTGGGCCTGATGGTCCTGGCGTGGCGGCGCGAGGGCACCTGACCGGCGCTTACACCCGACGTTAAGCCGCGACGCTGAATAATACCGCTTTCGCGCAATGGAGGCGGGCTGGTGGATTCCGCGCAGCGGCAGTCGTGCCTGCAGGCCGCGCTGGTCGGAATACAGGACGGCCGCGCCGAGGCAGCCGAACGTATCTGTCGAGATCTGATCAGACAGGATCCCAGCGACATCCATCCGCTGCTGTTGCTTGGACTGGCGCTTGGGATCTCCGGCAAGCCGCAACAGGCGGCGCCGGTGCTGAACCGCGTTGCAGCGCTGCGCAGCGAATTTGCGCATCCCTGCACCGATCTAGCGCACCTGATGGCGGCGCAGGGCAAGACGCGACTGGTGGCACCGCAGTATCAGGCGTGCCTGGCGTTGACGCCGCTCGACCGTCGATTGCGCTTTGGTCTGGCTGACTCTCTGCGCGATCAAGGCGATGGAGCCGCTGCCCTCGCGGTCCTGCATCCGCTGCTGGCACATACCGATGCGGAGGTGCACTACCAGGTGGGTATGGCGCTGGCCGAAGCCGGACGGTTCGCCGAGGCGGCAAACAGGTTCCAGATGGCTATTGCCGACGATCCAGCGCCTGCGGCGTTCTGGGCGAACCTCGGTATGATGCTGAAGGTCGAAGGCCAGTTCGACGCCGCGCTCGACGCCTACGAGCAGGCACTGGCGCGTGCACCGAACGACCAGCAGATCAGAGGCAATCGCGCTGTCGCCCTGCTGCGGGCCGGACGGCTTGCCGAGGCCTGGCAGGACCAGGACTGGCGACCGGACCATACGATGCTGCCTGCCGAGACGTTGCTGCCGCCGATCTCGCGCCTGCCGGACCTGAGCGGACGGACTGTGCTGGTGGTGCATGAAGAGGGCTTTGGCGACACGCTGCAATTCCTGCGCTACCTGCCGCTACTGGCGCAGCGAGGTGCCAGAGTGTCGGTCGCCGTGCCACCGCCGCTGACACGGCTGCTGCGCGCGGTGCCTGGCGTCAGCGACGTGCCGGACGGCGGTGCGCCTGTGCCGGCGCACGACTTCCACTGCTCGTTCAACGGCCTGCCGCGCGCGTTCGAGACGACGCTGGAAACGATACCGTGCGATGTGCCGTATCTCCCCGCAGACCGCGCCCTGTCGCAGCAGTGGGCCGTGCGGCTCACGGACAATGGCAGGTTGCGAGTTGGCTTGTGCTGGGCCGGGCAGGCGCGGCCCTGGCTGCCCGGATTTTTGGGGCTCGATCACCGGCGCAGCATTCAGTTGGCGGCGCTGGCGCCGCTCGCTGCTGTGCCGGGCGTGCAGTTCGTTTCGCTGCAGAAGGGGCCGGCCGGCGAAGAGGCACGCGCGGCGGCGCTCGCGTTGCTTGATGTGATGGACGACGTGCACGACTTCGCCGATACCGCTGCGCTGGTCGCCAATCTCGACCTGGTGATCAGTGTAGATACATCCGTGGTGCACCTTGCAGGTGCACTTGGCAAGCCGGTGTTCCTGCTCGATCGTTACGACAATTGCTGGCGCTGGTTGAGCGGACGCGAAGACAGCCCCTGGTACCCAACGCTGCGCATCTTCCGCCAGGTGCGGAGCGGCGAGTGGGGGTCGGTTATCGAAGCGGTGGCGACAGCGCTCGCAGACATGGCTGTCTCAAGCTGAGGAATGGAAAGCTCCGTCCGGCGCCGTGGCTGCAGACCTGGAAAACGCCCCCCATCGTAATGCTGGTCGAGCTCCTGCCGCTCGATGAATGCACCGCTGGGTTCGATGACTCTGCGCACATCATACGCCTGGTGCAATAGTTCGCAGGCGAGATGGATGGCGGAGTCGCGCGATCTGGCTGCGCGGGATTTCGGCAGTGCACCGGGCTCGGCGAAGACAACGTGCCACATCATCGGCACGACTCCATCGCTGTTGCTGTGCCGCTTGCTTGCCGGAGCCCTGCGCTGCGCGCAATCAGGTTCTGCAGCGACACTTACGATGGATCGCCGTAAGTTGCCGAAAAGTCACAGTGTTGCAATCGGCTTTTTACGGTGCGGCGTTGCAATGTTCGCAGCAATTTACGGTGTGCAGATGACTGCCACAACAGAACGTGTGCAGGAAAAATCCGACGCACGGGTGCAAGAGCGCCGGCCTGCTCATAGACTTTAGCGTCGCGCCGCACGAGGTGGTACGCAGCGGCAGCTCCTAATGCCAAGTGGAGACCAAGATGACGCGGACCAGTCCACAAGGACGAGCCGAAGATGGCATTTCGTTACCGGAGAAACTTCCGGTTGCTATCACGGTGAACGGCGTCGCGAGACAGCTCAGGCTCGCACCATGGACGACACTTCTCGATGCACTGCGCGATCACCTTGGCCTCACCGGAACCAAGAAGGGCTGTGACCACGGTCAGTGCGGCGCATGCACGGTGCTGGTTGACGGAAGAAGGATCAATTCCTGCCTTGCGCTCGCTGTCATGCAGGATGGCGCCAGCGTGACCACGATAGAAGGCCTGGCGTCGAACGGCGTGCTGCACGCGCTGCAGCAGGCGTTCATCGACCACGACGCGTTCCAGTGCGGTTACTGTACACCGGGACAGATCTGTTCTGCCGCAGGTCTGCTGGCCGAGGGCAGGGCAGGCAGCGCCGAAGAGATCCGCGAGCTGATGAGCGGCAATATCTGCCGTTGCGGCGCCTATCCGAACATCGTTGCAGCAATTCAGCAGGCGATGGGCCAGCCATGATCGGCTTTCAGTATTCGCGCGCGCAGGATGTTGCCGATGCTGTGCGGCAGATTGCGGCCGAGCCGTCCGCGAAATTCATTGCGGGCGGTACCAACCTGATCGATCTGATGAAGCAGGATGTCGAACGCCCCTCCCGGCTGATCGACATCTCGCGATTGCCGCTCAGAAGCGTGGAGGAGACAGCGAGTGGAGGATTGCGCATCGGCGCGCTCGTGCCGAATGCCGATCTCGCCTATCACCCGCTGATTGCGCAACGCTATCCGATGCTGGCCAGCTCGATCTTGGCGGGTGCATCGGCACAACTGCGCAACATGGCCTCGACCGGCGGTAACCTGCTGCAGCGCACACGCTGCTACTACTTCTATGACACTGCGACGCCGTGCAACAAGCGCGTACCTGGCAGCGGCTGCTCGGCGATCGCCGGTCTCAACCGCATGCACGCAATCCTTGGCACGAGCGAGTCCTGCATCGCGACGCATCCCTCGGACATGTGTGTGGCACTGGTTGCACTCGATGCGACGGTACATGTTGCGGGGCCTGCGGGCGCGCGCGTCATTGCATTTGCCGATTTCCATCGACTGCCAGGGGACGAACCGCAGCGGGATACGACCCTGCAGGACGGCGAGATCGTCACGGCGGTCGAGCTTCCGGAACGGGGTTTTTCCGCGCACTATACCTACCTGAAGATCCGCGATCGCCTGTCCTATGCGTTTGCACTCGTGTCCGTTGCGGCCGGGCTGGAGCTGGAGGGTGACAGGATCAAAGACGCACGCCTGGCTCTCGGTGGTGTGGCGCACAAACCATGGCGTGATCCGACGGCGGAAACAGCATTGCGTGGACAGCCTGCTTCGCAGGCCACGTTCGCCAGTGCCGCTACTATCCTGCTGCGTGATGCCAAGGGCTACGAGCACAACCGATTCAAGATCGATCTTGCCCGCCGCGCCATCGTGCGTGCGCTGACGCAGGCCGCGGCCGGCACGCCGCAGCTGCAGTCCAGCAAGAAGATCGCGTGAGCAGCCAGCGAGCACATCCATGACCACTTACATCGGCACCGCCACCTCCCGCATCGACGGCCATGCCAAGGTCACCGGCACAGCGAAATACGCGGCCGAGTTCAATGCCCCCCACCTCGCACATGCGAGCGTCGTCGGATCCACCATCGCCAGGGGCCGCATCGCGCGCATCGACACGAGCCGGGCCCGGTCAGTGCCTGGCGTACTGGCGGTGCTTACGCATCAGAACCGGCCGCCGATGGCAAGCGACGACAGCGCCTACAAGGATGATGTTGCGCCGGAGGGTGCGCCGTTCCGTCCGCTGTACAATGACCGAATCCTGTTCAGCGACCAACCGGTCGCTCTCGTTGTCGCCGAAGAGCCGGAGATCGCCCGGCTCGCGGCGTCACTGGTCCGGGTGGAATACCACGTGGATCTGCACGTCACGGATGTGCATCGGCAGCGCCATAGCACCTTCGCGTTGGAGCCAGTCGAGCGGCTGGACGACAATCCGTTTGCCCCGCCGCCGCCGCGTGGCCAGCCAGAACATTCGCTCGCCTCAGCCGACATGCGGCATCGCGCCGAGTATTTTGTTCCAATCGAGCATCACAACCCGATGGAACTGTATGCCTCAACGGTCGTCTTTGAAGACGAGGGCAGGCTGACCATCTACGACAAGACGCAGGGCGTACAGAATGTCCAGCGCTATGTGGCCAGCGTATTCGAATTGGATCCGTCCCACGTGCGCGTCATGTCGCCTTTCGTTGGCGGCGCGTTCGGCTCGGGGCTGCGACCGCAGTATCAGGTCGTCCTCGCCGTACTTGCGTCGCTCTCGCTGAAACGCTCGGTGCGGCTCGTGCTGACACGGCAGCAGATGTATGGACTGGGCTACCGGCCCGCGATGCTTCAGGAGATCGAACTGGGCATCAATGCCCACGGAGCACTGGCGGCGATTACCCATGAAGCAACCACGGTAACATCGCAACACGAGAACTACTATCGCCAGGAGACCGGCTGGTCAGGCCTGCTGTACCGCTCGGAGCACGCGCGGTATGCCCACAAGCTTGCACGGCTGGATCTCGCAACGTCGTGCGATATGCGTGCACCCAGCGCCGCGACCGCGGTCTATGCGCTGGAATGTGCGATGGATGAGCTCGCAGTCGCCCTGAAGCTGGATCCGTTGGAGCTTCGTCTGCGATGCTATTCCGAACGCGATCAGCACAACGACCGGCCGTACAGCAGCAAGGGGCTGCGCGACTGCTACCGGCGCGGAGCCGAGGCCTTCGGGTGGAGCGAACGCTCCCCCGAGCCGCGCTCGATGCGCGACGGCACCGAGCTTGTAGGATGGGGGATGGCTACCGGCGTATGGGAAGCGCTGCAGGTCCCCATCGCCGTGCGCATAGCCCTGACGGCGAACGGACATGCAGAGATTGCCTGTGCAACCTCCGATATCGGCACCGGAACCTACACCATCATGGCCCAGGTTGCAGCCGACATGCTGGGGCTGCCGCTGGATAACATCACCGTCCGCATTGGTGACTCAACGCTGCCGCAATCGCCGGTCGAGGGTGGATCGTGGATAGCGGCCTCGGTATCGAACGGCATCGCGACAACGGCACAGGCGATTCGTGCAGAGCTGCTGCACCTTGCGAAGGCAGTTCCAGGCTCACCTCTGCGGGATCTGGCGCCCGACGACGTTGTCCTGCTGGATGGCAGGCTTGTCAGCAAACGCGATGCCGCGCACGCAGTGTCGATCGCAGATGTGATGCGCCATGGCGGCGTGGACCGCATCGAGCAAGAGAAGACGGCCAGCTTCCACCACACCGGCGCGCACTCGCACAACACCCACTCGGCGGTCTTCGCCGAGGTCAAGGTGGATGAGCAGATCGGTATCATTCGCGTCACCCGGGTCGTCAGTGCTGTTGCGGGCGGCCGCATCCTGAATGCCAAGACTGCGCGCAGTCAGATCATGGGCGGTGTCGTGTGGGGCATCGGCATGGCGCTGCACGAGGAGACGCTGATCGACCATACGTTCGGCCGGATCATGAATGCCGACATCGCTGAATATCATGTGCCGGTGAATGCCGACGTGCACGACATCGAGGTCATCTTCGTGGACGAACCCGACGGCATCGTCAATCCACTCGGCATCAAGGGGCTCGGCGAGATCGGTATCGTGGGAGTGGCTGCGGCGATAGCGAATGCTGTGCATCACGCAACCGGCAAGCGAGTGCGCGATCTTCCGATCACCCTCGATAAGTTGCAGCGCTGAACCCAGCGAGCCTACTTGGCAGGACGGTCGGGCGCCCGGATGCGCGCGACCAACCGACGCGCTTCCCACACTTCCGCCGCGGGGTAGGTATCGAGCATGCGCTCAGCGTGAAGACAGGCCTCCTGATCGGTGGCGCATTCAACGTTCTGCGCCTCCTTAATGTGATCGTCGGAACCAATCATATAGATCCGATAAAGCGCCATCCGCTCTCCCCTGGGGGCATCGGATAAAGCAGGGGAAGCGTAACAAGTCACTTACGCCTTTTGACTATGGCTCGCCCGAGTTGGCCATGACGTGGACCGCGGGGCGCCGTCGGCGTCGATCAATCTATTGCGCTGGAACGCGCGTGTCCGCCACTTCCGCGTCCACTGCCGACTGCGCCACTGCCAGTGTGTGGCGCACGTCGGCCGCATCATGCGCGAGCGAGACGTAGAATTTGCTCTCGCCCTTCAGGATGCCGCCCTCGCGGAAACGACGGTTGAAGCGGCGGCTCATCTCGGCGTCGGCACGCAGCCAGCCGCGGTAGTCGGAGATATCGCCGCTGGCATAGACGATGTCGAACAGCGGCGGCACGCCGATCACCTGCGCCGGCAGGCCGGCCTTTTCCAGCATGGCTGAGATGCCGCTCATCAGCTCGCGTCCGGTGGCAAAGACCTTTTCGTAGGCTCCTGCGCGACGCAGGATCTCCAGCGTTGCCAGTCCCGCGACGGCCGCCACGGGATTGCCTGACAGCGTGCCGATCTGGGTGAGGAAGCGATCGTCACCGACCTTGCCGCGATCGAACAGCGACATGATGTCCTCGCGACCGGCGATCGCCGCGAGCGGAAAGCCTCCGCCGATGATCTTTCCCAGCGTGCAGAGATCGGGCGTGACGCCATAGAATTCCTGCGCGCCGCCGTAGGCGAAGCGAAATCCGGTCACCACCTCATCGAAGATCAGCGGAATGCCATGCTCGGCGGTGGCATCGCGCAGCGCCTGCAGAAAGCCAGGCTTCGGTGGCAGCAGACGCTGGAATGGCTCGACGATGACGCCGCCCAGCTCATCGTGATGTTCGTGGATCAGGCTCGCCGCCATCGCCGGGTCGTTGAACGGTGCGATGATCATCTCGTCGCGCACGCTGCGCGGAATCCCCGGAGAGTCTGGCACCGCTTGTGGGAAATTGCCGGGGCGCTTCGGTGCAAGGCTCATCAGGCTGTAGTCGCTCATGCCATGATAGCCGCCCTCGAACTTGAGGATCTTGTCGCGGCCGCGGAAGGCGCGGGCGACGCGCATGGCATAGGCGTCGGCCTCGGTACCGCTGGAGACGAAGCGCACCTTCTCGGCGCAGGCGACCGCGTCGACGATGGCCTCGGCCAGCTTGATGCCGTGCTCGTTGTTGGCGAAGAACGTGGTCCCGCGCGGGATCTGCGCCTGCACAGCAGCCATCACGTCCGGATGGCAGTGGCCGATGAACATGGGGCCGGAGCCAAGCAGGAAGTCCACGTATTGGTTGCCGCTGACGTCCCAGACCCGGCCACCGCGACCCTCGCGGATGACGATGTCCGCGGCCAGATTCCCGAAGCTGCCGGCAGGCAGCACGCGCTGCGCCAGATCCAGCAGGGTTTGTTCTTCCTCGCCGCGTGTCCGTGCCATCCTCGCCTACTCCGCCAGAGCCACACCAACGGCGCGCCGTCGCGCGCGCCAGTCACCGACCAGCACCATCAGTACGGTCGCCAGCATGAAACAGACCGAGCTGTAGAAGATCCAGCGCGGCGCGCCATTGTCCATGAACCAGCCCCCGAGCATAGGGCCAATCGTCCCCCCGATGTTGAAGCCGGTGGTGACGACGCCGAATACACGCCCCGCCATGCCTGGTGGTGCGGCGGCGCGCACCAGCATGTCGCGCGACGGCATGATCATGCCGGCGAGGAACCCGGCCGCAGCCATCGCCGGCAGCAGCAGCACCACGCCGAGATCGAAGGTGCCGATTGTGAAGGTAATCGCCGCGGCGGCGCCGAACCCGGCGGCGGCAACCTCGGCGTGGCGGCGGGTCGCATCGGCGATGAAGCCCCCGGCCAGCACGCCGACAGCGGTGGCCGCGAGATAGGCGGACAAAGCCGCGTTGGCAGCGGAGAGCTGCACGCCGTAGAGCGCAACCAAAGCCACCACCGAGAAGGCGGTGATGGCGCCGGAGGACAGGCTCAGCAAGGCGAACAAGCCGGTCAGGCTGATCACGGCGGGAGAAAGCAAGACCCGGCCATGCGCCTCCTCGCGCCGCGTTGCCGGCCTGGACGCCGCGACCTGGTCCAGCGCTGGTGCAAGCAGTAGTGGCACGGCGACGATCAGGCCGAGTGCGCCGGCGCAGAGCAGCGCGACGCGAAAACCGAAGGTGGTCGCCAGCAGGACCATCACAGTCGGCGCGATCGCACCGCCAAGGAAGCCGGAGAAGGTGTGGATCGAGAACGCACGACCGACCCGTACCGGATCAATCACTGCACCCAGGATCGAGTAGTCCGATGGGTGATAGACGGCGTTGGCGACACCGAACAGCGCGGCGGCACAGATCAACCACTGGTAGGACGGAAACACCCCTACCGAGCCAAAGGCGATGCCTGAGAGGCAAAGGCCGAAAATCAGCATGCGGCGCGGACCGAAGCGGTCCACTGCATAGCCGATCGGCGCCTGCACCAGCGCCGAGGTGACGTTGGAGATGGTGATGACCAGGCCGAGTTCGACGAAGCCCACTCCCATGCGCTCGCGCAGCAGGTAGAACAGCGGAGGCAGGACCAGATAGTGGAAGTGGCTTACGAGATGCGCAGCCGAGATCAGCCAGAGCGCACGCGCCTCGCTCGATCTTGGTGTCGTGAACGTCATGGAGGCATCCATACGCCATTCCGGCCAAGGCGGGAACCAGGACAGGGGCACGGTGTACACGCGTTCACGCTACGTTTGCACTCATGATCATCGGGTCCCGCCTTCAATGGCAGCGCACCGCCTTGCGCCAGTCCCATGCGTCGCCCAGGCCAAGCGGCCACACGATGCGAGGCACGCTGCCGTTTCGCGGCTGTGCGGGCTTGACCCGCCTTAACCCATCTCTAGTTGCATCGCCTCAGATTGTTCAGCCCGCCATCCAGCATCGGAGTGTCCGCGCATGTCTGGGCTGTGGAACAGCATTCGCCACCCACATCTTGCCGTCCGCCTGCAACCGATAGCTGCCACTTCTCTTCTGTGTCTGGTGGCGCTTGGCGGGACTTTCCATCTATGAGCGCTACAATCAGATGCTGGAGGCGCGGGTCGAAAGCTTCGCGCTATTGCCGAGCAGATAGTCTCGATCGCTGCTGAACTCGGGCGAGGGGTGCAGGCAGGCACTTTGACGCACGACAAGGCCATACAACGATATCGCGATATGATTCGTCCGATCCGCTATGAGGGCGGAGCAGGCTACTATTTTGCCTACGGCTATGGATGCAAACACCCTCGTCCTTGGGCCGACTCCCCAAAGTTGAAGGCACCAACCGCATCGATATGGGGCGCTGACGGCAAGTTCTTCCTGAAGATCTGATTGCGGTTGCACCGCCGGGAGGAGAGACAAGTATCTATCGCTGTCCGAAGCCCGGATCGGAAAATCCGCAACCAAAGCTCGCTACGTCCTGGCCAGTTCCTGGCTGGAACATGTGTTCAATGCGGTCACCAGGCTTGGATTCATTATCGCCTGGTCGAGATGGTGAAGGCGCCACCAAGCGTGCGCCGCCCAGGCGCACTACCGCAGGCACCAGGCACAACTGCAGTACTGGTGCAGTGGAGATTCTTGCAGTGGAGATTCTAGTGTGGTCTCTGGTTCCGCAGGTCCACTTGCGACGGCTGATCCCTTGGCGCGTTGGAAGCAAGCTCAGTCCCGGCAGGGCAAACACCAGAAAATAGGCGTGGGCGATGTAAAGGCCCGTGCCAACTAACAATGGATGCTCGTGTCCTTATCGGTTCGGAACTGCGCATCTAGCGGATCCACACTGCGACGGACTTCCTCATCGGGACACTAGCTAGGCGCCCGGTACATTGCCCGACTGCGGCGCTGGCTCCAGCATCTGCGGACCGCCACGCTCGACCGTGAACACTGCCAGCGCCCGCCGCACCTGGCCATCGGCCAGAAGTGCGAGCCAGCCGTCGGCACCAACAAAGCCGGATGGCTGGGTCAACGCGCCGACCGAATAACCCTGCCCCGCCAGCACGCGCGCTATAGAGGCGGCGTCGTACGCCAGATCGGCGACCGCCGGCGGCGGGCTGCCGTATTTGGCGGTGTACGCCTGTTCGAAAGCAGTGCGCGCGGCCGGATCAGGAGCGGCGTACCAGGCGTGGATGAACTGGCCGGAGCCGCTCGACGGGTTGGCCCACAGCGCTGGTCCCAGGATCTGCACCTGCGAGCGATCCACATCGTAGTACGGCAGCACGGCAGCGATCTCCGCCAAGGCCTCACCGGTATCGGCCAGCAGCAGAGCGTTGAAGCTTGGGGGAGCGATCGACGACTTGGCCAGTTCCTGCGCCTCGCGGCGACCTTCCGGCGTACCGAGCGCGCGCGCCTGGCGGATCTGTGCGTCGATCGGTCCGCGTCGGCTCGCATACCCGGACAGATCGCGCGCCGCCGCATTGATCGCAGGCATACCGCGTGCGTAGAAGCGTACCTGCGGCTCTGGCAGGCCGTTGCCGGTCGCGGCCTGGGTCAGCGCCTGTCCCATGGCATGGCCGAAGTCGTTGTCCGGCAACAGCCCCGCGAACTGCGATTTGCCCTGGCCCAGTCCGGCGGCGACCAGGCGCCGCACCTGCTGGCCAGGAGTAATGCCCAGCGTCCATACACCTGGCTGGGCCTGTGACGGATCGTTGGTGAAGGCGAGCAGCGCCACGTTGGCGGAACGCGCAATCGGCGCGACCGCGGCGGTTTCCGGCGAGGTCAGCGGCCCGAGAATCAAGCCGACGCGGTCGGCGACGGCCTGCTGCGCTGCCGCTGCAGCACCTTCGGGCGTCCCGCCGGTGTCCTTCGGCTCGAGCGGTGGCGCACCCGGCCCATCGAGGGCGAGCTGCGCGGCGCGCAGCATGTTCTGGCCGAGGTCGGCCCGAGGCCCCGATAGCGGCAGCAGGATGGCCACCCGCTGCCCGGCCGGTCCCCCTGGCCCTGCGCGACCGAGCGGGACCGGTCCACCGCCATAGCCGTAGCCCGGTGGCCGATAGCCATATCCACCACCGCATGCAGCAAGTGTTATTGTGCCGAGAAGGAGCACGAATGCCCGACGAAGCATGCCCTGCATCTCCTGAACCATCCGCCCTCGCAAACGGACTTGTCCTGGTTTCCACGCCGATCGGCAACCTGCACGATCTCGCCCCGCGTGCCAAAGCGACCTTGCTCAGCGCCGACCTGATCCTGTGTGAGGATACGCGTCACTCGGCCAGGCTGATCACCACGATTGGCGCCAAGGTGAAACTGCAGCCGCTGCACGAGCACAACGAGGACGCCGCCATCCCGCGCGTGTTGGAGCAGTTGCGCCAGGGCAAGCGTATCGCGCTGATCTCCGATGCCGGCGTACCATTGGTGTCCGATCCGGGTTATCGCCTGGTACGCGCCGCGTTGGCCGATGGCCTGCCGGTGACCGCGGTGCCCGGGGCGAATGCCGCAGTCATGGCGCTCGTGCTGTCAGGGCTGCCGCCGTTGCCATTTCTCATGCTGGGCTTTCCACCGCCGCGCCGGGCTGCCCGCCGCGCGGCACTTGGCCGCTTGCGCGCCGCGGAGAGAGCCGGTCTGTCCGCCACGTTCGTCTGGTACGAGGCGCCCCACCGGCTTGCGCAAACACTCGCCGACATGTCGGACGCATTTGGTCCGCGGCAGGCAGCGGTGGCGCGTGAACTGACCAAGCGGTTCGAGGAAGTGCGACGGGGAACCTTGTCGGAACTCGCTGCACATTATCGCGATCACGCCGCGCGCGGTGAGGTCACTGTCGTCGTCGGCCCCGCCGAGCAGGATGATCCCGAGGACCTCGACGGCCAGTTGCGTGCGGCACTTGCGGGCAACAGCGTGAAGGATGCCGCCGCGCTGGTTGCCGCCGCGACCGGCCTTCCGCGCAAGCTGGTCTATGCGCGGGCGTTGGCGCTGACGGTGCGTCAGGAGCCGTAGCGCGACCAGGACCGCCAGAGTTCACCAACGCGGCCAAGCTTCGCACTGTCGTATTGCACGCATCAGCGCGCGCGGCGAAGCGGCTGGTGGGACAGACCGGTCCTTTGCTAAGGAAATCGCATGCTCGAAAACTTTCCCCGTTACCCGCTGACCTTCGGCCCGACGCCGATCGAGCACCTCGCCCGCCTCTCCAAGCATCTCGGCCGCGGTGTAGAGATCCATGCCAAACGCGAGGATTGCAATTCCGGTCTTGCGTTCGGCGGCAACAAATTGCGCAAGCTGGAATACATCATCCCCGATGCGATTGCCTCGAATGCCGATACATTGGTGTCGATCGGCGGCGTGCAATCCAATCACACCCGCATGGTTGCGGCAGTGGCAGCGAAACTCGGCATGAAGTGCCTGCTGATCCAGGAGAACTGGGTGCCGCACGAGGACGCGGTGTACGACCGGGTCGGCAATATCCTGCTATCGCGCCTCATGGGCGCCGAGACACGCCTGGTGAACGAAGGATTCGACATCGGCATCCGCGCAAGCTGGACCGCAGCGCTTGACGAAGTCAAAGCGAGGGGCGGCAAGCCGTACGCCATCCCTGCCGGCGCTTCTGTGCATAAGTTCGGCGGCCTCGGCTATGTCGGTTTCGCCGACGAGGTGCGGCGTCAGGAGGCGCAGATGAGCCTTCGCTTCGACTATATAATCGTATGCACGGTCACCGGCTCCACGCATGCCGGTATGGTGGTTGGCTTCGCCCCCGACGGTCGCACGCGCAATGTGATCGGCATCGATGCGTCCGGCACGCCGATGCAGACCAGGGCGCAGGTACTGGAGATCGCCCGCAACACCGCCGCTCTCGTCGGTATGCGGGAGATCGAAGCTGATGACATCGTGCTGTTCGAGGACTACGCCTACCCGCACTACGGCGTGCCATCGAAGGAGACGCTTGACGCAATCCGTTTGACCGCACGGCTCGAAGGTATGATCACCGACCCGGTCTATGAGGGAAAGTCGATGCAGGGGCTGATCGACCTTGTGCGCAAAGGCTTCTTCCCAGCCGGCTCCAGGATATTGTACGCGCATCTCGGCGGTGCACCGGCGCTGAATGGCTACAGCTACACATTCCGCAACGGGTGATCAGCCACCGGTATATCTCACTTTAATTCACGGGACGGTATCGCGTGCAATTGCCAACGTTGCCTCCGGAATTGCAGGAGCGGTTTGGAGCCCCCTTGGTCACCTGAGCAATCGTCACGGCTGCTTTCTGGCGATGTCAGGCGTCAGAAGACGTTTGCCTGTCACCGCACCGGAGCTTCGCCGGTCAAAGGGTGGAGGTTGAGACGCAGTAGGATCACCCGCAGGTTGGCCATACCAAATATCCCATTTTCCACGCGATCCAGCCGTTCCTTGGGATGGTTCATGCTGGCAAGCGGATTATTTGGTGGCATGGGCTTTTGACAATAGTGGCTTGATTGTTCGCTCGTGCCGCGCGCGAAGGTGCGGATCAGCCCACGCGCTGCTTGAAGAGCGTGACTGTACGGTCCCACGCCAACTTGGCCGCGGTCTCCTGGTAGCGTGGGGTCGAGTTGTTGTGGAATCCGTGCTGCGTTCCCGGGTAGGTGTACTTTTCATAAGATACGTGATTTGCCTTCAGGGCCGTCTCGTATACAGGCCACATCGCGTTGATGCGCTCGTCGTTCTCAGCGTAGTGGATCAGCAGCGTGGCCTTGATGGAGGCAACCGCGGCAGTGTCCGGTGCGGCGCCATAGAATGGCGCTGCGGCCAGCAGGTCCGCACCCAACGCTGTGGCCAGGTAGTTGGTCGTCGTGCCGCCCCAGCAGAACCCGGTCACGCACAGCTTGCCGTTCGACAGCGCATGCGTCCTCAGCATCTGTGCGCTGTTCACCATGTCGGTGCGCAGTTTCGCCTGATCGAGTTTCGCCTGCAGCTCCCGGCCGTCATCGTCGTTGCCGGGATAGCCGCCCAACGGCGCAAGCCCGTCCGGCGCCAGCGCCACGAACCCCTCGACTGCGAAACGGCGCGCCACATCCTCGATGTAGGGATTGAGGCCACGGTTTTCGTGAATGACCAGTACTGCCGGAAATCGCCCGCTGCCGGCGGGCTGCACGAGATAGCCGCGCATGATCGCGGAATTGCCGCCGATGGACGGGTAGGTAACGTAACGCCCCTTGATGCGCTCATCGGTGAAGGAAATCGTCTGCGCCTGTGCGTAATGCGGCATGAGCGCCTGTGCCATGCCGAGTCCACCGGCAATGAGCGATGCTGCCGCCAGGAAGCTGCGGCGGTCCATCCGGCCGTGACAGTACTCGTCATAGAGATCGAAGACGCGCTGATCGATGTCGGCCTGGGTCAGGACCGGAACGTCCGGCGACGGAATTTGCGGATCCAAATTCAATCCCTCCCTGCGTCGATTGGGTTAGCGTGCATGCGCGTGGTTTCTCGCGCGAATCCTAACCGGCGGTATGGCGTATTGCCAGCAGGTTTTGTACGCCGGATCGATCCGACGTATCGTGGATGCGCGTACGCCATGCAATGAAAGGGGACGAACATGGGCAGGCTCGACGGCAAGGTTGCAGCGGTGACGGGCGGGGCATCGGGAATCGGCGAGGCGACGGTCAGGCGTTTCGTCGCCGAGGGTGCGAGCGTGGCATTCTGCGATCGAGACGCCGAGCGCGGCCAGCGTGTGGCGGCTGAACTCGCGACCAGTGGCGCCAAGGTCGCCTTCACGCCGGCCGACGTTGGTACCGAGGCTGCATGCCTCGCCTTCATCAACAGTGCCGGGCAAGAATTCGGGCGCCTCGATATCCTCGTGAACAATGCCGGCATCCGCAAATACGAGAAGATCGACGAGGCGAGTGCGGCGAGCTGGAACGAGATCCTCAGCGTCAACCTGATGAGCTACGTCTTCTGTGCCAAGGCGGCGGTTCCGCTGATGCGCCGCAATAACGGCGGTGCCCCCGGGGGAGCTATCGTCAACGTCGCCTCCGTACGGTCCGTCGTCGCAGGCGGCGGCAATCTGCAGTACGACACCACCAAGGCTGCGGTCGCGGGCCTGACCCGGGCGCTCGCCGCCGACCACTCGTCCGAGGGCATTCGCGTGAACGCGGTCGGTCCTGGCCCGATCTTTACGCCGTTCCATCAGCGCCGCATCGCCGCGGCTGGCGAGACCGTCGAGCAGTACAACGCAAAGGCTGCACAAGGCACCATGCTGAAACGCCCCGGCAGAGCCGAGGAGGTCGCCGCCGCGATCCTGTTTTTGGCCTCCGACGATGCCTCATATGTCACCGGTGCCCTGCTGTTCGTGGACGGCGGTATGACGGCGCTGTGAGGAATAATCAGCCGGCGCTGCCAGTCCATCTCGCGGGCCTGTTCGGTTTGGGACCCTTTGCTTCTCGCTAGCGTCCCGATTCGGAAGCCCGTCACTGCGTGGATCCGATGGACGCTAGCAAACCACTGACACTAGTTTGGTTTCTGCTTCCGAACTCCGCTACGGCGGCTGATCCGCGAAGCGGCGGACTTCGGAACCACCACACTAGAAGATATTTTCTGGCGACAGGCCGAGCATGACCTGACCGACCGTCTCGTAGTGCAGTATCCGGCCCTGGCCCTGTTGCGCCACCGTGTCGATGTCGCGCAGGCGGCGTTCGAACGGATTGTCCTCGAACACTGCCATCGAGCCGCAGTCGTGAAACAGCGTGTTGACGATCTCCCGTGAGGACTGAATGGCCCAGGTGGAGGCGAGGCGCAGGCGGGTGCGCTGATCCATGTCCATCTCGCCGCGTTCCTCGATCGTTTCCAACGCTTCGTCGGCCGCAGCGTGCAGGAAGTAGCGCGCAGACCGCCACCTCGCCTCCGACTGCGCAACGTGCGATTGGACGACGTTGTTCTCCACCATCGGTTTGCCTGCGCCGCGCCGGGTCTTTTCCCGCGGCAATGCCATAAAGGCGTCCATCGTGCCCCGGGCGATCCCAAGCGCGACGCCGCCGAAACCGATCGAATAGAGTTGGTTGCTGGTGAAACGATATAGCGGGCTGTCGCTCCGGCGGTCGCGCGGGTCGTCGCGGTATATGGCACGCTCGTGCGGGATGAACAGATTGTCGACGGAATACTCGTTGCTGGCCGTGCCGCGCAGTCCCAGCGTGTGCCAGATATCGTGGAATGTGGCGCGGGACTTGGGATACAGGAAGGTCTTCGTTTCCTTGGTGCCCGCTACCCGCAGATGCGCTCCGAGCCAGGTGGCGTTCTGACTGCCGCTCATGAAGCGCCATTTGCCGGTGATCCGGTACCCGCCTTCGACCGGTGTCGCCTCGTACGGCGAACCGGGCGGTCCCCAGGCAACGATTCCGTCCGGCCTGCCGAAAATCTCCTGGGCAATGTGTGCGTCGAGATACGCGCTCGTGGTCGAGCAGCCGTTGCTCTGACACACCACCCACCCGGTCGATCCGTCCACGGTGGCAAGCGCCTCGGTCACCTGGGCGAAGATCGACGGTTTCAGCTCCATTCCGCCAACGGCTTTCGTCTTCAGCATGGTGAAGAACCCGCCGTCGATCAGGGCATTGACGACTGGTTTGGTGAGTTTCCGGCTTTCGTCGTGTTCGTCCGAGGCCGCGGCGACCAGGGGCATGAGATCGCGCGCTTTCTGTAGCTGCGGATGGACGGTCGGCATATGTGTCTCCTGATCCGCGACGACGCGGTATCGATCGATTACCGGCGGGCCGGGCGTTCGGGTCAAGCTTTGGCCACTCAGTACGAAAGTCGGCGATGGATCAGCAGCCGTCGAACGCCGGGACGAGAACCAGCGCCAAGCGACGGCTCAGGCCCTGGCGGGTTTGGCGATCAGATTCTGACCCGGCGGCCGAAAGCACGATGCTCAGGCGATTTCGACAGAGAACGTCATTGACACGGCATCCCCGGCGGCTTCGCCCAAGCGTAGTCGAGCGCATTTTCGCTAATCTTCCAATTCGGACGCGTCGCATTATGGTGTCCCGGATCTCCTTGTCAGCAGAGCGCACCCCTCTGTTCCGCTGCCGGCACGATGTTCCCTGACCTGAGGACAACACCATGACCAAATACCTGCACACGATGGTTCGAGTCAGTTCGCTGGAGGACAGCATCGCCTTCTTCGGGGTACTCGGCCTGCGCGAAATCCGCCGCCGTGACGACGAGAAGGGCCGCTACACCAACGTGTTTCTCGCGGCAGCCGGCGACGAAGCAGCTCCCTTGGAACTTACCTACAACTGGGACCCAGAGCCTTATTCCGGCGGCCGCAACTTCGGGCATCTCGCCTACGCCGTCGACAACATCTACAACACCTGTAACGCCTTCATCGCCCGCGGCGTCACGATCAATCGCCCGCCGCGCGACGGGCGCATGGCCTTCATCCGCACTCCGGACGGCATCTCCATCGAACTGCTACAGTCCGGCGACGCGCTGCCGCCAGCCGAGCCATGGACCAGCATGCCCAATACCGGCTCCTGGTAACAGTGGAAGCTGCTGGCACGACGTGGCACCGCATCCTCAACGGCTGACCGTCACGCGCCGCGCGTGGACGCTCGCGCGACCGTTTACGACCGCGCGTGGGACCGAGACCGCGGCCGACGTCGTTGTCGCCGAAATCTCCGACGTCGAGTCACGCGGCCGCGGCGAAGCTGTGCCGCTGCGGCGCTACGGCGAGAGCATGGACAGTGTCGTCGCCGCACTTGATGCGATGAAGGGTGCTGTCTTCTCCGGGCTCAATCGCGACACACTGCAAAGCGCGCTGCCGCCGGGCGCGGCGCGCAACGCGCTCGACTGCGCATTCTGGGATATCGATGCGAAGCGCGCTTATCGCAGCGTCGCTGAGCTGGCCGGGCTCGGGGCGGTGACCCCGGTGGTGACGGCCTTCACGCTCGCCTTCGACACGCCAGAGAGAATGGGTGAGATGGCGGCCGCCAATCGCACCAGGCCACTACTCAGACTGGAATTGGGAGGCGACGGCGATGTCGAACGGGTGAGGGCGGTGCGACACGCGGCGCCGGCGGCGTGTCTCATCGTCGATGCCAACGAGAGCTGGAATGAGCACCAACTTGAGGAATCCATGCCAGCCCTCGTCGATAGCAGGGTCCAACTGATAGAGCAGCCGCTGCCGGCCGACGCTGATGACGCGCTGGTGCAGTTGCAGCTTCCCATTCCGCTCTGCGCCGACGAATCCTGCCGATCGCTTGCCGATCTCGATCGGCTCGACGGGAAATATCAGGCCATCAATATCAAGCTCGATAAAACCGGCGGGTTGACCGAGGCGCTGGCGCTGGCGGCGGAAGCCAAGCTGCGCCGCTTACGGATCATCGTCGGCGGCGCAACGGGCACGTCGCTCGGGGCCGCCCCTGCGCTGCTCGTCGCACAGCAGGCCGAGATCGTCGATCTCGACGGACCATCGCGTTTGGCGTTCGATCGCGGTGCGCGGCTGCGCTACGACGGCAGCACGATCCACCCGCCCGATCCGAATCTCTGGGGCGGACCCACCGGATGATTCGTACCTCGGATTGAACCAGATCGGGTCGTAGATCCGCCTTCCGCCAAGCCGTGCCGCGCATGAATGTCCGCTTCAAAAGCGGACAGTTCCGCTCCCCACCAAAAACCGAAATTCAAACTTGGGACTGCAAGCCGACCTACGCCCGTGGCCGCTGCGCATCCGCCACTGCCATCCCAAGTGATCCGATCAGCATCAGTGCCGCCATGCCGCGAGGCGTGCCATCGGTCGCCAGTCCCACCAACAGTCCGCTGACTGCCCCCAGAAGATATTGACCGGTGCCCATCACCGAAGAAGCGCTGCCTGCGTGCTGCTGATGCCGAGCCAGGGCGCCGACAATGGTGTTGGGATTCAGCATCCCCATGCAGCTGATCGCCACGATCAGCGGGGCAATGACCAACGGCAGGTGGTGCAGCCCGGCGAAAGCGATCACGGCGAGCACTGCCGTGGCGCAGAGATGCACGCGCCCCACGCCTCGCAGCACGGCAGAATGCCCGTAACGGCGCAGCAGGAGAGGATTCAGTTGCGCACAGCAGATCAGTCCGAACGAGTTTGCGCCGAAGATCAGCGCATACTGCGCCGGCGTCAGCCCGAAGCCTTGGATGAATACCGGTGACGACCCGCCCAGATAGGCGAAGAAAGCGAAGGTCGCGAACCCTCCCATCGCCGCATGGGTCAAGAAGCCGCGTTCGCGCAGAATGGTTTTATATCGCGCCAACTGCTCGCCGAAACGCAGCCGGATGCGACGCTCCTCGGGCAGCGTGTCCGGCAACAATACGATGACCAGCACCCAGCAGATCGCGCCATACGCGGTAAGGATCCAGAAAATCCCGCGCCAATCCGCAAACGCCAGCACAGCACTGCCGACGGTGGGCGCGAGGATCGGCGCGGCACCCATGACCAGCGACAACCGCGACAGCAGCACGGCAGCGGCGTGACCTTCGGCAAGATCGCGCACCATGGCGCGTGGGATCACCATGCCTGCAGAGGCGCCAATCGCAGACAGCGCCCGAAACGCTGCCAGCCACTGGATCGATGGCGCCAGGGAGCATCCCAGGCAAGCCAGGGTGTAGACCGCGGTGGCTACCATGAGGGGCCGCTTGCGGCCGAAGCGGTCAGACAGCGTGCCTTGGGTGATCTGCCCGATCGCCAGCCCCGCGAACCATGCCGCCAGCGTCAGTTGCGCCGATCCTGGAGGCGAATGGAACGCGGCCTCTATTGCCGGAAATGCCGGCAGGTACATGTCGGTCGTGGATGGCCCCACCGCCGTCAGGAAGCCAAGCAGGATGGGAAGCCAGCCCGGAAAGCTCATCGGTGCCTCATGGCAGGCGGCGTGTCAGATGGCCAGCGGAGCGGATCGGAATCGTTCGATCCAAGTGGGCCTGACGCTGGAATAAACCACGTGTGACCAAGCAACTACTCGGCGAATCGAGAGTGCCGTGGTAACTGTGGACGATGTATTTTATTAGCCCTCTCCCGATTGTCGTTACCGTCCTTCTGTTCACCTCCGGCTGCCAGACACCGCCCTCGGCTCCCAGGAGCGAGGCGCAGGCGGCGCAATTGCAGATTACCGACGCCGGCCTCGGGGACGTGCCCGACTGCGCCTCGGGAGGGTCTGCCACCTTAGCCGATGGCGTGCGGGTGGGTTATCTCGGCAGCGATCCGACCGATCCGCAGCGTTGCCTGCTCGAATGGTCGGATCGTTCGCACCCTCTGTATTTTGGCTTCTGGAGCCCCAATCCGAAGCGGCCGATCAGCGAGCAGGCGCGGCAGGCATTCCTCACCGCGCTCACCGGGCCCGTAGGCACCGAAGCCAGGTTCCGCGACGACGATGCGCGGATGTGGGACGACGTGACTGTCACACACACCGCCAACCGCGTGGTCGATGTCGCCGGCCACCCGCGACCGGCCCTCGAACTGCGCGTCGTGCGACACGACGCACTGGGTCGGTCCGATGTGCGCGCCGAAATGCATTATCTGATCGACCGTGCAACCGGCGTGCTGCTTCGCAGCGAGAGCGTGACATCGATGGCCGATGGCGGAGTGACGAGAACAACCGGCTGGCAGCTCGACACACTCGCTCAGGCGAGTTGACGGGACAGATCCGCCTACGCATTTTCTCCGGCCGTCCCGGAGACGCCTGAACGATGGCCCTCAGCCGCTCTACCCGCGTCAATCTGCTGATCGGCAACGGCCACTTCCTGTCACACTTCTACGTACTTTGCCTGCCGCCGCTGTTTCTGCCCTGGCAGGCGGCCTTCAATGTCAGCTTTGCCGAACTCGGCTTGGCGATCGCACTGATGTCGGGCACCACGGCTGTCCTGCAGACCCCGGTGGGCTTTCTGGTGGACCGTTACGGGGCGCGACCGTTTTTGGTTGGCGGCACGTTGCTGATGTCGCTGTCGGTCGCAGCCATGGGCATGGCAGCCAGCTTCTGGCAGATCCTGGCGCTGGCCACCCTATCCGGGATCGGTAATTCGGTGATCCACCCGTCGGACTACGCGATCCTGTCGGGATCGGTTGACAAGGACCGCATGGGGCGGTCGTTCGCGCTGCACACATTCAGCGGCAATCTTGGGTTCTCGGCTGGGCCGCCTGTCATGGCGCTGCTGACGGTCGCCATTGGCTGGCGATCGAGCCTGATCCTGGTCGGACTTCTCGGGGTTCCGGTGGTGGTCGCAATTCTGCTTCAGAGCAGCATTCTGAAGGACCAGGTGCGGCTTGAACCGAAGCACGTCGGCGCACGGCTCTCCGGACGCGAGCTGTTGATGAGCCGCACCATGTTGCTGTTCTTCGCCTTCTTCCTACTCGGCGCGATGGCAGGAGCCGGTGTGCAGTCCTGGTTGATCACGGTGCTGCACACAGTGAAAGGCATGGCGTTGGAGGCCGCTTCATCGGCCTTGACGGGCTACATGGCCGGATCGACGGTCGGCGTGCTGGTCGGTGGGTGGTTTGCTGATGCTCACAAACGCCGTGTACTCGGCTTCGCGGTAACGCTGACAGTCGCTTCCGCCATGCTGACCCTGATGGTGAACTTGCTCCCGGTTACGCCGGCCGCGGTGATCATTCTGATGTTTGCATCCGGGTTGGCGCTAGGCGCCAGCCGAACGCCTCGCGACGTGATGCTCAAGGATGCGTCGCCGCCAGGACAGGTTGGCAAGGTGTTCGGCTTTGTCAGCGCCGGCCTGCCGCTTGGCTCTGCACTGACACCGGTTCCGTTCGGTTTCCTGATCGACCGCGGTCACCCGGAACTGATCCTGGTGCTGGTCGCCGCGCTCTTGCTCGCCAGCCTGCTCTGCGTGGGCACAGCGCGCTCGACCGCGCGCGCTGCACCAGTCACCCTACCAGCCGAGTAGCGGCCTAGAACGTATCGTCGTCCGATCCACCACCCCCGGTATCCCAGCCCGGGTCGCTGCTGCCGTCCGTCCAGGACGACTGATCGCTGCCCGAAGTATCCCAAGTCCCGCTGTCGATGTACCCCGGCTCGGCACCCGGTGCGGCTGCGCCGCCCCACGGGTTGTTCTCTTCGATAATCGTCGTGTTGCCGCCTCCGAAGCCCCCACCAAACCCATGGGAGCCCGAAAACAGGCTCATCAGCGCATTGCCCGCGACCAGACCACCCGCCACGCCGGCCGCCGTCGTCAGCGCCGAACCAAGGAAGCCCGAACCTTGCCGCTGAAACATACCCTGCGGATAATTGGGAGGGTACTGCGGCGGCGGTGGCTGATAGCCCTGCTGATAGTTCGGCTGGGCATTCTGGTTCCATCCGGGTCCCTGACCGCCCGGCCCGGAGGATCGCCCGCCTCCACCGAACAACCCGCTGAAGAACCCGCCGCCCGAACCTGATTGCTGCTGCTGCGCTTGCTGCGCCGCCTGGCGCGCCTGCTGCAGTTCCCACTCCATGCGCTGGATCCGGTTCTGCGCCTCGGTCAGCGCATGCTCCTGAACGAAGGCCAGCTGAGCCAGCCGGTAACGCGCTGACGGATAGCGGCTGAACAGATCGGCAATCAGCCGGTCAGCCTCGGGATCGACCGGGGGCAAAGGCTGCGTCGTCACCGGGACCGAGCCGCCGAACGATGACCGCCCCTGCGCCTGATCGCCACTGACCCGGGCGATGAACTGGGTGATGATGTCGCGTTCTTCGTTGGTCATTGGGGCACCCCTTGGGTTCCTGGCTGCGATGTGGCCTCGCGGGCTCGTTGCTTCAATGGCGCGACAGGCCCAGCCGGCGAACCTCGATCACCGGGCAACGATCCATGACCACAGTCAGGCCGGCAGCTCTCGCGCGTTCCGCGGCCGCCTCGTCCACCACGTCCAATTGCATCCACACTGTGCGCGCGCCAAGCCGGATTGCCTCGTCAACTGCTGCTCCGGCATTCGCGGAAGCCCGGAAGATGTCGACCATCTCCAGTGGTGCAGCCTCGGCAAGGCTGGCAACGACCGTGCGGCCATGAATGGCGCGTCCAGCGAGCAATGGATTGACCGGCGTCGCATCATAGCCGCGCGCGAGCAGGAACCCGAACACGCCATGCGAGGGGCGCCAGGTCTTGTCTGATGCACCGACCACGGCAATGCGCCGTGTCCGGGTAAGAATGTCGCGGATAACTTGGTCGGTCTGGCCATCAATGGACATGCACTAAGGATAGCAGTGCGAGCGTCTCTTGCACCCTTGCGACGAGCGTTCTCCTGTGCGGTGTTGCCGCGTGCCCGGCCTTGCTCTATGTGGCGCCGCAATCAACTGATCCCGGCCAGATGAACGGCACGAAGCCCAGTTTTCAGGCACTGATCCTGCGGCTGCACGACTACTGGTCGCGGCAGGGCTGCGTGATCCTGCAGCCTTACGACCTGGAAATGGGTGCCGGCACATTTCATCCGGCGACCACGTTGCGGGCACTGGGACCGAAGCCGTGGCGCGCCGCCTATGTGCAGCCTAGCCGCCGGCCGACCGACGGCCGGTATGGCGAAAATCCCAACCGGCTGCAGCACTACTACCAGTATCAGGTGATCATGAAGCCCTCGCCCGAGGACGCGCAGGAATTGCTGCTGGGCAGCTATCGCCAACTGGGCCTGGACCCGCTGCTGCACGATTTTCGTTTTGTCGAGGATGATTGGGAAAGCCCAACTCTTGGCGCCTGGGGCCTGGGTTGGGAGGTGTGGTGCGACGGTATGGAAGTGGGGCAGTTCACCTATTTCCAGCAGGTCGGCGGCATCCCGGTGATGCTGCCGTCGTTCGAGATGACCTACGGGCTGGAACGCCTGGCAATGTATGCGCAGGACGTGGACAACGTCTTCGACCTGGACTTCAACGGTGCAGGCGTGCGGTATCGCGACGTTTTCCTTCGTGCCGAACGCGAATACAGTGCCTACAATTTCGAGTATGCCGACTCAGCGTTGCTGGCACGGCACTTTGTCGATGCCGAGCACGAGTGTGCAGTGCTGCTGGAGCGCGGGCTGGCCTTGCCGGCCTATGACCAGTGCATCAAGGCGAGTCACCTGTTCAACCTGCTGGACGCGCGGGGCGTTATCAGCGTGACCGAGCGGGCCAGCTATATCGGCCGCGTGCGCAGCCTGGCAAAGGGCTGCTGCGAGGCCTGGGTCGCCGGCGAAAACCAATGATCGAGGAAAGGGAAGGAAACATCATGGAACTGCTGATCGAGGATGCGGAAGCTTGCCAGCTTGCGGCCGAACTGGTGGAGCTGACCGGGGACAGCCTGAGATTTGCAGTGATTACCGCGCTGCGTGAGGAGCGTGACAGAGCACTGGCACGCCGACGACGCCACGAGCGCATCATGGCGATCACCCGGGAGATCGCCTGCGCGGCATGAGCCGACGTTTCCCGTGACTCACGGCATTGGCGCGCCTATTTCTACCAATGCTGTGGAGTTTCTACCCATATGGGCGCGCAACTGAATATCAAGAGTGAGGAAGCCTACCGGCTTGCATCCAGGCTGTCCGAACTGACTGGCGAAAGCCTGACCAGTGTCGTCATCGAGGCCCTGCGGACGGAACTGGAGCGCCGGGAGCGCAAGCTGGATGTGGAGGCGGAGGTGGATCGCATTATGGCAATTGCCAAGGAAATCCGCGCCCACATGCGTGAACCAGTCAGCTCGGACACAAGCTGGATGTATGACGAGGACGGATTGCCCAAGTGATCGTGGACACATCGGCGCTCCTGGCAGTCGTGCTCGATGAGCCTGATGCCCGCCGCTTCGCTGTGGCTATAAGACGGTCGGCCAGGGCACGCATGCCTGCCCCGGCCTGGTTCGAGGCGGCACTCGCGATCGAGACCAAAGGTGACGATATCGCCAGCCGTCGCTTCGATGAGGCAACACGCCGGCTCCGCATCGAACTCATGCCGTTCACGCCTGAGCATGCAGAGCTGGCGCGCGAGGCGCGACGCATCTATGGCCGCGGACGCCACCCGGCGAAACTGAATTTCGGCGACTGCATGGCGTACGGCGTGGCGAAAGCCGAGGGAGAACCTCTGCTGTTCAAGGGGAGCGACTTCTCGCAGACAGATATCGAACCGGCGCTGAAGGACTGAGCATGCCGGAACTGTTCCTCGAACTGTTCAGCGAGGAAATTCCCGCTCGCATGCAGGCGCGGGCAGCAGAGGATCTATCCCGGCTATGCGGCGATGCACTGGCGCCTCTGGAGCCGACGAAGCTGCGGTCCTGGTATGGGCCTCGACGCATCGCGCTGTCAGCGGAGGTCGCCGACAGCGTTGCTCCCAGCAGCACCACGGAACGCGGACCGCGAACCAACGCCCCGGAACAGGCGCTGGCCGGGTTCCTGCGCAAGCATGGCGCGAGCCGTGACCAGATCAGGCAGGAGGGCGGCTATTGGGTCCTGGATAAGAGGTCGGATGCAGTCCCGGCGGAACACCTGATCGCGGAGGCGATCCCGCCGCTGCTCCGTCGCTTCCCCTGGCCGAAGTCGATGCGCTGGGGTGCCGGCAGCAACTTCCTCTGGGTCCGCCCGCTGCGCCGCATCGTCTGCCTGCTGGACGGCGACGTGGTGCCGTTCGACCTGCGCGAGGGGGACGACGATGGCCACGGCCTGGCATCGGGCACGCTGACCGAAGGGCATCGCTTCCACGCGCCAGGTGCCTTCGCCGTTGCCTCTGCACCTGACTGGGCGGAGAAGCTGCTCGCGCATCGGGTGCTGGTCGACGCTGGCGACCGCAAGGCCGTGATTGCGCGGGGCCTGGCAACGCTGACCAATGAGGCGCAGCCGGTGGATGACCCAGGCCTGCTGGACGAGGTGGCGGGGTTGGTCGAATGGCCGGTGCCCCTGCTTGGCCGCATCGATCCGGGGTTCATGGACCTGCCGCCCGAAGTGCGGCAGGTGTCGATGCGGGTCAACCAGCGCTACTTCGCGTTCCGCTACCCGGACGGAACGGCGGCACCGTATTTCGGCTTTGTCGCCAATATCGAGCCGGCGGATGCCGGCGCCATCTCGATCGCCGGCAATGAGCGGGTGCTCCGTGCGCGCTTCGCCGATGCCAGGCACTTCTGGGACCTGGACCGCAAGGCACGTCTGGAATCGCGAGTCCCGCTGCTGGACCACGTAACGTTTCACGCGAAGCTGGGCAGCCAGGGCGAACGGGGGCGGCGGCTGGAGCGGCTGGCGGAGGAGATCGCGCCGCTGGTCGGCGCGGGACCGGCGCTGGCACGCGACGCGGCGCGCCTCGCCAAGGCCGACCTTGTCACCGGCATGGTCGGCGAATTCCCCGAGTTGCAGGGTGTGATGGGCCGCTATTACGCGTTGCACGACGGCGAAGACCCGTTGGTGGCTGATGCCATCCGCGACCACTATGCCCCAAAGGGGCCGGCGGACGCGGTGCCGACGGCGGAGGCCGCGATAGCCGTGGCATTGGCAGACAAGTTGGACCAGCTGGTGGGGTTCTTCGCCATTGGTGAACGTCCGACCGGCGCTGGCGACCCGTTCGCCTTGCGCCGCGCGGCGCTGGGCATCCTCCGGATCATCCGGGAGAACCGGCTGCGGCTCAACCTGCTGCCGCTGATCCGCCTCGCCGGCGAAACCTGGCACCATCGTGGGGTGCACCCCCTGCCGCCTGAGGAGCTTCTGGACTTCCTGGCGGACAGGCTGCGCGTGCAACTCCGAGCCGAGGGAGCGCGGCACGACGTGCTGTCAGCCGTGTTCGCCGCCGGCGCCGATGACGACGTCACGCGCCTGTTGGCGCGCGCTGAGGCGGTCACCTCTCTGTTAGGTTCGGACGACGGTATCCACCTGCTCACTGCCTACCGCCGCGCCGCCAACATCCTGCGCATCGAGGACCGAAAGGATGGGCCTCATACCGGCGCGCCGGATAACGACATGCTGATCGCCCCGGAGGAGCAGGCGCTGGCGCACACTCTGGAGGAACTGGGCCAGCAAGTCGCCCCATTGCTGGAACAGGAAGATTTTCTTGGCGCGATGGCCGCGCTCGCACGACTTCGCGCGCCTTTGGACAGATTTTTTGATAAGGTGACTGTGAATGCGCAACAGCCAGAGTTGCGCCGCAATCGTTTGCGTCTTGTTCATCAAGTCCGGGCCAGGATGGACCGGATTGCGGACTTCTCGAAAATCGAGGGCTGAATCGGCATGACAAAATGGGTGTACAGCTTCGGCGCCGGCCACAACGAGGGCGGCGCGGACATGCGCAACCTGCTGGGCGGCAAGGGCGCCAACCTGGCCGAGATGGCCGGCATCGGGCTGCCGGTCCCCCCGGGGTTCACCCTGACCACCGAGGTCTGCACCGCTTTCTATCAGAACCAGCGGAAGTACCCGAACGACCTGTCATCCCAGGTGCATGAGGCACTGAGACGGCTGGAAAAAGCCCAGGGACTGAAGTTCGGCGACAAGCACAAGCCGTTGCTGGTCTCGGTCCGCTCCGGAGCGCGTGTGTCCATGCCGGGGATGATGGACACGGTGCTGAACCTCGGGCTGAACGACGCAACAGTGGACGGGCTCGGCGAGGAGGCAGACGACCCGCGCTTCGCCTGGGACTCCTACCGGCGCTTCATCCAGATGTACGGTTCAGTTGTACTTGGGGTCGATCACCACCGGTTCGAGGAGATCATCGAGCACACCAAGCTCGACTCCGGCGTCACCGAAGACACGCAGCTCAGCGCCCAGGACTGGCACCGGGTAGCGCAGAGCTACAAGGACATGATTGAGAGCGAGACCGGCAAGCCATTCCCGCAGGACCCCGAGGAGCAGCTCTGGGGCGCCATCGGTGCGGTGTTCGGCTCCTGGATGAACCCCCGCGCGATCACCTATCGCAAGCTGCACGACATCCCGGCCGAATGGGGCACCGCCGTGAACGTCCAGGCCATGGTGTTCGGCAACATGGGCAATGACTGCGCGACCGGCGTCTGCTTCACCCGCGACCCGTCGACTGGCGAAAATGTATTCTATGGCGAGTACCTGGTGAACGCGCAGGGCGAGGATGTGGTGGCCGGCATCCGCACCCCCCAGCCGGTCTCGAAGCATCGCGCCAAGCCGGACGAGACACCGCTGGAAGTGTCGATGCCTGGTCCGTATGCCGAATTGCTGAAGGTCCGCGAGACGCTGGAGCAGCACTACAAGGACATGCAGGACCTGGAGTTCACCATCCAGAAGCGCAAGCTGTACATGCTGCAGACTCGCAACGGCAAGCGCACTGCGGCGGCCTCGCTCAAGATCGCGGTGGACATGGCGCGCGAGGGCCTGATCGATCAGGCCGAAGCAGTACGGCGGGTCAATCCCTCGGCGCTCGACCAATTGCTGCACCCGACATTGGATCCGAAAGCGCATCGCACATTGTTGGCGAAAGGACTGCCCGCCAGTCCGGGCGCCGCATCGGGCGCGGTGGTTTTCACCGCCGACGAGGCCGAAAGCCGCGCTCAAAAGGGTGAGGCAATCATATTGGTGCGGGTCGAAACCAGCCCCGAAGACATCCACGGCATGCACGCCGCCCGCGGCATCCTGACCACGCGTGGCGGCATGACCAGCCATGCCGCAGTGGTTGCGCGCGGGATGGGCCGGCCCTGCGTGGCCGGCGCCGGCGGCGTGCTTGTCGACTATGTCGCCCAGACCTTGTCGGCCGGCGGCAAGACGGTACGCGCCGGCGAGACGATCACCCTCGATGGCGCCACCGGCGAGGTGTTCATCGGCACCGTGGCGATGATCGAGCCGTCGATGTCGGGGGATTTCGCGACGCTGATGAGCTGGGCGGATGAAGCGCGCACACTTGGCGTGCGGGCCAATGCGGAGACGCCGTTGGACGCCGAGACGGCGAAGCGGTTCGGTGCCGACGGGATCGGACTGTGCCGGACCGAGCATATGTTCTTCGACCCCGAGCGCATCGGCGCCGTGCGGCAGATGATCATGGCGAGCAACGAGGACGGCCGCCGTACCGCACTCGCGCGGCTACTGCCGTTTCAGCGCGATGACTTCCACAAGCTCTTCCAGATCATGGGCGATATGCCGGTGACGATCCGGTTGCTGGATCCGCCCTTGCACGAGTTCCTGCCGCATGGTGACGCGGAGCTGGAGGAGGTGGCGAAGGCGTCCGGCGAGAGCGTCGAGGCGATCCGCCGGCGCGCCGCCGAGTTGGCGGAAGCCAATCCGATGCTCGGGCATCGCGGCTGCCGGTTGGGGATCTCCTTCCCCGAGATTTACGAAATGCAGGCCCGCGCGATCTTCGAGGGAGCGCTGGCGGTGCACAAGGAAACCGGCAAGGCGCCGCATCCAGAGGTGATGATCCCGTTGGTCGGCCTTACCAAGGAACTGGAGATCACCCGCGCCCAGGTCGATCGGGTTGCGGAGGAGGTGTTCAAGGAAGCCGGCCGCCGGATCGACTACAGCGTCGGCACAATGATCGAGCTGCCACGGGCGGCCATCATTGCGGACCGTATCGCCGAGGTGGCTGACTTCTTCAGCTTCGGCACCAATGACCTGACACAGACGGTGTTCGGCCTTTCCCGGGACGATGCGGGCAAGTTCCTGCCGGATTACGTGGAGAAAGGCATCCTGCCGAAGGACCCGTTTGTGTCGATCGATGTCGATGGCGTGGGGGCAATGGTGCGCCTGGCAGCCGAGCGCGGGCGCAAGACCAAGACAAGATTGAAGCTGGGAATCTGTGGCGAACACGGCGGCGACCCGGCCTCGATTGCGTTCTGCCAGGCGGCCGAACTGGACTACGTGTCCTGCAGCCCATACCGGGTGCCGGTGGCACGTCTGGCGGCAGCGCAGGCGGCTCTCGGCGTGGAGAGCGATAGGACAGCGTAGCCCGGCAGCATAAGGCAGCATAACAGGATGGTTGAGCCCACTCCGTCCGTCATTCCCGCGAAAGCGGGAAACCAGCCACGCCAAAAGCGCGCCTGTTAGGCCGGATCCCCGCTTCCGCGGGGATGACCATTGGGCGATGCTACACGGAACGACTCACGCTGGGATGTGCGGCAGATCGAGCCAGTCCGCGCTCTGCATTTCATCGAGCCGCGAGGCGGTGCGTTCGAACATCCGGGCGTTCTCGCCGTGCTGATAGAGCTGGTCTGGCATGGCATCGGCCGAGGCCAGCAGCTTCACGCGATGGTCGTACAGCGTGTCGATCAGGGTGATGAAGCGCCGCGCCTTGTCGTAATTGGCCGGCGAGAGGCGCGGAATGCCGTCCAGGATCAACGTGTGGAAGTGCGTCGCCAGCGCCAGGTAATCGCCGCGCCCAAGCGCACTGCCGCACAGATAGTCGAAATCGCACCGCGCCACGCCTTCGGCCGCCAGAGGCACGACGAATTTGCGGCCCATCACCCGAAGCGTCGCCTGCCCGGCCGGGGCACCCTCGGTCAATTCGGCGAAGGCGCGGTCGAGCTCGCCATCGGCGCGGGCGTTCGCCGGCACCAGCCAGGTGCGCATGCCGCGCAGGCGCGACCGGCGGAAGTCGCGGCCCTCGTCCATCATCACGAGATCCAGGCGTTGCTTGATCAGCGCGATGAACGGCCGGAACGCGTCGCGGCCAGGCTGGCCTTTGAACAGGTCGTCGGGTGCGGTGTTGGAGGTCGCCACCACCACGACCCCGCGATCGAACAGCGCCTGGAACAGCCGACCCAGGATCATCGCATCGGCGATGTCGTGCACCTGGAACTCGTCGAAGCACAACAGTGCCGCTTCTGCCGCGATGCTGTCTGCCAACGGCGGGATCGGATCGTCGGTGTCGGGATTGGCGCTGCGAATGGCGTGGAAACGCTCGTGGGCATTCTGCATGAAGCGATGGAAATGGATGCGCTGTTTGCGCCGGACATCGGCCGCGGCGAAGAACAGGTCCATCAGCATCGACTTGCCGCGCCCGACCTCGCCGACGATGTAAAGGCCGTTAGGTGCCTCTGGGGCTGGCTCGCGGCGCAGCAGTCGGGCGAACAGGCCGGTGCCGTTCGCGGGACGCGGCGGCGGGTCGTAGCCGCGCAGTCTCGTCCAAAGCGTCTGCAGCCGCGTGGCGACCAGTTCCTGCGAGGCATCGGGCGCCAACTCGCCGGCCGCCACCATCGCCCGGAAGGCTGGCAGCGGCCCGCGCTGCGCAGCTGTGTCGGCGCCCGGGTGATCCATCGCTTGCGCGCAGATAGCGCGGCTGCCGACGGGGTTCAACGCGACCGCTTCCGTGCTAAGCAGCCGGCCATGATCGATCTGGACTATGCCGCCTTGCGCGCCACGCCGGTCACGGCCGAGCCGTTCCGGCACGTCGTTGTGCCGAACTTCGTGCCTCCCGAAACGCTGCAGGCGGTGGTTGCTGACTTGCCTGCACTGGACAAGCGTGGGTCATTTCCGCTCGACGCGCTGACACTTGGACCCCATGCGCAGGCACTGATGGAGGAGATGGAAGGACCGCGTCTCCGCGACACGATTGCGGAGCGGTTCGAGCTCGATCTCAAAGACGCGCCGACCATGGTTACGCTGCGAGGCTGGACCAATGAGCGCGATGGCTGTGTCCACGTGGATTCGACTGCCAAGCGGGTCACCGTGCTGCTGTACCTGAACCCGGCCGCCGATGCGTGGTCGGAGCACGAGGGCTGCCTGCGCCTGCTGCGCAGCCCAGACGATCTGGAGGACTACGCCGTCGAGGTTCCACCGGTGAACGGGACGCTGCTGGTGTTCCCAAACGGGCCGACGACGTGGCATGGCCACCGGCGGTTCACCGGTCGGCGTTACTCTGTCCAGCTCAACTACATGACGACCGATGCCAAGGCCCGCAGCGAGCTCCGGCGCCATCGGCTTTCCGCGTTCGTGAAGCGCCTGACCCGCGCTGCCTGAAGCTTACGAATGATTCATGTGCAGGGAAAAGCCAGGCAAATTGCTTGGGATGATCGTTTCTGCCGCTCGACTAGGAGGGGTGCAGCGATGATTGGAATGCGGAGCGCTTTGCTCGCAAGTGGCCTGTTGCTGGGCGGACCGGCCGCGATGGCGGCATCACCTGATGGCGGTCACTACGTGTGGGTTCCCGATGGGTCCGCGGTGGTCGTCGTGCCGGCGCAGACGGTTGCCTCGGCCGACTTCCCGGTCGCGCGCATGATCGCCCAGCAGGAGGCGATGATGCGACGGATGGTCACCGACATGGATTCGCTGATGGCGACGGCGCTGCCGAACCCGGAGCAGATGATCCGCTCGGTGACGCAGGGCATGCCGCAGGCCCCCATGGGGTCGAGCGTGGTGGTGACCTCGATCACCACGCCAAGCGGCACGTGCAGCCAGACGGTCACCTATGATTATCCGGCCCGTGGTGGTCAGCCGGTGGTGAATGTCAGCAGCAACGGCGACGCATGCGGAGCAGTCCGTTCGTCCGGTCCGCTCACTATCACGCAACCCGTGCCGGGTCCGACGATGGTGGTCCCTGGTCCGGCAACGCCAGGGCGCCAGCGCCTTTGGTCCGTCGGTTATCCGCCACGACCGATCGGCGGCAGCACCCCGCCGCATACCTGACGCGTCTTCATTGTGCCCCGACCCGATGCAGCGCCTCGGCGGTTGCTGCATCGGCAGGGTAAAACGCCTCCACGGCGAGCTCTGAGAGAGTAATATCGACCGGTGTGCCGAACACCGTGATGGTGCTGAAGAAGGCGAGCGGCCCGTCAACAGTGTTCAGCCGCAGGGGCACCACGCATGCCGTGTGATCGACCTCGTGCGGCGCGTCGGGGCCGGGATAGTCGCGCAGCTCGCGCAGGAGCCGGACCAATGCAGGATCACCGCTGACCTGGATCTGATGCCCTAGCCGCGTCAGCAGATGCGTGCGCCATTCGCCGAGGTTCGCCGTGCGTGGCGCCATGCCGCGCGGATGCAGTGCAAGCCGCAGCACGTTCACCGGTGGCTGCAACAACGCCGCATCCACACCAGCGACCAATCGGTTGGTCGCAGCATTCGAAGCAACGAGCACCCAGTGCCGGTCCACAGCGAGCGCCGGATAAGGTTCGTGTCCCTTCAGCACCTGATCCACGGCCTGGCGCGCCACGCGCAGCGCCGGGTCATCGAGCGGACGTTCGGGGAATACCGTGGCGTAGCCGGCCGCGTGCAACAGGATGTTGCGTTCGCGCAGAGGCACATCCAGATGCTCGGCCAGGCGCAGCACCATCTCGCGGCTCGGCTGCGAGCGGCCGGTTTCGAGAAAGCTGAGATGCCGGGTGGAGATCTCCGCATCGAGCGACAATTCAAGCTGGCTCAGGCCGCGCCGCTGACGCCACTCGCGCAGCAGGTCGCCCACTGGTCTGACGGTGGCTGACATGATGCGACGATAGCCGTGCGCCAGGCGTGCTCCAATTACCCGCGATGTAATCGACGCATCGCCCGACAGCGGCGCATGAGAGGCGCGCACCGCAATTGGTGCGGCAACTCATGGAGCCGGAGATGAACACACTGACCGACTTGATCGACCGCTACATCGCGACCTGGAACGAGACCGACGCCGGCCGCCGTCGCGACATGATCGCGAAGACATGGAGCGAAGGAGCGAGTTATCTCGATCCGATGCTGCAAAGTGAGGGCAGAGAAGGGATCGATGCGATGATTGCCGCGGTGCAGGAGCGTTATCCGGGGCACCGGTTCCGACGTACCGGCGAGGTGGAGAGCCACCATGATCGGGTGCGCTTCACCTGGGACCTCGCACCGGAGGACGGCGAGCCACTGGTGAAGGGGACCGACTTCGGTGTGGTCGCGGACGATCGGCTTCAGGCGATCACAGGCTTCTTCGACCAGGTGCGGTCGAGCTGAGCTGGAAGACCGGGGGGCGCCGTCCCCCTGCACCCCCTGCCAAAGGCGCAAGCTTTGGAAGCCGACGGGTTCTAAGGGCTGCGCCCTTAGCGGGGTTCCAAGATCCTGCCCCGGGCTTGACCCGGGGGCAGAGCCCCTTGGCCTACCGGCTGGTCGCGACGATGCCGCGGGCCAGCAGATCTGTGATCTGGCTCGCGGTGTAGCCATGTTCGCGTAGGATCGTCTCGGTGTGCTCGCCCAGGCCAGGCGACACGGCGAGGCGGCCGCCATCGACGAATGGCGGGGCGCCGATCACCTGCGGCATGGGCAGCGCCTGCGGCACATGCGGGTGCTGCAGCCAGGCGACAGCACCGCACGCTTCGACATGCGGATGCCGCAGAAATTCGCCATAGTTGTTGAGCCGCTCGTGCATGATGCGTTCGCCAGCGAGGCGCTCCGACCAGTGAGCGAACGGCTGCGAGGCGAGCAGCGGACGCAGCACGGCGTTGATCTCGGCCGCATGCTCGTAGCGCTCTTGCGTCGCACGGAAGCGTTCGTCGGCGGCGAAGTCGGGCAGCTCGACTGCCTTGCAGAAGCCCAGCCACTCGTGCAGGCGCACCACGGTGATGGTCATCCAGCCGTCGGCGACCTGATAGACGCCGCTGGGCGCGCCGGGCGGGCGGATCGCGCCGTCCTCGAGATACGACTGCATCATGCGCACCACCTGCAGGCCGGCGGCCGCCTGCAACAGGCTGGCCTCGATATGCCGGCCGCGCGGTTCGTCGCGCCGTGCATAGAGCGCGGTGGAGACCGCGGAATAGGCGTAGAGCGCCGTGCTCATGTCGATGGCGATGATCGGCGTGCGGTGAGGGATGCCGTCCTCGCCTTTGTTCTCCACGGTCAGGCCGGTGTAGGCCTGCAGGATCGGGTCCATCGCCGGCCGTTCGGCGAGCGGCCCGGTCTGGCCGAAGCCGGAGACGGACAGGTAGATGATGCGCGGCTCGCGCTCGGATACATCGGCGTAGCCGAAGCCCAGGCGATCGATGACGCCGGGACGGAAGCCTTGCAGGAACACATCCGCGCCACGCAGCAGCCGCCAAAGGATGGCGCGGCCGTCGTGCTGCTTCAGGTCGAGCGCGATTGCGCGTTTGCCCAGGTTGGCGGGGATCGAGTAGGCGCAGTGCTCGCCATAAACGACCCCCAGGTTGCGCGCCCAGTCGCCGACGCCGGGCGGCTCGACCTTGATGACATCGGCGCCGTACTGGGCGAGCAGCATCGCGCAATAGGGGCCGGCGACGCCCTGGCTGACGTCGATCACCTTCAGGC
>JAMXLO010000112.1 GCA_024280945.1 Acetobacteraceae bacterium
GATGTACGTCCAGCGTTACATCCCGCACTTCCCGGCGGCGGGCGAAATCGTGATCTTCGACCGTAGCTGGTACAACCGCGCTGGCGTTGAGCGCGTGATGGGCTTCTGCACCGACGAGCAGGCGAAACGCTTCCTACAACTGGCGCCTTTGACCGAAAGGGCAATGGTCGATTCAGGAATCATCCTGTTGAAGTATTGGCTGGAGGTCAGCGAGGCGGAGCAGACCCGGCGCCTGGAGGCCCGCATCGACGACGGACGCAAGATCTGGAAGCTCTCGCCGATGGACCTGAAGTCATACAGCCGTTGGTACGATTACTCGCGTGCACGCGACGAAATGTTCCAGGCCACGGATACGCCGTGGGCGCCCTGGTATGTGGTGCACTCCGACGACAAGAAACGGGCGCGGCTGAATGTCATCACGCACCTGCTGAAGCATATCCCGTACGACGAGCTGCCGCGCGAGAAGATCAAACTGCCGGACCGACAGAAGGCGCATGGCTACAAGGAACCCGACTACCCGTACAAGGTTGTCCCGGAACTGACCTGGCCATCCGGCTGACGGGCAGGACGGGTCACATAGCCTTACACGCGTCGATCATGCGCACCGATCCGAGGGCCTGATGCCGGTTTGGCTCATTCCGATGCTGTATACGGCTGCCAGTGTGCTGGCGGGCGTGATCCTGCCGCGCCTGGAGCAAGTCTACTTGCCCGGCTACACGCATCATATGTCCGTCTCTGCTGCGCTGGCGTTCTTCTCTGCGATCAGTTCCGGGATGATGGCGCTTACCGGCATTGTGTTCGCCATCGCCTTCGTCGCGGTGCAGTTCAGCGCCGTGGCCTACTCCCCACGGCTCGTGGTCATGTTTGCTGACCGTCCACCAATCTATCATGCACTCGGTGTTTTCTTCGCGACGTTCACCTATTCGCTGGTCGCGTTGATCTGGACCGACCGCAGCGGCTCCGGAACGGTTCCGTTTTTCTCCACCTTGCTGGTCACGGTGCTGCTCATCGTGAGCATGCTGGCATTCGGCAGGCTGATCCGGAGCGTCAACAGCCTGCAGATACATAACGTGCTGCAGGTCATCGGCGCCCGGGGACGGGCGGTCATTTCCTCAATGTTCCCGCGGCTGAAAGATGGTGCCGACCCGGCCGCAGCCGAGCCACCGATCGATCTTGGGCCGGTGACCCAGACATTCAACTATTCCGGGCCGCCACGTTCGATAACTCGATACAATATCAAGACACTGGTGCTCCTCGCGCAAAAAGTCGGCGCAGTCGTTGCGATCGAGTGCGGCGTCGGAGAAACGCTGGTGGAGGATTCGGCCGTGTTCCGCGTGCATGGCGGCGCGGCTCCGTTGCCCGAACGCGCGCTGATGCGCACGATTCGGCTTTCGCCGTCACGCACATTCGAGCAGGATCCGAAATATCCCATTCGCCTGCTGGTGGATATCGCCATCCGGGCATTGTCGCCAGCGATCAATGATCCGACGACGGCCGTTCAGGCGATCGATCAGATCGAGGACTTGCTGCGCCGGCTCAGCCGCAGGCAACTTGGCGCAGGCTATGCGCGAGACTCGCGCGGCATCATTCGCGTGGTCTTTCCGGTGCCGAGTTGGCAGGACTATCTGGCCTTGTCATTCGATGAAATCCGGCAGTTCGGCGCGACCTCGATCCAGGTCGTTCGCCGCCTGCGAGCGGCGCTGGTTGGGCTGGCGGATACTATCGCTGCGAAGGACCGACGCGACGTCGTGCTGCAATATCTCGACCATTTGAACCGCAGTGTCTCGCGCTCCGCATTTGACAATCAGGACCAGGCCATGGCCTTACAGGAGGACCGTCAGGGGCTTGGGCTGCCACGCAAAAGGCAGGAATCCAAAGCGCGACGGCCTGAGGTGGTGGAAGCTGGTGCGGTGCATCCCGCCCTGGCTCCCGCCCAGCAGCAACGCGGTTGATCCAGATCAATGCAGTGCCATGAGCCTGGTGGAGTTATGCTGGATTTGAATGAGGTCTGACGCTTCGGACCGTGAAGCCGAATTGTCATTTGTTCCAGTGGCAGCCCTGGGGCAGACCCACACCATAGCGGCGGGGAGTAGAAAATGCAGATGTGGCCTGGCTTCGACGCGATTCAGGAATACTGGCAGGACGCCTGGCAGCGCTCGATTCTGTTCCTCGATGTGCTGCGGGAACGCGGCAACATCTATCTCGAACACAGCACGAAAGAGGTTCCTCACGTCCTAAGCTTCAAGGTTGAGCTGATTCGTGACGGTCGCACGCTCGCGCGCCCGGTGAACTACGTGCTTGCCCGCATCATCCCGCCGGAAGGGACGAAGATCGACCCGACGAAGGCACCTGTCGTGGTGGTGGACCCCCGCGCCGGCCACGGTCCCGGCATTGGAGGAATGAAGCAAGAGAGCGAGATCGGGGTTGCCCTGGCAGCGGGACATCCCTGCTATTTCATCGGGTTTCTTCCCAAGCCCATGCCGGGCCAGACGATCGAAGATGTCTGTCGCGCCGAGGCAATATTCATCGAAGAGGTGGCCGGCCGCCATCCGGACGCCGAGAGCAAACCTGTGATCATCGCCAATTGTCAGGCCGGTTGGCAAATCATGATGACGGCAGCGATCAAACCCAGCCTGATGGGTCCGATCATACTCGCCGGCTCCCCGCTGTCGTACTGGGCGGGTGTTCGCGGCAAGAACCCGATGCGGTATCTTGGCGGCATGCTGGGCGGTACCTGGCTCACGTCGTTGTCCGGTGACCTTGGCAATGGCGTCTTCGACGGTGCCAACCTGGTCGCCAACTTCGAATCACTCAATCCAGCCAACACCTATTGGACCAAGGCGTACAATCTCTACTCTAAGGTAGATACCGAGACCGAGCGGTTCCTCGACTTCGAGACCTGGTGGGGTAGCCCGGTTCTGCTGAATGCCCAGGAAATGCAGTGGATCGCGGACAATCTGTTCGTCGGCAACCGGCTCTCTACCGGTCAGATCAGCACGTCCGACGGTGTTCGCATCGATCTTCGCAATATCAGCGCACCCATCATCGTGTTCTGCTCATGGGGTGACAACATCACGCCACCACAACAGGCGCTGGACTGGATCCTCGACCTTTACGATCACGAGAGGGAGATCGTCGAAAATGGCCAGACCATCGTGTACACGATGCATCAGAGCATTGGGCACCTTGGCATCTTTGTTTCTGGAAAGATCGCGAGCAAGGAACATGGCGAGTTTGTCTCTTGCATCGAGCTGATCGATGCGTTGCCACCTGGCCTGTACGAGGCGGTCATCACCGAGGTCGACGAGAACACCGTCAATCGCAACCTGGTGGACGGCAAGTACCTGTTCCGCCTGGAAACCCGCACTTTGGACCACATCCGGGCATTGGGGACCAATGATGCGGCCGATGATCGGCGGTTTGCCACAGTCGGACGTGTGTCGGAGATCAACCGAGGGCTCTACGAAACCATGGTTGCTCCCGCCATTCGGATGTCCATGACGGAGGCGATGGCGGAAGTGTCCCGAGCGGTTCATCCGAACCGTCTCCGCTTTGCGATGTTCTCCGACCGGAACCCCTTCATGGCGCCCGTCAAGGTACTGGCTGAGTCGGTGCGTTCGTCGCGTCAGCCTGTCAGTTCGGACAATCTGCTGTTGGCTGTGGAGCAGGCTGCCTCATCGTGGATCACAACCTGCCTGCACAGTTTCGGCGAGTTCCGTGATTCGACGACCGAAGCAATGTTCCTAACTACGTATGGGTCACCGTGGCTGCAGGCGCTGGTTGGGCTTGGCGGCCCGCAAACCGCCCCCCACCGGATCGAACGCGACCTGGTCCGCGAGGCAGACGTTGCCCGGTTGCGCGCTGAACTCGAAAAGCAATTCGAGGTCGGCGGGATGATCGAGGCCGCCATGCGGGCCTTGATTTATGTCCGGATGCCCGAGGGCAGCATCGATGAGCGCGGGTTCTCAGTGCTGAAGCTGATTCGTGCATCGCGTCCTGCCGACAAGCAAATGAGTCTGGCCCGCTTCAAGGAAATGGTGCGCCAACAGTATTTGTTGATCTGCCTCGATCAGGACCGCGCCATCAGCACGTTGCCGAAACTGCTCGGCAGCGATACCGAACGACGTAAGACAGCGCTCGAGATGCTGCACGGTGTTCTCGCAGCCCGCGGCGAGATGTCGGACGAGGGCAAGCGCCGTCTCAAACAGATCGAGATGATGTTCGCGACGGAGGCCGCGAAGCGAAACAAGGCCGAGGCCGAACATGCCTGAATCCCCCGGACAAGACGTGCCGCACGAGAAATACCAGCGGCTTGTCAGGGCCGCGCAGGCTCTGCCCGCGATCAAGGTGGCCATCGCGCATCCGTGCGACGACGTGTCCCTGCAAGGCGCCGTCGAAGCAGCGCGATTGCGGCTGATCGAGCCGATCCTGGTCGGACCGGTCGAGCGTATTCGCAGTGTCGCCAAAGCTGCGGCACTTGACATCAGCGGAATGGACATCGTCGCGTCGGAGCATAGCCACGATTCGGCTGCCAAGGCTGTCGGGCTGGTGACCGCGGCACGGGTCGAAGCGCTGATGAAAGGCAGCCTGCACACGGACGAGCTGATGGGTGCCGTGGTGGCGCGAGACGCCGGCATCCGCACCGCCCGCCGGATCAGTCACTGCTTCGTCATGGATGTGCCACGTTATCCCAATGCCCTGATCATCACCGATGCGGCAGTCAACATAGTGCCGACGCTCGATGACAAGGTGGACATCGTGCAGAACGCCATCGATCTGGCGCACGCCATGGGTGTCACCGAAGTTCGCGTGGCGGTGCTGAGCGCGATGGAGACGGTGACGGCCAAGGTCCCTTCCACCATCGAGGCTGCCGCGCTCTGCAAGATGGCGGATCGGGGGCAGATCACCGGCGCGCTGCTGGACGGGCCGCTCGCGCTGGATAACGCAATCAGTCCCGAAGCGGCTGCGATCAAGCAGATCGTTTCGCCGGTCGCAGGGCGCGCGAACGTGCTGGTCGTTCCGGACCTCGAGGCTGGCAACATGCTGGCGAAAAGCCTGTCGTTCCTGGCGCACGCGGATGCAGCCGGCATCGTGCTTGGCGCGCGCGTGCCGATCATCCTGACCAGCCGCGCCGATTCGCTGCTGACGCGGCTCGCCTCCTGCGCCGTTGCGGTGATGGTGGCTGCGGCTCGCCGCCACTCGGCATCGGCCTCTATTCGTTGAAGGAGCCGGCATGAGCGAAGCCCATATCAGGCCAGTGCTGGCTGGACACAAAGCACTGGTCGTTGGCGTGGCGAACAACCAATCCATCGCCTATGGGTGTGCGAAGGCCTTTCGCACCGTTGGTGCGGAGCTTGCGATCACCTGGCTCAATGAGCGGGCGCGCCCCTACGTGGAACCGCTTGCCCAGGAATTGCAGGCGGGCATTACCGGGGCGCTGGATGTCTCCGTCCCGGGTC
>JAMXLO010000113.1 GCA_024280945.1 Acetobacteraceae bacterium
TGATTCGTGGCATCGACACTGCAGTCGCCCGCACAGCGCCTGGCGTGCTGGCGGTGCTCACAGGACGCGACATGCAGGCCGACGGTCTGAAACCGATACCGCACGCGGTGCGCACCGGGCATCCGGCAGATATCCAACTGGAGAACGCCGACGGATCGCCGCCATACATTCCGCCGCATTACCCGATGGCCGCCGATGAGGTGCGGCATGTCGGCGATATCGTTGCGATGGTGGTCGCGACCAGCCAGGCCGCGGCGAAGGATGCCGCGGAACTGGTGGCCGTGAATTATGCTGAACTGGCTGCTGTGGTGCGTTCCAGGCAGGCCGTCGCGGCGGATGCGCCGCGCGCGTGGTCGGACGCGGTTTCCAATTTCTGCCTGGATGGCTGGGTCGGCGATGCTGGAGCAACCGACGCCGCGTTCGCCGCGGCGGCGCATGTAGTGCGCCTCAGCAGCTCGGTGCAGCGCATCGCCGGCGTGACGATGGAGCCGCGCGCAGCCGTGGGAAATTACGACGTCATTACGAAGCGATATACGCTGCATGCCGGCGCCGGCGGTGCTGTGCGACCGCGGCACGACATGGCGGTTGTGCTCGGAGTTGATGACGACGATGTGCGGATGGTGATGCACGACGTCGGCGGCAATTTCGGCACGCGCGGTGCGTCCAATCCGGAATTCGCCTTGGTGCTGTGGGCAGCGAAGCGGGTCGGGCGCGCGGTAAAATGGACCTGCGAACGCAGCGAGGCATTCATGTGCGACTACCAGGCACGCGACCTGAGCGCCGACGCCGAACTGGCGCTGGATGCGGACGGAAAATTTCTGGCGATGCGCGGCACCAATGTGGTGAACAGCGGCGCCTATCCCGTCTCGTTCGGCCCGCTGCACAAGGGCGTGGAAATCATGACCAGCATCTACCATGTGCCGGCCGTGCATTTCCGCGCCTGTGCCACGCTGAGCAACACCGCGCCAACGCGCCCCTATCGCAGCTCCGGGCGACCCGAGGCGATGTTCGTGATGGAGCGGCTGATCGACCTCGCGTCACGGCAGTGCGGGTTCGATCGTATCCAGCTGCGGCGGCGCAACCTGGTGCCGGAATCGGCGATGCCTTACCGCAATCCATTCGGGCTGGAGTACGACAGCGGCCATTACCACGAGGTGATGGAGCGCGTCCTGGCACTGGCCGACTGGCGAGGATTTCCCTCCCGACGGTTAGAAGCGAAGCGACGTGGCAGATGCCGCGGCATCGGCGTCGCCAACTATGTCGATACCGCGACGGGTGTCCCACGCGAACGGGCGGAGATCACCATACAACCGGACGGCGTGGTCGATCTCGTCATTGGGACCGTTTCCAGCGGCCAGGGACACGAGACCAGCTTCTGCCAGTTGGTCAGCGAATGGCTCGGCGTGCCGCTGGACAGCATTCGGTTGGTGCAGGGCGACACGGCGCGTGTTTCGGTCGGTGGCGGTTCGCATTCCGGCCGCGCCCTGCGACTTGGCAGTATCGTCATGCTCGGCGCGTCGAAACAGATCATCGAGAAAGGACTGCGCATCGTCAGCCATGTGCTGGAAGTCGCGACCGCCGACATCGAGTTCCTGGACGGGCGTTTCACAGTGAAGGGCACCGACCGTTCCATCGGCATATTCGACGTGGCCGCAGCGGCCGTGCAGCGGAATGATCTACCGGACGACCTGCGCAGACTGGATGGCATCGGCGACGAGACGGTGAACCTGGCGGCCTTCCCGTATGGCTGTCATGTCTGCGAGGTGGAGGCGGACCCCGAGACGGGTGCCGTGGCGATCATGCGCTATGCAGCGGTCGATGATGTCGGGCGCGCGGTAAATCCAATGATCGTGCATGGCCAGGTACACGGCGGGATCACACACGGCATCGGCCAGGCATTGCTGGAGAATGTGCACTACGATCCCCAGTCTGGACAGTTGCTGTCGGGTTCGCTGATGGACTATGCGATCGCCCACGCGGACGAAGTGCCAAGCTTTGTGACCGAACTGAGCGAGGTGCCGTCGCCGACGCACCCACTCGGCATCCGGCCAGCCGGTGAAGGCGGCACCACACCGGCGCTCGGTGCCGTGGTCAATGCGATCGTCGACGCGCTGGCGGAGTTCGGCGTGACGCATATCGAGATGCCGGCGACGCCGGAACGCGTGTGGCGCGCTATCCACGCGAAGTAGGAGAAACAGCGTGCAGGCCTGGTATCATTGCGAGAACACCTATCCCTTTGTGCCGCCCGAGGTGCTGGAGGCGGCCGATTCAGTGCGCGGCAGCCTGCCGAACAGATATTGCGATCCGAGGATCGCCGCAGACCTGTTCCATCAATGCCTGGATGAGCACCTGTTGTGCGACGATCTGGGCGTGAACATCGTCTCGATCGAGCACCACTCCGGCATCAACAGCCTGTACGGCGCCAGCCCGATGATCCTGGGCACCATCGCGCGCCAGACCAGCAAGGTGCGCATCCTGAGCCAGGGCACGCTGATCACCGTGCGGCGCGATCCGGTGCGCATCGCCGAGGAATACGCCACCGCCGATGTTATCTCGCGTGGGCGGCTGGAGATCGGCTTCGTGAAGTCTGGCGACAGCGAGATGATGTCGGGCAACGCCAATCCGATCGGCATCGTCGAACGCTTCTGGGAAGCAATCGACCTGATCGTCAAGACGCTCACCAGCCACGACGGGCCGTTCAGCTGGGAGGGGAAGCACTTCACGCATCGGCATGTGAATATCTGGCCGCCCTGCTGGCAGCGCCCGCACCCGCCACTCTGGGCGGCCACCGGCGATCCGGATACGTCGGCCGAACTCGGGCGACGCGGCATGGTCAATGCGCTGGTGCTGCGTGGGATGGAGGGCACCAAACGCGCCTGGGCTTCGTATCGGGCTGCGCGCGACGAAGCTGGATTGCCCGCACCCACGCTGGACCGCTTCGCCTACACGGCATTCGTCTACGTTGCCGACACGGACGAGGAAGGCGCGCGCGTCGGCAGCAAGCTGCTGTGGTTTCTGAACACGTCGCTGAAGCAGAGCCCGCAGATGTCGAAATTCCTGCCAGGACGAATGCCGCCTGAGATGGCGCCGCGCGCCTGGCGGTCCGGGCCGGGTGCGGCAGCACGTCCCGCCGATGCGCTGATCAATATGACCGCAGAGCAGGCGATTGCGCAGAAGCTGATGTTCGCCGGCCGGCCCGACACCGTGTATCGGCAGATCATGGACTGCTACACGGAACTTGGCGGGTTCGGCCATCTGATCTTCATCGGCCGCTCCGGATTCCTGACGCACCAGGAGGCGGAGAAGAGCATCCGCCTGTTCGCGACCGAAGTCTTGCCGCGCCTGAACGCAGCGGCACCGGCGGTTGCGGCATGATTCCCAACGCGCTGTCAATCGCTGGTTCCGACCCAAGCGGCGGCGCCGGCATTCAGGCTGACCTTAAGGCATTCTCGGCACTCGGCGCTTACGGCATGGCGGTCATCACCGCACTGACCGCGCAGAACACTCAAGGAGTGCGGTCGTTCCAACCCGTCGATCCGGCGTTCGTTGCCGAACAGATCGACGCAATCTTCGCCGATGTGCAGGTGGATGCGGTAAAGATCGGCATGGTGGCGACAGCAGAGATCGCCACTGTGATCGCGGACCGGCTGCGGCGTTACGGCGCGCGCAATATCGTGCTCGACCCGGTGATGGTGGCAAAGAGCGGACACCACTTGCTGCAGGCCGATGCAGTGGCAGCCTTGCGCGATAGGCTGGTGCCGCTGGCGCAGGTGATCACGCCGAATCTGCCGGAGGCCGGCGTCCTCCTGGGCGGCCCGGAGCCTGCGTCGCTCGACGATATGCTGCAGGCGGTGCGTGCGCTGCATCAGCTTGGGCCGAAATGGGTACTGTTGAAAGGCGGCCATCTTTCCCGTGGGGACAGCACCGACCTGCTGTTCGATGGCACCGCCGTCACCGAGTTGCCAGCCCGCCGCATCATGACACAGAACACGCATGGCACGGGCTGTACGTTGTCGTCCGCAATCGCGGCGCTGTTGCCAAGGTCCGGCATGGTCGAGGCTGCCCGCCGCGCGAAGGCTTATCTGACCGAAGCGATTGCCGCGAGTGATGAACTCTCGGTGGGCGGCGGCCATGGGCCGGTACACCACTTTCATGCAATCTGGCAGAAGGACCAGACGCAATGACGGCATTATCCGAAGCGGCGTGGCAGCACACCGCGCGCCTGCGCCAGGCAATCGACGCACTGCCGTTCAATACCGAACTCGCCGCGGGCACACTTAGCCGCGCGCGGTTCCAAGGCTATATCGTGCAGGACGCGCTGTATCTCGCGCAGTATTCACGCATCCTGCTGATGGCCGGCGTGCGCGGGACGGACTCGGAGACGCTCCGCACCTTCGGTGCCTGCGCGCTGGAGGCAGTGGCAGTCGAACAGGCGTTGCATGCACGCTACCTGACGGAGTTTGGCGTCGATCCAAAGCGACTGGCGGATGCCGAACCATCGCCTGACTGCCTGGGCTACACCAGTTTCCTGCTGGCGACCGCATATCATGAACCGTGGGAGGTTTTGGTTGCCGCGCTATTACCCTGCTTCTGGATCTACTGGGACGTCGGCACGCGGGTCGCGCGCCATGCGGCGAAGGACAATCCGTACCGTGCGTGGATCGACACCTATGCCGACGAGGCATTCGGCGAGGCCGTGCGCACGGTGATCGGCATCACCGACAAGGCGGCCGATGCAACGACCGAGACGATCCGCGCCAGGATGATGACGGCGTTCATCCGCTCGACTCAGTATGAGTGGTTGTTCTGGGATGGCGCCTATCAGCAACGCGACTGGCCAGCACTGTAGCAGCCGATCATCCGTCATTCCCGCGCAAGCGGGAATCCAGCACCCTCAACAAGCACTCCCCGCTTATGCGGGGATGACGCGGGAATTGGCCTTAGGCCGCGTCCTCGCGGATCATCGCCGCGCCCTTCTCGGCAATCATGATAGTGGGCGCATTCGTGTTGCCCGTCGTCAGCGTCGGCATGATCGACGCGTCGATCACCCGCAGATTCCCAATGCCATGCACCCGCAGGCGCGAGTCCACAACGGCGCCAGGACCTTCGCCCATGCGACAGGTGCCTACCGGATGAAAGATCGTCGTACCGAACTGGCGCGCATAGTCAGCCAGCTCATCATCGGACGTCACCGAAGGCCCCGGCAGGGTTTCCGCCTCGCTGTGTTCCGCCATAGCGGGCGCGGCGAAGATGTTGCGCGTCACGCGCATGCCGGCGTTCAGCACCCGCTGATCGTTCGGATCAGACAGGTAATTGGGCGTGATGACCGGCGGCGCGGACGGATCGGGTGATTTGGCCATGATGGTGCCGCGGCTGTCGGGCCGCACGGGGCACACGGCAACCGTCATGCCGGGCGCACGTTCCAGTTCGCCGAAGCGCGCCGCATCGTAACTCGCCGGCGTGAACAGAAGCTGCAGATCGGGACTGGCAAGTTCCGGGCGCGAGCGGCAGAACACCTGCGCGCTGGTGACGCCAAATGTCAGCGCGCCGCGCCCGGTCGCGGCAAAGCGCACCGCCTCCCGCGCCAGCCGCACACCATGCGCAAGTTGGTTGATCGAGATCGCGTTCCGCACGCGGTGCGAGATGCGTGCGACATAGTGATCCTGCAGGTTTGCACCGACGCCGGGCAGATCATGGACCACCTCGACCCCGATCGACTGAAGGTGCTCGGCTCGGCCGATGCCGGAGATCTGCAGCAGGTGCGGTGAATTCACCGCGCCACCGCAGAGAATGACTTCGCGCGCCGCGCGCGCCTCCCGATCGCCACCATGTTGGCGGAAGGCGACACCGATGCAGCGACGACCGTCGAACAGCAAACGTGTCGCCAACGCATCGGTCTCGATCCGCAGGTTTGCGCGCTTGCGTGCCTCGGCGAGAAAGGTCTGCGCGGTCGATCCGCGGAACCGGCCCTTCCGCGTCATCTGCGAGTAGCCGACGCCTTCCTGCACCTTTCCGTTCAGATCGCTGCTGAACTGGAAGCCGACCTGTTTCGCGGCTTCGACGAAGCGATGAGTCAGCGGCAGGATGGTACGGTAATCTTCGACGCGCAGCGGGCCACCTTTGCCGCGATACTCCGCATCGCCGCCCTGCACGTAGTGCTCCGATTTGCGGAAGAACGGCAGCACGCTGTCAAAACTCCAGCCACGACAGCCCATCTGCGCCCAACCGTCGTAGTCGGCCGGATTGCCGCGCACATACAGCATGCCGTTGATCGAGCTTGATCCGCCCAGCACCTTGCCGCGTGGCCAGTGGATGGCGCGACCGGCAGAGCCAGGGCCAGGATCGGCGCTGTAGTTCCAGTTGACCACCGGATGATACAGCAGCTTCAGCACCCCGGCCGGGATGTGGATCATTGGATGCCAGTCGCGTGGACCAGCTTCCAGCAGCGTAACGCTGGCACCGGTCTCGCTGAGTCGCGCCGCGATGACGCAACCGGCGGAGCCGGCGCCAACGACGACGTAGTCCGCATCCATAAATCAGGCCCTCGCGAAGCCGAGCCAACGGGCGAACTGTGCCAGCTTGGCCTTGATCACCTGCCACAACAGGCCGTGCGCTGCGAGCGGCACCGGCTGAGGCGGCGACGGCACTTCTTGCGGCGGCGTTTCGGTAGCGAATTCCTCAGCCACGCGTCTGGAAAAATCCTGCATCAGTGCATTGGCGAATGGAACGCCGCCGGTGCGGGCGAAGTCCGCGAGCACACCGCCAACTTCCGCGTCCGATGTCAGCTTCACCAACGTCGAGCCCACTGCCGCAGGATCATCGCGCAATGCATAGTTGATGCGCACGCCGATCCGTGCGGCACGCATGTCCGCCGCACCCCGACCATGCAGCGAACCAGTATGCGCGGCCATATCGGTATCGACCGAGACGCGGCCCTTGAACTTGATCTTCTTCGGCCCGAACGCGACCAACATGCCGCCAAGATAGTTGCCTTGCTCGTCACGACCGTCGATCACTGCCCCCGGCATACAGCGCGCCATGCGCTCCACGTCGGCGAAGCGCCGGATAACGTCATCCGGCTTTCCAGGAACGCTGAACTCGCCTTCGAAGTGCATCAGTGCACAGGACGCAGCAACGGCGCATGGCTCTCACGGCCGAAATGCACCTTCGCATAGGGTTCGGTTGGCGTGCTCGGCGACACGCGCGCGTCGATCAGATAGAGGCCGCCCTTCCGCAGACCCTCGGCGATCGCACCACCGATTTCAGCCGGATCCTTCAGCAGCACGCCATCACCGCCGAATGCCTTGGCGAGCGCGACGAAGTCCGGCGATTCCCACTGGGCCAGCTTTTCGTTGAATCCTTTCGCCACAAGCTTGTGCACCTCGGCGCCGTAACCGCAATCGTTCCACACCACCAGCACCATTTGCATCTTGTGACGGACGATAGTTTCCAGCTCCTGGATGTTGAACATCAGACTGCCATCGCCTTCGACCGCGATATGCGGACGCCCGGGATTGCCGGCGCCTGTACCGATTGCCACGCCAATCCCCTGCCCGACCGCGCCGAAGCCGTACGAGTACTGGATCTCCACGCCCTCAGGCAACGGCGAGTACATGCCGATCCAGGAGAAGAAATGCCCCGCGCCGCAGGTGAACAGCGCGCCCTTCGGCAACGCGGCGCCAAGATTGCGCGCCAGCGGGCGCGGATCGAGACCATCGCGCGGCGGCTCGAACTGGTGGTCTGGCGCATCGAGTACCGCGCGCGTCGCCGCGGTGCGCAGTCCTTCTTTGCGGACCTGGCGCGCCTCCAGCGCTTCGTTGATCGCCGCCACCGCCTTGCGCGCATCCCCCTGCACATAGAGGCCAGGGATCACCCCAATCGCCTCGGGCATCGCCTTGATGTCAACGCGCGCGACCTCCGCCGAAGGAAACAGCAGTCCGCCCTCGGTGGTGTAGTAGCCAAGCTCTGCGCCGACGCCGAGTACGAAATCCGCGTCTGCCAGCAACTGCTCGGAAGGCGCCGAAGCGAACGCGCCAGCGATACCAATATCCCACGGATGGCCAGCGAAATAACCTTTGCCTTGCAGCGAGGTCGCCAGCAACGCGCCGACGCGATCAGCCAGCCGGATCAGTTCTTCCTTCGCGTTTGCAGCTCGCGCCCCGCGGCCAGCGATGATCACCGGACGTTCCGCAGCAATCAGCTTTTCGATCACCGGTGCCAACTGCTCTGGGCTTGGCGTCTCCATGCGCTGTGGCAGGAACTGCGTCGACGGGCGGTATTCGTAGTCCCAGTCGAATTCTTCCTCCTGCAGATCCATCGGCAGGTTCAACACCACCGGGCCGCGATACAGCCGCGCGGCATAGAACGCCTCGGCGATCTCCTCGGCCATGTTGTCGATGCTGGTGATGGTGTGAAACCGTGCGCTGCTGGCTTCGGCAAAGCGACGCTGATCCATCGACTGCATGCTGTTCTTGGCACCTGCCTCGATCTCGCCTGCCACCAGCACGACGGGTGTCTTGCCGCGATAGGCTGCGATCAGCGACGTGCCGCATTGCGTCAGACCCGGCCCGCAGGTGACCAGCGCGACGCCTACCTTGCCGGTGGTGCGGGCATAGCCATCGGCCATCGACACCGCCATCGCCTCATGCCGCGCATTGTACGGATTGATCGACGGGTTGCGGCACAGCGCGCCCCACAGCCACATGTTGCCGTCGCCCATCAGGCCAAAGAAGTCGGTCATTCCCTCGGCAATCAGAGATTGGGCAATCGCTTCGTAGACTTTCATCGTCATTCCTTACTCGGCAGCGGCCAGCGCGGCGGCCTGGGATTTGTGGCCCTTTTGGTGGAAGTAATTGGCGCGATAGAACTCCAGCACCAGATCGCGGTACACCGCCTTCGGGTAGCGCGCCGGATTGTCAGCCGACACGCAGGTCGGCAGGCACTCGATGATGCTGTTCGGGTTCGGACTGTGGAAATAGGCAATCGAATATCGATCGTTACCCGACTCGTTGATGACCCCGTGCGGCGTTGACAGGAACCTGTCGTTCGACCAACGCCGCATGATGTTGCCAAGGTTGATCAGGAACGTCCCAGGGATCAGCGGCGGCGGGAACCACTCCCCGCTCGGCAGCCGGATCGCCAGCCCTGGCACATCGGTGCGAGCCAGCGCCGTCATGAAGCTGTTGTCGGTATGCGGTGCTGTACCGAACGTGTTCTCGCTCGTGTCGGCCTGCGGCGGGTAGTGCAGGAAGCGCAGATTGGCGTGACACTCGTTGGCAAAGAACGGCGCAAAAAACTCTGGCGGCATATCAAGCGCGACCGCAAACGCCGGCAACATGCGGTCGCACATCGCATTGAGCGCGTGGAAATACGCCATCATGTCGGCGCGCATCTCTTCCATGCCTTCCGGCCACTGGTTGCGGCCGCGCAGTGGCACGCCGCGCAGAACATCTGGATGTTCCGCCCCACGATCGTAGCTGATGAAGAAGCTTTCGTTCTGGTTCGGCTTGGTTGCCTTGTGCACCTGAGACGCAGCCTGCACCGAGGCGTTCATCGGCATATAGCCGATATTGTTCTGGTTCAGGCGCAGCTTCAGTTTCTCCTCGAGCGGCAGCGCGTGGAACCGACGCGACGCTGCGAAGCCGCGATCGACGCTCTCCTGCGGCACGCCATGGTTGAGTGCATAGAAGAAACCGATGTTTTCGCAGGCGAAGCGCACCTGTGTGGCCAACCGCTGCAGCGCGTTCGGCTCGCCGGCGAAAAACGGGCCGTAGTCGATCACCGGAATCTTTTCGGCGGCGGCAGAAGGATCCTTGACCGCGTGCTGCTCGAACAGATGCATGGACGGCTCTCCGTGCTGTCGCTTGCAGTATAACCGGGCATCCCGAAGGCTGCCAATTTGACCCTCTCGCCGCGCCACCGGTATCGTCGGAGTGAGGAGGAGATAGCCGAGATGGCCAGGCTGCACATTCCGCCCGATCTCGACATGCATTATCGGGTAGACGACTTCACCGACCCGTGGCGGCAGCCTCAGACCATCCTGATGCTGCACGGCAACGCGGAAAGTGGGTTAGCCTGGCACGCCTGGGTGCCGCAGCTCGCGCGGAAGTATCGCGTGGTGCGGCCGGACATGCGTGGGTTCGGTGATTCGGCGCCGATGCCCCGCGATTATCCTTGGAGCCTGGATGGGCTGACGCAGGATTTCTGCCAGCTGATGGATCACCTTGGCATCGAGCGGTTCCATCTGATCGGCGCCAAGATCGGCGGCACAATTGCACGGGCGTTTGCCGCTCGCCGGCCAGAGCGCCTGGTGACGCTCACCGTGGTCGGCACCCCCCCGCCACTGCGCGTCGGTGCTGCCGAAAAGGTGCCGGAACTGATCCGCGACTTCGAGACGCACGGCGTCGAATTCTGGGCGCGGCAGAACATGGGCAACCGTTTGGGCAGCGCATTCCCGCCGGAAGGTGTCGAATGGTGGGCAAAGTTCATGGGCCGCACCGCGGTTTCCACCCAGCTCGGCTTCATGGGCACAATCGCCTGCGCCGACATTCGCGCCGATCTACCGAAGATCAGGTGTCCGACCTTGGTCATCACCACCGAGCAGAGTGGACTCGGCTCGGTCGAGGAGATGCGTGCCTGGCAGCAGCAGATACCAGACTCCGAACTGCTGGTGCTGCCAGGCGATTCATATCATGTCGCGGCCACGCACGCGGATCGCGCGGCCGAGGCAACATTGGATTTCATAGCGAGGCGCAGCCGTGGTTGAGATTCGTCGCATGGGACCGCAGATTGGCGTCGAGGTGACCGGCGTTGATGTGAAGACGCTGGACAATGCAGGCTTCGCGCCGATCTACCAGGCCTGGCTCGACCACAATGTGATGGTGGTGCGCGACCAGGAACTGACGATCGAGCAGTTCCTGCATTATAGCCGTCGCTTTGGCATCGTCGTGCCGCACCCGTCCAAGAGCACGCGGCATCCCGAGGTTCCGGAGATCACCCTGCTCGGGGTGAACAAATTCGGCGCCGATGGCAAGCTGATCGACGCGATCTACCGGCGGGGTGCGGAAGGCTGGCACACCGATGGCGCGTATGACGCAGAGCCATTCAAGGCGACTCAGCTCTATGCATTGGCGATACCGAGCGCCGGCGGCGATACGCTGTTTGCCAGTGGCTATACCGCATACGACGCACTGCCGGAACGACTGAAGCAGCGGCTGGAGGGACGCGTCGGCGCCTTTACCTATGGCGGACGCAGAAGGAAGCGCGAGCTGCTCAACGAGGAGGATCGCGACTGGAGGCCGGTTTTCCATCCGATCATCCGAACGCACCCAGAGACCGGGCGGAAGTCGCTGTATTTCGATCCGGGCAAGATCGAGTCGATCGAAGGTGTATCAGAGCAGGAAAGCGATGCGCTGATCGATGAACTGACCGGCTATATGATCCAGCCTGACGGTGAGTATCGGCACAAATGGCGTGTGGGCGACATCGTTATCTGGGACAACCGCTGCTCGTATCACCGCGCCGCCGGCGACTATCCGCCAAACGAGGATCGCATCCATTGGCGCGTATCGATCAAAGAGCGCGGTGCGGAGCGGCTGGCTGCCGAATAGGACAGACGCCATAGCTCTCCGCCTGCACACGCACTGACGATCAACCAATCACAAAGTTGCCAGCGTGAACTGCGAGATTGGGTTGTACCATCGCAAGCAATACCGCGCCGCCTGGGCCGTTACCGTCGCTATCGTAGGACAATGCCCCGGACGCCGAAACATAGATGATCCGATCAGTTGCATCATGCGCTGTCGGACCGGCGAAGAAGGCATCGGGCGGTAGCGGTCCCTGCGCGAGTTCGGCGAATGCCTGATGGCTAAGCAACACGGTGTCAGTCGCCGGATTGAAGTCAGTCATATACGGCGCGACACTCGCATCGTTGGGCAATGCGCTGATCACAAACGCATGGGAGCCGGCCGATCCGTTGTCCGGCGTTGCCATCGCCGCAGCCCCGATGAAGCTCATCGCCGGAGCACCACCGACTGCCTTGGTCAACTGGGCGGCCGAAACGCTCGCCGCGCTGAGCACGCCCCCAACCTGAACATTGCCAAGGCCCGAGCCCGCCGATCCAGTGTCGGACGTTATTGCGCCGTCGCTCTCGACTGCGACCACGTTGCCTAGGTCGCCGTTCAGCAGCGGCGAACTGAAATCGAGAAACCGGTAAGCGAGGTTGGTGACGTTGGTGGCATCGCCGGTCTCGGTCGCATAGGCCAGCACGACACGCCCATCGGTGAGCGTCTTCATGCTCATCTCGAACAGACCCTGATCGCCCGGTTCCGCGAGATGGATCAGTGAACCCGAAGGCACAATCGAGCCCTGCGTGTTGAAACCAAAGTGCTGCAGGAACATGTCCTCGTTCGGCGAGCCGTCTTGTTCGCTACCCGATCCCGCGGTCCAGGCGAGCACGAAGCTGCCGTCCTTCAAGGCCGTAACCTTTGGCAAGAAGGCACCGGCCGAGTTGGGAGCCCGCGTGGTCCCCAGCACTATCCCGTTTGACAGCATGTGCTTGATCATCACGCCGTCCCGATCCTGCCAGACGACGACCAGCGAACTGTCGGGTAGTCGCGTCATATCCGGGAAGTTCGCGAACGGGGTTCCAGTGCCGCTGACACCGATCGCATTGCTGTTGATACCGTTGGGCGTCAACTCCTGGAAGCGAATGTCGGAGCTGCCATCGGGATTGACATGCGCATAGACAGCGTCGACCGTGTTGACCAGAGACAGGATCTTGGCATTCATCTGCGAACCGGACTCGCCGAGAGCGCCCAACTGATTGTCGGTCGGAAGCGACGTGCCGTCGGCGTTGTACCAGCGAAGGAAGGTATGGGTCAGATTGCCGGCGGCGCCCTGCTCGTACGCGACGGCGGTGCCACTGAAAGTGGCTGCCGCGTCAATGAGCGTTTCGCCGGCGCTGGACGCCCTCGGGATCATGAATGGAAAACTCGTGTCATCGAAGGCCGCGTTCACGGTGTGGATGCCGATCTCATCGTGCGTCGGCGTGTTCAGCACCCCGAAATCGGTGGTGATGGAACCGTCCTGGCCCTGCACGATCAGCGGCGTTGTCAGCGCCCAATTCTGCGCAGCTGCGAAGGACGAAACACCCAGCAGGAAGTCGCCTGTCGTGAAACTTCCGGCAGAATTCAGGTGTTTGGCAACAAGATCGCCCGTGTCACTCTGCCAGGCGAGAATGAAGCTGCCATCGGCAAGAGGTGTGACCCGCGGCACGTGGCCAATGGGATCGGGTGCGAAGATAACTTCTGGTCCGACAGTCTGCCCAATTCGCAATGCCATGACATTCGCTCCCTGTGGCCGCACGCCCAGCTCGTTTGCGTCTGCAACGGTCGACGAACTGAACGATGCATAGAGTCTTCGCGTCACAGCAGCCACGCGGCAGTGATCTCAGTCACAGGCTCGAGGCGGAAATTGTCTGAGAAAAGTTCTTCTCCGCATGGTCGGCCAGCGGTTCGGGCTTCGCACGGCACTCCAAGTGCCGAGTAACGCAGCGGGCACGCTTGGCCTGTCGGATGGCGTCACCGAGGAGATTTCATCTCCACCACCTGGTACACGATGCCAGGTCTGGCCAGCCCCTTCAGCGGCAGTTCGCCAATCTCTTCAAGGCTGGCGGCTTCGTCGACGGCGGCAGCGATACGTTGATTGATAAGGACCTGGCCATCGCGCGCCGCGTCGCAAAGTCTTGCTGCGAGGTTGGTGACGGTGCCCATCGCTGTGTACTCGATGTGGTCCTCAAATCCGACGTGGCCCAGGGTTGCGTACCCCTGGGCAATGCCGACTCCAAAGCCGATCTCGTGGCCGCGCCGTCGCCACCCCGAGGCTAACGCCCCAACTGCCTCGCGCATCTCGACTGCCAGGTGTACCGCCCGAAGCGCAGGATCGGGGCACGGGAACGGATCATTGAACAGGATCATCAGTCCATCACCCATGAAGTGCATGAGCGTACCTTCGTGCCTGTGTATCTGTGGACCCACCGCGTCGTGGTACGCCTGCAGGACTGCCATCACCTCCTCCGGTTCCGAGATCTCGGAGAACGCTGTGAACCCTCGCAAATCGCAGAACAGAACGACGATCTCGCGCCGATGGCTGGCAAGGATACTTTCGTCACCGGATGCAACGATCATTTTCGCAAGATTGGGTGCCAGAAACCGGCGCAGGCGCGCCATGCGCTGGAGTTCTGTAACCTGCTCCGCCACCCGCTGCTCAAGGCCTGCGTTGAGCGACCGAAGTTCCTGCCGTTGGGCCTCGACGGTATCGTGCAGCTCCTTGATGCGCAGCATGGAGCGTACGCGCGCCAGCAGCGCGGAATGGTCGACGGGCTTGGGCAGGTAGTCGTCGGCGCCGGCGTCGAGTCCCGACACGACGTCCTTCACATCGGTCCTCGCAGTGATGAGGATGATCGGCATGAAGGGTATTTCAGCCTCTGCCTTCAGCCGTCGTGTTACCTCGATGCCATCGAGCCTCGGCATCATGACGTCGAGCAGGATCAGGTCAGGCAGGTTCTGCTGCGCGCTGACCAACGCCTGTTCTCCATCTGCTGCCGTGATGATGGCGTAGCCTTTGGCCCTCAATCGCGCCTGCAGGATGTCGACGTTTGCAGGATTGTCGTCCGCGATCAGGATCAGCGGCGGCGATCGCATCGCGCTCAGCTCGCCGGACCTGGCAGAAAGCGCCGAATGGTCGCAAGCAAGGCGCGTGGACTGAACGGCTTGGCCACGTAGGCATCAGCGCCTGCTGCCCTTGCCTTCGCCTCGTCGCCACTCAGCGCATAGGAAGTGACCACGATGATAGGAATACTGCGGAGTTCCGGCTGCGCCTTGATGCGCTGGGTGGCTTCGTGGCCGTCCAGCACCGGCATCTGTACATCCATCAGGATCAGATCAGGTCGGTTGAGCTCAGCTAATCGCACGCCTTCTTCCCCGGTGGTCGCCTCGATCAGTTCGAATCCCGCACTTGTCAGCAGATCCCGCAGGATGCGCCGATTGTCCTCCTGATCCTCGACGACGAGAATGCGCTGGCTCATCGTGCGATACTCCGCATTGGGGTGTGCACAGGCAACGTGAACCGGAACGTCGATCCCTTTCCCAGCTCAGACTCGACCCAGATGCGACCGCCATGCAGCTCGACAATTCTTTTCGAGATAGCAAGGCCGAGACCGGTACCGCCTTTGGTACGCGTGCTGGAGCTGTCCAGTTGCCGGAATTCTTCGAATACCACCTGCTGATCCTCTGGTGCAATGCCAGGCCCGGTATCGGACACCGCAATCTGAAGAACGCCGTCTGACAAGGCAGCGTCGATCGCAACACCGCCGGCTTCGGTGAACTTGATCGCGTTTCCAACCAGGTTCAGCAGCACCTGCGTGATACGTCTCTCATCACCTTCGCTAATCGGCAGATCATCTGCGATGGTGGTGGTAAATGTCAGTCCCTTCTCGGCGACCAGCGCCTCGGTCCCTGCTATCACCGTTTGGACCACCTGTTTCATGGAATACTCGCCGACGGACAGCTCTAATTGGCCAGCTTCAATCTTCGATAGATCGAGCACGTCGTTGATCAAGCCGAGCAAGTGACGACCGTTGCTCTGAACCCGCTCCAGCACTTCGCGGATCTTCTCCGGCACTTCTCCATAGATGTCATCCAACACGAGTTCGGTGTAACCCAGGATGGCGTTCAACGGCGTGCGCAGCTCGTGGCTGGTATTGGCTAGGAACTCAGACTTGTGTCGGCTGGCGGCCTCAAGCTGCTCGTACAAGTGCCCAAGCTCTTCACAGGTCCGGTTGACGTCGATCGCCAATGCGCCAAGTTCATCGCGATTGGCGACGCGCACGCGCTGGGAAAAATCGCCTTCCGCAATGCGTCGCAGCCGCGCTGCAATCTCGGTGACCGGCTCGATGAGGGACCAGGAAATGACATAGCCCAGCACAAGCGCAAGGACGACACTGCCGCAGACAAAGGCGATGACGACCGTCTGCGACGCAGCATAGGATTGCCGCCCAGTCGTAATGCTGGTGAGCATCTCCGCCTCAGCGCGGTTGACCAGTTGGTTGGTCAGACGTTCAAGACGATCGGCGAGTGGTCCCGCCTGTCGCAACTGGATCTGCCGGGCGTCCGCAATCCGACCGGCGCGGTACAGCTCAGCGACCTCGCCCACGATCGCGACAAATCGGTCGTAGGTCTGCCTCACCTGGCCGGAGAGCGCCACATCTTCGGCCGTAACGAATTGCAGCCGTTCGAGATCGTAGTCGAACTGGTTGAGCTTGCGGAGCGCGGTCGCAAGCGCCCTGTCATCGGACAACAGCATTGCTGATGACACCTCGTACAACTGCGTCGTCGTGTCCTGCTGGACCTGGCGGTAAACCGCAATCTTGCGTTGCAGTCCGATCAGGTCGTTCGTGCGCTGGTGCGCAGCGCCGAGGACGCTCAGACCGACGGCTCCCAATGCCACGAGCAGCGCGACCATCCCCAGGAACGCGACCAGAAGCTTGGCTTCCACGCGGGCGGGAATGCGAGCTACAAACGCAACGACCGCCCCTCGCAGTCTGCTCAGAGCACGTGTGGCGCGGCGCAACGGCCCGAACCTCAAACGGGAACCGACGACCTGCCCTTGCAAGGCGACCCTACGCGCTCCCAAAAGGTTCGACCGGAGGTTCTGCCGCAAGTGGTCTATGATTTCCCCGTCAGGCTCAGAAGGTCACGGCGCAACTCGTCGGGATCGAAGCGGACACCAAGGTATTGCACCCGCATCATACCATGCGGATCGATCACCGAGATCAGGTTGGTGTGGTCCACATCGCCCGACGGCGCTCGCGCGACGAACACGCCGTAGCGGCGCTCGATCGCCTGGATCGCGTTCGGTGAACCGGTGAGAAATTTCCATCCGGCCAGGTTGGCACCGAATGTCTCTGCGTAGTGCCTCAGCACGTCGGGGCTGTCGTGCTCGGGATCGACGGTGATCGAGACAAAGATGACCCTGGATCCGAAGTCATCGCCGATGCCATCCTGCACGGTCGCCATTTTCGCCGTCAGAATCGGACAGGTGGACGAACACGACGCGAAGATAAAGTTAAGCGCCACAGCCTTGCCGCGGAACTGCGCAAGCGTCACCTGGGTCCCGTCCTGAGCACGCAGCACAAAATCCGGCGCCTGACCTATCACCGGCAGTCCCGAATCGTCTAGGGCCAAGTCGGGCAGCGCGGGCGTCGAGCCCGCCAGAGCTGCTGCCAACAGGATGACGGCCGCTCGCATGCTCAGGTCTTAAGCTCACGTTTGAGTTCATTGATAAAGCGCCAGTCGGTATGCTCGGCGATGATCCGGTCTGGTGTGGACTTGATGTAGCCGGCCTCATTCAGTCGCAGCGCGAAAAAGCGCGCCGTATCTTCGGGATCGAAATCCCGCCAAACGCCGTAGGGCAGCTCCTGCAGAGTCTGCAATGCGTAATCGTAACGCGGCGAGAACCCCTTATCGACTATCAGCCGCGCCATCCGCTCCGGCTCATTGGCGCACAGGTCGGCCGCCTTCAGCCATGCACGTACGATGCGTTTGGTGGCAATCGGGTATTCTCGGACAAACTCCGTCCTTCCGACCAGCATGCAGCAAAAATACTGTGACCACGGACGATCGGTGACGCTGTTAACCAGCGTATGTCCCATCCTGCGATCGTGCAGCTCCAGCGACTGCGGCATGCTGGTCAGGAACGCATCGATCTTGCGCTCGACAAATAAGTTCATTGGATCGGTGCCGGAATCCTCTATCCAATGGATATCATTGTGTGGATCAAGGCCGACGAACTTGGCCATGAGACTTACCAGGTACCGAGACGACACGTAGCCGCGGGACCAGCCGACCGTTCTTCCCTTAAGTCCGGTAATGCTGCGCACGTGGTCGTGCGCAATGAGTTCGTAGCAACCGGGATGTACTCCGGCAACCATTGTCAGGGGGGCGCCGTCATCCATGTTCGCGATTGCATCGGCCGTGACAGCCGTGGACCAGTCAATCTGTTTGTGTGTCAGCTCTGTCACCGGGTCCGTATCCCTGGGTCGATAACGGATGTCGGTAAACCCTTCGGCTTGAAGCAGCGCCTCGGCCACGTATGCCGGTGCCGTGCAGGTGCCGGGAATTCTTTCGAGAGTCACGGTGGTGATCTCGGGCGGCGGCTCTGCGGCGAACGATCTGCCGCCACTGCCCAACCCTACAGTGGCGAGTCCGCCCATGCCGGCAACGCCCGCGACACCGAGATGACCCAGGAAACGGCGCCGGCTCTGTTCGATCGACATCGCAGCCTCCGTGGACGCGTTCGACATTATGGTCACGTTTTCAACTCATGCTTGAGCTCATTGAGAAAGCGCCAGTTCGTATGTTCGGCAATAATCCGATCTGGAGTAAACTTGGTGAACCCTGCCTCGTTCAGCCGCAGCGCGAAGAAACGCACCGAATCTTCAGGATCGTAATCTCGCCATACGCCGTAGGGCAGCTCTTGCAGCGTCTGCAAGTTATATTCGTAGCGGGCGGTGAACCCACGCTCGACCATCAGTCGGGCTACCCGCTCTGGTTCGCTGGCGCACAGATCAGTCGCCTTCAGGAAGGCCCGCAGAATACGTTTGCTCGCGATCGGATACTTTTGCACGAACTCGGTCCTGCTCGCCACCATGCAGCAGTAATACTGCGACCATGGACGATCAGTGGCGCTGTTGACGAGCGAATGCCCGATCCCGCGGGCGCGGAGCTCCGACGTTTCTGGCGGGCTCGACAGGAAGGCATCGATCTGCCGATCGATAAACAAAGCCTTAGGATCGGCCTTCGAATCATCCACCCAATTGATGTCCTTGTCAGGATCAAGACCGACGAACTTTGCCATCAGGGCTACCAGGGCCTTGGACGCAACAAAGCTGGGAGACCAGCCTACAGTCTTGCCCTTCAGCCCGGCAATGCTGCGAACATGGTCATGAGCGATGAGCTCCAGGCAGCCGATATGCACACCGGCAAGCAAAGTTATGGGAGCGCCGGCGCCCAGGTTCGCAATTAGATTCGGCGCAACCACAAAGGTCCAGTCGACCTGATTGTGCGCTAGCTCCAGAGTCGTGTCCGCATCCCGCGCCCGGTACCGGATATCGGTAAACCCCTCAGCCCGAAGCAGGTCCTCGGCGACGTATTCCGGCGCAATGCAGATGGCGGGGGGGTCCTTTTCCAACGTGACGGTGGTGATCTCCGGCGGCGGCTCTGCGGCGAGTGATATGCCACCGCTGCCCAACCCGACGGCGGCAAGGCCACTCAAGCCAGCGGCACCCGTTGTGACCTGGCTGAGGAAACTGCGCCGGCTCTGTCCAAACGGCATTACAGCCTCCGTTTATTAGAAGATATGAGAATTACGCCTTCAGCTCCCGCTTGACTTCGTTGAAGAAGCGCCAATCCGTATGGTTGGCGATAATCTGTTGGGGGTCGTGGCGGCAGCACCGTTGTCCACCTCAGCGATAATGTTCGACGCGAAATCAGTGGCCCAATCCATCTGATTGCTAGCCACCGCGTGGGTGGGAATTCCGAAGGTGAATTCGTAGCCGACGTCCACAAATCCCTCCGAGCGAAGCTGCGCCTCGGGTGCATAGTGCGGCGCCGTGCAAATGCTGGAAGTCTTTTGAATCCGGCGCGTCGTGATTTCCGGCGGCGGCTCCGCGGCGACCGATCTGGCGCCACCGACGACCCCGGAACCACCAAACCCGCCCGCGGCGGCAAAGCCCGCTGCACCAAGTTGGTTCAGGAAACGGCGCCGGCTCTGTTCCATCGGCATTGCAGCCTCCTCGATAAGTTTGATGTGCCGATTACGTCTTCAACTCGCGCTTGACCTCGTTGAGAAAGCGCCAGTTGGTATGCTCGGCTATGATTCGGTCTGGCGCGGACTTGATGAACCCAGCTTCGTTCAGCCTTAGCGCGAAATAGCGCACCGTATCCTCGGGATCGAAATCCCGCCATGCCGTGTAGGGCAACTCTTGCAGCACCCGCAGGGCATAATCGTAGCGGTTGCTGAACCCCCGCTCGACCATCAGCCGGGCCATCCGTTCCGGTTCGTTGGCACATAGGTCTGCTGCCTTCAGCAGGGCGCGTAGGACGCGTTTCGTCGCGATCGGATACTTTTGGACAAACTCGGTCCGGCCGACCAGCATGCAGCAGAAATACTGCGACCACGGACGATCTGTGAGGGTGTTGACGAGCGTATGCCCGATCTTACGATCGCGAAGCTCAAAGGTCTGAGGCACGTTGCTCAGGAAGGCGTCGATCTTTCGATCGACGAACAAGGCCATCGGATCGGTCTTGGAATCCTCCAGCCAGTGGATATCGCTGTGCGGATCAAGGCCAACGAACTTGGCCATGAGGCTTACCAGGTACTTGGACGACACATAGTCGCGAGACCAGCCAACCGTCTTACCCTTCAGTGCGGCAATACTGCGCACGTGGTCCTGTACGATGAGCTCGTAGCAACCGGGATGTATCCCAGCAACCAACGTCAAGGGAGCACCGCTGTCCATGTCACCGATTGCATCCGCCGCGACACCATAGGACCAGTCGATCTGCTTGTGTACAATCTCCGTCACCGGATCCGTATCCCTCGTTCGGTAACGGATGTCAGTGAACCCCTCGGCCCGAAGGAGCGCCTCAGCCACATATGTTGGTGCGCCGCAGGTGCCAACAGCTTTCTCGAAGGTGACCGTGGTGATTTCCGGCGGCGGCTCTGCGGCGAGCGATCTGGCTCCACCGCCAAGCCCAGTGCTGGCAAGCCCTCCCATACCGGCAGCGCCGGCGATACCGAGTTGACCCAGGAAACGCCGCCGGCTCTGTTCAATCGGCATTGCAGCCTCCTTTGATACGACAGTTACGCTTTCAGCTCTCGCTTAAGTTCATTAAGGAAACGCCAGTCCGTTCCCTCAGTAATGATCTTTTGGGGGCCCGATTTGATGAAACCGACTTTATGCATGCGCAGAGTATAGAACCGGAGGGTGTCTTCGGCGTCGTACTCACGCCATTTGTCATAAGGGAGCTCACTCAGCGTCTGTAGCGTGTAATCGTATCGCGGTGTGACGCCGCTATCGACAAGTTGTCGCGCAGCGCGCGCCGGGTCGCTGGCACAGATGTCCGTCGCCCTTAGGACCGCGCGCACCACGCTCTTCGTTGCACGCGGGTAATTCCTGACGAATTTGCGGTTTCCGGCCAGTAGACAGCAAAAATACTGCGACCATGTATGGTCCACGGCGGTGTTGACGATCACATGGCCGATGTGGCGGCCACGCAGATCCTGCGGCTCGGGTGGGAAGCCCAGAAACGCGTCGATCTTGCCTTGCATAAAGAGGTCGAGCGGTCGACGAGAAGGGTCGGTGACCCAGTCAATGTCATTGGCCGGGTCGAGCCCGACAGAAGCTGCCAGGAGAGTGGGAAGTCCTACCCTAGTCGATCCCGCCCCTTGAGTCCCAAGACTCTTGCCTTTCAAGTCTGTGATGCCTCGGACGCGTTCATTTCCGAAAAGCTCATAACAGCCCACCATTACGCCGGCCAACAGCGTGATCGGTGCGCCAGCGTCGATCTTGGTGAGCATGGTCCACGGAGTCTCAAGCGAGAAGTCGACTTCGCCACGCTCCAGGTAGTCGCCCGAGCCAGGCCGGGAGGGGTAACATAGCGGACGTCGGTGAAGCCCTCTGCGCGCAGCAACTCCCCCGCTACGTATTGCGGGGCGATACAGATGACAGGGGCGTTCGGGAAACCGACCGTGAGGATTTCCAGCGCCCCCTCTGTGGGCAACGCTCGCGGAGCTCGTAGGTATGTCGCAGCGCCGACCGCTGAAGCCGTGGCAAGGAAAAGGCGTCTGGTCTGCGTCGTAGACATTGGAGGCCTCGCCAGCTTCTCTTACGCCTTCAATTCACGCTTGAGCTCGTTGAGAAAGCGCCAATCGGTATGCTCGGCAATCAGCTTCTGCGGGCTGGACTGGATCAGGCCCGCCTCGTGCAGCCGGAGCCCATAGAAGAGGAGCGTGTCCTCCGGGTCGTAATCGCGCCAAACGTCGAAGCGGACCTCGCTCATCGCCTGCAGAGTATAGTCATAGCGCGTCGAATACCCCTGTTCCACGAGTAGTTGCGCGACACGATCGGGGTTGGAAACGCAGAGATCGGTGGCCTTGAGCATCGCGCGCAAGACTCGCTTGGTGGCGACCGGATACATACGGGCAAATTTGGTACCGGTCGCCAGCATGCAGCAATAATACTGCGACCACGGTCGGTCGGTGACGCTGCTGACAATCACATGTCCGATGTGCCTGGCGCGAACCTCCTGCAGATCAGGGGGAGCGGCTAGGAAGGCATCGATCTTGCCCTCGACGAACAGCTCCATTGGTTGCAGCTTCGGATCCGTCACCCAGTGGAGATCCCTGGCCGGATCGAGACCGACCATGCTGAACATGATGGTCAGCAGGGGCCGATTCCCCGCAGTATTGTAATCCGCGCCCACGGTCCTGCCCTTCAGGTCGGCGAGGGTGCGAATTTCATTTTTCCCGAAGATTTCGAAGCACCCGAGATGTAGGCCAGCCAAGATTGTAATCGGCGCGCCAGCATTCATTCCGAGGACGAGAGATGGTGCAAAGTTCCTGCCGAAATCCACCTCATCGTGCACGATCATACTGGTAAGCCAATCCAATTTGGCAACATCGGCTCTGCGTATATGCGCTTCGGTCAGGTCCACGTAGCGGATATCGGTAAAGCCCTCGGCCCGCAGCAATTCCTGAAAAACTTGCGGCGCGATGCAGGCTACGGAGTCTTTTTCGAAGCGGACAGTGGTGATTTCCGGTGGCGGCTCCGCGGCGAACGATCTGCTTTTTCCACCAAGGCCGACGCTGGCAACGCCGCCCATACAGGCAGCGATAACAACCTGACCCAGGAAACGGCGCCGGCTCGGTTCAATCGGCATTGCAGCCCCCAGCTGGTTCCAACTCGGCAGTTACACTTTCAGTTCACGCTTTACCTCGTTGAGAAAACGCCAATCGGTGTGGCGAGCAATGATCCGCTGCGGGTCGGACTTGATGAGTCCCGCCTCGTTCATACGCAGCGTGAAAAAGCGCAGCGTGTCCTCAGGATCGTTATCTCGCCAGACGCCGTACGGCAGTTCCTGCAGGCTCTGCAAGGCGAAGTCGTAACGATCAGTAAACCCACGCTCGACCATCAGTCGAGCCACCCGTGCCGGTTCGGAAAAGCACAAGTCGGTGGCCTTCAGGAACGCCCGAACAATACGCTTGGTCGCTGCGGGGTACTTTTGGACGAACTCGGTTCTGCTGAACAACATACAGCAGAAGTAATTCGACCATGGCCGATCGGTGGCACTGTTGACCAGTGAATGGCCAATCCCGCGGGAGCGCAGCTCCTGGGTCTGTGGCGGAACGGCCAGGAAGGCATCGATCTTCTTGTCGATGAACAAAGCCATCGGATCGGCCGTCCGATCGTCTACCCAGTAAATGTCCTTTTCGGCATCGAGGCCGACAAGGCTCGTCATCAGGGCCACAAGATCTTTCGATGAGGAATAACTGGGGGACCAGCCGACCGTTCTGCCCTTCAGGCCGGCAATACTCCGCACGTGGTCATGCGCCATGAGCTGGTAACAACCGACATGCGTCGCAGCCACGGCTGTCAGGGCCGCACCTTTATCGACAGCCGTGATGATCTCCGGTGCGAAATCCATGTCCCAGTCCAATTGGCCCTGGGCCACAGCCGATGCTGGGGCGGTATCAATCGCCTGGTAGCGAATCTCGGTGAATCCCTCCGCCCGAAGCAGATCTTCGGCCACATACTGTGGCGAGAGACAGGTGCTCGGTGCCTTTTCGATAGTAATGGTCGTGACTTCCGTGGGCGGCTCGGCGGCAAATGAACTCACTGGACCATCGAAACAAACTCCGGCGAGGCCACCCGCGCCGGCAACACCCGCTACAGCAAGTTGGCTCAGAAAATGCCGCCGACTTCGCTCTATCGGCATCGCTCCCCCCACGCGTTGAATGGCCACTGCGGTCAAGCGCCGGCCTTAACGTTCAAAGCTGAGCTTATGGGAGGGGGTTCAGATTATCAAACGATATCTAGCCGCCGGTGCGGTGACCGGTGGTGCATCGCGATTCACGGTACGGATTCCGGGTTCCGCTTGTTGTCACCTCAGGAAGTCTATCAGTGCCGAAAATGTCGCATTCCGGTAAACACCATCGCCACACCGGCAGCATCGGCCGCTGCGATCACTTCGTTGTCCCGTACCGATCCGCCCGGTTGGATCACAGCGGTTGCTCCGGCCGCGATCGCGGTTTCCAGCCCATCCGCGAACGGGAAGAACGCATCCGACGCGACGACGCTCCCACGTGTCAGCGGCAGATCCAGCCCTGCCGCCTTCGCTGCGGCCTCGGCCTTCCACGCGCCGATGCGCGCACTGTCCACACGACTGGGCTGGCCTGCGCCGATCCCCACAGTGGCTCGATCCTTGGCATAGACGATCGCGTTCGACTTTACGTGCTTGCAGACCTGGAAGGCGAACAGCAGGTCGGCGAACTCCGCTTCCGTTGGCGCACGCTGAGTGACAACACGCAGATCGCCTCGTGCAACGCGGCCACTGTCGCGGGTCTGCGCCAGGAACCCACCGGACACGCTGCGAAATGTCAGCCCCGACGCCGTCGCGTCCGGCATGCCGCCGGTCGACAGCAGACGCAGATTCCTTTTTCGTGCCAGCAGCTGTTTGGCAGCATCATCGGCATCCGGCGCGATGATAACCTCGGTAAGGATCGCGGCAATCTTCTCTGCCGCGGCAACGTCAAGCGTGCGGTTCAGCGCGACGATGCCGCCGAATGGCGACACAGGATCACACCGGAACGCCTTGTCCCAGGCTTCCGCGACCGTTGCTCCGGTGGCCACGCCGCACGGGTTGGCGTGCTTGATGATGGCAACCGTCGGTCCGTCGAATTCCGCGACGCATTCGAATGCGGCATCGGTGTCGTTCAAGTTGTTGTAGGAGAGTTCCTTGCCTTGAAGCTGCCTTGCCGTGGCGACACCCGGCCGATGGCCGGTGACATAGAACGCGGCCGACTGGTGCGGGTTCTCACCGTATCGCAGCGTCTGCCGCAACGCGCCGGCGATAGTAAGCCGCCCCGGAAATGGCTCACCGCGCCGTTCGGCAAACCAGGCGGCAACCGCTGCGTCATAGGCGGCGGTGCGCGCATAGGCTTCGCCGGCCAACCGTCTGCGCAGTGCGAAGGTGGTGCCGCCATGTTGCTGCCACTCCTCCAGCACGGCTGAATACTGTTCCGGCTGGGTCAGCACGACGACGAATTCGTGGTTCTTCGCGGCCCCGCGGATCAATGCCGGGCCGCCGATATCGATGTTCTCGATGCACACATCGTCTGAGGCGCCCTGCGCGACGGTAGCTTCAAATGGGTAGAGGTTCACCGCAACAAGATCGATTGGCGCGATTCCGTGCGTTGCCATCTGCGTCGTGTGTTCGTCATTGTCGCGCCGGCCAAGGATACCGCCGTGAATCTGCGGCACCAGTGTCTTGACGCGGCCATCCAGAATTTCCGGGAAGCCGGAATGCTCAGACACCTCCTTCACCGCCACGCCCGCATCGCGCAGCGCCTTGGCCGATCCGCCAGTCGATAGGATCTCGGTGCCTCGGGCAGCAAGTGCCTGCGCGAATGGCACCAGGCCGGATTTGTCGGAAACCGAGATCAGCGCACGACGAATGGGAACGATGTCGATCATGCGGCGCGGGATAGCCCTACAGCCCCAGCAGGTCCAGCGTACGCGCAAGCACCTTGGCTTCGTCGTAGCGCTGCAGCGCGCGTTCGCGTCCGGCCATGCCCATACGCGCGCGTAGCGCTGGGTCAGCGGCAAGACGCTGCAACGCAGCCGACAGCGCAGTCGGATCGCCTGGTGGCACCAGCAGGCCGGTGACGTCCGCCAGCACCTGTTCCGCCGGCCCACGCACATTGGTTGTGACCACCGGCAGGCCGGTCAGCATCGCCTCGATCACCGACATCGGCAGGCCCTCGAAGCGGGTGGGCAGCGCGAAGATGTCGGCCGCCGCCATAAGCTCGGGCACGTCGTCCCGGTAGCCGAGTAGCTTAAGACGGCAGCCCAGGCCGGCGTTCCGCAGCAGCGCGATCATGTCCTCACCGCGGTCAGAGATCAGGCGCTCGCCGACCACCCACAATGCTGCATCGGGAAGCGCGCGCATCGCGACGGCAAGCTCCGGGTAGCCCTTGTGCCAGACCAGCCGCGACACAGCGAGCACCACGACCTGCTGGTCTGGTGTACCAAGCGCTCTGCGGACACGCTGACGGGCCGCCGGGTCGGGGCGAAATCGCGTCGGATCGCGGCCATTGCCGATCGCAACGGCGCGTCCATGGATATGCAGCCGCTTCGCGTCCTGCGCTTCGGCTTCGCTCACGGTCAGAAACGTGTCGGTCACGCGTGCCGCCAGCCACTCCATCGAGTAACCCAGCACGCTCCGCGGCCACGAGCCCGGGAAATTGAACCAGAACCCATGCCCCGTGTAGGCGATGCGCGGCACCCCCACCCACCACGCCGCCATGCGCGCCAAAAAACCGCTGATCGGCATATGCGCGTGCACCAGATCCGGCTGCTCCGCACGAAACAGCCGCACCAGGGCGCGGAAGGCACGCCAGTGTGCCAGCAGCGAAACGGTGCGCTCCAACGCCGCTGCCTCGGTCCGAAAACCTTCGTCGCGCGGCTTGGCCAGGAGCGGCCCATCGGCTGAGACGCCAATGACCTCGTGCCCGCGTGCCCGGATGGCCCGCATCAGCGGAAGCAGGAAGTGCACCAGGGAGAAATCGACGTTGGTGACTTCGATAACCTTCAAGCGTCTGGTCAAGGCATGGCTGGCTCAGGGCGTGGATGGCTGGCTCAGGGCATGTTCCCGGGCGGCCCCACGGCCCGACCGGCCATGCGGACAGCGACCGTCGGTCGCTATCCCACCTTGCTGATTGCCCATTTCACCTGTTGCGGGCCATCGGCGTAACCGGTCAGCACCACCTGTTCTGTACGCCGAGGCTCCTGGCCCCCGAGATAGACGCTTTCCTCCAGGGTCATCCGCGCACCATCGGCGCGCAGCCGCCAACCGCCCCCCGACCGCAGGCGCAGCAGCACCGCCTCGCCGTCCTGCTGCAGATTGGCATTCACTTCGGGATGCAGATGGAATCGCAGCGTGAACGGCTGTGGTGTCGCAGCCTCCACCGCATCCTCGCCCCGGATGTCCTCGCCGCTTTCCGCCACATACAGCCGGCGCCGATGCACTGCGCCGAACAGCTTTTTCCAGCCGTCGTGGCTGGCTTCCAACCAATGCGCGCCATTGGCTTCCTGCCGTTGCGCCTCTACCAGCACGGGGCGACGACCAAGACCGTCTGGCTTTAGTTCCGAGGAATTGACGTCGGCGATCACCAGGGTGGAGTGAGCGGCGGTCGCCCGCGTCGCATCCCGCCATTCAGGACCACCGGCGGGGACCGCACCGCAGTTGACGATCATCCGGTCCCGGCCGACCGACAGTTCCATCGACAAGGTGCCGGCGTGAGCGTAGCGATCCACGCCAGGTGGAGGCGGTGCGCCGCAGTCGACGATAAGCACGCTGCGGCCGGCCTGCAGGCGCTGGAACCCACCGTCCGGCAGGGCCGAAGGACCTCGGCTGCTGCGCCCGGCCTGGGTCAGCGCCATGTCAATCAGGCTGCTGGTCTCTTCCCGGCCGCCGTTGAACAACGCCAGCCCGCCATCGCCATGGCGCATGACGCGAAGCGCAGGCGCCATCCGCTCGATCGCGCCCGTTAGCGCGGCCGGCGGCTGGGTCTGCGAGGCCTGCAATAGGGCGCGGATCTCGGTCAGATCCTGCAATGCCGCCAGCTGAGCCGCGGGGCTTCGTTCTGCATGGCAGCCATCAGGCAGCACCTGGCGCACGATCTCCTGCGGCAGAAATCGCAACGCCCGCGTTAGGAATCCGGCATGTTCGGGCAGTGCCACGGCGGCGGCGATCAGCCCCTTCAGCGCCGTCAGCGCCCTCGCGTCCAATTCTTCCGCAGGCAGCGCCGCGGACAGGCCGCGAGCATCCGACACCAACCGCGCCATCAGCCTCTGGCGGAATGCATCGTCCGCGGTGGCGGCGAAGAAATCGTAGTGTCCGAGCCACGCCGCGATACGTGCGCCAACGACGTCCGGACGATGCGCGATCGGCTCGCTTGGCGGCGCATTCACCCAGTCCGCCACCAGCGCCCGGGCACGCAGCCGGGCGGCGTCGGTACCAAGCGCGCGCAGGTCGCGCAACCAGGTGAAACCATGCGCCGCGGCCTCGAGCAGGGGCGAGCCGGACGCTCCGCCCCAACCGCCCGGTCGCAGCGGCCGCACACCCCCGGCCAACTCCAGCTCACCGCGCAACAGCCTTGCACCGCGGCCCGGGTCACCCGGCCATGGGTCGCGGACCGGCAGTGCCGGCGCATCCGGCACGCGCCCCATGCGCAGGTTAGGCAGGCGCGCGATGACGCGACGCGCATCACGAAACCAGCGGCGCGGATCGGTGCCGGTCATCACGCCGGCACCTCGCCGCGCAGTGCGGCGATTGCCGCTGAGTAGTCCCGCGCGCCGAACACAGCCGTTCCGGCAACCAGCGTATCCGCGCCCGCCGCGATCGCGTCTGGCGCCGTCGTCGGCGAAATACCGCCATCGACGGACAGCGCGATCGCACGCCCTGATGCGTCTATCATCTGACGCAAGGTCGCGATCTTGGGCAATTGCGACGGAAGGAATGCCTGCCCGCCGAATCCAGGATTCACCGTCATCACCAGGATGATGTCGATGAGATCGAGTACCCATGCAATGGCGTCGACGGGTGTCGCCGGATTCAAAACGACCCCGGCGTGTTTCCCATGGCTGCGAATAAGCTGAAGCGTCCGGTGCAGATGCGGGCCGGCTTCCGGATGCACCAGGATGTGGTCCGCCCCGGCATCGGCGAACGCCGAGACGAACGGTTCAACCGGCTCGATCATCAGGTGCACGTCGAACGGCAAGCGGCAGTGTGGGCGCAGGCTTTGCAGGATCGGTGGGCCGAAACTGATGTTCGGCACGAAATGCCCGTCCATGATGTCGAGATGCAGCCAGTCCGCTCCAGCGACTTCGATCGCCGCAACTTCCTCGCGCAGACGCGTGAAATCCGCAGCCAGCAGGCTCGGCGCAACAGTGACTCGCCCAGGTCCTGATTGAGGCATGACCGCTTGTACACAGGCGCGTTCGCTGAAGACAAGCAGTGCGCTCAGTTCTTCACCAGTCGCGCAATGAAGAAGCCATCCATCCCACCGCGGTCCCCCCACATACTCGGCAAGGTGCGCAGGAACCCGTCCGGCGTCAGCGCTTCCGGCAAGTCGGTAATTTCCGCCGCGTTGAACGGGTCATGGCGCAGATCGCCGGCAGAGACGGCGAATTGAACGCGAGGTGCACCTTCCTCCGGTTGCAGCGAGCACACCGAATAAATCAACCGGCCACCGCGACGAAGCATTGCCGCCGCCGCGTGCAACAGGCGGTCCTGTGCTTCGGTCAGCGCACGCACGTCACGTGGGCGCTTGAGATGCGGCACGTCGGGGTGGCGACGAATCGTGCCGGTGGCACTGCAAGGTGCATCAAGCAGAACCGCGTCGAACAGGCGGCCGGGTGACCATGAAGCTGCATCGGTCTGAACGATCTCAGCCTGCAGCTGCCAGTGCTGCAGGTTCTGCCGCAGCCGCCCGAGTCGGAGGGGATCGCGTTCGACTGCGACGACTGAAGCGCCTTGCGCAGCCATCTGCGCGGTCTTGCCGCCAGGTGCGGCACACAGGTCAGCGACACTTTCGCCGCGACGTACAGCGAGCAGTCGCGCGGGCAACGCGGCCGCGGCATCCTGCACCCAGAACTCACCGCTTTCGAAGCCGGAGATCTCGGTGACGCGTGTTCCCGCGGCGAACCGTATCGAACCCGTGGGCAGCAATTGGCCGCCAGAAGGAGCTGCCTCGCCTTTCAGAGTGAGGTCAAGCGGTGCCTCATGCTGATGCGAAATCGCGATATCGCGCGCCTTGTCACCCCACGACGCCCAAAGCCAGGCCGGCGTGTCGAGACGCGGTGCATCCAGGTCCGCCAGGAGCGCACTGCCTGCCTGGGCGACCCGCCGCAGCACGGCATTGACCAGACCGGCAAACGGCACGAGTCCGCGGGCGCGCGCCAACGCAACCGCAGTCGCCACCGCGGCATGATCCGGCGTTCCCAGAAACAGCAGACCGGCGGCACCGATGCGCAGCACCTGACGCACCGGGTCTGGTGGCGCCTTGCGGAGAAATGGCTCAAGGGCGGCGTCGAGCGTCCCAGTCCGGCGCAGCACAGCGGCGGCCAGCCGGTGCGCTGCTGCGCGGTCGCGCAGGTCCGATGGAGACAGTGCGTCCAAGGCCTCATCGAGTGGACGGTGCCGGTCGAACACCGCCGTCAGAAGGTCATAGGCTCCCTCGCGCGTCGGATCGGCCATCACTGCCTGGCAGAACGGCAGTTCACGCCGCGCCCGTACAGCCAGCAGCGCGCCAGCGCCTGGTCCGTGATCCCGTAAACTGTCCCGGTCCAGCCTAGGTTGGCGCGCTGAAGGACGAAATAGCCATAGTCAGGGAGTGCCAGCACACGGCGGATCTTCAGCCCGTCTATGGGAACGCCTGGCCTGGCCAGCTGCGAAATAGCATCATTGGCATCACCCCCTTCGCCTACCACCAACTGAGCCGGACGCCCCGGGCCGAAATCGTAGCTGGTGAAGTCGTGCACGTGACCGGACATCACCATGTCCAGATTCGCCGGCACAAGCCCCCGGATCGCCGCCTGCTCGGTCGCGTTCAGTGTATCCCCTGGCTTCACGCCTGGACCCTGCGCCAGCGCCCACACCGGACGGTGCGTCAGAAGCCACGCATGCCGAGGCACGTTCGCCAGCAGCGCTTGGAACTGCCCCCGATACACCGCGACCTTGGCTGCATCGACGGACGTATCGTGCGCGTCGGAGCTGTCAAAAATCAGCAGATGGAGCGGGGGAAGGTTCAGCGCGTAGGGCGGCGTCGTATCGACACACTGGTCCGCGTGGGGATGCGGGTCGAGCAAGCGGAACCAGCCATGCCCTCCACGGTTGCACAGCTCGTGATTCCCGCGCACCAAGACCCAGGGAGCAGCGGCCAGCAACGGCGCGGCGGGATCGAAGAAGTCCTTCTGCCAGACAGCCCAGTTGTCGCCATGCGGGCTGCCCGCGCAGCCTGGCCGCGACTGGGGACAGGGCGTCTCCCGGTAGTGGTAGTCGCCAACATGGATGACGAGGTCCGGATGGCGAGCGGCGGCCAGTCGCGCCACCTGCGCAAATGGCCACTTGACCGGGTCGTTACAGTCCTGGACGAACTCGCCCTTGAGCCGGCAGCCGGTGTCACCGACCACGACGATGCGCTTGATGTCCGCCGGCAATGTGGGGACTGACAGGCCGTCCACCGTGATCCGGCGCGCAGCAATGGAGGTGTGGGCGATGCAAACCTGTAGCGGGTAATTCGCGTCAACGCCGCCTGGGCTGATAGCGGCCAATGTAGTCCCATCGACCTTGACTTCGGGGCACGGCATCCCCGGAGCGACGACTGCCCGCACATCGAGCCCGCCATCGCTGGCCAGTTCGACCCATGGTGCGGGCAGGTCAGCGGCATGCGCCGATATCGACAGCAGCCCCGCAATGAGGCAGCCGAGGAAACGCACCATTCAGTCGGCGCCCTGTGCCGCTCTCTCCTTCTCTGCCATGCGTTGCTTCAGTTGCTCCGGCGTGAGGCGGACGATGTCCTCGTTCTGGTGCGCATAGAGGTCGTACCGATCAGTCTCCAGTTCTTCCAGCACGATGCGGCCGGCCAGCACGTCGGCCTTCCAGGCCTCTTGCGCGGGCTGGCGCGCGTGGAATTCGGGCATCACCTCGCGAGCAAATAGCTCCAGGCTGTCGCAGATCGCCTGGTGCGTCGTGCGGCCGGCCTGATTGAGCAGGATGACCTGATCGACATGCGCCTCCTCGAACTGGCGCAGCCGCTTGCGAATGGTGTCGGGCGAGCCGATCAGGCCATTGCGCAGCGCCTGCTTCGCCTTATCGGTCTGCCGCCAGTCCTGATACTCGCGCCAGAGGTTGCCCGTCCCAGGCGCGTCGATGCCTTTTCGCCCATAGTAGCTCAGTGCGAAGATGAAGAATGTCCAGCCCGACGCCGCTGCGATCGCTTCTTCGTCGGTGGGCGCGCACATGAAGCCGTTCACGATGGCGATGTTGGGATTGGTGGCGTAGTCCGTCAGACGCTGCGGACGATGCAGCAGATTGTTGTAGTAGCGATGCACCCAGGCGCGCGCGGCCTCCGGCGAGACGAAGCTAAAGCCCAGCGCACCCATACCCCACCGCCCAGCGTCGCCGATCGTGCGGATGTTGGAGCACGCGACCCAGAGCGGGGGATGCGGTTTCTGCAGGGGCTTGGGGATCACGTTGCGCGCAGGGAAGTCGTAGTACTGGCCATGAAATTCCCAGTTGTCCCGGGTGAACATCGGGATGATGGCACGCACCGCCTCTTCCCAGCGGTCGCGCTTATCGCGCACGCGAACGCCGAACGGGTGCAGTTCGGCCGGGCCTGCGGCCTCGCCCATGCCGAGATCGACCCGGCCGCCTGACAGCAGGTCGAGCGTGGCGACCTTCTCCGCCACCCGCTGCGGTTGGTTGGTGGTGAGTTGGATCACGCCGTGTCCAAGCCGGATGTTCCTGGTGCGCTGGCTTGCCGCGCCGAGGAACACCTCTGGCGCGGAGGAGTGCGAGTATTCCTCGAGGAAGTGGTGCTCGACGACCCAGGCGTAATCGTAGCCGAGTTGGTCGGCGAACTGGAACTGGTCGAGCGACTGTTGCAACAGGTCGTATTCGCTGGTGGCCCCCCAGGGACGCGGCAACTGATGTTCGCAGAACACGCCGAATTTCATTGTCGCTCTCCTCCAAACCCCGACGCAACTCCCGTTGGTTGGCCGCAGCCTCGATCAGTCCCTTATCATAGCGGAAGAAATCGAGGCGGACAGGCGAGCCCCCGGGAAGCCGTGTACGGAGACCAAGGTCAAGCGGAACTCCGGATCGTCACGCGCCGATCGCCTGGCCCAGTGTGCGCCCTGCCTTCATGCTGACCCAGTCCGACAGCCACAAGAGCTAGCCACTTGCCCTGGCACCGGAAGCTGAACCGCCGGCGACCATCACCCGACTTCACTTCACGAGTGCGAGCGAGCGGCAGGCGTCACACGGTTCTCATTTGGGTCGACTCGGTGCCATCGCTAAGCTTTCCGGACAGGGAGTCCAGAACATGGCTGAGTCACCGGACTACGAGGCGCGCGCCTCACAGGCTGACGGATTTGCAGAGGTCGCTCATTCCGCAGCAGCCGCTCAGGAATGGCGTCAGATCGCGGCGGAGTATCGGTTGCTCGCAGAACATGTGGCTGTCGAAGTCGCTGACCAGACGCGCGAAGAACAGTATATCGGTTTTTCGGCCTGATGGATCGATCGGAAGAGTCGCAGTAGCCCTAGCTTCCGCCGTACACGAGCACGCTCTGTCACCGAGGAGCTGTGCACCTCTCACTGGCACAGCCATCCGGACCGATATCGTAATTCACGCGGGTCATGAACGCATCCTCATCTCCGTCGGCGGCTGCCAATCTGGTTCGGTCCGATGAGCTGCTCCGGCGCGACATAGAGCGAGTTTGCCACAACCTGAGCCCGCCTGCGGATAGCCTGTACGTCGACGCTGCCGAAACGGACAGCCGTGCCGTCGGTCGGTCCGGGATCCGAGCCGAAGCCGACGATACGCGCACCGGTCGCATCCGTTTTCGGGCATTCGGTCGGTCGCAAAATAGACGGTATATGTGCCTGGCAAGTCTTGCTGCCTGCAGATGGGTGATAATTCGCTACGGCTTGCCAAGAGACATGATGTAGGCAGTCGCCTGCCAGATCGGGTCGTCAGTCAGGACGCCACGCCAGGATGGCATGCGCAGTGCGCCTTTCGCACGTCCCTCTGCAATAGTTTCGAAGATGTAGGCCGGCTCCAAGTCGCTGCGGCTGGCCAACTTGATGGCACCACCGCCGCCCTGTCCATGGCAGTACGCGCATTGCGTCTCCTGAAACAACTGGCTGCCGGCAGAAATCATGCCGGGGTCCTTCAGGTTCGGGATATCGTCGGCGTGAGCCGGTGCAAGCATGCATGCCAACAGCACCCGCAAACTCAGGAGGCCCTTCTTCGGAAGCCGCAGAAACGCCGACGTCCGGCTCGACTGCGCGCCGACCAAACGTTCTTCAGTCAAGCGTGAATGCAATCAACGTCGCGGCAGCCGGCACGTCTGACATTTCTGGAAACAGCGCCGGCAGCAATGTGGTGGCGAACGAGCCACGGCCGCTTGGGACCCAAGATATACTGCTTACCCTCGACGGCGTAACTGACGATTCCGCTGCGCAGACTCGATCCGGTATTGAAACTCCACAAGATTTCTCCGCTGTCGCCATCGAAGGCTCTGATGATGCCCAGCGGATCGCCATTGAAGAAGTCTTCCGCCCGTTCTCAGAACGCTACCCAACAGTGGCAGGTCCAATTTGTACGTCCACTTACGCGCCCCTGTGATCGGACAACCTCGTCATCAACATGTAGCCGTTTTGACGAGGTCGGTCCTCAATAACTGGCGCGTCCAACTCGTATCCGGATCATTCTGTGGGCACAAACATGGCGCACAGGATATTCAGTCGCACCGTGGCGGATGTAGGATGCCTGCCATCAACGGGAGGTAACCTATGTCAAAAATCGAACCTTACGCTGCGCCGGGCATCTATGATCCCCCAATGTATTCGCAGGCCGTCAAGGTGACCGGCACCGAGACGATCCTCTTCATCGCCGGCCAAGTCGCCTATGGCCCAGAAGGGGCTCCGATGCACGCCGGCGATTTCAAAGCGCAGGCACGCGCTGCATTGCAATGCCTCAAGGCACAGGTCGAGGCCGGCGGCGGCACGATGGCCAATATTGTCAAGGTGAACACCTACCTGACCGATATCAGGCATCGCGCTGACTACGGCCCGATCCGCGAGGAGTTCTTCGGCAAGAAAATGCCGGCGCACACGCTCGTGGCAGTCACTGCGCTTGCCGCACCCGAGTTCCTGATTGAGATCGAGGCCGTTGCCGTGTTGTAGCTCAGCCGGACGCAATGGCTGCTGCACCTGTTGCGGCGGGGCTGCTGCACCTGTTGCGGCAGCCTAACGGATTTCCGCAAGCACGCGGAAACGGTCAAGACGGTAATCGCGCACGCGACTGCGGCGAAGTCGCAGCGACTGCTTATACAAAGCGGTCAGCGAGCGATCGCAGTTGGGTGCCTTGATGTTCAATGGGAACTGGCATCCACCACGTTCCCTCAGCCTTACCGTCGGCAAACCCTTCCGCTTCGACTAACGGCCTGGCGTCCATAGTCCAGGCACGACATCCCAAAGTCAGCATGAGCGACGACAGCGGCCACCATCCAGCTTGTCCGTTGTTACTCCGCGGCCAACCGTATATCCCAGACCGAAGGGGTGCCGGTGGAGCGCGACGCAATGCGACTCGGGGTTCTGACGACTGGCCGTGGCCTGCGCGCCATGGTTGGGATCGGCACGGCAATTCTTGTCATTGGCGCGCTTGGCATTGCACAGGCGGTGTTTGCACCGCTGGCTTTCGCGCTGTTCATCGTGGCGATCGTCTGGCCGCTGCAGCGCGTCTTGCAAGCAAAACTGCCAAAACTGCTGGCACTTGCAGTCTGCATGACCGCAAGCATCGTTGTGATCGCCGGCTTCGCCTGGGTCATCACCTGGGCATTTAGCCGCGTCGGCCGCTATGTCGTGCTGGATGCGGAGCGGTTCCAGCTGCTCTACAACCAGATGGCCGGCTGGCTCGAGGGACATGGGATTGTCGTCGCCAGCCTGTGGGAGGAGCACTTCAACATCGGCTGGGCGTTGCGCATCTTCCAGGGGATCGCGGCGATCGTCAACGGCATGCTTAGCTTCATCGTCGTGGTGATGATCTATGTTATGCTTGGGCTGCTGGAGGTGGATGCCGCGGCCGCACGCCTGCGCGGCATGAACGAAAGCGTATTCGGACGGGTGGCCTTGGCCGGATGCACGGCGACATCTGCGAAGTTCCGCCGCTACCTGGTGGTGCGCTCGCTGATGAGCGTCATTACGGGCGTGCTGGTCTGGGCCTTTCTCTGGCTGCTCGGCTTGCCGCTTGCCAGCGAATGGGGAGTGATCGCTTTCGTCCTGAACTACATCCCCTTCATCGGTCCGCTGATCGCGACCGTACTGCCGACGTGCTTTGCCGTGGCGCAGTTCGACGCCTGGCAGAACGCCGTCGTCATGTTCGCTTGTCTGAACGTGATCCAGTTTCTGGTCGGCAGCTATCTCGAGCCAAGGGTAGCCGGCAACACGCTGTCGATGTCGCCATTCCTGGTGCTGTTGTCGGTGTTCTTTTGGACCTGGCTGTGGGGCATCGCAGGCGCCCTGATCGGCGTGCCGATCGTCATCGCCGCGCTGACCCTCTGCGAACAGCACGAAGGGAGCCGGTGGGTGGCCGAATTGTGCGGCGCGCCTTCCAGTGCCGGACGAGGCCGACGGCAGAGCAGCCAATGATGGTGCCGATCCTCGATCCACGCGACGGCGATGTCGAGGACGACGCCTCCAGCACGAAGCGGCGATCGCTGCTGCAACTGGCTGGCAACATGCTGGCAGAAATCAGCCTTCCGAAACTCATAGTGGTCTGGTTCCTGCTGATCGGCTTTCCTGGTCTGCTGCTCGGCGGCACGCCGCTGCTTGCCTCGATGTGGATGACGTCCGTTCTGTCGAAGGCGTTTGCAGCCTTCGCCGGGGTCTGGTCGGTCTTGCTACTCGTGCTGCTCGTCGCTGTGGGCTGGTTGGGAGGTCGGCGTCTGCTGCGGCTCGCCGAAAGCAGCTTCTGGTCATTGAGTGCCCTGGCGGTTCAGCCGGCTTATGTGCTGTTCCGCGAAGGCTTCCGTCATCTCGTCGAGACGTTGCTGGCAAGCCGGGTGGGCGCATCTGGCCACGCCAAAGCGCGCGCCAGCGCCGCGGCTGCGTCCGGCCTCACAATCTGCTGCCTCGCACTGGGCGTGATCGCGGTAGCCTGGCCCGCCACGCGCTGGTTGGGCAGCATGGCCGACCTCGCAACGCCGGTGCAGCTATTGCCCGCCGTGCTTGCCAACGCCGTCGTACTGGTCTCCGCCTACCTCGCCCCGGCCGCCCTGATATGGGGAATAGCCGACGCGACCATGGGTCAGCCCGCAGATCATCCGAGCTTCACGGATGCCGAACCAAATCTCCGCGCTTGGCGCATCGCGCACTTATCGGACCTTCACACCGTCGGCGAGCGCTACGGGTTCCGGATCGAGAGCGGCCGATCCGGCCCGCGCGGCAACGCGCGCCTCGATCTTATCCTGGCGAGACTGAACGAAATCCATGCGGCGGAGCCGCTGGACGTTGTGCTCGTCACTGGCGACTTGACCGACGCTGGACGCTCGGCGGAATGGGCGGAATTCTTTGCGGCTTTGACGGCATATCCGCACCTCGCGGAACGCATCGTGGCCTTGCCGGGCAACCATGACGTCAACGTCGTGGATCGGGCGAGCCCAGCCCGCATGGAATGGCCGGCGAGTCCGACGAAGCGCTTGCGACGCCTGCGAACAATGTGCGCGCTGGAGGCGCTGCAAGGCGCACGTCTGCACGTCGTGGACAGTCCGTCGGGCCGGATCGGGGACACGCTGACCGAGGTGCTCAGGCCGCACGTCGCCGCCATGGCAGCTTTCGCCGACACCGGATCGCCGCGGGTTTGGCGGTCTTTGTCGAGCTTGTGGGAGACAGTCTTTCCCTTGGTCATGCCGCCGGTCTCGGGCGATGGCTTAGGCATTATCGCGCTCGATTCCAACGCGGAGACGCATTTCTCGTTCACCAACGCGCTTGGACTGGTCACGGCTGACCAGATGCACAGGCTGCGCGCTATTGTTCGGCACTACCCGCACGCCAACTGGATCGTCGCGCTACACCACCACGTCATCGAATATCCGCAGCCGACAACGGTATTCTTCGAGCGCATCGGCACTGCACTGATCAATGGGAGCTGGTTCATTCGTGGGTTGCGCGAACTCACCGATCGCGCCGTGATCATGCACGGACATCGTCACATCGACTGGATCGGGCAGTGCGCGGGACTGCCGATTTTATCCGCGCCGTCACCTGTAATGACATCGGGAGACGACCGCAGTGCGTATTTCTACATTCACACGCTGACCTCGGCGGGCGATGGGCCGATCGGGCTGCGACCACCGAAGCGGATCGCTCTCGCGTGACGTGAACGGACCCGAAGGGCTAGTGTCCCGATTCGGAAGTCCGTCACTGTGTGGATCCGCTAAATGCGGGCTTCCGAATCGATAGGGACACTAGCAAGCCATTGATTCGAGTGTGGTTTCTGGTTCGGAAGTCCGCTACGGCGGCTGATCCACAAAGCGGCGGGCTTCGGAACCACCACACTAGATATCAACCTCGCCGATCAGTGGAAAATGCAACGCCAAGGGAGAAACCATCGTGCCAGTCCGCTTATGGGTAATCCTAGGTTGCTTGCTTCTGGCTACCTGTACCGCCGCAACGCCACCACCCGACACGGCACGGTTGCCGCAGGGCACGTTCGGCTTGGCTGACAATGATGTGGGGGCCGCCAATCTTGCATCATCTGCATTCGCCTCCGCCAGACGTACGCGCGACAATCCGGTCAATGCCGCCAGAGCTGCCGCTGCGGTCGACTACCTGGCTGGTCAGTTGAGCAGTAGCCCGCGCTGGCTCTCCGTTTCTCCGCTCATCAAACAGCAGATGCTGCAGGCACGCACTGACGTAAGAAGGGCGCTTGGTATCGCCTCCGACGCTTCGTCGCAGGCAGTGGTCAATGCTCTGCTCCAGTTCGCCGATGCCTGGCAAGCAGGCAATCAATCGAATGCCATGCAGGCGCTTGGGGCGCCCGTGTTCACCCTGCCAGCAACGCAGACGCTGCAAGTGCTCAGCAACATGCCCCCGATGCCATCCATCAACACTGCGACCATGAACGCCGCGAACGCCATGCGGGGGGGCCGTTTGTAGCCCAACACGCGCGACTGGATCGTCCCGCCGATCCGGCCGCAGACGACCTTCGATGACAGTTTCCGGGTCGTCGCTCCGACCGCTGATTCTGTTGAGGGCCTGAGGCCATCCGGGATGAATCGTGGGTAACAGTGCGGGGCATCGCTGCGAACAATTGATTGCAGGTTACATCACCACGCCCGTTCCATCGAACTGAATTGCCACAGCCCCGCCATGGCCAGGAGCCGAACGGCTGCCTGGGTTGAATGGGTCGAGGCGTTCCGAGGACACTGCCTGTCAAGCTGCCGCTTTCGCGCTAACGTCGGCAGCGGGAAGGAAACCATATAGGAGAGCTGGGATGCCGAGTGGGAAGCGTATAGAGCAGCTGGCGCCCGAACTGGAGAAGATTGTCTCTATATCCGAGCGAATCGATGATTTGGCGGACGGATTTGGCGGCCCACAGGGCCCGGCGGAAGGGCCGCTATGGTGGCATGAGAGCGGCTACCTCCTGTTCAGCGACATCCACAACAATCGCCGGATGAAATACGTTCCTGGCAGCGGAGTGAGCATCTTCCAGGAGCCGACCAACCGGGCCAACGGGTTGACCAGGGACCTGCAAGGGCGACTCATTGCGTGCGAACATGACTCGCGCCGGGTTGCCCGGCAGGAGCTTGATGGCAGCATCACGGTAGTCGCCAACAGCTTCCAAGGACGGCAACTCAACCGGCCGAACGATGTGGTGGTCAAGTCTGACGGCTGCATTTACTTCACCGATCCCTGGACGAGCCCGATGCCGCCTGAGCAATGGGATCTGACATTCTCCGGCGTGTATCGGATCACGCCCGATCTAGGCACAATGACTCTGCTTATCGCAGACTTCATCTTGCCGAATGGGTTGGCGTTCTCGCCAGACGAGAGCGTGCTGTACATCAACGACTCCCGGCGCGGTCATATCAGGGCCTTTGACGTGCAGCCCAATGGCACGCTGGCCAAGCAGACGGACCGCGTGTTCGCCGATCTTCGCGGCGACGAACCGGGTGTACCTGATGGCATGAAGGTGGACGTTGAGGGCAACGTCTATTGCGGCGGATCCGGTGGATTATGGATCATGGATGCAAAGGGCAAGAAGCTCGGCCGCATCGTGCACGGCGCCTCGGCCACAACGAACCTGGGCTTCGGCGGCGACGACTGGAGAACCCTCTACTTTACCAGCAGGAACCACCTGGGCGCAGTCAAGATCAAGATCCCGGGCATTCCGGTGCCCCCGCGAAAGCAGTAGCTAGCGTAGCGTTGGACGTCAGTGAAGAGAGTCAGTCTCACGATCCTCACTGCGTAATGCGGCATAGCGATCGGCGAGCCGAGTCAGTGCCCCGCGCACTTCTTCCATCGGCTCCACTGCCGCCATGGCGCGCAGGTCCGCGACGATTTCGCGAGGCTCGGCATTGGTCACGACATGGGTCATGCCAGAAAGAAGGCAGTGGTGTGGGTTGAACGCAGTGATTCACGTCACAGACTTTGCGCCAGTCAGCACGGGTCCATCAGCGCCCTTGCTTACCGTAGGAACCTATGGAAACGGCCAGTAGCCACGGCAGCCGCGCTGAACAATCCACATCATAGCGGAAGGCGTTGTGCGCGACAGGCGCTTGGGGCGATCGGGGCAGCGGTAAGTCTGCATCTCGTCGGCTGGTCAGCTCGAAGCGAATAGTGTACTAATCCAACCACAGGTTGGATTTCGTCGACCGGCCGGTATTTGGATCGGCTCAGTCGACGCTTAGCGAAAGGAGGGTCGCACTGCGCCGAGGGCGGCGCGGAAATACTTACATAAATCGGCGAGGGAGTTGAGACGTATGCGCCAACTGTTCATAGCGACGGTTGCGACCGTTGGGCTCGCGATTCCGGCCATGGCGGGACAGAATATCCGTGGTGTCACGGACGACGAAATCATCGTCGGTACTTACACGGATCTGTCCGGTGTCACTGCGGTTTGGGGCGTCAACGACGTCAATGCCTATCGTATGGCGTTCGAGCAGGCGAATGCCGCAAGCGGCATCAATCGCCGCAAGATCCGTTATATCGTCGAGGATATGCAGTATCAGGTGCCGCGCGAGTACAGGCGGCCGACAAGCTGATCAATCGCGACAACGTTTTCATCATGGTATCCAACGGCGGCACCCGATGAACAACGCCACCTTGCCCGCACAGCTCGAAAAAGGTGTGCCGAATATCTTTCCCTACGCCGCCGCGCGTTCAATGTATCAACCACTTCACCACATGAAGTTTGGCTACTCGGCGTCCTACTACGATATGGAGCGGGCCGGCGTGAACCTGTTCGCGACAAGCTATGGCAAGAAGCGCATCTGCGCCATGTCGCAGGACACCGATTACGGCCGCGACGTAATGGATGGTGCGCGCGATGAACTGAAGGCGTTGGGCATGCAGCTCGTGGCGGAAACGCTGCATAAGCCGACCGACACCGTGTTCAGCGCCTCCGTCGCCAAGTTGCGCGACGCCGACTGCGACTTGATCTTGCTTGGCACGATCGTCCGAGACACCGTGCAGATCGTCTCCGGACTGCGCAAGATAGCCTGGAATGTCGACATATTGGGCAACGAGCCGATTTACGACCAGTCGGTGGCGGACGCACCGGGTGGTACGACCCAGGGCATCTACACCATGACCGCGACGCTCTACGTGGATCCCGCCGAACCGCGCCCCGCCGTGCGTGAGTTTGCTACAAGATACGAGAAGCTATACGGGCATCCGCCCAACTTTGCCGCCGAGATCGGCTATTCGGCGGCACAAGTCGTGGTTCTGGCATTGCAGAAGGCTGGGCGCGATTTGACAGCTGACAGCTTCATCGCTGCGCTGGACAGTATCAAGGACTACAAGGACATCTTCGGCTCGCCGAGAATGAGCTTCAGCGCCCCAAGCATCAGGGCTCGAGCCAAGCGTTCCTCTGCCAGGTGAAGGACGGCAGGTGGGTGCAGGTTGGCACCGAATCATACAGCTATTGACAGCAAAGGACTGCGAATTGGCTGGTTAAGAACAGGAGGAAACAATGAGAAACGGACAGCGAGTCATGATTGCGGCAATCTTTGGCGCGTTGCTTGCGGGGGCAGGCGCCGCGCGCGCGGCTGATCCCGAAATCGACAAATTGCTGCAAAGTCCGGTTGGCAAGGATTGGGTGACAAACGGCGGCAACCTGACCAACCAGCGCTATTCGACGCTAAAGCAGATCGACACCAGCAATATCAAGCAGCTTCAGGGAGCCTGGGTGACTCACCTGAAAGGCTCGGGCGTTGGCGGCAAGTACTCATTCGAAGCGACGCCGATCGTCAAAGACGGCATCATGTATGCTGTCACCGGTAATGACGACGTGTTTGCGCTGAACGCCAAGACTGGCGAGATCATGTGGGAGCGCTGGTCGAACATCGACCAGAAGCTCACCAGCGTCTGCTGCGGCTGGGACAATCGCGGCCTGGCGATGGGCGAGGGCATGCTGTTCCTCGGCCAGCTCGATGCCAATGTCGTGGCGCTCGACATCAAGACCGGCAAGGAGCTGTGGAAGACGCCGATCGAGGTCTGGCAGGACGGCTACGGCATCACCTCCGCGCCGCTCTATTATGACGGCATCGTCTATAGTGGGATCACAGGAGGCGAATACGGCATACGCGGCCGCCTGACCGCGCTCGATGCCAAGACCGGCAAGATCCTGTGGCGGTTCTATACCCTTCCTGGGCCAAACGATGTCGGCGGCAATACCTGGCCCGCTGGCAGCGATGCGTATATGCATGGTGGCGCGTCTATCTGGAACACACCGGCGCTCGATCCCGAGCTTGGGCTTATCTACTTTTCGGTCGGCAATTGTGGGCCGGACTACGATGGCGCGATGCGCGAAGGCGACAATCTGTTCTGCGCCTCTGTCGTCGCAGTGAACGCGAAGACCGGCCAATATGCCTGGCATTTCCAGGAGGTGCACCACGACATCTGGGACTATGACGCGGCCAGCCCGTCGGTGCTGTTCGATACAGTGATCAATGGCCAGCCACGCAAGGGAATCGCCCAGGCAGGACGCACCGGCTGGGTGTATCTACTCGACCGCACCAACGGTAAGCCGCTGGTCGGCGTCGAGGAGAAGGCGGTGCCGCAGGAGCCTCGGCAAAAGACCGCGAAGACGCAGCCCTATCCGATCGGCGACGCAACAGTGCCCCAGTGCGCCCAACCGATGGAGGGGTTCGAAAGGGTGGGCTGCATCTTCGAGGTCTTCTGGGAAGAGCCGACTTTGGTCCAGCCGTCCGGTATCGGCGGCACGAACTGGTCGCCAATGTCGTACAATCCCGACACCGGGTACTTCTATGTTCCCGGCACCATCCGTACCAGCGCCTTTGCCCGCTACGGCGACAAATACAAGAAGGGACTGCAGTATAACGGTGGCACTCAGGCCGCGCCGATCGGTTCTGAGATGAGCGGCAACTGGACCGCCATCGTTGGCAACACCAACAAGATCGCCTGGCAGAAGAACGTGCCCTACCGCGTCGGTAGCGGCGGCGGATCGACGACGACCGCAGGCGGGCTCGTGCTGCATGGCGACCCCGGCGGCGCGATCCATGCGCGGGATGCCAGGACGGGCGAAGTGCTCTGGCAGTTCCAGACCGGGTACGGCGCCGAGGCGCCCCCCATGGTCTATGAGGTCGACGGCCAGCAGTACATTGCCATCGTTGCCGGTGGAAACCAGGGCGTCGGCAGTGCCAATGGCGATGCGGTCTGGGCCTTCGCGCTCAATGGCAAGCTGAATCCTGCAGCAGCGCCAGAGCCGCCGCCGACCATTGCGGGACCGCAGACGGGACCCATTGCTGACAACGCGGAGACGGTCAAGATCGGTGCCAACAATGTCGAGTTCGGTTACTTTCCGAAGCGGGACCGCATTAAGGCCGGGTCGACGGTGACCTTTACCAATGCGGGAGACACGCCGCACACCGCGACATCATTCGAGAAGGGCAAGATCGGCGATTGGGATACCGGGCCTTTGGCGTCGGGCGAATCGAAGGCGGTCAAGTTCGATAAGCCCGGCAACTACTACTACATCTGCACGCCGCATCCCTGGATGTACGGCCAGATCATCGTGGAGTAACACCCAAGACCGGTGGGTGGTGATCCGTGATCGCCGCCCGCTGGGTGTTTTGGATCAGTCAGGCGGGACGGTGGTGGAGCTGAGGGGACTCGAACCCCTGACCCCCTCATTGCGAACGAGGTGCTCTCCCAGCTGAGCTACAGCCCCATCCCGCAGGGCGCGGACAATGCTCAGAGCCCCCAGCCAGAGTCAAGCGAGCCAGCCCCGCAACAGGTTGCGGAGCGATTCCGCGCCAGCTAGCTTCCGGCGGCTTTCCGGGAGACCCGCCACCGATGATGGCCTTGTTCTGGCTCGTGGACCGTCTGCTCAGCCTCTATATCTGGGCAGTGATCCTGGCCGCCTTGTTCAGCATCCTGACCAGCTTCGGCGTGCTGGACACGAGGAACCGGTTGGTCTGGACCATAGGAGACTTTCTGTATCGCATCACCGAACCGGGCCTGCGTCCGATCCGCAACCTGCTGCCCAACCTCGGCGGCATCGATATCAGTCCCATCATACTGATCCTGCTGCTGCAGGCACTACGGATGCTGCTGGGCGAGCTCGAAGTCAGCCTGGTGCGGACCGTCTATTGAGCTGCTTCTGGCGTCCTCTCCCTGACGGCGTCGCCGTTTCGGTGAAAGTGCACCCGAAATCGCACCGGCCTGGACTGCACGGTACCGCCCCGTCCGCGAGTGGCGAGCGACTGCGGGTCGCAGTCACCGATCCGCCGGAAGACGGCCGTGCCAACCGTGCCGTCTGTGCCGTGCTGGCGGAGGCACTCGGTCTACCGACCTCCGCGGTCCGCGTGGCCGCCGGGGCGACGGCCCGTGAGAAGACACTCCACATAATTGGCGACGCCCAGAGCCTCGCCGATCGGCTCGCCCGGCTATGACGGCGCGCATCATCGATGGGAAACTCGTCGCCCAGGCCTTGCGTGCACGCGTGGCGGAACATGTAGCGACCCTGCCGTTCCGTCCCGGCCTTGTGGTGGTGCTGGTCGGAGACGATCCGGCCAGTACTGTCTATGTGAAAAGCAAGGACCGAGCGGCTGCCGCCGCCGGGATCGCGGCCCGCACGATCCGCCTTCCGGCCGAGACCACCGAAGAAGCGCTCATCACCCAGATCGCTCGGCTGAACGCCGACCCCGCGGTGGATGGGATACTGGTCCAGCTTCCCCTCCCGTCGCACATCGCGTCGCAGACGATTGTCGAAACCATCGATCCGCAGAAGGATGTCGACGGCTTCCATCCGCTGAACGTTGGCAGGCTGGCGATGGGCCAGCCGGCGCTCGTTCCATGCACGCCGGCGGGCGTGATGAAGCTGCTGGCGGACGCACATATCGAACTTGAGGGCACGCGAGCCCTGGTGCTGGGACGTTCCACCATTGTCGGTCGTCCCATGGCATCGCTTCTGCTCGGGGCGAACGTTACGGTGACGATGGCACATTCGCGTACCCGCGACCTGGCCGCCGAGTGCCGGCGGGCCGATGTCATCGTCGCTGCCGCAGGGAGGCCCCGGTTGGTCCGTGGCGACTGGATCGCGCCAGGGGCGACGGTGATCGATGTCGGCATCAACCGCCTGAACGATGGGAGCTTGGCGGGAGACGTTGCGTTCGATGAAGCGATTGGCCACGCTGGCGCCATCACCCCAGTACCGGGCGGCGTCGGGCCAATGACGATTGCCTGCCTGCTCGAAAATACGGTGACCGCCGCGCTCCACCGTCGCTGAGCAGTCGGCTGCTAAGTCAGCCGACAGGAAATGACATCAGTAGACGATTCGTCTGACCGGACCGCTGATAGGCAATGCTCTCCGCGAAGCCTCGCATCAGTTTGATGCCGAGTCCGCCGATCGCCGCCGAATCGAGATCCTTGGCCAGCGGCGGGACTTCATAGGCAAGCGGATCGAACTGCCTGCCATCGTCGGAGATCTCGGCGAACAGCGCCTCTCCATCGCACCACAGTCTGATGTGGATCTCGTGCACAGATCCAGGGTCGAACGCATACGAGATGACGTTGGTGACGGCCTCTTCCATGCAGAGTTGCAGGGCATATGCCGTTTGCGATGAGAGGCCGAGGGTCGCTGCTCGCTCCGCGACCCAACTCGTCATCCTGACGATCTCGGCACGTTCGTTGCGCAAAGTCAGAGAATGCAATCAAGGAACCGCTCGGCTGTGGGCAAGCGCCGACGCCAACGCCGCTCCCGAGTCGCGATAGATCGGCATCAACTCGGACGCACCCATGACATCCAGCACCCGTTCCACTTCTGCCACCGGATCCAGCAGGATCAGAGTTCCCCCGCGACGTTGCAAGGTCTTCGCTCCGAGCAACAGTGTCCGGATGCCGATCGAGGCTAAGAAACTGACGGCTGCAAGGTCAACGACAACTGCCTTGCAGGACCCCGTGATGGCGTTGAACTGCAGGTCGATGGCGTTCGCCCCGGCGATGTCCAGGCGCCCATCCAAGACGATCTTGACCACGCCAGGCGCCAAAGGCTCAACCGCCATGTCCATAGGGCATCCCTTCGCTTATGCCATTTCGCATCCGGCCTAGATGCAGGCTTCCCCAATGGTTTGCAATGTCGGGGCCTGGTGTCATGCAATTGTCAACCAGCACCGGAGGACAGCATGGTTCGCGTGGTAGGCATCGACCATCTGGTGGTCAGGGTCAGCGACTACGAGAAGTCGAAATCATTCTATGGCCGGTTGTTCGCATTCCTGGGATTTGAGATCTCTGACGAATACGAGGACGCGATCGGCTGGACCAATGGCAAGACCCGCTTCTGGATCGGTCCTGCCGATGCCGCAGGTCGCAAGCGCCAATACCGCATCGGCGACGTCGGCTTCCACCACTATGCCTTCGAACTGCGCAGCCGCAAGGACGTCGATGCGTTGCAGGACTTCCTGCACGAGCTCGGCGCCACCATCGTCGATCCTGCCGGCGAATACTATGACGACTACTATGCCGTGTTCTTTCTCGATCCGGATGGTCTCAAGCTGGAAGGCATGAAATACGGCGAGCGTCATGCGCGCGAGGCGCGGAAGAAGGCTGCGGCGAAATGACCGCAGCCTCGCCACGCTCGCTCTATGCGCGCCTGCCGGTGTTTTACGGTTGGATCGTCGTCGCCGTCGTCTTCATCACCATGGGCATTGCGGTCAATGCAAGGACGGCGTTCTCGCTGCTTTTCCCGCCGATCCTCGATGAATTCGGCTGGGAACGAGGCATGACGGCTGGCGCTTTTTCGTTTGGCTTCATCATCTCGGCCATCCTGAGCCCGACACTTGGCAGGTTGATGGATCGGCGCGGGCCAGTCGTGGTGAACGAACTGGGGGTGGTCCTGATTGGCGTCGGCCTGCTGCTTGCCACCTTGGTAACGACGCCATGGCAACTCTACGCGACACTTGGCGCGCTGGTGGGGGCTGGCAGCGTCTGCCTGGGCTACACTGGCCAGGGCCTGTTCCTGCCAAACTGGTTTGCCCGCCGCCGCGGCCTGGCAATGAGCCTGGCGTTCTCCGGTGTCGGTGTCGGGTCGGTGATCCTGTTGCCCTGGCTGGAGACCTTGATCAACCGTTCCGGCTGGCGCAGCGCCTGCACGGCACTGGGTGTCCTCGTCCTGGCTCTATTGCTGCCGCTCAACCTGCTGGTTCGACGGCGACCCGAGGATATCGGTCTGCATCCGGATGGCGACGGCACGGCACACGCCACTGACGGCGCGAGAGCGAGCCTCAGCGTCGTCGATCCGGCCTGGGTCGCAATCGACTGGACTCTTGTTCGTGCGCTGCGCACGACAAAGTTCTGGTGGATCGCTCTCGGCTACTTCTGTGCGCTGTTCACCTGGTACGCTGTGCAGGTACATCAGACGAAATACCTGCAGGAGATCGGCTTCACCCCCGCAGTCGCCGCCTGGGCTTTGGGCGGCGTCAGCCTGGCTGGCATTCCCGGCCAGATTGCGCTCGGCCACCTGTCCGATCGCATCGGCCGGGAGTTCGTCTGGGTGGTAGCAAGCCTCGGCTTCGCCGCGACATGTCTGCTCCTCCTCGCACTGCGCGATACACCGACTATGCCGTTGCTCTACCTGATGATCGCCGCACAAGGCGTCCTCGGTTACGGCGTTACCTCCGTGATCGGTGCAATCCCGGCAGAGATCTTTCAGGGGCGCCACTACGGCAGCATTTTCGGCACGTTGATGCTGGCATCCATAGCTGGCGGTGCTGTCGGGCCATGGCTCACCGGCGCACTGCACGACGCTACGGGCAGCTACAGGATGGCCTTCTGGATTGCTCTCGCCAGCAGCCTGCTTTCGGCAATCGCCGTCTGGTTCGCTGCGCCAAGAAAGGTGCGTCTTGTCGCTGGTCGCGTAGCCAACACCAGTTAGCGAGCGCCCTCAGGAATGAGCGGCAGCTACGCCGCCTTGCTGTTGCCGGTTGGCCAGCGACTGGCGATGTGGTCGAGGCACGCCATCAGCGCAGGCTGCAGTCGTGCCGTTACCGCTTCGAGCCGTTCAACGAGCACCTCGGCACGCGAGTGGTCGTTGCGGGTGACCGCGTCGGCGATTTCCTCCAGTACCTCTCCGAGGCCAATGGCACCGCATGTCTCCGCCAGACCGCTGATCTCTTCGCAGTTGCGCACGATCGCTCCCGCTTCCCAGCCTGGCAGCAGCTCGCCGAGCCGCATGCAGCGTGCGATCGCGTCAGCGGCGAAATCGGCGATGCAGGCGCGCGCGCGCTCCATCCCGACCACCGCCACCATTTCTTCAAGGAAGACCAGCGAAACATCGGCGTCGTAGCTGTCGATCGCACCGCCCGAAGCTGCCTGCGCCAAGCCGCCACCAAAGATTCGCGCAGAAGGACCACCGGACAGCCAGCGACGCAGTGTGGCCCCAAGTCGGTCGAGATTGATCGGCTTTTCCAGCACCGCGGTGAAACCTGCCTCGATGCAACGCTTGTGAATCACCGCGCCATTAAGTCCGGTCAAAGCAATGATCGGAATTGAGGCGCCGCGCCCACTCATGCCACGGATCTTCTGGGTCGCCTCGAAGCCATCGCAATGCGGCATCTGAATGTCCATCAAGATGGCGTCGAAGCTGTCGTGGCTCGCAAGCCGCACCGCCTCGTCGCCATCATTGGCAACGAACGTGGAGAAGCCACGCCGCGACAAACCAGCGACCAATAGCGATTGGTTCACCTTGTCGTCTTCCACCACGAGAATCCGGCCGCCACGCGCCACCGCTGCGAGCGGTTCCAGCACCTCCAGTGGCGATCGCTGCGCCAGCAACTGCTGGGCCGCCGATGCGACTTCATAGGGATCAGCAGTGGCGGCGATCACTGCATCGACGTTGGCGTCTGTCTCCTCATTGCCCTGCCAGATGACCAGCGCGCGCCTGCCGAACGCCGTGTCCCGCAGTCTGTGCACGAACACCTCGGTCGACATGCCGAGCAGTCTGCCCTGCACAATGACCAGGTCGAGTGCGCCGCGTTGCGCCTCGATACGCTCCGCGAGCGCCAGCCCAAGATAACCGTCTGTCGCCACCTCGACGACGATGCCGTTGTCGCCCAGCAGGCCTGCGACTGATCGCGCCCCGGCATCGTCATTGCCGACCAGCAGAGCGGTCCGGCCAGGGAACAATTGACCGGCAGAGGAGTGCGCAATGCGCTCGGTCGGGAACTCGAAGGTGAACTCGCTGCCGACGCCCAGCGCGCTTTCCACCGTCAGCGTGCCACCCATCAGCATCGCGTTCTCGCGGCACAGCGCCAGGCCGAGGCCGAGACCTGGATGCGCGCCATTCTCCTGGTCGTGGCCGCGGCGGAACCGCTCGAAGATCAGGTCACGATCCTCAGGCGCGATGCCTGGCCCGGTATCCGAGACTGAGAGCTTGATGGTGGGCGTGTCTGATGAACCGGCAACGGCAGAGGCGCGAATCTCGACGTGACCATGGTGGGTAAACTTGATGGCGTTGCCGACCAGGTTGAACAGCACCTGGCGCAGGCGGGCCGGGTCAACCAGCCAATGCCCGCGCAGCAGGTCGTCGTAACGGGTCTTCAGTTCGAGGCCCTTGTCGCGCGCCTGCGGTTGCAGCGTATCGGTGACCTCGCGCACCAGGCCGATCACATCCACTTCGTCGGTCTGCAATCCGGCGCCGCCCACCTCGCCGCTGGCGATCTCCAGCAGTCCATTCAGCATCGCCAGCAAGGCATCGCAGCTCGCCCGGATGCGTTCCAGCCAAAGCCGTTGCTCCTGTTCCAGTTCGCTGTCGAGCAGCAGCGAACAGATCCCCATGATCGAGTTCATCGGCGTGCGCACGTCGTGACCCAGCGCTGCGAGGACCCTGTCCCGGTCGTGCGCGACTGTTGCCGCCTGTTCCTGCGCCGCGTCGCGCGCACTCGTCGCCGACTGCAGTTTTGCAGCCTGTTCGACCTCGAGCGTCACGTCACGGCCGGCGCAGACATAGCCGCCGTTCGGCAGCGGTTCGATCCGCAACCGGTGAACGCGGTCTGCGCCCTCTTCAGTGGATAATGTGACCCGGATGTTATCCTGGCACGAGTGCGCATCCAGCGCCTCGGCGACGCGTTGGCCAGCATCCTGCGATGGCACCAGTCCAAGCACCGTTAGCAGCGGCTGGCCGAGCGCATCCCGCAACTGGTCGGGCGCGAAGCCTTGAACCACCGTGATACAGCCGCGGCGATCAAGCTCAACCTGCCAGTCAGTTCCGAAACCGATCGGTGCGGGAACCGAGCGATCCCCCTTCGAGCGCACCGAAACAGCGAGCGCTATGCAGGAGAGCCACACTGCCAGCAGGTAGCCACCGAGGATGGCCACCGCACGTGTCCCCAGCCAATGGGTCTTGAGCGCTACGTCGGTTCCTATGCTGGCACTGACGGTTGCATCCACGCTGTGAAGCGGCGCCGATACCGACAGCTGAACCGGAAAGCCCAGCACTCGGTTCGCCACCTCCAGCAATTGGCTGCTCCAATCAGAGTTCACGCCGCTCGCTATCGCCGGCGGCTGTCGTGTCGCGGTCTGATTGGACAGCACCAGCGGGCCGTCGACGCCACGAAGCTCGATCGCAACACCAGGCCCGAGCCACGTATGACCGATCGTCCGCGCCAGATCATCGAGCCGGAACAGGGCGCCGACCAAGCCTGCCGGCTTGCCCGCCGCATCCCGAACGATTCTGGTCAGCAGCAGCGACATTCCGCTCCGCAGCCAGGAGTCGCTTCGCTGCAGGGACAGCACCATACCGTTGTCGGCGGTCGCACGGCGGAACCAATCAGCGTCTCCCACCGACGCGTCGGCGGCCGCGAACGGCGACGAGGCGGCCAATAACTGCCCGGAGGCGTTCACGGCAAACGTGGCGGCAGATGGCGGGACCGCGGTCTGCAGGCGCAGAAGCCGGCTGGTCAGCGCAATCTTGTCGCCCTGGAGATCGCTCGCACGGATGCTGTCGCTCATGTCGGCAAAGTGCTCGAGCGGTATGTCGATTGATGCCGCCACCGCGCCAGCCGCAACCGTCAGGCTGTTGAGCGTGTCGCGCGCCACCTGTGCGGTCTGAATGAATGCCGTGAGACCCCAGGCACCGACCAGCAGCAACGCCACGGCCGACAGGGCGACCGGACGGGAAATCAGTCCTAGCGGCGCCACGAGGACGTTGACGACGCGCTTCACCGCGACCTCCCTCGATTATGGGCTGAAATCTATCCGCCGAAGCCTACGACTTGGTTTCAGCCGGCGCGTTTGAGACGCAACTTGAGCTAACGGCTCATAATACCTTGCTGCGAGCACAGTCGAACCAAACTTGCCCGTTCCTATCCGAAGGGCTTATGTCCAGGACAGCGAGCGTCGTCCCCGCCTCACCCACCTCGAGTAGTCCCCCGCTGAGCAGCACCAGGATGTGGCTGAGCGCGGCCGCGTCTGAGCCAAGAGACGCAGCCAGGGCATGCGGTCCGGTAGCGCGCCCAACGACACGCCACGAGCCTGCCGCTCCGTTGAAACGAAGCGGAATGGCGGCCTGGGACCGCAGGGAAACAGGCTGGAGAGCCAGGGCCAAACTCAACGGCGCATTGCGCTGTACTGCGATCTGGAGCGAGACACCGGGTGCTGACGCCTCGGCGGCACAGTCGTCCCCGCCTGTGCGGAACGTCCAGGTCGTGTGGATGGTCGGACTTGCAGGCCGACGAGGCGGCGGAGGGGGCGGAACTGGAGGTATCGGTAGCGGCGGTGCCGCCTCTTCGACCGGTTGCGGCGCGCAGCCATTCATGAATAGCAAGCCGCTCAATGCGACGACGCAAGCGACCTGAACCCGCGTCGTCACGGCTCGGCACCTTCAGCGGATGATGATCTCGACCCGACGGTTCTGCGGCTCGCGCACATTGGGGCCCGTCGGCACCAACAGGTGCGTGTCGCCAAAGCCTTGTACAGTGATGGCATTCTGCGGCACACCGTCCTTGATCAGTTCTGCCTTGACGGCATTCGCCCGCCGGATCGACAGACCCATATTGTAGCGTGGTGTGCCGGACGTGTCCGTGTAGCCATTCACCTCGATCCGCGTGTACTGGACATGGGTCGAGTTGTCTGCCGCTTCCTTGATGATCTGTCGCGCGCGATCAGACAGCGTCGCCTTGTCCCAGTCGAAGAACACGAGATACGACCTCGCCGGCGCCGGAGCCGGCGCAGCCTCAGCGGGAGGGGCGACCGGAACCGGCGCCGCTACATTGAAGGCATACCGGACGCCGAGCATGAAGCTGTGATTGTACTGGCTCTGCGCCTTAACTCCGATCGGCACCGGTGCAGCCAGTCCTGACACGGACTGCGATCCATCGAATGTCTCGCTATAAGGCTTGCCGAAGAAGCGATATTCCGTGGTCAGCGACAGGCCGGGCACCCCAGGCATCGGAAAAGACAGGCCGCCGATGGCCTGGAAAGCGAACCCACCTTTCGTCTGGTCAACATGGCTGCCGAGCGCCGGGAAGGCAGCCGGCGTGAATACCGTTGTGCGATTGAAATTGGTCCAGGCGTAGCCCGCACCACCGCCGATATAGGGAAAGATCCAGGGTGCCCCGACATCGATATCGAACAGGACATTGGCCATGGCGCCATAGGTCTGAACCGACCCGCTTGAGCTCGCGGCCAATGCCTCACGATTGAGCCCCGCCCAGCGATAGTTGCCCTCGACCTCGAACCGGAACCCATTGCCCAGGGCATAACCGACGCTGGCGAGACCCGCCGCCCCGCCTTTTGGCTCCGCCACCGTTACCCGGGAATTAGACCAGTTCTCCGGCAGGTTATAGCCGGCACCGGCGCCGATATAGAGGCCCTGAAACGGCTGCGCCTGTGCCGCGCATGCTGCGCCGACAAGGGCTGCCGCCAACCAGAGAGTGCGCAACCGCATGGCTCAGGTCCTCCTCGGCGCGGACGAAAAGGGGCGCCTTCCGGCGCCCCGATCCGCTGTCTTGACTTGTTCGGCCAGCGATCAGCGAATGATGATCTCGACGCGCCGGTTCTGCGGCTCGCGCACACCAGGGCCGGTGGGGACCAGCAGGTGTGTGTCGCCGAAGCCTTGCGCCGTGATTGCATTGGCCGGCACACCGTCCTTGATCAGTTCCGCTTTCACCGCGTTGGCACGGCGGATCGACAGACCCATGTTGTACTTCGGCGTGCCCGACGTATCGGTGTAGCCGTTCACTTCGATGCGCGTGTACTGCACCCTGGTTGAGTTGTCGGCCGCCTCGCGAATGATCTGGCGTGCACGGTCGGTGAGCGTCGCCTTGTCCCAATCGAAGAATACCAGATACGAGCGCGCTGGAGCCTGGGCCGGAACCGGTGCGGGAGCCGGCGGCGGCGGTGGCGGGGCGACACCGAAGTTGTAGCGCAGGCCGACCAGGACTGAGTGGTTATAGCTCGGGCCGAGCGTCACGCTGGCGGGCGTGGTTGCGAACCTGCCGGCGGTCGACGTCGCGAATGCCTGGCCGGTGTAAGTGCGATTGCTCGTGGTTCCAAGGAAGCGGTACTCAGCCGTCGCGGCCAATCCAGGCACGACCATCGGAAGCGGGAACGCCGCACCGACAATGGCCTGATAGGCGAACGAACCCTCTGTTGTGTTTCCGCCTGCGTTGAAGTTGCCCACACCGAAAGTCGACCCACCGAAGCCCGCGAAGGTAGGCGTGGTGAACGGCAGGTTGTTGCGCAGGTTCCACTTCTCGGCGATCCACTGATAGCCCACACCAGCGCCGAGGTATGGAACGAACCACGGCGTCAGGCCGTTGAAGTCGTACAGCACATTGACCATCGCGCCGTACTTCTGCTCGGTGAATCCCCCGCCGATCGCATTGATCGAGTTGCCGGCGTTCGTTGTGAAACCATTGTTCTTGTTGTTGCGGTAGTCACCTTCGACTTCTGCGCGCAACCCGTTGCCGAAGCCCCAACCAACAGACGCAAGGCCCACGAACCCGGTGCTGCCCTTTATCTGGCCATTCAGGTTGCCGAAGATGGGCACGCCGCTCGTCGACCCGAAGAACGTTGTCGGGACGCCGCCCCGCTTAATGTTCTCTTGCTGCGTGATGTTCACGCCGACACCCGCGCCGACGTAGAGTCCGGTGACCGGCTGCGCACTCGCCACTATCGGCGTCGCCAACATTGTGGCCGCCAGGAGTGCACTCCGAAGCTGCATTTGCTTTCTCCTCGTTCTGCCGGCGCCAGCCCTGGCGCGGTTGTCCCCTCAGGGCACTGAATGCCCTTTCGCTCAACCAACCATAGCCAAGAACGACCGCTAACGCGAGAGGGCGTCACGCTTTTCGGGCACAGTGTTGCCGGACGGCAACATCCCAGTTGACGCCGATCCACGGCGGAAGAGAGCAGGAGTCGAACCTACCCGGAGCCGCCGAGCAGCCCCAACCGGCTTTGAAGGCCGGCCGGCCCACCGGAGCCGCTTCTCTTCCGCGATCACTTATCCGCCGACCCACCGAGCTGGGCAATCAACAGGTCCTCGTCAGCGGCCTCCAGGCAGCGACAGTCCAACCATAGCCGGCCTTCGCCGATCCGCCCGATCACCGGACGCTCCAAAGCTCTTAGCCACCCGGCAAGGCGCTCGAGGCCACCTCCCCCAACGGTCACCGCGAACGAAGGCAGGAGATCCACCGGCAGGGAGCCGGAGCCGATCTGGCTTCGGCACGGCTCGACAGCGATCGGCCGAGCCGGCCACCTGGCGCGACACACGGCTGCCAGCCGAACGGCGGTCTGCCGGATCTCCTCGGCAGAACGGCTCAACAGCCGCAAGGTCGGCAGCTGCTCGGCCAGGCGCTCCGGCGAGAGATAGAGCAGCAGCACGCGTTCCAGCGCCGCCAGCCTGCCCTTGTCCAGGCGAAGGGCCCGCTTCAGCGGATTGCGGTTCAGTTGGGTGATCAAGTCTGCCCGGCCGACGACCAACCCTGCCTGAGGGCCACCAAGCAGCTTATCGCCCGAGAAGCTGACCAGATCGGCGCCGGCTTGGAGCGAGTCCTGGGGGGTTCGTTCATGCGGCAGTCCCCAGGCGCCGAGATCGACCAGACTGCCACTCCCCAGATCCTCGACCAGGGGCAGTCCGGCCGCATGTGCCATCTCTGCCAGTTCGGTTGCAGGCACGGCGGCTACGAACCCTTGGATTGCGAAGTTTGCCTGGTGGACGCGCATCAGCAATGCCGTTTGTGGGCCGATCGCATCCCCGAAGTCCCGCGCGTGCGTACGGTTCGTCGTACCGACCTCACGCAGCACAGCCCCGGCGCGCGCCATGATGTCGGGAATGCGGAATGCGCCGCCGATTTCGATCAGCTCGCCGCGAGAAACGGGAACCTCGCGCCCCAATGCGATCGTATTCAGGATCAGCAGCACAGCCGCGGCGTTGTTGTTGACCACGGTTGCGGCCTCGGCGCCGGTGATGTCGCGCAGCAGCCGTGCGACATGTTCGTCGCGCTCGCCGCGCTGCCCCGTGGCGAGATCGAACTCCAGTGTCGTTGCGCTGGACATCGCTTCGGCAGCCGCCTCGGCGGCCGCGCCCGGCAAGGGTGCACGGCCCAGGTTGGTGTGCAGCACCGTCCCAGTCAGGTTGAAGACCGGGCGCTGCGTGCGAGCGAAGCGCCGCGCCAATGCATCCGCGGCAGCATCGAGGATCTCCGACGCCGCCGCGGGAAAAGCCCGCACAGACCGCCGCGCCCCAAGTTCCGCCCGTAGGGCGGCAGCCGTCGCCGTCCGCCCGAACCGCACGATCAGTGTCTCGGCTGTGGGCATCCGCAGCAACGCGTCGAGCGAGGGAAGTGGGCTGGTGGTAACCGGCATGGCGAGGCCATGCTAGGCGCCATGAGTACGACATTCGAGATACCGACCCTGCGGACCGAGCGGCTGATACTGCGCGCATTCTGCCCCGCCGATCTCGTCGCCTGGGCGGCGATGGAAGCTGACCCCGAAGTTCGCCGCTATCGCGGCAACGACCCGCGCACCCGAGAGCAGGTCTGGGCAATGATGGAATCCTCGCTAGGCCAATGGGCACTGCGAGGATACGGGGTTTTCGCGCTCGAGCGTGTCGCTGACGGCTGCTTCATTGGCTTCACCGGAGTGCTGCACCCGGCTGACTGGCCCGAGCCGGAGCTGAGCTACTCACTCGCCCGCGCAGCATGGGGTTCCGGGTTCGCCGCGGAAGCCGCCACCGCAGCGCGCGACTGGGCATTCGCCCAGCCGGGCGTCGAACGTCTGGCGAGCTTCATTTTGCCGGAGAACACCCGCTCGCTTCGCGTCGCGCAGAAGCTTGGCGCGACACGCGATGGCACGGTTACACTGCGAGGTTTCGAGGCGGAATGGTGGGTACACCGGAAATGACAGCGTTGCTTGCGCCTGACGAACCGTCGCCGGTCCACGTGTTGCGCGAGGATGGCCGTTCAGATCTGTTCCTCACGGCTGATCACGCCGGCCGCATCATTCCACGCAACCTGGGTCGCCTTGGCCTGCCCGAAAGCGAACTGGACCGGCATATCGCATGGGACATCGGAATTGCTGCAGTGACCGAGCGACTCTCTGCCGCTCTTGATGCGACGGCCGTGCTGCAGACCTATTCACGGCTGGTCATCGACTGCAACCGCGATCCCTCCGTAGCAAGCTCGATTCCGGAGATCAGCGAGTCGACTCCAATCCCCGGCAACCTCGACCTCACGCCGGCACAGCGAGAGGCGCGTCGAACCGCAGTCTTCGACCCCTACCACGCATGCATTCGGAGCTTGCTCGATGCGCGCCAGGCTGCCCAGCGGCGCTCCGTCTATGTCGCGATGCACAGCTTCACGCCGGTATTCAAAGGCGAGTCACGGGCTATGCAGGTCGGCGTGCTGTACAATCGCGATGCACAGCTTGCCAACATCATGCTCGATCTGCTGCGCGCGGAAGGTGACCTGGTGGTGGGCGACAACGCCCCTTACGCGGTCAGCGATGTGACTGACTATGGCGTCCCAGTACATGCCGAACGCCGTGGCTTGCAACACGTCGAAATCGAGATCCGCCAGGATCTGATCGCCGATGCGACGGGGCAGGCGGCCTGGGCCACGCGCGTCGAACGCCTGCTGCGCACAGCGCTGGAGAAGTTGCCATGCTGAGCCGCGACGTGCCGATCGATCCAGCGCACGCCGCACTGCTGTTCGTCGATGTACAGAACTACAACGCGCGACCTGACGGTGGCGAATACGCCAAGATGAGTGCGACCGAGCGCGACAGCCAGTACGGATACTTCTTCCGCACCATGCAGGACATCGCCCTACCCAACATGCAGCGGCTTCAAGCGGCATGCCGACGCGCGCGCATTGAAGTCATGTACACGGTCATCGAAGCGCTGACGCGCGATGGACACGATCTCAGCCTCGACTACAAGATCAGCGGCCTGTTCGTGGCGCGCGGCTCGTGGGACGCCAAGGTGCTCGACGCCATCGCACCAGCGGACGATGAGATCGTGCTGCCGAAGACGTCCTCGTCCGTGTTCATTTCCACCAATATCGACTACGTGCTGCGCAATCTCGGCGTGCGATCGCTGATCATCGCCGGCGTGTTGACCGATCAGTGCATCGACTCCGCCGTGCGCGATGCGTGTGACCTTGGGTATCTGGTGACGGTGCCCACGGACGCCTGCGCCACGCTCAGTGCGGAACGGCACGAATGGGCGCTGCGCAACAACCGTGGCTATTGCCGCCAAGTTACCACCGGCGCGCTGGTGCGGGAGATCGAGCAACTATGCAGTCAGGTGCGAGGCCGGTTGACGGGTTGGGAGGTGACCAGTGACGCGAGACGAAATGAAGAACCTGATTGAACGACTGCATGCACTTTGGAGCACAGGCGATTTCTCGGTCATACCGAATATCTACGCCGCCGAGTTCATCGGCCACATGGCAGCCGGATCTCGGCTAGGTGAACTGAAGGGCCATAGCGGGGTGAAAGGCGCCATAGAACTCGTCCGCAACGCATTTGACCGGTTCACCGAGACTATCGAGGACATCATCATCGAAGGCGACAAAGTGGTGACCCGATACGTCGCCAGCGGGGTCCACTCAGGGCAGTATTTCGACCTGCCGCCGACCGGCACGGTAGTCAGCGTCGACGAGATTTCTATCTTTCGCATCCGGAATCGACTTGTCGTGGAGCAATGGTGCTTGGGTCAGATGCGAGAGTAAGCGCACCTCGACCAGACGAGACTGGGCCCTACGCTCCGAACGTCCGCCTCGCCAACTCGATCAGCGCTCGCAAATACGCCTCACCATCTGCCGGGGTGTGATCGACCCCAATTCGCGCACGGTAGTCGTTCGACATGTCGGCGAAATCGACGATGTCGTCCGACTCGCTCAGCCAGTTGCAAATGGCGGTGTACTCGCGAAACGCCGGCGAGCCCGGCAACCGCCGCATATCTGCTGCCAGTTTTTCCAGCAGCACAGCAGCATCGCGGCTCACTTTATCCGACGGATCAGCGTCCACCTTTCGCATCCGCCATTCCGCAGTCCGTTCCAGCTCGTCTGCCTCCTCCATCATGCATCTCGTCGTGAGAACGCCGTCTCCTGACTGGTGATGAACTCCAGCAGACACGCCCTGCCCTCCTGCGTCTGCCGCCGTGCGCGCAGGATCGCTTCTCCGACCTGTGAGGGGTCCTCGACCCGCTCGCTCCAGCCGCCCAGATCGCGCGCCAGATTGGCATAGCTGCCGCCGAGATCGCGTGCATTGTGCTTCTCATGCGACAACTTCATGTGCGGGATTTCGATCGCCATCGACGAGTTGTTCAAAACGATCGTGCAGATCGGTACCCCACAGCGCACCGCGGTCTCGAAATCGAGGCCGGTCATGCCAAACGCCGCGTCGCCCATGAAGTTGACGCAGAATTTCTCTGGCGCGGCGACCTTGGCGCCGATCGTCAGGCCAAGCCCGGTGCCGAGCTGATGCGACTTTCCCCAGCCAAGATACGAACGCGGCCGCGTCGCGCGATAGAATGGCAGCAACTGCTCGCGCGGGCTGCCGGAATCATGCGTGACAATTGCCTCGCCAGGATCGATCACGCGCATGAATTCGTTGATCACGCGGTAAGGGGTGATCGGTGTCTCCACCGACGTCAGCTTGGCTTGCCATCTCGTCAGCCACGCGTCGCGCTTCGCCGCAATCTCCTCGGCGGGCGAGCGATTGAGCAGCCGCCCCCCAAGGCGTTCCTTCACCGCCTCGGCCAGCGCCGCTAAGGTCAGCTTCGCGTCCCCCAGCAGCGCCACATCGGTCGCATAGCTCTTGTGCAGATCCCGCGTGTCGTTCGTGGCGTGGATGATCCGCACGCCATTCGGCAGCGGCGGTGTCGTCAGCGGATGCCGGTTTAGACCGCTGCCGATCGCCAGGATCAGATCGGCGCGCGAATACAGGAAATGCGCCCCATGCCCGGTGAAGCCGTTGCCGCCGGAACCCAACGCCAGCGCGTGATCCTCGGGGAACGCGCTCTTACCATCCACCGTCGTCATCACTGGGCTTTGTAGCAGCTCTGCGAGCCGGACCAGATCGTCGCTCGCTTCGGCGTACAGCACGCCCTGGCCGGCGAGAATCAGCGGGCAGGACGCCTCCACCAGCAGGCGCGCAGCATCCTCGACGTCTTCCGTGTCGGGTGCGGTGCGCGTCCTGCGCACGGCCTGGTGCTCCAGCGCATCATTGCCGATTTCCAGCGCTAGCAGGTCGCGTGGCAGCTCCACCATAACCGGCCCCGGCCGACCATTCTTCAGCTGACTGAACGCACGGCGCATCGCTGCCGGCACCTGCTCCGGCACGATAACGTGCTCGACCTGCTTGGTCACCGAAGCATAGGTACGGCTGGCGTGGAACATCGGGAACACCTGCGCCTGCTCGCGGGCATGGCCGAGCGGCAGGAACAGCACGGGCACGGAATCGGAGAACGTGGTCGCGATGCCGGGAAACGCATTCTCCGCGCCCGGTCCATACTGCATGGCGAACACGCCTGGCGGCCGCCCGTTGGTGACCCGCGAATAGCCGTCCGCCATATCGACCCCGACGCGTTCCTGGCGGCAGATGATCGGGCGCAATCCGCCGGCCACCGCCGTCTCGATCACCGACGTCGTCGGGAAACAGAACAACGTGGTGACACCCTCACGCTTCAGAACCTCGATGACTGCCTGATCCGCGCGCATCAGTCCCCTCCCTTGGCGATTGACCGAAGCTACAGCAAGTGTGCCTATTATGACCCAGGCGCATCAATACGCCATGGCCGGCCGCCGCGCTGGTCGCCCACTTGCTATCAGTAAAGCGCCTGCTATCAGTAAAGCGCCTGCTACCAGTAAAGCGTAGGTCAACCTGACGTGTCATTGCGACCCCCGCGAAAACCGGGGGAAGCAACCTCGCGTCAGGTGCGCACCTCGCCCGGGATTGCTTCGTCCCCCCACGCTTCGCCTGCGGTCTTCGCAATGCCGGAGTGGCGTTCCGCGCTTCAGTGGTTCCGGCTCCTAGGGCCGCCAGAACTACATCAGGCGCACGACTGCGGACCACAGTGCATCAGGTGCCAATGCCATGACGGATGAAATCATGGCCCCCAAAGCAAAGATCGTGATGAGCGATCGCCTTACATAGTCAGACATCGTTTGATCAACGCCTTGTCTTGATGTTGCCTGCGTAGGCTGCAACGATACCACTCAGCGCATGCTGATCGCGCAGGAGACGATCAACACGCAGGTAAGCGACAGCATCACCGCCAGAAACACGCCATCACCGCTGTAATGGCGACGAATCAGGTTGATGGCTGCGATGTGCACATGCGTCTGCACCTGAACTCGGCGCATTACTCTCGTACGCAGTGCTCTTGAGGGTTCCATGCCAGGGCAGGTCCAGTAATCATGCAGGAAGATACGTCACCGCGGTTGACGATCTCCTACTGGAATCCCGGCAGCACGCCCTCGTGAAAGCGCGGATGGGGCGCAGCCAATTCACATCTGATTGGGATCGGCATAGTCCCGCCTCTCCGCCAATTCGTCAAAACGATCGGCCAACCGCTTGAGCGCATCTCTGATCTGAGCGGTCGTAGCACCTTCCGCCATCGATCGATATTCGCGCGCCCGCTGGCGCAGTTGCTCGGCGGTCAAGTCTGATAACGGCGGGCGAGATCCAGGTGCAACCACGACACGACCAAATCACCTGGCCATTTTTGGCGGCCCAACACGCAGAGGCGTGCGCACCCTTTCGGTGTCAGATGCACCCTAACACTTCAGAACTAACAAGCCGTTCATGGTTGTCGCCGGTATCCTTCAAGTACTGTCATGTGGAGAGCCAACGGCAGGCGCCCTTGCCGGAGCCTCGAACATCCCGCCATGCCGTTCCCGCTGTTCAGGCGGCCAGGCGAAGCGTTTTCCTACCGGTCTCCGTTGCGAGCCGTTGGCCAGTGGATCGTGCACTGGCTAGGCGCCGACCGCTACAGTCGTTTAAACTGCGTTAACAACAGGGAGGACGTGATGCAGGTATCGATCAGACGACGCGCGCTGCTTGGCGCCGGACTTGCTGCCGGGGCGCTGCCGCGCGGCCTGCGCGCCGCGGACAAGCCGATCCGGATCGGCGTGCTGACCGATATGACCGGCGCCTACGCAGCAAACACTGGTCCCGGCTCGGTGCTCGGCGCGCAGATGGCAGTCGAGGACTTCATGCGCGCGCATCCTGGTGTAAAAGCAGAAGTTGTGCAGGCCGATCTGCAGCTCAAGCCCGACGTCGCTCTGGCCATTGCAGCCGATTGGTATGACAACAAGGGCGTCGATGTTGTCACCGACGTTCCACTGTCATCCGCGGCCTTTGCCGTCAGCGACCTCGCCAAGCAGAAGGACAAAGTCGCCATCTTCACCGGTGGTGCGTCCGCCGATATCACCGGCGCGCGTTGCGGGCCCAACCATCTGCACTGGGTCTATGATACCTGGTCGATGCCGCATGGAGTGGTCGATGCCTCGGTGAAGGAAGGCGCTGACAGCTGGTTCTTCATCACCGCGGACTACGCCTTCGGCCATTCGTTGCAAAAGGATGCGGCGAGCTTCGTCACTGCCGCCGGCGGCAAGGTGCTCGGCCAGGCGCTGGCGCCATTCCCCGGCACCACGGATTTCTCCTCGTTCCTGGTGCAGGCAAAGGCCAGCGGGGCAAAGGCGGTCGGCCTGGCTAACGGCGGCAATGACACCGTGAATTGCATCAAGCAGGCCGCCGAGTTCGGCATCATGAAAGGTGGCCAGAAGGTGGCTGGACTGATCTTCCTGATTCACGATGTCCACGGGGTGGGACTTGCTTCCGCGCAAGGCGTGTTGCTCACCGAACCGTTCTACTGGAACCTGAATGACGGCACGCGCGAATTCAGCAAACGCTTCGCTGCACGCTTCAACGGTGTCGTGCCCGGATCTGTGCATGCCGGCCAATACTCCGGCGTAATGCATTATCTTAAATGCGCCACAGCGATGGGCGTCGACAAGGCGATCGCGAGCGGTCGCGCAGCGATACAGCAGATGAAAGCGACCCCGACCGGCGACCCATTGTTTGGCAAGGGCAAAGTGCGGCTCGATGGGCGGGTCATTCACGACATGTACCTGTTCGAGGTGAAGTCACCGGCGCAGTCGAACGAGGCATGGGACTATTACACGCTCCGCCGAACGATCCCGGCGGATCAGGCGTTTCGACCGCTCGATCAAGGTAACTGCGCCCTGGTGCGCAGCTGAAAGCAACCAGGAAAGAACGGATGCAGCAGATACCTATCGCTCGCCGCATATTGCTCGGCGCGGGAGCCGCCGCCGCTGCCTTGCCGCGCAGGTTGCGAGCCGCCGAAAAGCCGATCCGCATCGGTGTGCTCAGCGACATGACCGGCCCGTATGCCGCGAATACCGGCCCCGGTTCGGTGCTCGGCGCTCAGATGGCGATCGAGGACTTTACGCGGGCGCATCCGGGCATCAAGGCCGAATTGGTGCAGGCCGACTTCCAGCTGAAGCCCGATGTTGCGCTCGCCATCGCCACTGACTGGTTCGACAACAAAGGCGTGGACCTGATCACGGATGTGCCGCTCTCGTCGGCCGCCTTCGCGCTGAGCGACCTGGCAAAGGCGAAGGACAAGGTGGCGATCTTCACTGGCGCCGCTTCGGCGGACATCACCGGCCCTCGTTGTGGGCCCAATCACCTGCACTGGGTGCACGATACCTGGTCGATGTCGCACGGTGTGGTCGATGCCAGCATCAAGGAAGGCGCCGACACGTGGTTCTTCATCACCGCGGATTATGCCTTCGGTCATTCACTGCAGAAAGACGCCGCGGGCTTCGTCACTGCGGCCGGCGGCAAAGTACTCGGCCAGGCACTCGCACCGTTCCCCGGCACCACGGATTTCTCCTCCTTCCTCGTGCAGGCGAAGGCGAGCGGTGCAAAGGCAATCGGGTTGGCCAACGGTGGTGCAGACACGGTGAACTGCATCAAGCAGGCAGCGGAGTTCGGCATCATCAAGGGTGGGCAAAGGGTCGCCGGATTGTTGTTCCTGATCCACGACGTGCATGGCCTCGGTCTGCGGCAAGCACAGGGCGTGCTGCTGACGGAAGCCTTCTACTGGAACATGAATGTTGGCACTCGCGAATTTTCGAAACGATATGCCGCACGGTTCGCGGGCGTCGTGCCCGGCTCCGGTCACGCCGGCCAATACGCGGCGGTCCTGCACTACCTCAAGGCCGTTGCCGCTCTGGGCACCGACAAGGCCACGGCAAGCGGCAGAGCCGCCGTAAGCCAGATGAAGAACATGCCGACCGATGATCCGCTGTTCGGCAAGGGTAAGGTCCGGGCTGACGGTCGTGTGATCCACGACATGTATCTGTTTGAGGTGAAGTCGCCCGAACAGTCGAAGGAACCTTGGGACTATTACACGCTCCGTCGGACAATACCCGCCGGCGAAGCCTTCCGTCCGGCCGACCAGGGCGGCTGCGCATTGGCGCATAGTTGAGGGTCAATTCGTTGTGATATCGGCTTGAGCCATTTCGTGATGCGGCCACTGCTTGTAACAGTGGCGCCATGGTGGACGTGCCATCGCAGATTCGTGACCAACGCACCGCCCGTATGATCGATGGCGGGTCTGCGGACGCGCCCCCGTTCCATGATCGGGAAGAGCTGCTCGACCTTGCGGAAGAGGCGGCGGGGATCGGTATCTGGGATATCGAACTAGGCCCCTCCCTGCTTCGCGCCAGGCCGCAGTTCTTCCGCATCATGGGCCTGGAACCAACAGACCGTCCGGTTTCGATCGAAACCACACGCCGGCTTCGCCATCCGCAGGATCGCGCCCGTGTGCTGCAGGCCATGCAGGACGCAGCGGCCAGCGGCAACGACAGTTACCAGGTCGAGTACCGCATCATCCGCCCGGATGGCGAGGTCCGCTGGATCCTGGGCCGCGGCCGCTTCGTGCGGGACGCTAACGGGACTGTCGTGCGCAGCAGCGGCGTCGACATCGACATCTCCGACCGCAAGCTCGCCGAGGCCGCGCTGCGGGAAAGCGAGGAACGGTTCCGCCGTCTGTTCGAGCAAAGTCCACTCGGCAAGGCGATGGCCGGTCTGGACTTTCGCTTCCGCTCCGTCAATCCGGCGCTGTGCGACATGCTTGGCTATACCGAGGAGGAACTTGTCGGTCGCAGCTTCCTCGATGTGGTGCATCCGGATGATCGCGCGTTATGCAACCAGCTGGCCAGATCGCTGATCGATGGATCGGCGCCGCAAATCCAGGTGGAGGAGCGCTTTCTTCGCAAGTCCGGTGACCCGTTGTGGGTCAACGTGAACGTCGCGGCGATCCGCGATGCCGACGGCAACATCCTCTATACGCTGGGCGTCATCGAGAACATCGAAGATCGCCGTCGGATGACCGAAGCTCTGCTGGAAAGCGAAACCCGACTGCGATTGCTGAACCGACGGCTGGCGCAACAGGCAGCAGAGCGCACCGCCGAACTCGCATCCAGCCGGGCGCAGCTGCAGGCCTTCTTCGTCAACTCGGTAGACTGGCTGACCTTGCAGCGTGTGTCCCCCGACGGAAGCAGCGTCTTCGCCGATATCAATCCAGCCTGCGAAGCCGCCTATGGGTTGCCGCGCGATCAGGTGATCGGGCGAACGGCGGCGGAGATTCTGGGCCCCGAAGCCGCTGAGCTGCCGATGCGCCTGCTGCGCAAATGCCTGCAGACGGGGCAGCCGCAACACTATGTGGCGCGCCGTACACTCAACGGCCGCACCACCACGATCGACGTGATGTTCGTGCTGGTGCCAGAAATGGCCGACGGCGAAGATCGCTTCGTCATCACCTCGGCACGCGATGTCACCGAGCGCGAGCAGCTCGAGGCGCAATTGCGCCAGGCGCAGAAGATGGAGGCAATCGGTCAGCTTACCGGTGGTGTCGCGCACGACTTCAACAACTTGCTTGCAGTGATCGGCGGCAACGCCGAACTGGCGCGGCGGCAACCCGGCAACACCGTCAGGCAGATGGCGAACATCCTGCGTGCCACGGAGCGTGGTGTGGCGCTGACGCGGCAGTTGTTGTCATTCTCGCGTCGCCATGTCGGCACGCCGCAGCTTATCGATCTGCGTCTGGAAATGCCGCGGATCGCTGAAATGCTGCCGGCCTCCTTGCGCGGCAACATTCAGATGCACATCGAGGTCGCCAAGGAGATCTGGCCAATCGAGGTCGATGTGGCGGAGCTCGAAATGGCGTTGCTGAATATCGCGGTGAATGCGCGCGACGCCATGCCACACGGCGGCACATTCGACATCTCTGTGCACAACAGCCCGCCCAGCGTCACGACATTGAGCCGCGACCACGTCGCCATCACTTTGCGCGACAGCGGGATCGGCATCCCGGCCGATGTGATCAGCAAGGTCTTCGATCCGTTCTTCACCACCAAGCAGCCAGGCGAGGGTACCGGCCTCGGCCTCAGCCAGGTCTACGGTTTCGCGCAGCAGTCAGGCGGATCAGTCAGCCTGGAGAGTACGCCGGGCCAGGGCACTTCGATCACCGTTCGGCTTCCACGTTCCGACAAGCAGCTCCCTGTGGCACAGCCCGCGGATAAGACAACAGGGTCGAGCACGCTCAGCGGCAGCATATTGCTGGTCGAGGACAATCCGCAGGTGGCCGACGTCACGGCGCAGATGCTGACCACGATGGGCTTCCGCGTGGAGGTGGTGGACCGCGCCCGCAAGGCTTTGCGACGCCTCGATTCGGGGACAGACGGTATCGATCTGCTGCTGACCGACGTGGTCATGCCCGATGCGATGAATGGCGTCGATCTCGCGGTGCAGGTGCGTGACCGCCACCCAAAGCTGCCGATTCTTCTCACGTCGGGCTACAACGACGCTGTGATCCCGGCCAGCAGCGCATTCCCGATCCTGCGCAAACCTGTGCCGTACGACGAACTCTACCGCGCCATCTGCGCCGCATTGGGTATTCCGCACAGACCCATCCCCGCTTGATCCCGGCAGCGCGCGGCGGTTTGATCGCTGGCAACAAATCGGATGCAAGGGAGCGGCCACCATGTTCGGGCTGATGCAGCAGCGGCCACTGCTGATCTCGTCGTTGCTCGACTACGCCGAGAGATATCATGGCGCAATCGAGATCATCTCCCGATCGGTGGAGGGGCCGATCGTTCGCAGCAACTGGGCCACGATTGCGCGGCGGGCGCGCCAGGTCGCCAACGCACTGCAGCGTCTCGGCGTAAACCGCAGCGAGCGCATCGTCACGCTGGCCTGGAATCACAGCCGGCATCTGGAAATCTACTTTGGCGTCACATGCAGTGGCGCCGTCCTGCACACGGTGAACCCTCGGCTGTTCCCCGAACAGGTCCGCTTCATCGTCGATGATGCGGAGGGCAGCTATGTGTTCTTTGATGTGACGTTCGCGCCACTGGTTGAACAGCTCGCCCCGCAGCTGTCACGCGTGAAGGGTTATGTTGCGCTGTGCGAACGGGATGCGATGCCAGCCGTCAATGTTCCAAATCTGCTTTGCTATGAGCAGCTGTTGGCTGACGAGAGTGATGACTACGCGTGGCCCAGCTTCGACGAGAACACCGCATCGGCGCTCTGCTATACCTCCGGCACGACCGGCAATCCGAAAGGCGTGCTGCAGAGCCATCGCTCCGCAGTGCTGCACAGCTTCGCATTGATGGCAGCCGATACGATGGCGATATGCGCGCGCGATTCGCTGCTGCTGTGTGCGCCGTTGTTTCATGTCAACTGCTGGGGCATTCCGTTCGCCGCGGCGGGCACCGGCGCCAAAATCGTCCTGCCTGGGATGAAGCTCGACGGCGCCAGCCTGTTCGAACTGATTCGCGACGAGGACATAACGTTCTGTGGGGCGGTGCCGACGGTGTGGCTGAACCTGTTCGCCTGGATGGAACAGAATCTCAACACCACCGACCAGCGCCACTTGAAACTCAAGCGCGTGCTGTCAGGCGGCAGCGCCGTGCCGCGCGTGGTGATCGAGAAGGCGCACGCCTATTTCGGCGCCACCATGCTGCACGCCTGGGGCATGACGGAAATGAGCCCGCTTGGCACGTGCGGCAGCCTGTTGGCACGCCAGGCCGATCTGGATCTTGAACAGCGCATGCCGGTCCACCTCAAGCAAGGTCGCACGATCTACGGCGCCGAGGTGCGCATCGTGGACGACGAGGGCCGGGAACTGCCGCGCGACGGACGCTCGATCGGCGAGATCCAGGTGCGCGGACCATGGGTGTTGTCCAGCTACTTCAAAGGCGCTGGTGGGAAGGTGGTCGACGATGACGGGTGGTTCCGCACCGGTGACGTGGCACACATGGACCAAGAAGGGTTCATCACCATCACCGATCGCGCCAAGGACGTGATCAAGTCAGGTGGCGAGTGGATCAGTTCGATCGAACTTGAGAATCTGGCGGTCAGCCATCCCGCGGTGCTGGAGGCTGCAGTGATCGCCGCTCGTCATCCGACCTGGCAGGAACGGCCGCTGCTGCTGATTCATCGCAAACCGAGCGCCGATGTAACCAAGGACGAGTTGCTGCGCTTCCTCTCGGACAAGGTCGCGAAGTGGTGGCTGCCCGACGATGTGGTCTTTGTCGATGAACTGCCGCACACCGCGACGGGCAAAGTGTTGAAGACGAACCTGCGCGACCGTTACGCAGGATGGCTGGAACGCGCCTGAGGGGTCCGTCCCTCACACCAGAACGTCTGCCAGCGCAGTCATGCTGGGCACCAGCAGATCGGGCTGATGCGGTGTGGCGCCAAACGGCCGACGCCGGCGGTCGATGAACGCCGTGCGCATTCCGGCTGCCTTCGCGCCGATGCAGTCAAACGCGTGATTGGCGATGAACAGTACTTCCTCCATCCGCACGCCGACGATTTCCACCGCCTTCGTATAGGTCGCGACGTGCGGCTTGAAGGCATTGGCCACTGCGACCGAGATCGTCCGTTCGAATGCGATCCCATGATGCGGCTTCGCTGCCTCCAGCATGTCAGTATCACCATTCGACAACACCACGAGGCGATAGCGCGTGCGCAGCCGATCCAAGGCAGCAGGAACCTCAGGAAACGGTCGCAGCCGCACGATATGGTCCACCAGGCTCCGCACCTCGTCCATCGTGTAGCTGACACCCGCGCGGTCCAGCACATAAGCGACGGATCGCTCGCCGATCTCGCGATAAGGCGTATGTTCCCGGTGCAGCAGCGCGTCGATCATCGAGTTCTCGAAATGCGTCCGCCGCCACCAGGTCACAAAGGAGTTCGGATTCCCCTGCCAGCCTTTCGCCCGCAGAAATGGGGTCGCCGCTTCCACCAGTCCGCCCTGCATATCGACCACCGTGCCGTATTGGTCGAACATGCAGACCTTCACGGCGGAGTGCATCTCTTGCGCGATCATTCCCTGGTCTCCTTCGCCCTCGTGCAATCGTGACAGGCAACGCCCGCGTCCTGGAAGTGCTGCTGGTCTTTCTGCGCCTGGGCTGCACGTCGTTCGGCGGTCCGGTGGCGCATATCGGCTACTTCCGCGCCGAGTTCGTCGAGCGTCGTCGCTGGCTGCCCGAGGGCGCCTTTGCCGATCTCGTCGCATTGTGCCAGTTCATGCCCGGCCCGGCATCGAGCCAACTCGGCATGTCGATCGGTCTGTTGCGTGCCGGCCCACTCGGCATGCTGGCCGCCTGGATCGGCTTCACGTTGCCGTCGGCAGTGCTGATGCTGGCCTTCGCATACGGTGTACAGACACTCGGCGATGTCTCGAATGCCACTTGGCTCAAAGGCCTGAAGCTCGTTGCTGTCGCAGTTGTGGCGCAGGCGGTTTGGGGGATGGCGCAGAGCCTGGCGCCGGACCGGCCGCGTGCAACGCTCGCCGTAGCGGCGGCACTGATCGCCCTCGCCGTCCCGTCGTCCGTAGGCCAAATTGGAGCCATCGTCCTGGGAGCCACCGCCGGCCTCTTGCTGCTTCCCCGACTCACCGCGAGGGATGCGTCAGACCATGTGCCGCTTGGAGTGTCCCTGCACCGTGGAATAGCGTCGTGCGCAATCATCCTGTTCTTCGTGCTTCTGCTATTTCTGCCGACGCTGGCCGCCGTTGTGAACAGCCAGTCCTTGCGACTGTTCGGTGCATTCTATCGCGCCGGCTCGCTGGTCTTCGGCGGCGGTCACGTCGTGCTGCCTTTGCTGCAGGCAGCCGTCGTACCTGGCGGCTGGGTAAGCAATGACACCTTCCTCGCCGGCTATGGCGCAGCACAGGCGGTGCCCGGCCCCCTGTTCACCTTTGCCGCATATCTTGGCGCAGTGATGACACCACCGCCGAATGGTGTGGCCGGCAGCCTGATTGCATTGGTGGCGATTTTCGCGCCGTCATTCTTGTTGATCACAGCGCTGATCCCGTTCTGGGATACGCTGCGCCGACGCGAACATATGCAGGCGATGCTGCGCGGCGTGAACGCCGCCGTCGTCGGCGTACTGCTCGCTGCCCTCTATTCGCCGGTCTGGACCGCCGGTGTGCACACGCCCGCTGGTTTCGGCTTGGCGCTTGCTGCTTTTCTTGCGCTCACGCTCTGGACCGTGCCGCCGTGGATCGTCGTGGTGGCCGGCGCGCTGATGGCCGCCGGACTCGGCGCACTTAATTTTATGCTCTGATCAACCCGGCATCTTCGGGAAGCTCTGTATGTTCCCACCCAGATGCACCCAGGGCTGCGCACTGTCGCAGTAGATCTGCATTCCCGGCTTCACCCAGCTCGCGTCATCCAGCGTTCCCACGCCCACCATGACGATGTCAGGAAGCGCATCTCCCTCGTCCATCACCGACGACCCACACTGCGGGCAAAATCGGCGATAGGTCGCCTTCCCGGTGTCGCCGGCCTTGCTGTACGTGGCGAGTTCACCTTGGACCGTCAGCGCGCCCTTCGGCACCCCAACAACCGCCGCAAAAGCGCTACCGGTGAACCTTTGGCAGTCGGTGCAATGGCAGACACCGACAAAGGCCGGATCTCCGCTCGCTGAATAACGCACCTTGCCGCAAAGACACCCACCGGCGATCTGAGGCATGCGTGTCCTCCTCTGTTTTTCCGCCGCGAAGCTGCCACGCGCGATCCGCTCAGCGCAATATGTCCGACAGATTGTTCAGCACATTCAGCGCCGGTGGAAAGCCACTGTGCGGCGCGGTCTGCACGATCGCCTCGATCACCTCTGTGCGCGTCGCACCTAGGTTCAGTGCCGCCTGACCAAAGCGGCGCGCCTGTTCCGGCAACCGAAGTGCCGTGAACGCTGCCACGGCGA